>JBBKWH010000079.1:0-20109 GCA_037968855.1 Moraxellaceae bacterium | reverse complement strand
GCGCCATACCGTATCGCGTCTGATCGGTGCGCCTCCGGGTTATGTCGGCTTTGATCAAGGTGGCCTGCTGACCGATTCAGTCAATAAGCATCCGCACTGTGTGTTGTTGCTTGATGAGATCGAAAAAGCGCATCCGGACGTGTTTAATCTGCTGTTGCAAGTGATGGATCATGGCACGCTGACCGACAACAACGGTCGCAAAACCGACTTCCGTCATGTGGTGTTGGTCATGACCACCAATATCGGTGCAGAGAGCATTAGCCGTTCGAGCATCGGTTTTACCCTGCAAGATCACAGCGGTGATAATACCGAAGCGATGAAGCGGGCGTTCTCACCAGAATTCCGTAACCGTTTGGATGCTGTGATTCAGTTTAAATCATTGCAAAACAATGTGGTGGATTCGGTGGTTGATAAGTTCTTGACCGAGCTTCAAGCGCAACTGGATGACAAAAAAGTCGTGCTTGAAGTGGAGGAAGATGCCCGTCTGTGGCTGGCCGAGCGTGGCTATGATCGCTTAATGGGTGCGCGCCCAATGCAACGCCTGATCCAAGATGAGCTAAAAAAACCACTGGCCGAAAAGATCCTGTTTGGTGATCTAGAAAACGGTGGCACGGTCAAAGTGACTGTCGGCGAAAACGAAGCAGGTTTGGTACTAGAAGTGATGGAAGATCAGGCTGAACCAGCTTAATTGGTCGCTTGATGCAAAAAACCGGTCTTGATGGCCGGTTTTTTATTGTGATAAAAGTTAACCGAGCGGGTTTATTTTTAAAGATTATTAGGATAATTTGATGTGTTAACAGAGCAGCTCTGATAGTGATCGTTTTGGTTTAATTATTAAGTGAATTTTTTATAAAGGAAGTTTTATGATTCGTATGTTAAGCATATTGGCACTGATGGCTTGTTCAAGCATGGTGCATGCGGGGATACCCAAAGGCAAGGTGATGACAATTAACGCCTATGTTAGTTCGTTTGGCTGTGGGGAGGATGCCTGTTATGTGTCGATTGATAAATCTGGTGGTGAGACGATTCAAGCGGTGTGTTCTTCTGCAAAAATTTGTGAGATTTGGGCAAATAAACTCGGTGATAAAGACGAGTTACATATTGATCAAAAAGCCAGAGTAACACTTAAATCTGAGTATTTTCAGTCAGCAGGTGAAAATTTTTGGCATGTAAAAAAGGTTGTATTACTCAAATGATCTCATTCTAGTTCGACATGAATTCTCGCTAGTAAAAAAAGGCCAGATTGATGATCTGGCCTTTTTTGCAGCTTACGTCACATACCGCCCAACCATACTGCGCACATCGGTATGGGCATCAATCACCGTCATAAAGGTATAAGCACCAATAAACTTACGACTAATAAACATAAACTCTTTTGGTGGAACCGAAAAATAGCGCGAGGCCATTGATTCACCGGCTTTTTTGATCACACGGCCATGCAGTTGGCTGTTTTTCCAGACATAAAAGCCTTTATCGTCAAATGCTTCGGCTGGTGCATCAGGATTATTGCTGGGCGCGGTAAATGGCTCGGTCGCCAGCATGAACACATCAGCCATCCCTGGTTTGACATCTTGGGGCATTTGATCAAAAAAGCTATAGCCTTGCATGGCTTCGATCATTTGCGCTTTATCATGATGATAACCGGCGGTGATTAAGCCACGCGCAACCTTAAGCAAGTTAGGATCAAAACCACGAATCGCGCCAAAATCGAGCAAGATAATCCGATCGAGAACGTCTTTGCCATTGCCCAGTCGAACCAAATAATTGCCAAAGTTTGGATCAGTCTGCATCTCGTCCCATTCAAATATTTCGCGAATGGCGATTTCGATGGAGGCTTCACCCAATGCATTGCGACGTGCTTGAGGTAGGGACAGCATGACCGCGCTGTTAATCGGCACACCACGTTCAAAGGTCATGCACAGCACTTTATCTGCGCATAGTTCGGGAATGATTTGTGGCACGATGTAACGCGGGTCATCAATTAAGCGCTGACGGAAGCGTTCGGTAGTGGCGGCTTCCATGTCGTAGTCGACTTCGCGGTGCATCATTTCGCGGACTTCTTCAAACCATTCTTCAAACTCGCGGGTTTGCGGCACCATCCGCGTCAGTTTAAGCATGTTGCGAAACAGACTTAGGTCGGAGTCAATGGCTTCTGCTACACCAGGATATTGAATTTTGAGAACCAATTCTAGGCCGTCAGATTTGCGCACGGCACGATGGACTTGTGCAAGTGAGGCGGTGCCCAGTGGCTCTTGATCAACCGTGAGTAGGTCTAAGCGATCACCCAGTTGGCGACGCAATTGTGTTTCAATCGCGTTCCATGATAGGGCCGTGGTGTCATTGTTTAGCGAGTGCAGCGCGGTGGTGATTTCGGGTGGTAAAAAATGTTCGCCATAAAGGGCCATCATTTGACCGATTTTAACGATTGATCCTTTGAGCTTACCGATCTCTTGCACCAAGTATTGGGCTTGTTCGCTCATCACTTGTTTGCGTTTACGGTCGCGGTTTTCTTCGCTGGCAAACATTGAGCCTGCATTGGCAGTGGCCCAGCGCGTACCGGCAAGTAAGGAAGCCCGCGCCAGAGACATACGTCGATCAAAGGCGGTGGTTTTGAGTTCATCGAGCTTGTCAGAAGAATCGGACATGGAATCGGTCATTCCTCAATAAAGGGCGAGATGACAGGCATGCGGTTGATGTCGCATCAAAAAATATGCCTTAGCTGACTATGAGGTCGATTACAACCAAGTGCAATGGGTTTTGCGTGAGCATTCTAAAGCATGCCGCCTGTAGAATGTCATGCGATGACCTAAAAGTCAGATACGGTACAACGCTGTACCGCATCTGCTGGTGCTCGCTATTATTGGCTTTGTTCACGCGCAATGGCGCGGTAGCCAATATCACTGCGGTACTGCATGCCATGAAAATGCACATGACCACAGCCTTCAAGTGCAGTGGTCTGCGCTTCAAGGACGCTATCGCCCAATGCTGTGACACACAATACACGACCACCACTGGTCACGGTCAATCCGTCTTTAGTCGCAGTGCCAGCATGAAAAATTTTGACACCTTCAGGCGAGTTGCCAAGACCAGAAATGACATCACCAGTGCGGACGGTTTCTGGATAACCTTCGGCAGCCAAGACAATGCCAATTGAGGTGCGGCTGTCCCAGTCGGCATGCGAGGGTAGCTCACCTGCTAGACCTGCTTGGACCAACTCAATCAATGAGGATTGCAAGCGCATCATGATCGGTTGTGTTTCAGGGTCACCAAAGCGACAGTTAAACTCGATGACACGTGGTGTGCCTTCGCCATCAATCATCAAGCCAGCATACAAAAAGCCGGTGTAGGGATGGCCATCTGCTGCCATACCATCAACGGTTGGCCGCATGATGGTGTTCATCACTCGATCAAACACTTCCGATGTGACCACAGGGGCGGGTGAGTACGCACCCATACCGCCGGTATTAGGGCCGGTGTCACCTTCGCCAATCCGTTTGTGGTCTTGACTAGTGGCCATCGGCAAGATGTTGTGACCATCGATCATGCAGATAAAGCTGGCTTCTTCGCCATCCAAAAACTGCTCAACCACCACTCGTGATCCGGCATCGCCAAATTTATTGCCTGATAGCATATCGTCGATAGCGGCGTAGGCTTCGTCAAGGGTCATGGCGACGATCACGCCTTTACCCGCAGCGAGGCCATCTGCCTTAATGACAATCGGTGCACCATGCTTGGCGATATAGGCTTTTGCTTCATCGACTTCGGTAAACACGTCATAAAATGCGGTTGGGATGTCATGACGCTGTAAGAAGTGCTTGGCAAATGCCTTGGAGCCTTCAAGCTGCGCTGCAAATTGGGTGGGTCCCCAGATGTTTAGGCCAGCCTCTCGACAGGTATTCACCACGCCGTTGACCAGTGGTGCTTCTGGGCCAACAATGATCAGGGCAATGCCATTTTTTTGGGCAAAGTCGATAATTGCAGCATTATCTAAAATATCGATCGCCACGTTTTGGCATTTGGCTTCAAGCGTCGTGCCTGCATTACCCGGTGCGACAAATACATTTTGTACAAATTCGTCTTGGGCGCATTTCCATGCCAGCGCATGTTCACGACCACCTGAGCCTAGAATCAGAATATTCATTGTCAAAATCCTTTTTTAGATTAATGGCGGAAATGACGCATGCCGGTAAACACCATGGCAATGCCGTGTTCGTCAGCAGCAGCAATGGTTTCAGCATCACGCATTGAACCACCGGGTTGGATGATGCAAGAGATCCCGACCGCAGCCGCATTATCAATACCATCGCGGAACGGGAAGAAGGCATCTGACGCCATGACCGCACCTTGTACAACCAGACCCGCATGTTCGGCTTTGATTGCAGCAATACGCGCTGAGTTGACGCGGCTCATTTGGCCTGCACCGATACCGACGGTTTGACGATCTTTGGCATACACAATCGCGTTGGACTTGACGTATTTGGCCACTTTCCATGCAAAGATCAGGTCGTGAATTTCGGCTTCGGTTGGGGCGCGTTTGGTCACGATCTTCAGGTCAGTGTCTTTGATCATGCCCAGATCTTGGTCTTGCACCAATAGGCCACCGTTGACGCGTTTAAAGTCAAATTGGCTGACGCGATTGTTGATGTCTGGCAGTTCGCCACAGATCAACACGCGCACATTTTGTTTGGCACTGGTGATGTCGAGGACGCCGTCTTCGATGCTTGGTGCAATGATGACTTCGACAAACTGACGGTCGATAATGGCCTTGGCGGTGGCGCAATCCAGCGGACGGTTAAAGGCGATAATGCCGCCAAACGCTGATTCTGGATCGGTGGCATAGGCCAGATCGTAAGCAGTTTTGATACCATCTAAAGACACAGACACGCCACACGGGTTGGCATGCTTGACGATCACACAGGCTGGCTTGGCAAATGATTTGACACACTCAAGCGCTGCATCGGTGTCGGCAATGTTGTTATAGGATAGTTCTTTGCCTTGTAGTTGCTTGGATGTGGCAACCGAGGCTTCGCGTGCAGTGGGGTCAATGTAGAACGCCGCAGACTGGTGCGGGTTTTCGCCGTAACGCAGGTCTTGGGCTTTGGCCAATTGTAGGTTAAAGGTACGGGCAAATTGGTCTGCTGGTTGGTCTTCGGTTTTGCCGACCCGCGCGCCTAAGTATTGGGCGATCATACCGTCATATTGGGCGGTATGTTCAAAAGCTTTGACCGCCAGATCAAAACGAGTCGCGTGTGACAGGCTACCGTCGGTTTTGATTTCGGTAATCACACGGTCATAGTCGCTGGCATTGACCACAATGCCGACGGAGGCGTGATTTTTGGCCGCAGCGCGTACCATGGTTGGGCCGCCAATATCGATGTTTTCAATCGCATCATCTAACGCGCAGTTTGGCTTGGCGACGGTCTGAGCAAACGGATACAGGTTAACCACGACCAGATCAATCGGTGCAATGTCGTGATCCGCCATGACGGCTTCATCAATGCCACGACGGGCCAAAATACCACCATGAATCTTGGGATGTAGGGTTTTGACTCGACCATCCATCATCTCTGGAAAGCCCGTATGCTCAGAGACTTCAACAACGGCAATATGATTGTCTTTAAGTAGCTTATAGGTGCCACCCGTTGACAGCAGTTCGACGTTAAGTGCAACCAGTTGGCGAGCAAACTCGACGATGCCGGTTTTGTCTGAGACGGAAATTAAGGCGCGAGAGACGGTCATAAGAAAAAACCCGTTATCAAAAAAAAGAGGATCAAAAATGAAAAGACCGGAAAATCCTAGTGTATTTTCCGGTCCGTGGGCAGCTGTGCGATTACTCGCTCATCAGGCCATGAGTTTTGAGCTTTTTACGCAATGTTCCGCGGTTTAGGCCCAAAATTTCGGCAGCACGAGTCTGGTTGCCGCGGGTGTACTCAAGGACGACAGACAGCAGCGGCTTTTCCATTTCCGCCAAAACCAGATCATAGACCATTGATGGTTGTTCGCCTTGCAGTTGGGCAAAGTAATGACGAACGGCACGTTCGACATGTAGGCGCAGGGCCACATCTGACTGGGCGTTGAAAACAGGAGATTTGCTGTTCATGGGTCTAGATCCGAAACGAAATCACATACAGGTGCCAAAGGTGTACTGGGTCAGTGTCGATACGGTAGATATGCTGAAAAATCAGCAATCAGCGTGCATTTGGCACGAATTTATGTCATTGGCAAAAACCAGTGAGACAAGGTAGGGCATTCAAATTGATCAAACATCGTGTTGGTTGCTCAGCAATGATGATGAGCAACGATAAGATGGATTTAATCATCAAATGCGCACTGATTTCGAGCCTATGCGCAGTGCATCGACGAACCACAGCAGACCTGAGACGGCGCGGGCGTGCATCATACCACCACCGATGCTGCCTTGCAGCAATGCCACGCTGCTTTTTACGCCAATTTTTGCTAGATCAGCCGGTGAGCATCAAAAGCTTGGGTCAATCGCGAAGGTTCCTACTTTGCTGCGCGTAATGTTGATATCAAAAGAAACCTTGATCGGCGTATTAGGCGGCATACGATTGAGGCCAGCCAAAGCACCGGTGAGATAGTCAGCAGGACGAATCACTTGACCGGCAGTGACTTCACCGTCTTTAAGCAACAAGAGTTTAAGCGGTGGCATTGGCTGCGTTTCGGTGGCGGTGTTGGTTAGGGTCAACGAGAAGCGTGTATGCGCGCGATTGTTAGGGCTACGCTGTGCTTTGATTTTGCTGGTCTTGATCAGATCAATGTCAATCAATGGCACACGGCAACCGACTATGGCGCACAGTTTGCGCATTTGTGCATAGTGCTGCGGGTCGCTGGCTAGTCGGTCAAAGCTAAAATAAAGGTACTGGCCGATCAGTAGGACCAGCATCAACAAACACATCAAGCCCCAGCTAATAAAATAAGCGGGTGAGAATGATTGTTTGGTTGGTTTAAGAACCCGATGGCTTGCAGGCATTGGTGCTGCATGTTGCTGGCCCTTGCGAGGCTTGACTGCTGCCGGTGCATGATTGACATCATCGCCAGAAGCAACACCAGTACGACTCAGGTAGCTGAGCAGATCTTCGTCATCAGAGGTGGGAGTGCGTGTGCTGGAGCCGGCCAGTTGCTCTCCGACCGGAATGTCTTCGGCAATCTCGCTTGGTGGCAGCGCGATTTTGGTGTTAACCGGTTTTTTTTGACTTTTTGCTTGCGGTACTGGTGTGGTTGGCTTTTTGGCGGCCGCCGCCGGTTGATGCATGGACGCTGCGACCGGCACAGGATCATCTTTGAGTAGATCTTCAACCCAGCTTTCGTCAGCCGCTGCATGTAGCTTGTCAACGCTGGTGAGTTCGTCGCGCTTGAGGGCATCCATTTCGCGTGATTTGTCGCCCAAGAACATGTCACTAAACTCGGAGTCGAGTTTTAGGCCGCCCATCATTTTGGGTTTGACTGTGCGATCTGCAATAGGGTCGTCGTTAAACAATGCCTGAATGGTAGCAGGGCTTGCTGGCATGCTTTGACTGGTGCTGATGGTTGCTGCAATCGGCTCAATACTTGCCGCAGGCTTGATTGGCTCAGGTGCGGTAATCGTGTCTGCCACGTCTTGGGGTGTCAAACCACGTTGAGCAAAATTTTCGTTAGGGTCTATTTCGACTGGGGCCAAGCTTGAGAACAAGCCTTCAAAGTCGTCGTCCATATCTGTTGGACGTTCAAGCGCATCTGCTTGATGTTGACTATGATCGACGGGCGGTGGGTTGTTGGCTACAGGGGCTTGTCCGGCCCATGTCACGTCGTCTTTATTGGCGCTGTCTTTTTGTGCTGATTGATCAAGATAGTCAAACAGCACATCTTCGGACTGTGGTTGCTGCTGGGCAGCTTCTTCGTTGACCAGTTGATCGTCGGCTTTAAATACTTGAAAGCATTTGCCACAACGAACATGGCCACCACGAGCGGCCAGTTGCTCTGCCGTTACGGCAAACACGCTTTCACAAAACGGGCACCGAGTTTTTTGAGCGGTCATCCCACAACTCCTGTTGTTATTCCGTACCATCCGGATTTAGTGCTGGTGACGCGTACCAGACAAGCGACACCAGTTTTCTTCACGCATGGCCAGTTCACTTAAATTGAACCACGGTGCGTAGGTCTCTCTTAAACCTTCCACTTGTTCGCTAATGAGACCTGCCAAGGCGATACGGGTATCGGTGTTGGCACGACGAGCGAATTCTGGGGCGAGGCTGGCCAGTGGACCGGCTAAAATATTTGCAACAATAACATCTGCTTTGAGGTCGGGCAATTGCTGATCAAATGCCTCCGGTAGATCGGTCCAGAGGCGATCTGAGACACCGTTGACTTCGGCATTTTGGCGAGTGGCCAAAATGGCTTGGGGGTCGATGTCAGTGGCATAAACGCGTTCGGCACCGAGCAAGAGTGCTGCTATCCCTAAAATACCTGAACCACAGCCAAAGTCGATGACTGTTTTTCCTGCAAGATCTTCGCCATCTAGCCATTGTAGACACAAAAACGTTGAGGCGTGATTGCCAGTACCAAACGCCAAACCCGGATCAAGCATCAGGTTAACCGCATTGGGATTAGGTGGCTCTAACCATTCCGGCACAATCCACAAACGCTCGCCACATTGGATCGGTTCGTAATGATCCATCCATGCGCGTTCCCAGACTTGTTCTTCGACATAGTCATGAAAAGCCCGTACGGTGGGTGCTTGTGCCTTAACAAAGTTCTCGATCATATCGGGATCAATTGGGCTGTCTTCGTCATCGGTAAACAAGCCGGTGACAATGACTTTATCCCAAATCGGCGTTTCGCCCGGTAAGGGTTCGAGCAGCGGTTGATCTGCGGCATCATCCAAAATCACGCTAGCTGCACCGAGGGTTTCAAGCAGGGTTTCGACCAATTCGACGTCTTGCTTGGTCACTTCAAATCGAACTTGCAGCCAGCGCATAATGGCATCTCCACAACATATAAAAAAAGATTAAATCGGCTCAGGCCGCAGGCGTACTGTCTAGATTGCTAACACGGAACATCAAGCACTTCAGATAAGCCGATTCGTTCATGGCCAGCAGTTGTGGATGATCTGCGGCTGGATGCGCTTCGTGCACAAACTGGATATGTTTGTTCTGGCGACGTGCCACTTGCTGAATAATCCGAATCAGTTCGTCACGATGCAGGTGGAGTGAGCAAGAGGCAGTGATCAGTAAGCCACCATCTTTGACCCGTCCAATCGCGCCTTCGTTAAGCACAAAATAGGCTTGACGGCCTTGCTCGAAATCACGGCGTTTTTGGATCAGTGCAGGCGGATCAATCACCACCACATCAAACTGCTGCTCGACCGGCTGTTTGAGCCAGTCAAAGGCATCTGATTCGACAAAGCTGACTTGATCCAAGTTGTTTTGTTTGGCGTTGGCCAACAGTGCGACACCAGCGGGTGCGGAGGCATCAACGCAAGTGACAGCCGTTGCACCATGCGCTGCTGCTTGTACACCCCAACCACCAATATACGAAAACAGGTCAAGTACGGTTTTGCCTTTGGCGCATTGATTGAGCCATTGACGACCAGCACGGTGATCATAGAACCAGCCGGTTTTTTGGCCATCTAAAGGCGCGCTAAAGCGGACGTTGTTTTCGGTCAGGTGCAGTGCATCAACGGCTGGACCAACGGTTTCGACGTATTCGTTTAGACCTTCCATGCCGCGACCTTTGCCATCGTTACGGAACACGATAGAGAGAGTATCGCCAAAAATTTGTTGTAATGCCTCGATCAAGGCAGGACGCGCCGCTTCGATGGCTTGTGTGCCAATTTGCACTACGACTGTGTTTTCGAAGCGATCAATCACCAACCCCGCCAGCATGTCACCTTCGCCATACACCAAGCGATAGCATGGCTCAAAGAACACCATCTCGCGCAGCGATAAGGCGGTTTTGATCCGATCAACAAAAAAGGCCACGTCAAGTTCGTCACGTTCTGCGGTATCGAGCAGTCGGGCGCAAATCAGCGCTTGCGCGTTAAAACTGGCTGTTCCCAAAAAATGACCGCGATAATCTTCGAGGTGAACCATGTTGCCTTGGATACTGCGTAGCGGGGTTGCAGTGGTGTCAATTTCGTTGGAATAGACCCAAAGATGGCCATCCCGAATCCGCTGTTGTTCACGTTTTTTGATGCGCAGGCGGGGGAGACTCATGATGGTGTATTCCTAAAGCAAGAACAAAAAAGGGAGTTGCTTGCGGGCATGGACCCATAAGCAGCCGCGTAGTATAGCGCAGGCAGATGGGTGGATTTCGTTTTTGCAGGGCGAATTGCAGGTGATTGACTGTTTTTGTGAATGTGCTGTGTGCGAGTCAGGCAATGCTTGTGTGGTGATTGATCATATAAAGACACCCCATGTTTCTGACCATCACAACGATGGCGTGGGGACATGGGGTGTCTTTTGTTGCGTGTATTGCTTGTGTGACTGGCTCAGGCGGCTAGCTGATGCTGATTTGCGATCAGGCGTAGCCAGTAATCAGCCGACAGAGTCTTCGTATTCATCGGCATCCATCAGATCGTCGATGTCATCGAGATTAGCGGGACGGATTTTGTAGATCCAGCCGTCGCCGTACGGATCGGTATTGACCAATTCGGGATCATCTTCAAGCAGGGCGTTCAGTTCAACCACTTCGCCATCAATAGGTGCGTGAATGTCGGAGGCGGTCTTGACCGATTCGACCACACCCGCTTGCTCGCCTGCGGTCAAGATACGACCCAGATCTGGTTGCTCGATATACACTAAATCGCCCAAGGCATCTTGTGCGTGGTCGGTGATGCCGGTGACGATTAAATCACCGTCACGACGAACCCATTCGTGGGTTTTGGCATATTTGAGGTCTTCTGGATGGTTCATGGTGTACGCTCCGATAGGCCTATCTTATAGACGTGCGACGCAGTGATTGCGCGGTTGCATGTCATAGATGAGCCATGCTGTCGATGATATTGATCACGATGATCAGGTGACCAACTGCAAAATTTGGGGCATTTTAACCAGATGGCCGCCGAAATAACATGGTCAAAGTCAAACACAATGAAGGAGCGTGTATGCGTTGGATGTTGGTTGGCTTTGGAGCCGCCTTTGGGGCGATGCTGCGCTTGGCGTTGGCGCAGGGGTTGAATCAGGTACATCCCTTTGTGCCATTGGGTACATTATTGGCCAATCTGTTGGGTGGATTGTTAATGGGTATGGTGGTGGGCTGGGCTGGGCCAATCAGCCCTGAGATGCGTTGGTTGTTGGTCACGGGTTTTTTGGGCGGGTTGACCACGTTTTCGACGTTTTCGGCGGAGACGTTTAGCTTGTTGCAAAGTGGCCGTCCTGTCATGGCCTTGGCCTTGGCTTTGATCCATGTGACAGGCGCACTATTGGCCACTGCGTTGGGCTGGTGGCTCATGCAAAGCGTACAAGCTTAAGCCGTTTTGGTGCGAGTAGAACTGGGTAAAATCACGCTGACCACAGTGCCGCTAGGGGTGTGTGTCTGCGATTCAACGCTAATACTGCCGTGGTTGAGGCTGGCATAACGCTGGCATAGCAGCAGGCCAAGGGTTGCGCTATGCGGCTTTTTGCCGGTGTGTGTGTTCTCATCGGCATGTTGAGGTTTGAGACTAAAGAGGTTGAGTAAGCGCTTTGGGCTAATGCCACTGCCGTTATCGCGGATTGACAGCTTGATGGTTTGATTGGGCAGTTGTTCGGCTTCGACGCTAATATTGCCACCCGTTGGGGTATGACGCACAGCGTTTGATAGCAAATTTTGCAGCAAGGCATACATCATGTCGATGTCTGCATAGAGGCTGAGAGGCAACTGCATTTTGATCTGAATCTGTACCGACTTCTGCCGAGCAATCGGCGAGAACATCGATACAATTGGCTGGATTAATTGATCTAGCGGAATGTCCATCGGTTGGCATGGCATGCTGTTGGTTTCGAGCATTGACCATTGCAACAGGTTGTCGACCATCCGGAAGGTGGTGCGTGCCGAATGATTGAGTTGGCTGACCAAGGTGCGCATGTCAGTCGGGTCAATCAGGTCTAGGTCAAGTCGCAGTTGATTAGAAAACTGTAGTAGCTCTTGAAACGGCTGTTGAAGTTCGTGGGCAATAAATCGAAAAAAGTGGTTTTTGCGGGCTTGGGCATCCTGAGCGTCTTGCATGTGCTGTTTGATGTCACGCAGGCTTTTACGCAGATTAAGTTGAGACATCACTTGATGCGCCAAAATGGTCAAGCCGCGTCGTTGTTCTGGACTCAGGCTGTGAGGTTTTTGATCAATGGCACAGAGTGTACCGAGTGCTTCGCCATTTTCGGTCACTAGAGGGACACCGGCATAGAAGCGAATACTGGGTGCGCCGGTTACCAAGGGATTATCGGCAAAACGATCATCGAGTAGGGTGTCTTCTACAATAAATAGCTCGTCTTGCAAAATGGCATGCGCACAAAAAGCCAAATCACGTGACGTCTCATTGGCTTCTAGACCCACTTTAGATTTAAACCATTGGCGCTTGTCATCAATAAGGCTGATCAGGGCAATAGGGGTTTGACATAAGGTCGAGGCCAGTTCGGTCAGCTCGTCAAATTGAGGCTCTGGTGGGGTATCCAGAATGTCGAGTCGTAACAAGGCATCGAGACGCTCGAGTTCGTTATCAGGTGGCGGTGCGATACGCATGAGTTGGTCCGTATATAAAGGTCGATTGAATTTGCTTGCTTTAATAAAGCCTGATTATTTGAAAGCAGGAGCGGTCCAAGCGACTTTCTAAAAACCGTATCCGGCGGTTTTGTTGCATCCCAGCAGACTTCTGGGTGCAGAGAAAACATTAGCAGTGTCCCGATACGCTGACAAGTGTTGTTCAGTTGACAGCGTCGGTTTTTTAGATTGATGCTCAAGATAGGTGAGCGTATGCAGGTTGTTTATTGATCGCGCGAGACGGGTTCGCGTCGCCAGCGGCCGGGTGTTTTGCCAGTCCAGCGCCGAAAGGCTCGGTTAAAGTTGGCCACGTCGGAATAACCCAGTTGCTCGGAGATGCGCTCTAAGCTGAGATCCGTCCGTGATAATAGACCGATGGCTTGGCGATGGCGTACTTCTTCAAGTAAGGCACTAAAGCTGGTGTCTTCTGCGGCCAGTTGGCGTTTGAGGGTGCGATCTGACATGCACAGGCGTTCGGCAACATGTTCGATGTTGGGAAAACCATTGGGCGTCATGACCAATAGTTCGCGCACTCGAGCCGACAGTCTGTCTCGCTGGCCAAGCGCAGAAAGTTCGGCTTCGCATTGCGTTAGTGCCAGTTGGCTGGCGACAGGATCGGCAGAGACCAGTCGGGCGCTGGCAAGATTGGGGTCAAAACGTGCCACTAATGCTGGCTGACCAAACTTAAGCTCGCTATCAATCAACTTGCTAAAACGTTCAAAGCCTTTGGGCTGAGCAAAGTCCAGCTCTAAGCGGGCATGGATCGGTTGATCAATGAGCGCTTGGCCCATAAATAAAATGCCGACATACAAACTTAAGATAATTTCGCTACGCAACGGCTCTAGCGGCAGATCAACGGTGAACTGAATATCTCCCATACCGCCGTCAGCGGCAGCATCTAAACGACAATATGGCATGCGGGTACGAATAAAACGCGAGGCCAGCATCAAGGCAGTACCGACATCTGGCGCAGTCATAATGGCAAAACCAATAAAACCATGGGTCGAGATTCGCATCTGCGTACCCAAATGATAGGCCAGCGTGGATTCACCCGTCAGCAGATGTGCACGTTTAAGCAGCTCATTGACAATATGAGCTGGTACACGGTTGTTGGGATCAGCCAGTTGCTCTCGATTGAGCGAAAAAGGCCCCAACATGGTGTGATCGCTGATGCCCCAACGGGAAACCACATCCAGCAATAAAATGACATAGGCACCAGGGACGCCGGGGTCATGACGGTTATGCGAGTCCATGTGAATAAGCAGTCCATGGTGTCATCGAAACGGATATCGACGTTAGCGATCTTATGGAAAGGGGGTCAATGGCGAAACATTCCAGCACATTCGTATGATTGTCAGACGATTAGCCCGAATGATAACGAATTGGGCGATTGTGCTGGTTCATTTGTACCATTAAGCTTAAAAAGCCGTCTAGATAGGCATGCTGTTGATCGGCGATTCGATAACCAGCATACAAGGTTCGACGTAAGCCTTCTGGCCCAACCGGTAAGCGACGGCTGATGACCCAGCCACGTTTTTCGTAGTCTTGGACCACCCAATCCGGCAAAGCCGCAACCCCGCGTTCGCTGGCCACCAGTTGAATCAGCATGGGCGTTAGTTCGGTGGTGCGAATCTGCTGTGGATGCAGATCTAGTGGGCTTAACCAACCGGCAATAATATCCAAACGCTCAGGTGCAACGGGATAGCTGATGAGCGTCTGTTCGGCGATATCGGCTGCCGACAAGGTATCGACTTGAGCTAAGGCATGCGTGGGGGCCAGTACCAAGCGTGATTCGTACTCAAACAAGGCAGTATAGGCAATGCCGTCTAAGGGCAGGGCGTCGGTGGTGATCAGTAGATCTGTCTCGCCATCTTGTAAGGCTTGGTGTGGCTTGGGGTCAAAGCCACTGGCAAAGTCTAAATCGACATCGGGCCAGTCGGGACGATAGCGATTGAGCACCGGCATCAACCAATCAAAACAGCTATGACACTCGGAGGCCAATAACAAGCGGCCGGTTTGACCATGCGCCATACGATGTAAATCGCTACGAGTTCGGCTAACCAAGGGCAACACTTGATCGGCCAGTTGTAACAAGCGTTCACCGGCTGCCGAAAACCGCACAGGCCGACTTTTGCGATCCACTAAAGACAGATCAACCCATTGCTCTAACTCACGTAGCTGATGCGACAGTGCTGATGGCGTTAGGCACAGTTGTTCTGCGGCAGCAGCCAATGAGCCATGATCTCGTAAGGCGTGCAAGGTGCGTAGATGTCGAAGCTCTAACATGAGCAAAGCTCTCGGTCGATGTGTGTATTTAATTCACTTTATCATAAAAAACATGATTTTTATTCATGACTAAACTGTGGCGGTGACGCAGAGATAAAAAAGCAGATCAATTTATCTGCTTATCTGATCGGTCTGTCATGTGTGCCGTTGATAGGCAGGGCTGACCTTTGATCACAATCGGTCAAGCAAACCATCAAGTCGATCAAATACATCATGATCGGTTTGCTGATCTGATGTTGTTTTTGATGTGGACGGTGTAGATATAGGCGCTGGTGTTGCGCTGCTGGCCACTGGCGAGGCAGGGCGTGCGGGCTGCTCGATCATAAAGGGAATAGAGCGAGTTGCCACCACTTGACGTAAGAACACCCGAATCGCTTGGGCCGGACTGACGCCCAGTTCGCGTAGTACGGCAAATGCTTGTTGTTTTTCTTGCTCATCCAGTCGGATTTGATAGACCGCAGTACGCGCCATGATTGATGCCTAATCGATAAAGTGCATAGGCATTGTAATGACGTTGTAGCAGCGTTGCGACGGATTTTTTGGATTTTTAGACCTTCGGTGAGGGTTTCATAATCCGTGCGCCTGCAATAATCATTCGAATCATGCTGATGGTTTGCTCCATGGTCACAGCATGCTGATCGCGTGGCTGATCCATTGCTATTGCACCCATACTAAATACCAACCGCGTGATGGCTTTGGCGGCTAATTCTGGCGCATAGACATTGTGCCCTTGTGCTGCTTCGAGCTGGATCAGATCTACGCATAATTCTTGTTCAAAAGAGACGAGCTGTTGATCAACGGCCTGTTTAAAGGCGACTGAGCCGACTTTGCCTTCGCGCAGCAATAGGTGCAAATAACCTTGGTCGGACTGCAATTGCTCCATAAACACCATCATTGAGGTACGCGCCACGCTGTGTTGCGGTGTGATGCGATCACGCGCCTCACCAATTAAGGTGCGTAGGGCATGTCCTGCTTGCTCAATTAAGGCAATCGCCAGTTCGTCCACGTCTTTAAAGTGGCGGTAGAAGCTATTGGGTGCAATGCCTGCTTCACGCGAAATTTCGCGCAGGCTCAGACTGCCAATACTGCGTTCTGGGCCAATCAAGGCCAAGGCTGCGCTGATCAACTCTTCCCGAGACGTTGATGCACGTCTACCGAGTGCTGGACGCATTGGGGTGTCGGCAACGGTAATGGCGCAGTCGGTTGAGTCGGATCGCGACGTATCAACAGGCTGCGAATCAAGAGACGATGAATCAACAGGCATAGTCTGGTCCAAAAAAGCAGGTTTGAGCGCATCAGGCCCAATAGTCTGACCTATTGTAAGGCTTAATACGAGTTTGTGCTAAATATACAGTCGTATATACAATTGTATAATAATTGGTTAAAGTCGACAGCATCGCCTACGCACAGCACGACGATGCGTCAGAATTTTTTAATAGGGGGCTGAGCCATGTCAGCATTGACCGCACTAGATCCAACGTCCGAATCCAACCAAGCCTCCCTACCAGTGGCGTTGGCCGGTCGCTGAATGAACACTATCTTGTATCTATCGTCGCGGCATCTACGGTCATTGCTTGGTTCGGTGTTGCATTCAGAGCTACTGGAGTTTTGGGCTAGACAAGTGCATCCACTGTGGTCGTTGGATCAGCCGTTAGCCCAAATTGTGGCCAAGTTTGCCAGTGCGGAAGATGCGACTACGCTATGGCTCAAGCCTAATCGCCATGTGGTGTCTTTTTTGGCCGGACAACATCTGGAGTTCACGGTTGAGGTCAATGGGGTGCGTTTGACCCGTAGCTATAGCCCCAGCCGAGTTGCTAAGCAGCCGCATTTGATCGCAATCACCGTCAAGCGTGTGGATGGTGGTGCGGTGAGCACTTGCTTAGAGCAAGACAGCCAGATTGGTGATGTGCTGACGCTTGGCCACCCGTATGGACAGATGGTGTTGCCACAGCAGCCGTTAGAGACTTTACAGCCTATGGTCCTGCTGGCGGCTGGTAGTGGCATTACGCCCATGATTAGCTTATTACGTGATCGCTTTGCAGGCACGGCGCATCCCGTTCATCAAGGCTCAGTCACGTTGTTGTACTGGGTGCGTCATGCAGAAGAGCTGTGTTTTGCCAAAGAGTTGCAACAGCTGGCCGAGCAGCATAGTGCATTGAGTGTGCAGATTTTTTTGACCGGTGATGATCAGGCACTCACAGCATCTGTACAACATTGGGGGTATGGCCGAATTCATGCGGCGCAATTGGCACACGTCACCGCAGATTGGTCGGCATATCGGGTGTATGCCTGCGGCCCTGCGGGATTTGTGCGGTCGGCAGAGCAGATACTGGCGGGCCAAGCGGCGGTGTTTTTGGCGGAGGCGTTTTCTTTACCGCAAGCGATCTCATTGACAGCGGCTCAGACGGTTCAGGTGACACTCAGCAAGCAGAATCGTGTGCTAAAGATTCCGTTAGGTCAAGCGCTATTGCCAGCGTTAGAGGCGGCGGGAGTAGCTGCTAAACATGGCTGTCGGATGGGCATTTGCCATCGTTGTGTATGTGTGAAGACCAGCGGTAGCACGCAACATGTGGTCGATGGTCGTCAATCCAGTGAGTCCAATCAAACCATTCAGATTTGTGTGCAGGCGGCGTTGTCTGACCTGATCTTAGATCTTTAATCAATTGCAAAAAGAGAGACGACGATGTTGCTCAATGATGCCATGTTTAAACAAACCACAACGGGTAAAAGCCGTCCATTAAATCAAGAGGATCTTGCAGCGATGGCGGCAGAATTAGATGCCCTTAAGCAAGCGACCTTGGCCGATGTGGGCGAGGTTGATGCACGGTATATCCGGCGAGTTGCTGCGAGTGTGCGTATCACAGGAGCGCTAGGGCGTGGCTTGCTGTTTTTGGGCTGGTTACCGCCAGCATGGTTGGTAGGTACGGGCTTGTTGGCGGTGTCAAAAATTTTGGAAAATATGGAGCTTGGCCATAACGTGATGCATGGCCAGTATGACTGGATGAACGATGCACGCTTTTGTGGTCAGACCTATGAGTGGGATATTGTGGGGACTAGCGACCATTGGCGATTGACCCATAACTATATGCACCATACTTATACCAATATTAAAGGTGTGGACGATGATGTGGGTTATGGCGTATTGCGGTTGTTTGCCGAGCAGCGTTGGCGGCCATTTTTTTTGGGACAGCCGATCTATGCGGTGATCTTTGCCCTGTTGTTTCAGTGGGGCGTGGCTATTCAGGAGCTGCGGATTGGTCAGGTGCTAAATGGCCGTAAGAGCAAAGCGCAATTTGCCAAGGAGTTTGCGCCAGTCAAGCGCAAGATGGGCCAGCAGTTGTTTAAAGATTATGTGTTTTTTCCGCTGATTGCAGGGCCAGCATTTTTGCCGGTATTTACGGGTAATTTGGCCGCTAATGGCCTGCGTAATCTCTGGACCTATATGATTATTTTTTGTGGTCACTTTACGGCGGATGCTGAACTCTTTGCCAAGTCTGTGCTAGACAACGAAAGCCGTGGTCATTGGTATATGCGGCAGATTCGTGGCTCGTCTAATCTGACCGGTGGGCGTCTTTTTCATATATTAAGCGGGCATTTAAGCCATCAGATTGAGCATCATTTGTTTCCGGATATTCCGGCGCGGCGCTATCCAGCCTTAGCGCCACAAGTGCAAGCCATCTGCCAGCGTTATGGTCAACATTATAATATGGGCAGCTTGCCAAGGCAGTTTGGTCAAGTGGTGGGGCGGATTTTACGCCATGCCTTGCCGAGTCGGGTCAAGACGGTACCAGCGGCTTTGGCGTGATGATCAGTCTCATCATTGTTTAATGATGAGTCATCATGAGATACAAACCGATATAGACGACTGGTCTAATGTCTTTTATGATAGGGCAATGAACAGTGCCTATGATGATACCCGCCAACATTTACTCCAGACCGGCCACCAGATTATGGCCGCGAAGGGGTTTTCTGGCGTCGGCTTAAACGAAATTCTGCAAACCGCTGGGGTGCCGAAAGGGTCGT
This sequence comes from Moraxellaceae bacterium, assembly GCA_037968855.1. Classification (GTDB taxonomy): domain Bacteria; phylum Pseudomonadota; class Gammaproteobacteria; order Pseudomonadales; family Moraxellaceae; genus JBBKWH01. Next base: position 1,068 of record JBBKWH010000079.1, on the reverse strand, counting down.
TTTATCATTATTTTAAGTCCAAAGAGCAGTACGGACAGGCATTGTTGGCCGATTATTTTTTGCATTATTTGGCTGCATTGGATCAGCGTTTTGCGCGATCAGATCAGACGGGTGCAGTGCGTTTGATGGACTACTGGCAAGAGTGGCTGGTGGGCTATAGCGGCCCATGTCGTGCGCAAAAATGTCTAGTGGTCAAACTGAGTGCCGAGGTCTCCGATTTGTCTGAGCCGATGCGCCTAACCTTGCGTGATGGGACTGATCAGATTGTGGCGCGTTTGGCGCAGGTGATTGAGGTGGGCATGGCGGATGGCTCGTTGGCGCAGCTTAAACAGTCCATGCTCAACCAACCGTCAACCGATGCACCGACGTTGGCCGCGATGCTATATCAAGTATGGCTAGGCGCAAGTTTGTTGGCCAAGATTCATCGCGATGCTGCGCCGATGTTACAAGCCATGCAGACCACTAAGATATTGCTTGCACAGTGATTTTTGAACAGGTGATCGCTCGCTGAATTGGCGATAGATACCATGTAGATACGAATCAGATACACACCCGCCAGCAAAGGCGGGTATTTTTGAACCCAGTTCTAGACGACTGGTCTAATTGATTTGGTCTGATCTGATTTTTTTGATAGCGCTTAAATTTGTGACTGATTTACCAGCACGGTTTGAGTGTAAGGAGTAAGCCTGATGTTGAATTTTGATTTTTATAACCCGACCCAGATTAGCTTTGGTAAAGGCAAGATTGCTGCACTAGATCAATTGGTGCCACAAGAGTCGCGTGTGTTGGTGCTATACGGCGGTAGCAGTGCGGAACGTACTGGTACATTGGCAGAAGTCAAAGCCGCGTTGGGTGCGCGTGAGGTACATGAGTTTGGCGGTATTGAACCAAACCCAAGCTATGAGACCTTGATGCAAGCGGTTGAAGTGGTGCGTGCGCAAAAGCTTGATTTTTTGCTGGCGGTCGGTGGTGGTTCGGTGATTGATGGCACTAAATTTGTGGCGGCAGCGGTCAATCATGTGGGTGATCCGTGGGAAATTTTGACCAGCCATGGCAGCAAGATTACCA
>JBBKWH010000078.1:0-8215 GCA_037968855.1 Moraxellaceae bacterium | reverse complement strand
TGCTTGTGGCCGACCAATATTGGCGTTGATCAAGAATTCCATCAGTGCTTTTTGGGCGTGTAGGCGGTTTTCGGCTTCTTCCCAAACGACCGCGCGTGGATCATCCAGCATATCTTCAGAGATTTCTTCACCACGGTGCGCCGGTAGACAGTGCATAAACAGCACATCAGGACTGGCCTGATCCAGCAAACGTGGGGTGATTTGGTATGGGGCAAACCGACGCTTACGGGTGTTTTGCTCGGCTTCTTGGCCCATGCTGGCCCAAACATCAGTAATCACCAGATGTGCGCCATCAACAGCTTCTTCGCTGGATTTAACCAGTTCAACACAGTGGGAATAACGCTGCATCAAGTCGGGATCTGGCTCAAAACCATACGGCGCAGCCACACGTAACTTAAAGTTGAGTTGGTGGGCCGCATGAATGTAGGAGTTGCACATGTTATTGCCATCACCGACCCATGCAACGATTTTGCCGTCGATATCGCCACGCAACTCAATAAAGGTTTGCAGATCGGCCAGTAATTGGCAGGGGTGATGATCGTCCGTCAGACCGTTAATGACCGGCACTTGCGAGTATTCGGCAAAACGCTCGACGGTCTCGTGGGCAAAGGTGCGAATCATTACCACATCGAGCATGCGCGAGATGACCCGCGCCGAATCCTCAATCGGTTCGCCACGGCCCAATTGGGTGTCACGCGGCGATAGAAAAATCGCGCTACCACCAAACTGGCTCATGCCCGCTTCAAACGAAATACGCGTGCGGGTGCTGGATTTTTCAAAGATCATGCCCAGCACTTTGCCGGTGAACGGCTGATAAATCTCGCCTGCGCGCTGAATTTTTTTGAGTTCAATGGCGCGTCGCAGTAGACCATTTAGCTCGGCTGGGCTGAGATCCAGCAGGGTTAAAAAATGTCTAAGGGCCATGTCGCCTCCACAAGGATCAATCCTGATGCGCCATCAGCCATGTGTGCCGATGATGCCGTAACGGAAAAACAAAAGAGTATACGGCATAGATGATAGCGGCGGCAAAGTCAGACGCAAGCGCCATGAGGCGTTTTAAGGCAATTGATTCAATAAACCCGCATCGGCCAGCACTTGATAGCCACGAACCGACTGTTCTTCTTTGTTTAACACCAGTTGTGTGCGAGTGTCTAGCAAGTCACGTTCGGCGGTGAGTAGATCAAACGTGGTGCGTGTGCCCAGTTCTAATTCACGCCGAATGGTATTTAAGGCCAATTCTGCGGCATCTCGTGCTTGGATTAAGGCGGCTTCTTGATCGCGGCTGGTGGTCAGTTGGGCGTAGTCTTCACGTAGTTTTTGTTCTAACTGTTGCTGAATACTGTCGTATTGGGCTTGGGCGATGGACAACTGCGCCAAAGCGCGTTGCCGTTCGGCTTGGTTGATGCCGCCGTCCAGCAATGGCCAACTGGCTTGCAGGCTCACGCCATAGCTGTCGATACGGTTACGCGAAAAGTCAGTGTCTTTTTGGCTCACTGCATGGCCAGTTAATTGTACCGTTGGCTTCAGCTGTAAGCCTGTCAGACGCAGTTGTTGCTCGGCTGCGGTCACGGACTGGCGTGCCGCTTGCAGCGCAGGTGAGCGAGCAATGGCCGCCAGTAGCGTATCGAGGTCAGGTTGTAAGCTTGGTTTAGGCAAGGCTAGCGGAATATCAACCGGCTCAACGCCAGTTAGTTGGCGATAGCGTGATTGGGCAATCACCCAGTCGGCTTGCGCGCGGCTTTGACTGGCCACACCAAGGGCTTGCCGTGCACGGGCTTGCGCCACGTCGGTACGGGTCACTTCGCCCGCTTTAAAGCGTTTATTGGCATCACTCAGCGCACGATCTAGCGATTGTTGACTGTCTTGTTCTAAGGCGATAATTGCCAAATCACGGCTTAAGGCACTGTGGATTGAGATCGCTTGCAAGCGGGTTTGCATTTGGGTATTGAGTTGCGCCGCCTCAGCAGAGGCAATATTGGTTTGGGCAATCTCGATACCAAGTTGCTCGCGTCCTGCGGTGTATAGCGGCTTGCTCAGTTGCAGGCCAAAAGATTGCAATTGGCGCGAGCCAGACTCTGGAAAAATAGCAGCACCTGCTTCGACTTGGCCAAGGCCCAGCTCTGTTTGCGCATCCAGTCGCCAGCCGGTTTGGGCAGTGGCTAAGGCATAGTCGGCTTGTCTAGCATCAACCTGTAGCCCTGATAGTCGTACGTCGCTTTGATGTGCGAGTGCCAACTGCACGGTTTCGGCCAAGGTTTGCGCTGATGACATGGCGCTGTGACTGATCAAGACAAGGCCAAGGGCGGTACAGCGTAGCGTATGGATCATGATATGACTCGGTGCGCAGCCAAAAAGCGGTCGATGGAGTTGTTTAAATACGCTTCGGGGTTGAGGTGCGGCTCTAGCGGCGGCAAACCAACCAATAGTCGCCATTGAGAGTGCCGCAAAATACCCAAAAACAAAATGGCCGATTCAAACGGTTGTGGACAATCAATTTGTCCTTGCACATGTGCATCACGCAAAATGTTGGCGGTATCGTTTAGACCACGCAACGGGCCAGCTTCGTAGGCCAATTGTGCCATCTCTGGGTCGCGTTGTGATTCTTGAATAATGAGGCGCATAAAGGCAATGTTGTCTGGACAAGTAAAGGCCGCATAAATCTTATGGGCCAATAGCACCAATACATCACGGACATTTTTTTGATCAAGTTGACGTGGTAGCTCGTTTTCATTAAAAAACCGCTCACAGCGAAAGCTGACCAACGACACCAATAAGCCTTTTTTATTGCCAAAATATTGATAAATCGCAGCTTTTGATCCACCCACTTGCGCGACCAAGTCGTCTAAGCTAACCGCATCATAGCCCCGTTGCAAAAATAGCTCATCGGCAGCAGACAGCAATGCTGCACGGCGCTCAGTACCACGTTTGGTCTGTGGTGGTCGAATGTCGAGTGGGGTGTCATTCGTCATATCAGTCATGAGAAAGGCTGCCTGTCTAACAAAGCATGAGCATTGTCTGAGCATCAACAATACATCGAAAAAAGCACTCAAAAAATTCAGTATAAACCGACAGCCAAGGCTTGAAACAAAACTGTACTGTCCGGTACAGTACAATAACATTCACTCATTTGCTGTGCAAGGAGCAGGTTATGCCCGCAGACCCTTCGCTTGATCCTGCGACTGATCAGGCCACACCATCATCGACGACAACTAGCGCTTCAAATAAGCGCCGGTTTTTTCCGATGATTGTGCTGGGCATCTTTGTACTGGCAGGTTCGGTTGGTGTGTATTACTACCTGACGGTGTTTCGCTATTTTGAGACCACTGACAACGCCTATGTGAAAGCCGATGTGACGTGGGTCATGCCCCGCGTCCCCGGTGAGGTGACGGCGCTACATGTCAGCGAAAACCAAACGGTGGTTGCTGGCCAGCCACTGATGAAGCTGGATGATCGTGATACCCGTGCGCGGGTTGATCAAGCGCAAGCGATTGTTCGGCTCAAAGAGGCCACGCTGGCTGTGCAGCATCAAAATGAACGCGCCCAACAAGCCGCGATTGATGAAGCAAAAGCCGGTTTGACTGCGGCACAAGCCGAAAGCTCACGCTTGCGTAAAGACTACCAGCGTTATCAGTCGTTACTGGCTGATGGCGTAACCACAAGGCAACGGGTTGAGACGGTTCAATCACAGTATTTGTCTGCCGAAGCCGCCGTTGCCCAAGCGCGTGCCGCGATTGCTGCTGCCGAGGCGCAGTATCAAGGCTTGCTGGCCTCGCGTGAGCAGTTAAAGGCCGATCTAGGCAGTGCTGAGGCCAATGTGGCGTTGGTCGATGTCGATGCCACCTCGTCTGATGTAGTTGCGCCGGTCGCTGGCACCATTGGCAGTTTGTCGGTGCGATTGGGTAGCCGTGTGACACCGCAGACCCGTTTGTTGGCGATTGTGCCGCTGCAAAGTGCTTATATCGAAGCCAATTTTAAAGAAACTCAAATTGGCAAAATGCGCATTGGTCAGCAGGTCGAAATCAGCTTGGATGCGTATCCAAAGCAGGTCTTTCATGGTCATGTGGCCAGCTTTTCGCCAGCATCGGGTGCAGAGTTCTCGCTGATGCCACCAGACAACGCTACCGGCAACTTTAATAAAGTCGTGCAGCGCTTACCGATTCGGATTGATCTTGATGATCTGCCCAGCCGTGAGGCGTTTAGGCCCGGTTTGTCGGCCACGGTTAAGGTTGATTTGCGGACTGGGCCAAAGGCTTAAGATGCTGTGGTGTGATGTCTTTTTTGAGTAGGCCGACTGGGTAGGTGTGATCATGAATCAGCCGTTTGTGATTAGCCCAGCGGCAGCGTGGGCGTTTTTTGGGGCCATGGTGTTTGGCAACTTTATGGCGATTTTGGATATCCAAATCGTTGCCAGCTCGCTCAATGAGATTCAGGCTGGACTTGGTGCCAGCCAAAGCGAAATTGCGTGGGTACAAACGGCGTATTTGATCGCCGAAGTGATTGCCATTCCATTGTCGGGCTTCTTGTCGCGTTTGTTTTCGACCCGTGTGTATTTTAGTGCTTGTGCGGTCGGTTTTTCGCTGGCGTCCTTGCTGTGTGGTTTTGCGTGGAATATCGAGTCGATGCTGACCTTTCGCGCCATACAGGGATTTTTGGGCGGCGGTATGATTCCCACCACCATGGCGGCGCTGTTTGTTTTATTTCCTGCCAACAAACAAGCCGCTCCAATGGTGTTGGTCGGTATGGTCTCAACGCTTGGCCCTGCGATTGGACCAACCTTGGGCGGCTGGTTGACCAGCAACTTGTCGTGGCATTGGATGTTTTTTATCAACCTTGCCCCCGGTTTGATGGTGGCGGCGCAGGTGTTTGCAGGCGTCGATATTGATCAAGCCGAACCAGCGTTGCTCAAGCGGATTGATTGGGCTGGGCTGACGGGGATGGCGCTGTTTTTGGGCTGCCTTGAATATGTGTTGGACGAAGGGCCGCGCAATGACTGGTTCTCTGATCATTTGATTCTGCTGGCAGCGGTGGTGTTGGTGGTGGCCGGAACAGTATTTTTTTGGCGCAGTTTTACGGCCAAAGATCCGATTGTGGATTTACGGGTGTTTGCTGATCGCAACTTTGCCACCAGTTCGCTGATGACCTTTGTGGTCGGGATGGCGCTGTACGGCATGGTGTATATCTTGCCGGTGTTTTTGGGCCAAGTGCGTGGCATGAACAGTAGCCAGATTGGCAGCATCATGATGATTCAGGGCGGCGCGATGTTTTTGGCTGCGCCGTTTGTGGGTGCGGTATTACCGCGTTTTGATCCACGAAAAACCATTTTTATTGGCATGATGATGGGTGCAATAGGCGTCTGGATGGATGCCAGTTTGACCACTCAAAGCGACTACGATGAGTTTTTTTGGTCACAGATCATTCGTGGCGTGGGCATGATGATGTGCTTGGTGGTGATGTCACAGTTGGCGATGGCCACCTTGCCACTGTCCAAAATCAAGAGTGCCAGCGGCGTGTATAACCTGACGCGTAATATCGGCGGGGCGATTGGTTTGGCCTTGATTAATACCTTGCTTGATCAGCGTATGGCCTTGCACTTGACCTCGTTGGCCAGTCAGATCACGCCAGATCGTCCCGAAGTGATTGACCGGATGAATGGCATGGTCGAGCGTTTAAGTGGCAGTATGGGCGATGCGGCCTATGGCGGTATGATTAGCCAGATTTCGCGTGAGATGCATCTACAAGCCCTGACTTTAAGCTTTAATGATTTACTGCGTGGCTTGGCCATATTGATGGCGGTGATGGCGTTTTTGGTGTTTACCCTCAAGCGTCCGCCGGTGATGCGGGGTGGTGGTGGTGCGCATTAATCAATGGAATCGCTTTTTTTGTGGCAGAACATGACGCTATGGCGAGTGAACAAGGTTGATTGGGCTGTTGATCTGGATAGTGGCCTTAAATCACTGGTTTTGGCCCAATTGACCAAAAGGATGGATATACAAGCCTAAATTGCCACATTCCGTCCGTGCATCGGTGGGCTGTCCTTTGTATACTCGCAAGCCATCGAAGTGATGGAAAATCCAGAATGTCTATTCAATCCTCAGCCGGTCGTCGTTTTCGTGATGCACTGGTGCAAGAGTCTCCATTACAAATCATCGGCACGGTCAACGCCTATGCCGCGATGATGGCGCGTGATGTCGGTTACAACGCCATTTATCTGTCGGGTGCTGGCGTGGCCAACTACTCCTATGGTCTGCCTGATCTGGCTATGACCAGCTTGGACGAAGTGCTGATAGATGTTCGCCGTATTACTGCGCGTGTCGATACCCCATTGTTGGTCGATATTGATACTGGTTGGGGTGGCGCATTTAACATTGCCCGTACCGTCAAAGAAATGATCCGTGCCGGTGCTGCTGCGGTGCACCTTGAAGACCAAGTGGCGCAAAAGCGCTGTGGTCATCGTCCCAACAAAGAAATCGTCAGCACGCAAGAAATGGTTGATCGCGTAAAGGCCGCTGTTGATGCCAAAACCGACCCAGACTTTGTCTTGATGGCGCGGACTGATTCGCTGCAAAGCGAAGGGCTGCAAGGCGTGATTGATCGTGCCTGTGCCTATGTTGAGGCCGGTGCGGATGCGATTTTTGCCGAAGCCATGACCGATCTGGCGATGTATAAGCAAGTCTGTGATGCGGTCAAAGTGCCAGTCTTGGCCAACATTACCGAATTTGGTTCTACCCCGTACTACACCGCGCAAGAACTGGGCGAGCAGGGCATCGCCATGGTGTTATACCCATTGTCACCGACTCGTGCAATGCAAAAAGCGGCGCTTGAGGTGATGAAAAGCGTACGCGAAAACGGCACGCAAACCGGTGTGCTGGACTTGATGCAGACCCGTCAAGATCTGTATCAGTTCTTAGACTATCAGAGCTTTGAAGATCAGCTAGACCGATTGTTTGAAGCCAAAAAAGGCTAATCTACGCCAACACTTAAGGCTCGACGTTACCGTCATTTGGCCGTAGCGTCGGTCGTTTTAATACACGTCAATGTGTTTTGATCACTGGGGAGATGAATAAATGGCAGAAGGTAAAGTATTGTCCGGCGCAGGTTTGCGCGGTCAAGTGGCTGGCAAAACCGCCTTGTCCACCGTGGGTAAATCCGGTGCTGGCCTGACCTATCGTGGTTACGATGTCAAAGACTTGGCTGCTCATTGCGAATTTGAAGAAGTCGCTTATTTGATTTTCTTTGGTGAATTGCCAAACGCCGAGCAATTGGCTGGCTACAAAGCCAAGCTCAAAGGCTTACGCAGCCTGCCACAAGCCTTAAAAGAAGTGCTTGAGCGTATTCCTGCTGATTCACACCCGATGGATGTGATGCGTACAGGCTGCTCAATGTTGGGTAACCTTGAGACCGAAGCATCGTTTGCCGATCAACAAGACGTGACTGACCGTCTGTTGGCAACCTTCCCATCGATGATTACCTACTGGTATCGCTTTAGCCATGACGGTGTTCGCATTGACGAAAACACCGATGACGACAGCATTGGCGGTCACTTCTTGCATTTGCTTAAAGGCGAAAAGCCTAACGCGTTGCACACCAAAGTGATGAACGTGTCGTTGATTTTGTACGCAGAGCACGAATTTAACGCCTCGACATTTACTGCTCGTGTGTGTGCCTCTACTTTGTCTGATATGCATAGCTGCGTGACTGGCGCGATTGGTACGCTACGTGGCCCACTGCACGGTGGCGCAAACGAAGCGGCAATGGACATGATCGAAAAGTTCACCAGCCCAGAGCATGCTGAAGCCGAAATGATGGCAATGCTGGCGCGTAAAGACAAGATCATGGGCTTTGGTCACGCGATCTACAAAGACAACGATCCACGCAACGGCATTATCAAACAGTGGTCAGAAAAACTGGCGGCCGATGTCGGTGATACCGTGTTGTATCCGGTCTCTGTACGCTGCGAAGAAGTCATGTGGCGCGAGAAAAAATTGTTCTGTAATGCAGACTTTTTCCATGCGTCGGCCTATCACTTTATGGGTATTCCGACCAAACTGTTCACACCGATTTTTGTGATGAGCCGTTTGACGGGTTGGGCCGCTCATGTGATGGAGCAGCGTTCAGACAACCGGATTATTCGCCCAAGTGCCGAATATACTGGTCCAGAATTGCGCAGCGTGACGCCGATTGATCAGCGTTAATCGTTAAGCATTTCAGACTAAGC
>JBBKWH010000077.1:0-4508 GCA_037968855.1 Moraxellaceae bacterium | reverse complement strand
AATATTGACTGAGCCACAGCGAGTACAGGTATGAGTAATGGTTTCAATAATCATCGCAAAAAATCAAAAGCCCAAAGTGGGTGAATTCTACAGAAAACACGTCAAGTTTGTACATTACCCCTTGATTCACATGAGTATCCCAGTCGCCTAAATCGGCAAACACCAAAGGAATATTAGGATCTTGTTTTAAGATCGTCGCAATCTGCTGCGCTTCTAAGGCAAAACCCACCGGTGCAGGTGCGCCTTGATTGGCCACGATTTGCTCGGCTTTCATGTTGGATAACTGATGATCACTGGGTTGATTCAAGTCGGTCAAAATCTGCTGACGGCGCTCGCGTGCAGCGTGATAGGCGCTGGCCAGATCACCACCTTGCCCATACAGTTGATCTAGCCATTTGGTCACCCCTTGTTGATCCAAGATTGACCCTCGACTAGCATTTTTTCCAAAATCAAACGGCGTAATCGGCGCACTACCTTGCATGATTTTTGGCACAATCTTGCCAGCACTCAGTGCCGTTTGATCAGGCGATTGATCTAACAATTCGGCCAGTAACCGATTCATCCAACCGTCACTGCTTTTTTGTCCCCCGCCTTTTGCTGTCTCCATAAACGTCTGCGCATCAAAGTGTGAACGGGTCGGATCTGGCGAGCCTGATGCATGTATAAAGGCCAGTGTTTGGTTGTGCCAATACGGTAGTAACATGGCTAAAGCAGGATGTAGACCAAACTGCTGATCTAGTCTGATCAGGCCATTGTCCTGTTGTGGCGGTTGCAGTGCTATGGTGCTTCTAAGCTGCGTGTAGGCGGATTCGGTATAAGGCGTCACCACGCTCAGACCATCAATAGCACCACGCAACATCACCACAATGAGTCGATGCGTACTGGGTTGTGAGGCGTGAACAGCCCAACTATTCAGACCAGTCGGCAGTAACAACCCACCTTGTGCGACTTTTAACAACCATTCTCTACGATTCATGGCATGCGCTCTGTTCGGTTGGTTAGTCATACATAAAATCAGGACTACTGAGCAGTAACATTAATTTCTGTGAATCAGGTGCTTGAGTTAATATTTTTTTCGTATTGGAACTAATGATTGGATCAAGAATTTTATTCATATAGTCAAAACGTGGTGTGTTGCTTTGTTTTTGCAGCGGCGTAGCCGTTAATGGGTCGGTGTATAATAGGGGGACTTTCGCTCTAGAAAACCATGATGCATAATCCAGACGAGTGGCTAACGCGGCCGAGCTTAGCCAAGCAGATTGACTAGTCTTATAGCCATCTGGTGTCGCATAACCATATATCGGCATACTCATCTGACCCAGCACACTGATTAAAGGCTGATAGTTAATAGGCTGAATACCACTGACTCGAACACTTGATACAACATACTGATAAGGCGTCTTAAACCTCTGACCGATATTTTTCTTAGCCCAAAAATCATCACTGGAAAATAACACTTCTTGAATTCAAACTTGAAGTGCAACACCCTATAAATTAAGGTGTTGCCATGAACAAAGTTGCACTAGGTTGGTCGGACACAAAATACTGAGCGATTTTTTTACTGATGTTCAGTGCAGTAGCTTGTTTAGAGGCCAATAAATCAAGTGCTTGAATCCCCTCTTGCTCACCCTGATTGACAACATGAACACCTAATAAATTTTTATCGCCCGTATCGTGTAGATCTTTGCGAAACATAAATAGATCATCAGCGACTGATGGATTCACACCTCTGGTATCGTAGCTCCACCCTGTTAAAATCCGAGCCAACTCAATCACATCTTTTTGAGTGTAACCGCCATTTACACCCAGCGTATGCAACTCCATTACTTCGCGTGCATAATTTTCATTCATACCAAATTGTTTGCCTTTAGCATTGGTAAAGACTTTTGAATTTTCTCTGTTATTTAAATAATTACCCATTGCCAAACTATGTGCAGTACTTTTCAACAAGTCTGAAAAAAGACCAAAAACATAGGGCCTAATCACGCGATGATCATAATCTGCCATCAGCAAAATATTTACACCCGCATAAAAATTGACATTAAAGTGATTAAACCAAAAATCCATCATCACAGACTGAAGCTGTCGATTTGACAAAATCCCTCGTGCAAGACGTGCAGATTGGGCGTCTTGTAGTATCGACTTTGAAAACTGCTTACGCTGATTGATCACATCTTCGGCACTAAGTGCTTGACCATCCATTGCTGCGCGCTCAAAGCGTTTGCTCAAACGGATTAATTCAGCAGGTGTGGTGTCTAAGGTAGTTTTTTTCGGCTAAGAACTTTTCTAGTGCAGAATTTTCAATAATCGTGCTTGGATGCAACTGCTCATCTATATAAGCAGCTACGCCAATTTTTTTAACATGCGCGACGCTCTCTGGCGTTGGCCCATAGCCCAGACGATTGAGTACATGCAGGATTTGCCGATCTTGACTCAGTGCCTGTGCATTGGCCGGTAAGTGTACGTCTGCCCACCCCACTTGGCAGATGCTCAGTGCGATCATCAATGACACATACTGTGCTGCTCTCATAGACGACACCTCATTACGGCATTCACATTGCAGGTCAAAGCAAACAATCAAGTTAAGCTGTGATCAAACCCGTCTCTACTGTAGAAAATAAAACACCGCCTATGTCGATGATCCGGTATAGACGGTGTAGTGATTCATGCACAAATCAGGGGAAATGGGCTGCAATATGGAGAAATGTCAGTTCTTAGCGATCAATCTGACATGACATTAGGTAATCAATACCGGCTCATCAATCATCACCATCTCAATTCGCCATTCGCCATTCGCCATTCGCTGTTAGCGGCCACTTGAATCACAGGGCCGTCACAAGCCTCTTGCCACTGACCGATTGCAGGTAATGGTGTAAGGCCATGTGTCATACGGGCTTGGTGACAACGCTCATCGCCAGCATCAAAAGAACGGTAGGTACTTGAGCGTTGCGCATAGATGTTGCAGCTCACTTGATCGCCAATATTGCCAGCCAACGCCACACAGCGCGGCTGTGGTTGCGAGACTCCTTGCATGGCCACGTAATGCGGGCTAATGGCCGTGGTGAGATGTTCGGGGACAGCTCCTTGCGGATGGGCATCGGTTTCTGCCCAGTAGAACGAGACTCTAAATGTGGCGCAGCAGGCCCCACACGTCAAACAAGCTTGGCTCATGATGACACACGATTAAGATCAAAGAAAAAGGGAAAACGGCGGCAAAATATGTGCCTTCTGCCCTGTCTTTTTCAAGCAAAATTTAGGTGTTCTTTGTGCGTTCATTGATAACTAAAAAACTATGAAAAGAGCGCCTTACGCATCACCATCAAGTGCAATTCTTGCTTTGGCTCACCCACTTCAGATCCAACAGGATATGGCCGCTGCTGATCAGTCACATGATAGCCACGACGCTGATAATAGGCCATCAACTCTGTACGGGTATGCACCACGGCAATCTCGACCGTCATGGCAGACATCTTCTCGACGGCAAACGTCTCGGCAGCCTGCAACAAACGCTTGCCCAAACCTTGGGTTTGCAGTGCAGGATCAACCGTAAGCAAACCAATCGCGACCACGCCTTTGCTTTGCTGCATCAGTTGCACGCAGCCCGCCACCTTGCCCTCGTCATCTGCGGCCAATAGCAAAAAACGACCAGTCATTTGGATATCATTGGACAGTTGGATACGGGTAATGCGATCCCCTGCCACCCATGCTGACTCATGGGTCCAACCGGCCAAATCAGACGTGGGTCGATAAGCACGGTTGATCAAATCAACCAAGACATTCACATCAGCCAGTTGTGCAGCACGAATACGGTACATAAGACTCTCGTTGTTAGGATCAGCGGATGCGCTTGGGCATGCTGGCTCACTATCCTTGTTGATGAAGATTGCTGATGACTGTTTTTGATCATCTGCTGATCATTCGGTATGAGCGATTAAACCCACAGATAAAACCCGCTTAAACCACACCCCACCGCAATCACCACACGCCGCAGCCAATGCACTGGCAGCCAGCGCGATAGCCGCGCACCCAGTAACCCACCGACCACCGCACCCGCAAAGGCCACTGGCACCATCGACCAGTCAATTAAGCCTTGCCACGTCCACAGCACCACCGCAACGGTATTGACCAGCGCACCGAGCAAGTTTTTGACGGCGTTATTGGTTTGCATTTGATGCAAGCCTAACAGCAACAACCCTGCCATCAGCATCACGCCCATACCGGCGCTAAAAAAGCCACCATATGCCGCGATCAATAGCATCAACGCACCGCCAAATAGACTGACACGAAACGGGCTATCTTGGCTCATCCAACGACGCACGTTTGGCCCAAAGGCAAACAACGTGGTTGCAATGATCAACAAATACGGCACCAGTTGTTTAAAGCCTTGATTGCCGACCGTATTGAGCAACCCTGCACCAATCAGCGCACCGACCACGGTCAGGCCAATCAAGAGCGGCAAGTGTGGCACGCCACGTAACTGTGCTCGCTCCGACCATGCCGCCAAGGGA
>JBBKWH010000076.1:0-69883 GCA_037968855.1 Moraxellaceae bacterium | reverse complement strand
GATGTCGGGTGGTATGGGCTTTGATCGACCGACCGCTGCCGCGATTACCGGCATTTTTGCCGGTGCGGTGTATTTGGCTGCGCTACCTGGTGGCTGGTTGGCAGATCGGGTGTTGGGTCAGGCACGTTCGGTCTGGTGGGGATCGGTGCTGATTGGCTTGGGGCATTTGTCGATTGGGCTGTCGGTATGGTTAGGCCATGTGGCTTTTTTTGTCGGTTTGGGTTTGATTGTGCTGGGAACGGGCCTGTTTAAAACCTGTATTTCAGTGCTGGTTGGACGGCTGTATACGCCGGAAGATCCCCGCCGTGATGGTGGATTTTCGATTTTTTATATGGGCATTAACATAGGTGCATTTGCTGCCCCGTTGATCACGGGCTTGCTGGCGCAACAATTGGGCTGGCATTGGGGTTTTGCTGCCGGTGGCGTGGGTATGTTGATTGCCCTGCTGATCTATCGACTGTCTGGCAAAGCCATTTTTGATCGACTGGCCGATGAGCCAAGTCAGGCGTCATCGCGTTTTATCATCACTGCAACAGCGATTTTATTGGCGTTGGTGGTGCTGGTGATTGTCGTCTTTAATCTATTTACGCCAGTACAAGTGGTGGCGTGGATGACCGGCTTGATTGTGCTGTGTGTCGCGGCGTATTTGGCAGGATTAATGATCTGGGGAGGACTGCACGCACAAGACAAAAAACGCGTGTTGCTGTGCGGCATTTTGTTTGTTGCGGCCACAGTATTTTGGGCGGCTAACGAGCAACAACCGACGGCGCTGAATCTGTTTGCACAGGATTTTATTGTCCGCAATGTGGGTGATTTTGTCATCCCTGTGGTGTGGTTTCAGTCGATTAACCCGATCACCATTATTCTGTTTGCGCCATTGATGGGGTTGCTGTGGCAGCGTTGGCCGTCGCAAGATGTGGCTTCTTATTTGAGCAAGTTTGCACTTGGTTTGCTGATTGTGGCGGTGAGCTTTGGCCTGATGTGGTTGGCATCGCGTCAAGTGCTGGCCGGTACGTCACAAGTGGCAGCCGCTTGGCTGGTGGCGACCTATATTTTGCAAGCGATTGCTGAGCTATGTATTAGTCCGGTCGGCTTGGCGGCCATGACTTTACTAGCACCGCCACGACTACAAGGCCAGATGATGGGCTTGTGGTTTATTGCCGCATCCTTGGGCAACTTGCTGGCGGGCATGGTCGGTGGGCAGGTCAACCCTGAAGCGCTCAGCGATATGCCGCAATTGTTTGGCCGCACCGCGATTGTTTTGATCGTTAGCGCAGCCGTGTTGTTGGCCTTGATTCCAATGATTCGCCGTTGGCTAAATGCCGACACACACTCGCCAATGGTATAAGCTCGCCATTTACGCCGCCAGTCTGCCGCGTCGATAGGTCATGACTTTGCCTTTAAACTGGTGACTATTGAGCTGGGCAATGGTTGATTTTGCCATGCTATACACATAGCCCAAGTCTTCCATTTGGCGAATAAACTGGCGTTGCTGACGACGGTCTGGGTCGATAATAATCACCTCGACCACTGCGCTTGAATGCCGATCAATAAAGCCCGACAACATGGCCGGATGATTGGGTTCATACAGCAAATCACTGCCAATAATCAGATCAAACAAGCCCAGTTCTGGCTGGATTTTCTCCCAGTCACAAATGACAAAGGGCAGCGGTAAAAAGGCATTTAAATCGACATTATGTGCCATAAAATCCTCTGAGATCGGATGGTAGTCGCTGGCCGTCATGTCTGCACCGCGTTGATGGGCCACCAGACTGGCCAGCCCTAAACCACAGCCGACCTCCAAAATGCGTAAGCCTGCAATCTCATGCACTTGCATAATGTCCGCCAACACCAAACCTGACGGCCACAAGCTGCCAAATAACGGCCATGTTGATGACGAGATGCCCGCCTGCTCGGCCACACCGTCAGGATCAGAAAACTGCTGTTTATCTTTTAACGAACGAATGTGGAACGGTTGCAGACCCACCAAGATGGTTTGGGTTTTGGTTTGCACGGCAGTAGAGGCCGACGTATCAGCCAAAAGCTGATCGGAAGACATAGACATTAGACAGCTCAATCATTCAAACAACATGAGATGAATCATGAGCACGTCAGAAGGCATAGCGTTCTAAGGTCACAGGTCAACGCCTGTGCCACACAAAGATACAACTGCCGAGATGAACACATCCACAGGATGCGGTCATCGTACAGCGTTTGATCAAGTACAACCAGATAAACGACCAGTCATTACACCGTCATACGCTTGGCTGACTCCCCCATCAACCGCGCCACAGTCTGATCCTTGTCTTGCCAAATTCGATTGATCCACACCTGAAACTGCTGGCGAAACTCAGGATCATTTTCGTAATCACCGTGCCGAATCTCGGCGGGAATCTCCTCCACCTGCAAATCAACAATCACCTTGGGCGTCCGTCCAGCCAAAAAATCCTGATAGGTACTTTGACCTTCGGGATAAACAATCGTGACATTCAACAAGGTATGAATATCGGACAACACACTTAAGGCATACGACGCCCCTGCCGCGCGTGGCTTGAGCAAATGCTGATACGGCGAGCCTTGCTCATCATGTTTGACTGGCGTAAAACGCGTGCCTTCCAAAAAATTCATAATACTAACCGGCGTACCTTGCAGTCGCTGGCAACGCTCAATGGTGGTCTGTTTGTCTTTGCCTTTAAGCTCTGGGTGCTTGGCGAGTTTTTCTTTGCTATAGCGCTGCATAAAGGGGAAGTCGAGCATCCACCAGCACACACCAATAATCGGCACCCAGATCAACTCTTGCTTTAAAAAGAAACGGGCAAACGGTACCTGACGATTGAGCACTTTTTGTAGCACCATGATGTCAGTCCAACTTTGATGGTTAGACACCAACAAATACGAGCGCTGCGGGTCAAGCTGTTCTAGGCCGCGAATATCATAGATAGTGTCTTGCGTCGCCGACAGCATGCTGTTGTTGTTGCCGATCCATTGCTCAGCAATTTTGACCGCCCATTGCTTACTTTTGGCTTGTAAGGCCGCATTGGGCATCATGCGCATCAGCGCGGTGCTGACTAAAGCAGGCGCCAAACCAAAGGTATTGCCTGCAAGTGCCGCGCTGTTTAATGCCAACTTTAAACCAGACGGCAAAGACCGTAATCCCATCACAAATGTCTCCTCTATGGGTCTATTCGACGCATGATTACATTAATGCACAACTGTATATTAAATCAAAATCCCACACCAGCCATGATCGCGACCCACGCGTCACAACACGCAGTCCACACCATAAAGCAAAATCATATCGATGTGATTGAACGCGGTGATCATCAAAAATGTGCCCATTGCCTATCAATGATGAGATACCGCCTAGCATAGCGCACGATCCGATCAGCCTAAACGTGCGCTTTAGCGGGTGCTAATGGGACGTGGCAACCCCCGCAAAATACAGTGTTCCACTGATTTTTTCGTTGTTAGATAGACTGGTTTGCAAGAAGCGAAAGGTTTGCTGATCCGTGGACACACTCGCGCCAAGGCATGCCGGTGTATTGGGGATACCACAAGCACCGACAATCTGCCCCTCTGACTGATCATCAAGGTTATTTATGCAATGCAGTTCAATGGATAAAATCTGCTGATTTTCTCGCACGACTTTAATCTTTCGTTGCGCTTGACACTGCGTATCACCCACAGCAGAAAACTGGTCAAACTGATAGACCGCCCGATTATTTTCTGCCGTTGTCGTAACATTAATTTGATCAGCATTAAATTTAAAATGATTAAATGTTAGCGTGCTCACGTGTGGTTTAAATTTCACTGTTCCTGTCAACACCTTTTGCCGATCATCATAGCCAACTACCGCATGATTAACGACAAATTCAATAACACCTTGACGCTCAATCATTTGATAATCACAAGAAGCCGTACAGTTATAAAAATATAAAGAACCCTGATAATCCCCGATGAGCGTGAGTATCTTATGTGACTCTAAGTCAAGAAATAAAAATTGAAATTTTGTAGCATCAGCTAAAATAAGCAAATTTTGTTTTAAAATAAGCTGACCCGACGCATCGTATTTATCCTCTTGTTTAGGATAATCAGCCTGTTTCAGCGAGAATGGAATCGAATCTAGCGTAAGCTGACTTTCCACTATTTGCTCTGGAAAGCGCTTTTCCTTAAAAACCAAGGCATTTGGTGATATTTTACTGGTCAGTGATCCGGTGGCTTCAATGACCGAAGCAATAACTGAAGCAACTGACTCAGTGATTTGAGGCTGTGATGACGGATCAAGTGCGATTGGATCCACAGTAGCCGTATTACTGCCACTCACAGCCAACACTTTTGCCTGATCCTGCTGCCACTTCACTTGACCATTGGATGAGTCAATAAACAACTGGGCACGACCATCAATACATTGTAGCTCATAAGGACTTTGGCTTATAAAAGCCTCGCAAACTCCACCTGTTTTTCCATCTATATTTTGCATTATATAGGTGGCGACTAAGGGATCAGAGATGATGGGTTTAAACTGTAATATTTTATCTTGGCTATAAAATGATGCTGCCAATGCCAAACGTTTAGATGTTCCGGCAAAGGGCTGCTTCAGTCGAATCTCAAAATCACTGATCGGATCATTATTGTCGGCGATCAACACCAATTCATCGACATCGTCACCACGTAACTGACCAAGAGGAAGGCCTTGTTCATCCTGATAATTCAATTGTCCTTGTACGGTCGGTTGTACAGGTATGACGGTCTGTGGATCATCGTGACAGGCCGTCATGCCCAACACCACACTGATCATTGCTAGTCTTTTCATTCGTATCACACGATTTTTTTATGGTAGAGCGTGGCACTGTATAGGCATCATCAAAACCACGTCAAACGCTGCGACCTTTTAATGCGAATAACAGTGCTTTTGAGCGCTCACTCCAAAAAATTCAACCGCCCCATCTGATACCGCACCGCTTCAGGCATCCGTTTGCTTAAGGCCGCAATCATTTGATTGATCTTGCCGGTCATACAGACTGGTTTGCCTGCCGCTACCGCTGCCAGTGCATCGGCCACCACCTCTGGTGCACGGCTCCACATCAGGTTTGGAATCATGGCCGCGCGTTTGCTCACTTGCATGGCTTCATGAAACTCGGTGTGGGTAAAACCGGGGCATAACGCGGTCACGTGGATACCATTTTTTTTGACTGCCATATCTAAAGATTGGCTAAAGGTCAGCACATATTGTTTGATCGCACTATATAACGTTCCGCGTGCCGGTGGTGCAAAGGCGGCCAGTGACGACACGTTAATGATCCGGCCAAAGCCTTGCTCGATCATGTATGGCAGCACCGCGTGTGATAGCTCGGTCACGGTGTTGATCATCACTTGCAACTGCGCTTGCACGGTTGGCATGTCTTGTTGTTCAAAACTTGCTTTAGGTGAATAACCGGCATTGTTAATCAAAATATCAACCGACCACTCTAGGCCCGCAATCTCATCCATAAGATCAGCGACGGCACCTACCTCAGCCAAATCGACGGCAATCGCTACCATTGGTTGCGGATATTGCGTTTGTAGTTCGGTAATCAAGGCTTGCATGCGATCCAAACGACGCGCCACCAAGATCAATTGGTGGCCCTGCGCTGCCAATTGGCGGGCAAACTCCTCACCCAAACCACTGGACGCGCCGGTAATCAACGCGGTCTTAGGGTTGGATACATCATGATCGAGACGATGAGATGAAGACTGGGATGACATGGCGGGGACTCCTTTCAATAAACACGCCACTACACATGACAAAGCTCATTATTACGGATAAGCCGCTGGACTAACGGTTACAAGTTGTCAAGATCAGCGCCGCCGTCTGTCTCTGTGACCCTGCTAGCCAGAATGACGGCGTTTTTTGGCATCATACTCAGCAGTAGACCGCAAACAAGTGGCCTCTTGCGATGGCAATTGGCACATTTTGCGACAAAAAACATCCACCTGATTTGACAGTTTGGCCAAAAAAACAAGAAAAGGTGACCGATCCGTCACCGCAGCTGGGCTTGGCGACTGTTACTTGTCATCCGTCTTGCCGTACACTTGGGTCACTTTTTTGGGTGAGCGTGCAACTGCGCCCACCTTGGGTAAACAACCCGTTACTCCCCGTCCTCCCAACAGGAGATCAAAGGCATGATCCACTCCGGCAATGCCATTACCGTCCAGATGCTATCGGATGGAATCGCAGAACTTCGTTTCGACCTACAAGGCGAATCGGTAAATAAATTTGACCGTGTCACCCTCAACGACCTTAAAGACGCCGTGGCTGCTATCAACGCCAACAGCGACGTCAAAGGCGTGATCGCGACTTCTGGTAAGCCCGTGTTTATTGTCGGCGCTGACATCACCGAATTTGGCGACAACTTTGCCGCTGGTGAATCTGCGATTACTGGCTGGCATGGTCCAACCAACGAAATTTTTAATAGCTTTGAAGACCTGCCAGTCCCTACCGTTGCGGCCATCAATGGCTTTGCACTCGGTGGTGGTTTTGAAATGTGCATGGTCTGCGACTATCGCGTCATGTCGACCGCAGCCAAAGTCGGCCTGCCGGAAGTCAAACTGGGCATCTTCCCTGGTTTTGGCGGTAGCGTTCGTTTGCCACGTATTGTTGGTATCGACAACGCGCTGGAATGGATCGCTGGTGGTGCAGAGCAACGTCCTGACGCAGCCTTAAAAGTCGGCGCAGTCGATGCCGTGGTTGCACCAGAACAACTGACCGATGCTGCGATTGCCTTGGTTAAACAATGCATCGAAGGTCGTATCGACTGGAAAGCCAAGCGTCAAGAGAAGCTTGAACCCGTCAAACTGAACATGATGGAACAAATGATGGCGTTTAACAGCGCCAAAGGTTTCATCTTGGGCAAAGCGGGCCCTAACTATCCAGCACCAAAACTGGCCTTGGAATCAATCCAAGCCAGTGCATCGCTGGATCGTGATGCCGCGCTTAAAGTCGAAGGCCAGCACTTTGCCAAAGCCGCAGTCACCCCACAAGCGGGCGCACTGATTGGCTTGTTCTTAAACGACCAAGTCGTCAAGAAAATGGCCAAAAAGTGGGAAAAACAAGCCCACCCAATCAAGCAAGCAGCCGTTCTGGGTGCAGGTATCATGGGTGGCGGCATTGCCTACCAATCTGCCAGCAAAGGCACACCGATCATCATGAAAGATATCGGTAATGCACAGTTGGCACTGGGCATGAGTGAAGCGACCAAACTGCTGTCTAAGCAAGTTGAGCGCAAGCGTCTGACCCCAGCCAAAATGGGTGAAGTGCTGTCGTCAATTCGCCCAACCATGAGCTACGACGAGTTCAAAGACGTTGAAATCGTCATTGAAGCCGTGACCGAGAATCCAAAAGTCAAGCAAATGGTGTTGGCGCAAGCCGAAGACGCCGTGAGCGATACTGCAATTTTGGCCTCAAATACCTCGACCATCTCGATCACGCAACTGGCCAAAAGCCTGAAGCGTCCAGAGAACTTTGTCGGCATGCACTTCTTTAACCCTGTGCACATGATGCCGTTGGTTGAAGTGATCCGTGGCGAAAAATCATCGGATCAAGCGATTGCCACCACTGTTGCTTTGGCACAAAAAATGGGCAAAGTGCCTGTTGTGGTCAACGACTGCCCTGGTTTCTTGGTTAACCGTGTGTTGTTCCCGTACTTTGGTGCGTTTGATCTGTTGCTCAAAGACGGCGCAGACTTCCAACAAGTCGACAAAGTCATGGAGCGTTTTGGCTGGCCAATGGGTCCTGCTTACTTGATCGACGTGGTCGGTATCGACACTGGCGTTCATGGCGCACATGTCATGGCCGAAGGGTTCCCAGATCGCATGAAGCCAGATTACAAAGGCGCGATTGAGATCATGTACGAGAACCAACGCCTAGGCCAGAAGAACGACAAGGGCTTCTACGTCTACGCATTGGACAAAAAAGGCAAAAAAGCCAAGACCGTCGATCCAACCAGCTACGAGCTGATTGCACCGATGATCACTGGCGAAAAACGCGAATTCGACAACCAAGAAATCATCGACCGGATGATGATAGCTTTTGTCAATGAAACCGTGCGTTGCCTTGAAGACAATATCGTTGCCACGGCTGCTGAAGCAGACATGGCCATGATCATGGGCGTTGGCTTCCCGCCATTCCGCGGCGGCCCATGCCGTTATGTGGATCAAATGGGCGTTGCCGAATACGTCGCCAAATGTGATCAATACGCCCATCTGGGCAAAGCCTATGAAGCGCCGCAAATGCTGCGTGACATGGCTGCCGCCAACAAGAAATTCTACGGTTAAGGAGCTAACACAATGGCAACTTTAAACCCACGTGACGTGGTGATTGTTGATGGCGTTCGCTCCGCCATGGGTCGCACCAAAAACGGTATGTTCCGTCATGTTCGCGCCGACACCCTGTCTGCCGAACTGGTGCGCGCACTGGTGAAGCGTAACGACTTTGACACCAACGAAGTTGAAGACCTGATCTGGGGCTGCGTCAACCAAACCCTAGAGCAAGGCATGAACATTGCTCGTAACATCGGCATGCTGGCTGACTTGCCAAAAACTGTTGCCGGTCAAACCGTCAACCGTCTGTGCGGTTCGTCCATGCAAGCCATCCACACTGCTGCGGCGCAAATCGCAACCGGTCAAGGTGATGTTTTCATCATCGGTGGTGTTGAGCACATGGGCCACGTCGGGATGATGCACGGCATCGACCTCAACCCAGCCGCGTCTAAGCACTACGCCAAAGCCTCCAACATGATGGGCCTGACCGCCGAAATGTTGGGCCGCATGAACGGTATCACCCGTGAAATGCAAGATGCATTCGGCGTCGAGTCACATCGTCGCGCTTGGGCAGCCACACAAGAAGGCCGCTTTAGTAACGAAATCATCGGCATTGAAGGCCACGACGCCAACGGCTTTAAAGTGTTGTGCGACATCGACGAAGTGATTCGTCCTGATGCCAACATCGAAGCCTTTGCCAAACTGCGCCCTGCCTTTGATCCTAAAGGCGGTACGGTGACTGCGGCGACCTCGTCTGCCCTGTCTGACGGTGCATCTGCAATGCTGTTGATGAGTGCTGAACGTGCACAAGCCTTGGGTCTAAAGCCTCGCGCAGTGATTCGCTCGATGGCGGTTGCTGGCTGTGATGCAGCGATCATGGGTTATGGTCCTGTACCAGCGACCCAAAAAGCCTTGAAGCGCGCTGGCTTGACCATTGCGGATATGCAGACCATCGAACTGAACGAAGCCTTTGCTGCACAAGGTATGTCGGTTTTGAAAGGTCTGGGTATTGCTGACAAGATGGACATGATCAACCTAAACGGCGGTGCGATTGCACTGGGTCACCCACTGGGTTGCTCGGGCGCGCGTATCACCACCACGTTGCTGAACGTGATGGAACAGCAAGATACACAGATTGGCCTTGCCACCATGTGTATTGGTCTGGGTCAGGGTATCTCGACCATTATTGAACGTGTTTAAGATCGTTTGATGTCAAAAACCTCGCTTCGGCGGGGTTTTTTTATGACGCGGTCATCTCTACAGCCATAATATTTTTAAAATTAACCTTTAAAAATATATTTAAAGAGTTGAATTCACATTAAACACATACTCAAAAAAATAAGCTATTGAAAATATTGAAATAAAAAACATCCTAATAATTATCTTGTCAATTACATACTTTTAAAGTAAAAAGCAATAGTTTTTAGCATCTATTAGGTTCTTATTATGTTCAAAAAAGCACTATTGGCATCCTTAGTCAGCACAAGCTTACTTCTTGCAGGATGTGGTGGTGGTGGCAGCTCAGACAGCAGCAGCACCTCCCCTACATTTCAACTTTCCTTTAAAACCAATCTTCCGGTCCAACTCACCGCAAAAGAAGGCGAAGATACAAAGTTAACCATTGAGGTTCAAACCTCCACACCAACAGCCGTTGTCGTTGAGTGGTACTTTAATGGTGTAAAACTAAATGTATCTAGTAGCGTAGGCACATTGATTATTCCAAAAATTACTAGCGCTGATGAAGGACAGTATTATGCAATCGTCAGACAGTCGTCGAATCGTAATAACTTTATTATCAGCAATAAGACGAACGTCAAGATCCAACAACAACAGGCTCAACCCTCATTTGCCCGAAATGCTGGTGTTTTTAAAGCTGTTATTGGTGAAAATGTGACGCTTGATCCACAAGCCAGTGGTTTTCCGACACCAAGCTATCAATGGTATAAAAATGATCAACCATTGACAGGTCAAACCAGCGCAACCCTAGAGTTTGCCAGTGCTAAAAAATCTGACACTGGCACCTATTATGTGATTGCCAAAAACAGCCTTGGTCAAGCTCAAAGCAGCAATTATGAGATTACTGTTGCCTTGCAACTGGCCACAGGAGTATGGACTGGAACATTAGATGGCTTGAGCACCGTTTTTCTGGTTGCACCAGATGGTCGCTTTACACTAGACGCAATCACCGTCAATAAAGGTGCTATCAATGCAACGGGCAATGTGCGTACAAGCTCTTTATTGTCGCAAGGCGCTAAAATTGGATTTGATCCACAACCAGAAGTTTATACATTGATGCGTAGTGCTGATGGCAGTTTTATCAATGCTTGGATTCAAACTTGAAGTGCAACACCCTATAAATTAAGGTGTTGCCATGACCTATCATCATCTCAGCCTCGACGAACGTAATCAAATCCAGCAACGACTCAATCAGGGACATACGATCAGAGCCATCGCACAGGAACTGAATCGGCCACCCTCAACGATCAGTCGCGACATCCAACGTGGAAAGCACCGATCGCAAACCAACACTTACTGTGCAGCTCAAACCCACCGTGCAGCCCATCAGCAGCGGCATCGAGGTCATGGCAAACTGTCGATGGACCATCCCAACTGGCCAACCATCCGAGACTACCTTGATCAAGGCTGGTCACCACAACAGATCACAGGACGGCTTAAACACATGTATCCCGATCAGTCGGCATGGGTGGTCAGCCACCAAACCATCTACGCGTTTATTCATGCGCAGCCACGTGGTGAACTTAAAAAAGAACTGACCTCTTATCTGCGCAAGAAAGGCAAGCCCAGCAAAGCAGCCACAGATGCACGGGGTAAGATTGCCAATATGCGCTTAATCCATGATCGCCCTGAAGAAATTGACGGAAGATCATTAGGTGGACACTGGGAAGGAGACTTAATTAAAGGGGCTGGAAACAAAAGTGCAGTCGGTACATTGGTCGAGCGCAAAAGTCGTTTTGTCGTATTGGTTAAACTGCCAGATTCAACAGCAGCATCTGTGTTGCAAGGATTTAGCGACGCGTTTGAACGAATTCCAGCGGTCATTCGAGAGAGTATGACCTACGATCAAGGTAAAGAAATGGCGTGTCACGAAGAGCTGTCTGAACGAATCAAGCTGGACATTTACTTTTGCGATCCCCATTCGCCATGGCAACGTGGCAGCAATGAGAACGCCAATGGGTTGATTCGAGAATACCTGCCCAAAGGACTGGATCTATCGACATTTGACCAATCGTACTTGGATCAGATCGCCAGAGCGCTGAATGGCCGTCCTCGAAAGGTGCTGGGCTTTATGACGCCAGACGAGGTATTCTCCCAAGAAGTGATTCGACTAAAAGCCGCTGTTGCACTTCAACCTTGAGACCGCCCTTATAATTGGAACAATGATGACCCATGACTTAAAAAAATCGCCAAAAAAATTATGTATTGTTAATACAGTCTATGGCGATGCATCTGGTGGACGTTGGCAAGCCATGTTGAATACCACTCGTGCGCTGGAGGCATTGGGACATCAAGTGTTGATGTTAACCGGCAGCGAAAATCAGCATCTGATTGGCTGCCGTACGGATGTAACAGTCATGAATAACGCTGGTTTTTATGATTGGATTGCGGCATGGCGCGTGAGACATTGGTTAAAACAGGTTCAACCGGATGTGATTATCGCCCATAGTGGTCGTGCGGTGTATTTGCTCAAGCATGCAGTAGGTCGTATGAATATACCTGTGCTGGCTGTTAATCATAGCCATAATGTAAAGCGAACATTACTGGCCGATGGCTTTATTCATATCACACCGCATGTTCAACATCTTGTTAATCAAGGCTTGCAGAAAAAAGGCAAGCCCGCTAAACCAGAGCAAGTGATTTCTAATTTGGTCGATGTACCTGATGGTGTTCAACCGATCCAAAGTATGAGTCAGCCATTAACAATCGGTATGATGACTCGACTGGTTGATTATAAAGGTGTGCAAGTTTTAATTGATGCCGTTGCGGTATTAAAAACACAAGGTATTGAGGTCAACGTGCTGATTGCAGGTGAGGGAGAGTACAAGCCAACCTTACAAGAGCAAGTGCATGGGTTAGTACTTGAATCACAAGTGGTATTTTTAGGTTGGGTTTGTGGTCAGCAAAAGCTCGATTTTTATCATGCAGTTGATGTGATTGCCGTCCCCTCTTTTAATGATACCCAGCCATTATCGAGTTTGGACGCCTTTGCATGGGGCAAGGTACTGATCAGCAGTGATGCGATTGGTCCTCGTCAAGTATGTCAGCATGAGGTGAATGGATTACTGTTTTGCTGTGGTGATCATAACGACTTGGCCTTACAAATTAAGCGATTAATCAATGATCCCGCGCTCGTCAAGCAACTTGCAGCGCAGGGGTTTCAAGAGGCGCGTGAGCGCTATGCTTTTGACCGTGTGGCAGCACAAATTGATTGTTTTTTGTGCGATATTGTGATGCAAGGAACCTCCGCATGAGAAATGCAGCATATTTAATTAGTATCGCGCCTGAAGACAGCCCAAGACGACGGGATTTTTTTTTACACAATGGCTTTGATGGTAGTGGTTTTCATGTGTTTGGGGTTATTGGTGCTGGACTCAGTGCGGCAGAGTATTATCAAGCGGGTGTAATAGGGGCGCGTCTGGCTTTAACGCCCAGTGAGGTGGGCTGTAAAGAATCACATCTAATGGCGTTGCGTCATTTTTTAAATACAGATGCGGCCTATGCATGGATTTTTGAAGATGATGCACGGCTTAAGGCTGGACTTATTCTGGACTTACAAGCCGATTTATCTATGTATGGTTCGGCTTTTGTTTTAAGTGTTGGGGGGGTTGATCGGGTGCGTCAGCGTGACTTAAAAGGCGTACTACGTCCAGATTTGCAGATGGGCCTGTGCAATGTGTTGCAAGTGCATCCCTATTTTATGAGTGGTGTACATGGGGCATACGCCTATATGTTGGATCGCAGCGCAGCTCAGGCCTTACTTGATTTTCATCAAACTGCTCATTTAACTGATGAGTGGGTCCTGTTTTGTCAAGAACACCCAGATGTTCTCTTTTTAATGGCTGATATGTTTGCTCATCCAATGCCAGATGACGATGATTTTGATAGTTATATTAATGATGAGCGTTTATCTAAACTGCAAATGGTTGCGCCTAAACAAGCACTTATTCGCATGATTCAAATGTGGATAGCGGCATGGTGGTTTAAAGCCAAGCGGTCACGTTTGCGTAAAACATTACAGAGCTATCCATTCTCAGACTTAAAGCCTTAGACTAAAGGGAATACCATTATGCAAATGCCATTATAGATAGGGTGCAGAATCGATCATTCGAGCAGGTCAATCAGTGCTTCAAACTGACTGGCCATGTAGCTCAAGGATAGAACATTTAATGCTTTTGTATCAATTGAGTAGGGTGTTTGAATGACCTGTGCTAGTTTAAGTGATAGGGCTTGAATATCTTGTGGTGTCACCAGCGCAGCTTCTGCGTGTACCAATTTGAGCTGATCTTTAATGCCTGCACTACAGGCATAGGCAACGACAGGCGTGCTTAACATTAAAGCTTCAGCAATCACTAAGCCAAACCCTTCCTCACGAGAGCACAACACCAAGACCCGACTTTGGGCAATGGTTTGAGCAGGCTGATTAAGCCAACCTAAAAAATCGACTCGATCCGCCACACCTAAATCTTGCGCCAGTTGTTCAAGTTTTTTTCTTTCGGCTCCATCGCCAGCAATCGCCATCCGCCCAGTCAGACCACTCCGAGCAAAGGCACGAATGGCATGGTCAGCCTGTTTGATCGGTGCGAGGCGACCCAAAAATAAAACATCCCATGATTTATGGATGACAGCATGATCCACTTGTGCGCGGAGCTGTTGAATATCCACACCATTGGCAATGACTTGAATCGGCGACTGGGGGAGTAAAGGCTGATAGCGGTCGGCGAGGTCTTGATTGACCACAATGATTTTTTTGCCGCTAAACAGGTGTATAAAGGCTCGCCGATGCCGGATACGACGAAAAAACTCTTTCAGTGCGACAAGGATATTAGGTGTGGCACGTCGTTCGATCAGTTCACCATGAATCCAATGCCAGACGTTGCCCTTAAGATAAGGTGCCAACCAATGACCATTATTGTAACCCGTCACAATTAAGTCGGCTTGCACGGTCTGTTGCAGTTGAGCCAATTGTGTTTGTGCGGCAGGAGCGAGCGTGCGAGCTGTCCACATTTTGCCAAATGCAAAAGCATGGGGGAGTTGCAGATCAATATAGTTAATGCTGGCGGGCACGGCGAGTTTGTTCTTTTCGCCATTGAGCACAGCCAAAGACACTTGATGACCTTGATGTGCTAAGTGGTCTGCCAGTTGAATGGTGATTTTTTCTGCCCCACCTTGACCCAAGTGATCAATGATAAAAAGAATTTTTTTCATGCGTAGATGCTCTTAGAGATTTTGCGATGTGGGCAGGTCTGTGGTGCATAGTTAGACAGGTGCAGATGCTATCATAGCGACATGGATGCAATCTAATACCACGCTGTTGGGCGTGGCAACATTATCGAGTTGGGTTATGATTTTATTAACGGGTGGCCTTGGTTATATTGGCTCTCATATGGCCGCTGCGTTAATTGAGCAAGGCCGTGATTTTGTGCTGCTGGATAATTTGTCAAATAGTCGTTTAGAGGTACTGGCTCGGCTTGAGCAGTTGGCGGGTCGTCCTTTGCATTTTGAGCAAGTCGACGTCTGTGATCAGCCTAGCCTAGAGCGGGTACTCGCTCAGTATCAGATTCAAAGTGTGGTGCATTTTGCGGCGTTTAAGTCGCTCAATGAATCAGTAATTCAGCCGTTAAAGTATTACCAAAATAACGTGGTAGGTACGCTGTCTTTGTTACGTGCAATGCAAGCGTGTGATGTCCGTACCCTCGTGTTTAGCTCAACTGCTGCCGTGTATGGTGTTCCAGAGCAATTGCCGATTGATGAGCAAGCACCGACCCGACCCATGACGCCGTATGGTCATTCTAAATTAGTAGGTGAGCAAATGATGCGCGATGTGGCCCAAGCCGAATCTGGCTGGAAAATGGCCATGTTGCGTTATTTCAATCCTGCTGGCGCACACTCAAGCGGTTTAATTGGTGAGAGTCCAGAGGGCATTCCGCCTAATTTGATGCCTTACATTGTACAAGTTGCAAAAGGTCAGCGCCCTTGCCTAAATGTGTATGGCGATGATTATGCGACTTGTGATGGCACTGGCGTCCGAGATTATATCCACGTGATGGATTTAGTCGAAGGCCATCTGTCTGTGTTGGATTGGCTCAATGGTCAGGTGCAAGCGTCTGAGGTCTTCAATCTGGGCTGTGGGCATGGTTTTAGTGTGTTGCAAATGATTGCTGCATTTGAGCGAGTTACACAACGCCCTGTTCCTTATGTGATCCAGCCGCGCCGAGAGGGCGACGCCGCTTCGGTGTATGCTAATGCAGACCATGCTGCGCAAGTCTTAGGTTGGCAGACCCACCGCAGTATTGATGATATTGCGCAAGATATGTGGCGCTTTGAGATGCAATATCAAGTCTAAGCCGGATGGCTAAAGAGCACGTCGTTTTTTATTGTCGAGTAAGTCAATATCAGGCGACGGCTTTTAAAGCACTCATCTGATGATCGTGTTGAAAACATTACGCATCAAAATCTGTACGATCAAAGAGACCTAAAAAATATACACTAATGATAGCGAGCGATTTATTAGTGTGCATTGCTATGTCACACCTCATGCTCGCATTTGAACATCAAACCTCGCAAAAAATGGCTTGTTGAGACGCTCATTGGTTTTTGGCACATGATTGATCTGTAGGATCGCACCGTTGTCTTGTACTAACTTTTTGAAGCGTCTTTTGAGGCCATTTTTATTGGTGATAAATAACCAATGGCCAATCAAGTCACGATTGAGATGAAATTGAGCATGCCGGATCAACGCCCAGTCATTTGTGTGGTACGCACGCCATTGCAGCTATTCAATGTGATTGAGGCTTGCCAGCGCTTCTATGATGTTAGTGTGCCCAAACATCTGATCATGGTCGCGAGTAGCCGTGTTGATCTTCAGATGATGCAAGCCATGTTGCACACCGATCAAACATGGCAGAGTGTTCATACCGTCATGTTTCAGGCGTGGCGCAAGCGTTTATACGGCTGGCAGCTCAATCGGTTTTTGCAGAGTTTGGGTGAGGTGCAAGCGGTATTGATTGGCATGATTACGCATGTGCCGTTGCATGTGGTCAATATGGTCAAGCCTAAGCAGGTCTGGATTGTCGATGATGGCAACGAAAGTCTGATGCTGGCACGGCAAATGGCTGCATGGCGTGAGTATCCCCCGACGAGATTTGCTTCTATACGAGATCATGTGTTTGGTCTAAAGCTCAATCCACTGGGCGTTCAAGACGCGACGTTTTTTAGCGTATTTGATCTTAAGGGCACGATGCCGCAACTGGACAACGATTATCGATGCTTTAAACAATGTGCGACGCATTTGCCCATTCGACCGGATGTACTGGTGATTGGCTCCAATCTGGTGGGGAATTATCTTAAAAGCACTGAGGTATTGTTGCGGCGCTTAAAACATATTAATCAGCAATTATTGCCGGATGTGCCACGATGGTATGCGCCACACCGCTATGAATCTGAAAAAAATTTGCTAGAGATTGAAGCGCTTGGCTATCAGTTATATCGGCCAGATTGTATCTTGGAATATACCCAGATCCAGCAAGGCTGGTGTTTTTCGGCAACGTATAGCATTCGCTCCACCGCAGTGGATACCTTAGAAAAAATCTATAACATCACCGGATATTTAGTCGCACTACCTCAAGCGGATTTTGTTAGCCAAGCCAAATGGCAAGAGTGTCAGCATATTTGGCAGCAGCACCCGAATTTATTATCCTTGCCAGATCAAGACGATGTTTTGTCTTAAATTTGGTTTTTTGGGCTGTCATATTCTGTTTGTCGTTGAGTGATCTGCTGAGCAGACATGCGATATATCCCGTCAAGTCCGGTTGCTTTTTTAAACCGTCGATAGCCCCATACATACTGCTCTGGTGCTCGAGTAATCATCTGTTGCATGCTGTGATTGAGTGCGGTGACTGAGCTGGCAAGATCGACTTGGCGGTCATTGATTTCGTTGGCCAATGGGTCACAGTACACATCAAAGCCTGTGCCATCGGCACGACGTAAACAGGATAGACCAATCACGGCACAGCCGGTTTTTTGTGCCAGTTTGGACACCAAGGTTGAGGTCAGGGTCTCAATGCCAAAAAATGGCACATAGATGCCGCCGCTAGTTTCTGGCACATGATCTGGCAACACAATGGTAAAGCCACCTTGCTTTAAGGTCTTAAAAATAGCTCGTACACCGCTTTCATCGGTCGGTACTAAGGTGGCATTTAAGCGTTGCCGTGCGCCGAGCATAAAGGTATTTAAATCCGCATTGTCGGCTGGCTTATACATGATGACCGGCGCACCAAACTGATTAAGCCATGCATTCATCATTTCCCACGTGCCCAGATGCGGCACCACGGCAATCATACCTTTGGCATTGGCCAACGCTGCTTGTAATACTTCAAATCCATGAACATCTTTGATTTGCTCAATGCTGTATTGCGGCGGCATACCCCAACATTTGATGGATTCTAAGGCGGTCATGCATTGGCTGCTGACGCTGGCACGTTCTAAGCGGTCACGTTGTTGGTGAGACAGATGCGGCATGGCCAGTAGCATATTGACCCGCACAATCCACCGCATGCCGGTATTGGGCATCAAGTTGAGCAGCACCGCGACCATCCGTGCCAACAGTTGTAATACCGGCAACGGTAGTCTGGCCAAAAAATGCAGCAGGGTAGTCATGGCTTAAAGCTGTGCAGACCCACGAAGAATACGCCAACCTTGCTCGCCTTTAGACAGTGTTAGCTCGGTGGCTTCACGATGCTGGCCAACAAAGGGTAAGGTGGTGTCAACTTCGACTTGGCAACGATATTGGCCGGTGTCGCCGTTTTCTTTGCAGTCGATTTTTTTGACTTCGTTGACTTTGATTTCTAGCGCTTTACCACCTAGTTTGCTGGTCATAGCGTTGGTTTGAGCGACTTCTTTTTGATAAGCCGTGCTGATGTCTTGTTCGGATGGACCGCGTGAGCAGGCCGTCAACGTGCTGGCGACGATCAAAAGCGTGATGAGGCGTAAGGCAGTCATAAGATCAGCACAAAAGAGTAGATGGGCAAAGTATGCCATAGCTTGGCCATGCGTGAATGTGATGCATGGATATGCTGTTGAATGATTGCCCCAAAAAAAGCCCGCAATATGCGGGCTTTTTTTGGTGAGTCCCTTAAGCCGTTGGTGTTTCGGCTTTGGGTTGCTCGCGTAGGCGGATGCCAAGATCGCGCAACTGGGTGGCTTCGACGGGTGCTGGTGCATCGGTCAATGGGCATTCGGCGGTTTTGGTTTTTGGGAAGGCGATCACTTCGCGGATTGACGAGGTGCCAGTCATCAGCATGACCAGACGATCCAAACCAAAGGCCAAACCACCATGCGGTGGCGCACCATATTTGAGTGCATCAAGCAAGAAGCTAAATTTATCTTCAGCTTCTTCATCGCTGATGCCAAGCGCTTCAAACACGGCTTTTTGCATGTCGAGTGTATAGATCCGCAAGCTACCACCGCCGACTTCAGTGCCGTTGAGCACCATGTCATAGGCGACCGATAGCGCACCGGCTGGGTTGTTTTTCATCTCTTCGACCGAGCCTTTAGGCAGGGTGAATGGATGGTGAACCGAAGTCCATTGGTTGTCGCCGATTTCTTCAAACATCGGGAAGTCAACCACCCACATCGGTGCCCATTCGCAGGTTGATAGGCCAAGATCATGGCCGATCTTGATGCGCAATGCACCCATCGCGTCGTTGACCACTTTGGCTTTATCTGCCCCAAAGAACACGATGTCGCCATCTTGCGCGCCAACGCGTTCGAGCAGTTGCATCACCACGGGTTCAATGAATTTCACAATCGGTGATTGCAAGCCTTCAATACCTTTGGACAGGTCGTTGACCTTGATATAGGCCAAACCTTTGGCACCATAGATGCTGACGTATTTGGTGTATTCATCGATCTTGCCGCGTGACAAGTCGCCCGCTTTAGGCACACGCAAGGCAGCGATGCGGCCTTTTGGATCTTTGGCAGGGGCGGCAAACACTTTAAACTCGATGTCTTGCATCAAGTCGGCCACGTCCACCAACTGCAATGGAATGCGTAGATCAGGCTTGTCCGAGCCATACAGACGCATGGCGTCGGCGTAGGTCATGCGCGGGAAGCTGTCAAACTTGACGTTGAGCAGTTGATCAAACAGTTGGGTGATCATGCCTTCCATCATTTGCATGATGTCTTCGTCTGACATAAACGAGGTTTCGACGTCGATCTGGGTAAATTCAGGTTGACGGTCGGCACGCAAGTCTTCGTCACGGAAGCATTTGGCGATTTGGTAATAACGGTCAAAACCCGCCACCATCAACAACTGTTTAAACAGTTGGGGAGATTGCGGCAATGCAAAAAAGCTACCGTTATGGGTACGCGACGGCACTAGATAATCACGCGCACCTTCTGGGGTGGCACGGGTTAAGATCGGGGTTTCGACATCCATAAAGCCATTGTCATCCAAATAGTTACGGATGAGGCTGGTGACTTTAGAACGAAAACGCATACGTTCTTGCATTTCTGGACGGCGCATGTCCAAAAAGCGATATTTTAGGCGGTTTTCTTCGGACACATTGGCATGTTCGTCGTTCAGTGGGAACGGCGGTGTTTCGGATGTGGCGAGTGTTTCGATCTGTTTGGCCAGTAGTTCGATTTGACCACTGACCATATTGGCATTTTCGGTACCGGCATAACGTGCGCGGACACGGCCAGTAATTTTAAGCACATATTCTGAGCGAGCGCGGTCTGCAATGGCAAAGGCGTCTGGGGTGTCTGGATCGATCACCACCTGCACCAGACCGTCACGGTCACGCATGTCGAGGAAAATAACCCCACCATGATCGCGGCGACGATGCACCCAACCACAGATGGTGACGGTTTGTTCGAGTAGGGCTTCGGTCAAAGAGCCGCAGTAATGGGTTCGCATCATGAGGCGTGGAATCCGTCCAGTCATATGGGAGCTTGGCAAGGCCGAGCTTCAAAACAGACAATTATGCCCATCCCATCCACTTGTCACAAGTCGGCATGTCCGATCATTGCGCAAAAGTCGCAGATAAAAAAAACCGCAATCCTAAGACTGCGGTCGGCATGTATAACCGGGCGGAACATGCCGTAAAAATGATGCGAGTTGATCACACCAATGATCGCCAAGGTCGTCTTAGCCATCACGAGATGCAGTGTGACTGGAATTGTGATTCATGTCTCATTTTGATCGACCGCTTGTCTATTAATGATGACCACTGGTCGAGCCGTGCATCATATGTGGATCAATTTGAACGGAATTTTGATTCATCATCGACATGTCGTGATTCATGTGCTGACTGTGCCCCATCAGCATGGGCGAAAAAGTCCACAGGCCCGCAATGATCAAAATTAGACCATTGATTTGGCGTAGTTTAAAGCGTTGAATTGATTGGCGTAGCCATTGGGTAATGGTGGCGGTCATCAGCAGCATAGGCAATGTACCCAGCCCAAAAGCTAACATCAGCAGGCCGCCAGCACTGACACTGGCCGACGATGCCGCCAGCAACAGTGCGCCATACACCAAGCCACAGGGCAAAAATCCCCAAATTAACCCAGCCGCCAAAGCGCGTGGCACGGTATGCAGCGGAAACAGCCGTTGCCGAAGTGGAGCAAGCGCTTGCCACAGTTTGGCTCCCACCACCTCTAAACGATTTAAAAACGGCAAGCCAAGCATGGACAGGCCCAACACGATCAACACCACTGCGACTACTGCACGCGGCCAAAAAGTATGTGCTAACGGCGCTAGGGCAGTCGTGCCAATCCAGCCTGCCAGCAGACCCAGTGACATATAACTGAGCAATCGCCCCAGATGATAGCTGGTGATCAGAACACTACGTCGCGCCGCCGATAATGGCTGCATGGACAGTCCAAAGGCCGTCACGATACCGCCACACATGCCAAGGCAATGTGGTGAGCCAAAAAAACCAGCAGCCAGCGCCGCAAGCAGTAAGGAGGAGGACAGCATGGCAAGACCTTTAAACAAGCGAAAACATCAACAACATCAGTGGTAATGTTGATTAAGGATGGTCTGAGGGTAGCGTGTGAGTGCTGGATTTGACTGGGGGTTGAGCGGCTGCGACCTCGCGACGGGCTTGCCGATCATCCAAGATCACCCGATGGGCTGCGCTGTCTAGATCATCAAACTGATTGGAGCGAATGGCAAAGCGGATGGCCCAGATCGAACCAAGCAAAAACAGCAAACTGAGCGGAACCAGCAAATAGATAATATGCATGACATCGGCTCATCAAAAAAACAGCCTGTAGTTTAAACCGATTGCTCAGCGTCGGCAGCAAGATTCTGTGTTTGCCGCGCTTGCAACATTTGCTCGGCAGTCAGGTAACACCATTCGCCTTCGGCCAACCCAAGATTGTTTAACACCAGTTGGCCCATTTGCTCGCGATGTAACGCAGCCACATGATTGCCCACTGCCGCCAGCATCCGCTTAACTTGATGATAAATGCCTTGATGAATGGTCAATGCCAGACTGCACTCGCCGCGTTGCTCACAATGGTCGGCGCGCACGAGTTCATCTTCGCCTTGCAAGCTGACGCCTTGCTCAAGTTGATGGATTTGCGCTGCGGTAATCGGCCATGCGGTGGTGACCAGATAGCGCTTGGATACATGTTTGCGTGGATGGGTCAGCGCATGCAGATACGGGCCGTCATCGGTCAAAATCAGCAAGCCAGTGGTGTCTTGATCGAGTCGCCCAACCGATTGCAGCCCGCGTTCGAGCAAGGGCGCAGCAAAGAGACTAAATACGCTGTGATGATTCTGGGGTTGATGCGAGCATTCATAGCCTTGCGGCTTGTTGAGTGCGATATAGACCTTGGCATGGAATGGCCACAGTTGGCCGTTGATCTCAAGGGTCAGATTTTCGGTTGGGATATTGGCTTTGATGTTGGTGATGGTGTCGCCAGCAATACGGACGTGACCGCGCTCAATCAAGGCGCGGCAATGTTTGCGCGATCCAAAGCCTTGTGATTGGAGGATCTTGTCGAGTTGCATGAAGACGTCAACCTGTGTGCCGAGATGGCGGGTATTGTCTCACATAACCGAGACAGTTGACTTGAATGGGTTAGAGCACAATCTGGCACCTCATGTCACCAAGAGCGGGATGATGGCACGAGGCTGTTAGTGGTTTGATTGCCCTAGACTTTTAATCAAAACAGTTAATCAAAGCTGTCTTGCGCAAATTGATTAAAGTCGGTCATCAGGTCGTTGTGGGTGTTGTTTTCAAACTCATAGTTCCATGGTTCGATATAGCGCATGCAGAGTGCTTTGGCCTGACTAAACACTTGGCTGTAGTCGTTGTTGGGATAGCGATAGGCCTGTGATGATTTGCCAATCACTTGACCGTACACATCGCCTTGGTATTGCGACAAGGCTTGTACGAGGTTGGACTGATAGGTTGTACCGCCAGAGATCCACCACATGGCAGCGCCTGCACGATTGCCAAAATCGGCATCTTGCAGCAGGCCATCCATAATGCGCTGTGGAATCGAAACCCGATCAATCACTTCGTGCACTTCAAATGCCACGGCTTTATTGCTAAACGCCAACGCCGTACTTTTGGCGACGGTGAGTGCTGCATCGACCCAGATGTCTTCAAACAGTTGTGCTGCATTGCTTTGGTTAGGATTGATGCCTGCTGCACTGATCAAGGTGCTATTGGGGACGCCATTAAAGTGGCCTTCAATCCCATTGCTGGTCATTTGTGGCACGTAGACCAGTTGTAGGCGCTCATCGTTTTGATAATGTGTGGCGACCGTTTGCAGCATGCTGGCCAGTCGCGCCTGTAACGTGGCATCCCAATACTTGGGCATATGCACGGTGACATTGCGAAACTCCATGTCAAAGGTACTGATGGCGTAGTCGGACTCTAGCCAAGCGGGTGACATGTGTGCGGCCATGGGTGCCGCAAAATCAGGATCAGATTCATTCAGTGAGCTCCAGCCGCCATGGATGCCAAGACTCCATTTTTTGCCGGCGGGCAGCAGTGCCAAGCGGCTATCAATGGCACTAAAGTCAAATTGATCTGGCGCAGGCTCTAGTTCGGCCCAGTTGACGCGGATCAGGCCGCCATTGATGGTGGTATTGGCGGCGGCTCCAGCGGTGATCACACTGGTATAGACACCGGTTGGCTTGGTGATGCTGGCGGCGTTGTGGGATTTGTTGCAGCTATTGACCAATAGCGTGTTGCTGGGTGCTGGGTCAGATGGCTGACAGCTTGCGGTCCCAATGATGCCAAAGGCCAAGAGGCTGGTGATTAATTGTCTCGTCATGGTGTGCCCCATTCAAATGATAAAAAAACGCAACGGTGTTAGACGGATTGAACTGTTGTTATTGGGTAGGTGCCATTATTTTTTACACCATGTTGATGACTGTTTGTGAGCGAAGACTATGTTTTGGCTGATTTTGTCGTCAATGGTATGGCGAGTCTAAAGACAGTATTGTGGTGAGCTTGAGTCTGGAGTGTCTCAAATTTGGGGGTTATTGTTTGGAGGGTGGTAGGCTGATTGGGCTGTTTTTGGCATAAAAAAAGACGCGAATGATCGCGTCTTTTTTGTGCATCACAATGCTGTCAGCATAAATGGGTTAGCGGATAAAAGCCGCTAACCCGCTATGCATTAAGCCTGCGCAAAATACTCAGCAGTGAAGTCCATCAACTGTTCAGCACCGGCTTCAACGGCAGCAGCGCGGGCATCCAACTCTGGCAAGACACGAGTGACAAAGAAACGTGCCAGCAACGTCTTGTCGCTGTAGAACGTGCCTTGTTTGCCGTTGGCCGCTTCGATCATCAACGCAAACATGTAAGCGTAGCTCATCAGACCAAAGGCGTGCAGGTAGTCGACACAAGCTGCGTTGACTTCGTCGGCATTGGTTTTGCTGCGCGCAATCACCGCATGGGTCAAGGCGTCGATGCGATCAACTGCTTTAAGCAACGCTGCTTTTAAGAAGTCGTTATCCGCCTTCATGTTGGCGGCAAATTCGCGAATTTCGGCCAAGTAAGTGGCCACGAATGCACCGCCGTTACGCACCACTTTACGCCCCATCAAGTCCAAGGCTTGAATGCCGTTGGTGCCTTCATAGATCTGCGCAATGCGCACGTCACGTACGTACTGTTCCATGCCCCATTCGCGGATATAACCGTGACCACCAAACACTTGCTGTGCATCGACACAGGCATCGAGTGCTTTGTCGGTCAAGAACGCCTTGGCAACAGGGGTAAGCAGGGCAACACGGTCGGCTGCGGCTTTCTTTTGCTCATCGTTGCCATATTTGGACAAGTCCAACTGACGGGCCACATACATGGCAAAGCAACGGCCTGCTTCGTTATGCGCACGAGTATTGAGCAACATACGACGCACATCTGGATGATGAATGATTGCATCGGCTGATTTTTCTGGTGAGATCACGCCGGTTGCGCTACGACCTTGTGTACGGTCAGCGGCGTACAGTGCGGCATTTTGATAGGCGATTTCTGATGCGCCCATGCCTTGCAAGCCCATCGACAGGCGCTCGTAGTTCATCATCACGAACATGGCGGCCAAGCCTTCATTTTCTTTGCCGACCAAATAGCCTGTCGCGTCGTCAAAGTTCATCACGCACGTGGCCGAGGCTTTGATACCCATTTTGTGTTCGATGCTACCGGCGGCAACGGTGTTGCGTGCGCCTAGTGTGCCGTCAGCATTGACCATAAATTTCGGAACGATAAACAGCGAAATACCTTTAGAGCCGGCTGGTGCATCTGGCGTTTTGGCCAGTACCAAATGGATCAGGTTGTCGGTCAGGTCGTGTTCGCCGCCAGTAATAAAGATTTTGGTGCCGCTAATGGCGTAGCTACCGTCGTCTTTTGGAATGGCTTTGGTTTTGATAATACCCAAATCAGTACCGGCATGTGGCTCGGTTAAGCACATGGTGCCTGACCATTCGCCGGAGTAGATGCGTGGCAGGTAGGTTTCTTTTTGCTCTTGTGAGGCATAGTTGGCCAATGCCAAGCATGCACCAACTGACAATAGCGGATACAGGGTAAACGATGGGTTGACCGCAAAGATCATTTCTTCGGCCAGCATGGTGACCATTTTTGGCATGCCTTGACCACCCCATTCTTCGGCAGCGCCTAGACCAACCCAACCGCCTTCGGCGTATTGTTTGAAGGCTTCTTTAAAACCGGCCGGTGTGGTGACCACGTCGCCGTTAATTTGTGCGCCTTCTTCGTCGCCAGTGCGGTTCAATGGCAGCAGCACATTTTGGCTAAACTTGGCCATTTCTTCGAGTACGGCATCGACCGTGGCCATGTCAACGTGAGCCAAGTCTGGAATCGATTGCCAGAATTGATCCGCAGCAAATACGTCGCTTAGGATAAAGCGCATGTCTTGAAGGGGAGCGTTATAAACGGCCATGATTCACCTATAAAAATGTCTAGGAGGAAATTGATTCTGTTGAATCAATCGAAAAGTGAACGAGTGTTCATTTAGTGTGGCATTCTAACAAAATGAGAACTGCCTGACTAAATAAACGCAGTATTTAGATCCCATCACCCATCTGCACGAGTCAGGGGATAGACAAACGGCAGGAATGATCCTGCCGTTTGCGATGCAAATACCACAAGGCAAAACCTGCGGTATTTACCTTCGGCATTAGAATGCGAAGTTTTCGGCAGAAACGGCCATCAAGGTGTCCAAGCCGGTGTCGATGGTGTCGACATGCGAACGAGTACGCGGCAGGATTTTCTTGAAGTAGAACTGTGCAGTTTTGACCTTGGTGTCATAGAACGCAGTTTCGGTGGTGTCACCAGCCAATGTGTCTTGAGCAACTTTAGCCATACGCGCCCACAGGTACGCAAGGGTGACGTAGCCAGAGAAGTACATGTAGTCAACGGCTGCTGCACCGACTTCGTCTGGGTTTTGCATGGCTTTCATGCCAATGCGCATGGTCAGGTCGCCCCATTCTTTGTTCAGTGCGGCCAATGGCGCAGTGAACTCAGCCATGGCAGCGTTGTCTTTGTTTTCTTCACAGAATTTGTGGATCATCTTGGTGAAGTTACGCAGCATCGCGCCTTGGGTTTGCAGGACTTTACGGCCCAACAAGTCCAATGCTTGGATTTCGGTAGTGCCTTCGTACAAGCAAGCGATACGGGTATCACGGACGATTTGCTCCATGCCCCACTCAGCGATAAAGCCGTGGCCGCCGTATACCTGCACGCCGTGGTTAGCAGACTCTAGACCCGTTTCGGTCAAGAAGGCTTTGGCAATTGGCGTCAGCAGGGACAGCATGTCGTCTGCGGCTTTCTTCTGATCGGCGTCTTCAGATGCCTCAACGGTGTCTGCAAAGAACGACAAGAAGTACACCAGCGCACGACCACCTTCAGCAAAGGCTTTTTGGGTCATCAGCATGTTACGAACGGCTGGATGCACAATGATTGGATCGGCTTCTTTTTCTGGGTTTTTAGGACCAGACAAAGAGCGCATGGCCAGACGGTCACGAGCGTAAGTCAGCGAACCTTGGAACGCGCCTTCTGATGCAGCCAGACCTTGTACCGCAGTACCGATACGGGCGACGTTCATGAAGGTGAACATGCAGTTGAGGCCGCGGTTTTCTGGCCCAATCAGGAAGCCTTTTGCGCCGTCAAAGTTCATGACGCAAGTGGCGTTACCATGAATACCCATTTTGTGTTCAATCGAACCACAGATCAGGCTGTTGCGCTCACCAATCGAACCGTCAGCATTGACGTTGAACTTTGGCACGATGAACAGCGAAATACCTTTGGTGCCTTTAGGCGCGCCTGGTAGACGAGCCAACACGATATGCACGATGTTAGGTGCCATGTCGTGTTCGCCAGCAGAGATAAAAATCTTCTGGCCAGTAATGGCATAGCTGCCGTCGTCGTTGGCTTCCGCTTTGGTGCGGATAATGCCCAAGTCAGAACCAGCATGCGCTTCGGTCAAGCACATGGTGCCAGTCCATTCGCCGGAGACCAGTTTGGTCAAATACAGCTCTTTTTGCTCATCCGAACCATGATGCTCAACAGTACGGGTCGCGCCGTGTGACAAGCCAGGGTACATGCCCCATGACCAGTTGGCGGTACCCATCATTTCGCTCATGATGACACCGATTGAACCCGCCAAACCTTGACCGCCGTGTGCTTCTGGCACGGACAGCGATGGATAGCCGAGTTCGACGTATTTTTTGTAGGCTTCTTTAAAGCCTTTTGGCGTAGTGACGCTGCCGTCGTCATGACGAGTACAGCCTTCTTGGTCACCCGATTGGTTGATCGGTGCCAATTCGTTTTCACAAAAGTCTGCACCGGCTTCGACCAGACCGTCGATCAATTCGCGGTTGGTGCCTGCATAGGCTGGAATGGCGTCATAATGCGCTTCGGCATTGAGCAATTCGTGCATGACGAACTGGATGTCACGAATCGGGGCTTTATATTGTGGCATATCTGCTTTCCTCTAGACCGGCATCATGCGCCGGAGGTTTAGCTCACTCAGGAGAAATGGTGTCCGTTGACGTTGCCGTCAAATGACCATGGTGGCAAAACTGCGGCGGCCGCAAGTTTGGGATAGCCACATGATCTGGACTACTGCATTGTGTGACTAGACAGTCACATAGCATGTGTATTTCCGGTGTTGGCCTGACCCGATGGATCACCACCAACTGGCCTGAAGTATCCTTGCTGACGGTGGATTTTGCCATGTCTTGTGCAAAAAACACCGACGTTAGGTTAGACAACATGCTCAGACTATGAGAAATGATGGGGGCGATTGGATGCTACAAAACCTATTCTTGTGTTGAACAAAGTGACTTGTGGGTCATAAAAAATACCAAAACGAACACTTTTTGATTAGCTGATGTGACGACTGATAAATACTTGTTATTGTTTTTGAATGTTTATTTTGCTGAAGTGCCTTATTGATCTATGACTGTAGACGTGTGTTTGTTCAGTCAAATGACATGAACGTACTGCAATGGGGTGTCTTTTGGTCGAATTGAT
Organism: Moraxellaceae bacterium; assembly: GCA_037968855.1. Lineage (GTDB taxonomy): Bacteria > Pseudomonadota > Gammaproteobacteria > Pseudomonadales > Moraxellaceae > JBBKWH01. The sequence goes on along the minus strand of JBBKWH010000076.1, from coordinate 41,336 downwards.
CTTTAGGGTGTGGAGCGTGGGATGATCTATTTTATCCGATTTGATCCAAGGTAAGAACGCCTATGTCTGCTGTGATTGATGGCCTAAATACGCTGCTGTGGAGCTATGTGCTGATCTATGGCCTATTAGCGGTGGGGGTGTTTTTTACTGTTCGCTTAAAATTTATTCAGTTTGTGCATTTTTCGGCGCTGTTTAAATCGGTGTTGCGTAAGCCAAGCGTCGATCAGGATCAAGGCGGGATTAGTCCGTTTCAGGCTTTGTGTACCAGTTTGGCCTCGCGGGTAGGCACGGGTAATTTGGCTGGTGTGGCGGTGGCGATTGTACTGGGTGGTGCTGGGGCGATTTTTTGGATGTGGATGGTGGCGCTATTGGGGATGGCGACCGCGTATGCCGAAAGCACGTTGGCGCAGATGTATAAAATCCGCGATCAGCACGGTCAATTGCGTGGCGGCCCTGCTTACTATATTGCCATTGGCCTAAAGGCACCGTGGGCAGCGGCGATTTTTTCGGTTTGTTTGATTTTGGCCTTTGGCTTGGTTTTTAACGCGGTACAGGCCAATTCGATTGTTGGCGCGGTTGAAGGTGCGTTTGGCCTCTCAAAAATGACGGTTGGCGCAGGGGTGGCGGTGCTGGCGGGTCTGGTGATCTTTGGTGGGATTAAGCAGGTTGCGCGAATTGCCGAGTGGGTGGTGCCGTTTATGGCGGTGGCTTACTTGCTGGTGGCCTTGTATGTGGTGATCGTCAATATTGGCCAAGTGCCAGCCGTACTGTTGTTGATTGTCAAAAGTGCTTTTGGTCTTGAGCAAGCGGTTGGCGGGATTGCCGGTGCGATGTTAAGTGGGGTCAAACGCGGCTTGTTTTCTAACGAAGCGGGCATGGGCTCTGCGCCGAATATCGCGGCAGTGGCGACGCCCAATCCTTACCATCCCTCATCGCAAGGCTTGGTGCAGGCTCTTGGGGTGTTTATTGATACCTTGCTGATCTGTTCGGCCACGGCCATCATGATTTTATTGTCTGGCACGCTGGCGACTGATCCTAGCTTGACTGGTACACCGTTAACCCAAGCCGCGATGACCGTGCATATTGGTGAGGCGGGGCGGTATTTTATTGCCATTGCGATTTTCTTTTTTGCCTTTACCTCAATTATTGGCAATTACTCGTATGCCGAAAACGCCTTGTCTTATCTAAAATTAGCCACACCAGTTGGCTTGTTTGTACTCCGCGCATCGGTGTTGTTGATGGTGATGTGGGGATCATACGAGAGTGTGGCGACGGTGTTTAATGCGGCGGATGCCGCGATGGGCTTGATGGCGAGCATTAATTTGGTGGCGATTGTTTTGCTGTCTGGGTTGGTGGTTAAGCTGACCAAAGATTATTTTGCCCAAGACAAAGCGACTGGCAATCCACGTTTTGATCCGGCGGATTATCCAGAGTTACATGATCAGATTGATCTGGAGATTTGGAAGAAGGATTAGCAGGTAAGACCGGATTAATTGATCATCATATTCGTGGTGCAGGTATTACAAGAGTAGTAAAAAAATCATGGTTAAGCCCATTGTTATCCAAGGTGATCTGCTGGATCAGCCAGTTGATGTGATTGTGAACGCTTGGAATAGAAATATCATTCCGTGGTGGTTGTTAATCCCACAAGGCGTGTCTGCTGCAATTAAAAAGAAAGGCGGTTATGCACCATTTCGGGCGCTTGGTAAGCAAGGTGCGATCCCGCTCGGTGGTGCAGTCGTTACGGCGGCTGGCACATTGCCTTACCAAGCGATTATTCATGTGGCGGGTATTAACATGTTTTGGCGCGCAACGCGTGCGTCCATTCAGCAATCTGTGGTATCTGCAATGCAGTTGGTCAATGAGCATCAGTTCGGTCGCGTGGCTTTTCCAGTTATCGGGGCAGGCACGGGTGGCTTTGGTGAGGCAGGCGCGCTTGCGTTAATGATGGAGGCGTTTGAGCAGATTGAGACTGACGCAGAAGTAGTGATTGTTCAGTATCAAAAAGCGTGAGGGGTGTGTGGCTAGGATGACTGTCTCATGGCTATACATTCTATGGCTAGATAGATGCTTTGGTTTATCTTAACCCATCCAATCTTGTACCAGTGCAGGAACCAGTGTCGACGCTTTGCCACGGATGAGTTGAAACCCATAGGGCACTCGGTCGATGTGCTGCGTAATAATCATTTTTTTAGCGCGACCACGGGCATGTTTGACCAAGGATGCCACCGGAAATACCGTCAGTGATGTGCCAACCACCAAAACTTTGCTGGCGGTTTTGAGATGCAAGACGGCATCGTCCAAATACTGGACTTCTTCGCCAAACCAAACAATGTCGGGACGAAGCTGACTGCCATCGGCTGCTTGCTGGCCAAGCGCAATCGGTGCGGCATCAATCTGCTGGCGAATCCGTCGATCAAGGCTGCTACAGGCATAACGTAGCTCGCCATGCACGTGTAATACGTGGCTTGATCCTGCACGTTCGTGCAGATCATCGACGTTTTGGGTAATCACCACCACCTCATAGCGCTGTGCTAATTCGGCCACGGCAAAGTGGGCCGGATTAGGCTCGGCACTGGCTGCATCAAGGCGGCGCTGATTATAAAAATCCAGCACTAATTGTGGATCGCGTTCCCAGCCGTCAATGCTAGCCACATCTTCGATGCGGTGTTGCATCCATAAGCCATCGGCATCGCGAAAGGTGGCAAGGCCGCTTTCGGCGCTGATTCCTGCACCGGAGAGAATGACGATTTTTTTTGGGTTGATGTCTGGTTTCATGGCGTACGTTTAACTCGAACAACTCACCGACACCGGCGCATGATCGTCTGGTAACGGGCCTAAATCGGCAGCAGTCTGGCGGTCTGGCTGTATGGTAAAGGGATGTTTAAGCAATTCAAATAAGCGCGCCACTTCGGCAAAATCACCCGCGTCAGCCCGTTCAATCGCCGTTTGTGCCATGTGGTTGCGTAGCACATATACCGGATTGACCGCATCCATCGCGGTGCGGCGTTCGGCAGAATCACCGACATCATCAATGATGATTTGATAGCGCTGAGCAAAGGCGCTAAAGGCATCACGGTTGATGCATTCGTCAATCAGGCTAGGCCAATCGCCAGATAGCAAACGGAAGCTATTGCTGTAATCCAAACGCTCGGCCTGCAATAGCTGCAAAAACGCCATACCCACATCAAATACATGCGGATGATCGGCCGGTAGGCCCAACTTGGCGGCCATACCGTCACCGTAATGGCGCAAAAATGCGGGTTCAAACTCGGCCAAAACGGCTTGTAAGTCGTCTTTTTTTAGGTCTAGACGCAGCAACTGGCCCATCCATACCCACAGGTTCCAATGGGCAATACTCGGTTGATTTTGATAGCTATAACGGCCTTGTTCATCCGAATGGTTGTTGATCCAATCCGGTACAAAGCGCTCCATAAAGCCATACGGGCCAAAGTCTAGCGTGCTGCCGGTAATCGATAGATTATCGGTGTTCATCACTCCATGCGCAAAGCCAACCAATTGCCAGTCAGCGATCATTTTGGCGGTACGTTCGACCACTGCCGCAGCAAAGGCAAGGTAGGGCGATTCGGCTTGTTTGCAGTCGGGGTAATACCAGTCAATCATCGCATCAGTAAACGGCTTAAGCACGTCTGGTGCAAAGCGATTGATCCACTCAAAATGCCCCAAACGCACGTGACTATCTGCCACCCGAATCATCATCGCGCCACGCTCTAATCGCTCGCGTTGAATCGGTGTATCTGAGCTGACCAAGCCCAATCCATCCGATGATTTGATGCCCAGCGCATTTAAAGCATGACCGGCCAAATACTCACGAATGGTCGAACGCAAGACGGCCCGACCATCACCCATCCGTGAGTAAGGTGTTAAGCCTGCGCCTTTTAAATGCAGATCGGTCAGTTGCCCGTTTTGATCAATCACTTGAGCCAACAATAAGCCACGCCCATCACCCAACTGTCCGGCCCAATGCCCAAACTGATGCCCTGCATAGGCCATCGCCAACGGTTCAAAGTCTTCTGGCACGGTCTGGCCCGATAGCAAGGCTAACCAGTCGCTCGGCCCAATATCATCAGTATCGGCAAAACCTAAGCGGTCGGCCAATTCGGTATTCAGATGCACTAAGACAGGATTGTTGAGCGCAACCGGCGGCTGACGGTGATACAGACGCGGATCAAGGCGAGCGTAACGATTATCGAGGTGAAGGCTGTTGATCGGCATAGTCGGTATCTTTTATCAAAAAATGGGCGTCGGAATAAGCGTCGGGAGGTGGCGCTCAAAAGGATATGGGGCCAATGAATGCAAAAGCCAGACAATCATGTCTGGCCTTGGCAATCAATCGGTGTTGCGCGGCGCTTAAGAATCGGCGCGACGTAGACCACGCAGAACGCTTTCGATCCGCTCGCCGTGGGCGTGCATGCGTTGTTCCATTTGATGATATTCCTGCTTTAAGCGGGCATCGACTTCGTGCAGTTTTTGCGCGAATTCGGCTTTTTTCATCTCAATAGCGCGTTCTTTTAAGGCGGCCCAATCATTCATGGTTTGGGTGAAGGCATCGTACTCTTGGCTCATGCGTAAACGCAAAGCACTTAAGTCCTGTTGCATATCGTGACCAAACACCGAGAGATGCTGTTCGGCACGTTTAAATTTCATGGTCACTTCGGCTTGGCGAATAGTGAACTCTGGAATCCGCTTGAGGTTAGAGGTCAGGCCCACTTTGGACAGACCCAAGATCAACCATTTGGTTGGATCAAACTGCCACCATTTCACGCCGTTACGATAGTCGTATTGGAAGATGTGGTGGAAGTTGTGGTAGCCCTCACCCCAAGTCACCAATGCCAGCCAGAAGTTGTCGCGGGCGGTATTTTCGTCGGTATATGGCTGGTTGCCAAAGATGTGCGCCAACGAATTAATAAAGAAGGTCACATGGTGGCTGACCACCAAACGCAGTAGACCGGCCATCAACATCACGCCCCAAAAATCACCGGTTGCCCAACCGACCAATGCAGGCAGACCAAGATTGGTGATCAAAATCAACGCCAAATAATGATTATGCTGAAACATAATCATTGGGTCTTTTTGTAGGTCAGGGCAGTTACGAAAATCTGGGGTGCCGCTTGGATAGTTGCGCAACATCCAACCAATATGCGAGTACCAAAAGCCACGCTTGGCCGAGTACGGATCTAGGTCAACATGGTCAACATGGCGATGGTGGATACGATGGCCTGACGCCCACGTCAAAATGCTATTTTGGATCGCCATTGTGCCGCCAATCATTAGCATAAAGCGCACAATCCAACTGGCTTCGTAGGTGCGATGCGCCCACAGACGATGATAGCCGGCAGTAATGCCCAAACCATTCCATGCCCAAACCACCACAAAGCTAATCCATGCAGCTGTGCTAAAACCACCGTGAGCGATGCCATACCATGGGATCAAGATCAGCGCAGCCAATGGCGTGATCGTGAGCAGGATTGCAGCGGGCCAATTAATTGGCGGACGGGGTGGGGTCTGGGTCATGACCGAGCGTTCTCCGTGGGCAAAAGAGGGCAGTGAAGCGTGTATGATACTAAATGCACAAATGAGCCACGAATCTCTAATCTTAAAATGGCCCAGATGAATCCTAACACGAGTATACACCTGTAAACTAGTCCGACAGATGGACAATCGAAATGCGACATGCGTCGCGGATGAGAGACAAGATGCACACAAGTTTGACACAGGCCAGAGACCGCAGCATGACAGCCCAAAAACGTGATCGATTGCAGCAAGGTGTTATCGTGCTCATCAGCCTAATGATGCTGGCCGGTTGTAGCAGCAAGTCGCAGCCAGCACAGCGCAGTAATGCTAGCGTTGAGCCTGCCACAGTACAAACACCTCCGTTGCTCGAAAAGCGCTGGCGGATCTATCAGTTGGGTCGTAGCAAGATGCAGTCTTTTAGCGAAGCACCGGTGCTGGTGTTTGCGGTTAAAAATCAACAACTGTGGGGTTCGACTGGTTGTAATCGTCTGACAGGAAATTATGTCCTTGGGCCTGCTGGTGAGCTGACCATTCGTGCCAGCATGAGCCGTTTAAAGTGTGAGGGTGCATTGGCGCAAGAGGCCAAGATATTGGACGCGTTGGATCAAACCCGCAGCTATCAACTGACCGGACAGATGCTGCGTTTATTGGATGGTCGAAATCAGGTGGTCTTGCTGGCTCAGATATATTAAGCAGCGTAGTCTTTGACAGCACCCGAGCGCTGAGCACTTGAGTTGATTGGCCAAATCAGGTCTGGCTAGCGACTGTTGAGTTGCCCGACGTTTTTGCTGATCATGGTGCTGGGAATATCTGTGATCAGTCCGTCAATGCCCCAGTATTCGAGTTGTAAGGCACGATCAACATCGTTCACTGTCCATACACTGCACCAGCAATCTTCGGCCTGTATTTGCTCGACGAGGTTATGAGTGCATAGGCTGTCTTGTAGCCCCAGATGTTCACAGCCCAGACTTTGCGCTAAGCCTAAGACATCATCGGGTAAGCGAGTTTCAATCAATAAGCCACGTTTGATCGGTGCGCGGCTGAGTTGCAGTGCACGTAGGACGTTCAAATCAAATGAGGTCACCGTCACTCGATCCCGAAAACCGCGAATTTGGTTGAGTAAACGGCCTACCAGCAGATGGGCTTGGTATAAGTCTTCAACCGCTTTGACCTCAACTTCGATATGGTCAACATTACTCAGCATGGCCAATACGTCTTTAAGCAACGGCAATGGCTCGGCATGCGGCCAGTTGGCCCAACCTTTGCGCTGGTCAACTTGGCTTAAGTCGCTGGCATTCAGTGCCAGTAACGGCAAGTCTAAATTGGCGGTGCGTAATAGGTTGTCATCATGAATGACCACCAATTCGCCATTGCGCAACATGCGCACATCAAACTCAACCGCACGAATGCCCACATTTAACATATGTCTAAAGCCGCCGAGGGTGTTTTCGGGGGCTTCGCCACGTGCGCCACGATGACCAATTAAAATCATAGACATACACCTACGCTAACAACGCGATATAAAGATTGATCTGTGCACCCGCAGTGGTGGCGATATGGCGCGATGCTTTGCTTGCACCGCTTAACACAATACGAATAAATACCAACAAAAACGAGCAGCGATGTTTGGCCTAAGACTGTTTAATCCATAGCACTTCTTGACCATTGTTCTCACGGGCAATCTGCCGCGCAGCGACAAATAACCAATCCGATAGCCGATTCAAATACTGCAAAGCCAAGCTTGATACATTGTCATCGCGTTTGGCCAATGTGGTGACCTCCCGCTCAGCGCGCCGACAGATGGTACGTGCCATATGTGCTTGCGCAGTTGCCAGCGAGCCTGCTGGCAAAATAAAGTTTTTTAGCATCGGTAGTTTGCTGTTCATCTCATCAATTTGCTGCTCTAACCGTTCGATATAAGACGCTTGCAAGATTCGATAGTCCGGAATACACAGCTCACCGCCCAAATCAAATAACTCATGCTGAATACGACTTAATGCCTCATCAAGTGCATGTGGTTGCGATTGATTTAGATGCGCGCGCAACAGGCCAATGGCGCTATTGGTTTCATCAACTGTGCCATAGGCAGCCACGCGCAGGTCATCTTTGCTAATGCGTTGCCCATCACCAAGGCCGGTTGTGCCGTCGTCGCCGGTGCGGGTATAAATTTTGCTTAACCGATGTCCCATAATGATCTGTCGATACCCTGTGTAATGAGAGGAAAACACAGCTTGCAGGACGGAGCCTAGCCATGGCGATCAGTCATTGCTATGACGATTGTTGAGTTGTGGCAGCTTTTGTCCACAATGGCTACAGCATTTAGGGCCAATTATAGCGTGTACTGACGTAATGGGTGTTTTTTAGCCTAAGTGAAACGGACAACGCGGCTCTGCAATCGTCACATCATTGTGCCGCGCTCTAAACGCAGCGGATAGTTGGTAAGAATATTGACGGGCGCGCATGATCGAACCGAGTGGGCGATGCGATTTAATGCCATGCCACGGCGAAAATGCGAGGCCATCGTCCACTTGTTTGGCTCGCGTTGCGTTCCATGCCGACTGTGCTTGCACGCGTAGCCGAGCAACAGTCACGTACGGGCTAATGTCTTCATCCCAAACCACCGAGGCATCTTCAATCGGCATGCTGTCTATGTCGGTGCAGAGTTGGACGCGAAGCTCCCACATGGCGTCATGGCTGGCAAAAAAATCGACTGCATCTGCGCGTAGACCATCCGGCTTGTCATGCAGGTCGACTGTTTGATGGGTTTTTTGACACAGCGCTTCAGAGACAGGCACAAGGCACAGCTTGGCAATGTATGGGCCATATAAGACAGGTACTTGGGTGTAAAAAGTCTCGCCAATCACGCTGGTCTGTGGATGACCGCCCAAGCTAACCACGGTAGAACTCGATGTGCCAACCGCTTCAAGAACTTTTTCGACCCCTTGCAGCACTTGTGATAGCAATATTTTTAGCCCTTCGGCTTTGTCGGTCGTGGCAGCGAGTAGCTTGAGATTTTTTAAAAAAGCAGCGGCGTTGGGTGCAGCAAAGGCAGGCCCGTTAATCATGACAAAATCTTGCGTGTGATCACCTTCGCTATGCGGCAGGCGTTCACCAGCCACATCCAAAATTTTGATGGCAAGGCCACGCGGAGCAGACACCTTGTCATCCAGCAAATCACCAGGGTTGGTCGAGTAGCGCATGATCACCGGATGCGTGCCAGCATGGGCAAAAATCCCTTGCGCCAGCACCTCCGGCAGACCACTCAAAATGTCGAGTTCACCTGCTAAAATACAGTGACTTTTGGCGTGCACACTACGTACCGCATGGCCGTAGTCCTTATAGGTGATATCAAGGATCTGCTGCATGGTGTCGGCCAATGCTTGGGTGGTCTCGGCTTCATGAGGCTCTAGCACCTCCATGTCTGGCAAAAAACGAACCGGTGTGATGAGCTGTACCATGAGAAGGTCAACCAAACGGTGAGTAGAGTGATGGTCTGATCCTGCCATAACCAGCCACCTAAACTACAAACACCACACGCATTGCTCTTATCTGTTTACCATTGATACTTTACCACTGACACTGACCTTGTCTGCGCGGCTGTTTTTGGCGGTATTAACTGGCTTTAAACTGTTCAATCGCCCGTTGTCGTGCCGCTTTATGATCAACCATCGGTGCAGGGTAGGCTGTACAAGTTTGTCGTCGCTTTAAATCATGCACTTGTGATCCCTGCAACGAGGCCAGTTCTGGTAGCCATCGACGGATATACACGCCGTCTGGGTCGTGGGTTTCGCCTTGGGTAAACGGATTCATGATTCTAAAGTACGGCGCGGCATCGGTTCCGGTGGAGGCCGACCATTGCCAGCCGCCATTGTTGGAGGCCAAGTCGCCATCAATCAATTGTTGGCTAAAGTATTGCTCGCCCAAGCGCCAATCAATCAGCAGGTCTTTGGTCAAAAACATCGCCGTGACCATGCGTAACCGATTGTGCATCCAGCCTTCGGCTTTGAGTGCGCGCATCGCAGCATCGACAATTGGTACGCCGGTTTTGCCATCTTTCCAGCGTTCAAAGTGGGCTTGGTCGTAGGACCAATTGATTTTTTTGTCCATCTGAATATTAAAGGCTTGCCCACGCGACACATGCGGAAAACCCACCAACACATGCCGATAAAAATCACGCCAGCACAACTCGCTAATCCACGTACTGACCGCCTGATGTGATTCAGACAAATAGCGCTGCGCTGCCACATAACATTGCCGGTTGCCAATCGCACCAATCGCCAAGTAAGGCGATAAGCGACTGGTTTGATCCAGATCAGGCCGATTGCGACTGTCGCCATAGTCCTGCACATGCTGATCCAAAAAGTCCGTCAGATGTTGGTAGGCTTGCTCAGACCCCGCAGGCCAGAGCGCTTGTCGTGTCTCATCAATCGACTCAAAGCCATCAATGCTGGTAGGAATAGCATCGCCATGTTTGATCGGGTTGATCGGGCAGGGATCTGGAATGGGATAGATCTGCGGCGGATGTTCGTCCAGTTGGCTTTGCCAGTTTTTGCGAAACGGCGTAAACACTTTGTACCAATCACCACCGCCGGTTTTGACCTGATGCGGGGCGACCAAGCACTGATCTTCAAAGATGCCAATCGCGATACCGGCTTGATCCAGTACGTCATTACAGGCCTGATCGCGCTGGCGTTCGTTCCATTCGTATTCTTGGTTATAAAACACGCCATCAATGTCATGTTGTTGGCAAAATTTGATCAACGCATCTGGCACAGCAGCAAAATCATCTATCGTTAGTACACACAGTGGAATATTGATTTCGGCCAGTTCTTGTTGCAACACATGCAAATGACGCCGAATAAAATCGACTTGAATGGCCGATTTATCATGTTGCTGCCACTGCTTGGGCGTAAACATATACAACGCCACAACCGGATCGCCATCGCTACAGGCATGAAAAAGCGCTGGATTATCTGCCAAACGTAGGTCGTTTTTAAACCACATTAACTTCATGGCAATAGGTCGTCGTCAGAAATGAGGGATAAAATTACTGCTTCAGAATGGCATAGGTGCTGGATTGAGCAACAAAACAGGTGCAATACAAACACGATGAGATAAAAAAACACAGGCTGTAGCAGTCACGTGTGCCTACAGGCGCACAATATGTCTTAGAATCGACGCCCACCTGTTAATGTTAGAAGCGAAGCGTGATGAACCATACGCGAGCCAAAATATGTGGATTAACCCGTGCTGCTGACGTACAAGCGGCGGTTGCTGCTGGTGTTGATGCGATTGGTCTGGTGTTTTATGCGCCCAGCCCACGTGCGGTCACGATTGATCAGGCCACCGCGTTAGCCGCGCAAGCGGGACCATTTGTGCAGCTGGTTGGCTTGTTTGTGAATGCCAGCCTAAGCGAGATTGCTGAGGTGTTGGCCCACGTCCCGCTGGACCTGTTGCAATTGCATGGCGATGAGACGCCTGATGAGTGCGCGTTGATTGCCAAGTTGACTGGACGGCGCTTTATTAAAGCCTTGCAGATGAAGCCGGATCTGGACGTATTGGCCGAGATCGCGCGTTATCGTGACGCGGGTGCGAGTGGTATTTTGTTGGATGCATGGCATCCTGAATTAAAAGGCGGCACCGGCCATGCCTTTGATTGGCAAGCGTGGCCTAGTCGTGATGTGTGTGACGTACCGCTGATTTTGGCGGGTGGGTTGACGGCAGATAACGTGGCTGAGGCCATTGCCCAAACCCAGCCTTATGCGGTTGATGTGAGCGGTGGGGTCGAGCAGATCGATGCGCAGACCGGCAAACCGCAAAAAGGCTGTAAAGATTCCAATTTGATGCAACGATTTATGGCAGGAGTACACGATGGACAGTCTTGATTTGGCAAACGTGGATTTTGCTGCTTATCCCGATGCACGCGGGCATTTTGGTGTGCATGGCGGTCGCTTTGTCTCTGAGACATTAATGGGTGCGCTCGAAGACCTTGAGCAACTGTATGCACGGATGAAAAATGATCCGGCGTTTTTAAAAGAATTTGATCATGACTTGGCGCATTTTGTCGGTCGTCCGAGTCCGCTATATCTGGCCGAGCGTTGGAGTAAAGAACTGGGCGGTGCGCAGATTTATCTCAAGCGTGAAGACTTAAATCACACGGGCGCACACAAGGTCAATAACACCATTGGTCAAGCCTTGCTGGCCAAGCTATCGGGCAAACGTCGAGTGATCGCCGAGACTGGCGCAGGCCAACATGGTGTGGCAACTGCGACCATTGCAGCACGTCTGGGCATGGAATGTGTGATCTACATGGGTGCTGAGGATGTGCAGCGCCAAGCCTTAAACGTCTATCGTATGCGCTTGCTTGGCGCGACGGTTGTGCCAGTCACCAGTGGCTCTAAGACCCTTAAAGATGCCATGAACGAAGCGATGCGCGACTGGGTCACCAATGTTGACACCACCTATTACATCATTGGTACTGTGGCAGGGCCGCATCCGTATCCGATGCTGGTGCGTGATTTTCAGTCGATTATTGGCCGTGAGGCGCGTCAACAGCATCTCGACATGACTGGTAAGCTGCCCGATGCGTTGGTCGCTTGTGTTGGCGGGGGCAGTAACGCGATTGGTCTGTTCTGGCCATTTTTAAACGACAAGAACGTCAAGATGTATGGAGTTGAAGCCGCTGGTTTTGGTGTGGAGACAGGCAAGCATTCTGCACCATTAAGTGCAGGTCGGATTGGTGTGTTGCATGGTAATCGCACCTATTTGATGAGTGATGATGATGGCCAAATTATCGAAACTCACTCGATCTCTGCCGGTTTGGATTACCCTGGTGTCGGGCCGGAGCATAGCTTCTTAAAGGATATGAAGCGTGTGGAGTATGTGGCGATTAATGATGACGAAGCCTTGACTGCGTTTCGCAAGCTAACAATGAACGAAGGCATCATTCCTGCGCTTGAAACTAGCCATGCCTTGGCTTTTGTCGAAAAGCTCGCCCCAACCATGTCACCGGACCAAACCATCATTATCAATTTATCTGGTCGTGGTGACAAAGACTTGCTGACCATTGCGAAGCTAGACGGTATTGTGGTGACCTAAACGCTGCGGCTTGCATGAACCCAAGCCGTCGCGATGGTGTGTTTGCCCACATAAAAGAATCCCTTTGCCAATGCAAAGGGATTTTTTTTCTGTTGTGATAGACCGCTTGAGTCGTCGTCGTGATGTGTAAAGATTTAATGACTCAATCGATGGCCTAATCATCGCCACACTGACGTTGTGCAAAGTTATTTCAAACGATTGGATGAATTGTTATGTCGTCGTTGCTGTCTCAGACCCATGCTGTGCCCGTATCTGTGGATGAGTCTTTAATTGTTGATGGACAGCCACGCTATGGTCGGTTGTCGCATCTACCATTGTCGATCAATCAAGCCGACTTTGACTATCGCTCCCCGTATGGACAGTCCTTACCTGCATGGCGCAAGCGTTTGGCCTTTAAACAGTTTCAGTTTATTAACCTGCAAAGTGACCACATCATGGTCGGGGTGGCGCTGGTCGATTTGGGCTGGGCAGGGCATGGTTTTTTTTATATTCACGACCGAATTAGTGGTGAAACCTTTGAGACCCATGTCACCACGCCATTGGGCCTTGGCGCACGCTTGGATCTCACGCCAAAAAAAGGCCGTAGTCGTTTTGATGCTGGCGGTTTGTGTGTGCAGTTGGATCAATCCTCGACAGGGCGGCGTTTAAAAGTAGAAGTTGACCACAAAACTATCTTGTCGGCATGGCTCGATGATCGCTATGTTCAGCCGTTGGCCTTATGCTCACCGACGGGTGCAAACGGCTGGACGTATACCCAAAAATCAACCGCGCTTGCAGTGGATGGCTGGCTAGATTGGCAGGAACAGCGGATTGTATTGGGTGACGGTAATGCCAAAACGGGCACGGGGAAGTGTCAACCATGGTTGGCTGCGACCGATGATAGCTGTGGCTTCTTGCGCCATGAGACCGCTTGGCATTGGCTGAGTGTGTCAGTGTGTTTGGCTGATGGCCGACGCTTGGGGATTAATTTGGCCAGTGGCGTCAATGATAGCTTTGGCTCAGAAAATACCATTTGGGTCGATGGCCAACCGATTGAGCTGCCGCCCGTGTTGTTTCACCAAGTGGATCAAGGACTCTGGCAGTTACGTTCGGCCAATGATGCGATCCAACTAACCGTCAAGACCGGCTGGCGACGGCATGAATCGGTTAATGCCCGCGTGGTTGGTAGCCACTTTAGTCAATGGGTAGCGATGATTAATGGTCAGATCAAAGCGCCTTCGGGTCAGGTGTATGTACTGGCTGAAACCATGGGCTTGCTAGAGCAGCATTATGCACGTTGGTAAGGTTGTTTCGGATATATGTCGATTTTAGTCAGAAAAAAGCAGTCAGAAAAAGCACATGGTAGGGAGTGCCATACGCACCAAGTTCAACAAAACAGGTACGCATGGCTTAGCCTGTTTTTTTCTGTGACTCACATCACTTCTTTGGCGCGTTGACTTGCGCTGCCTCTACGCCGATTGGTGAACGTGTCATTTTGCAGCAATGCAGCGTTGTCCACCTGCCATGACGTTGTAATCATCCATAATCAAGCTACAATCCCAACCCATTAGACGTGTCTGTATGGCGCGCCATGACCTTTGTGCTCAATTCTGTCAGGAATCGATATCCTCATGTCCCGTATCACTGCTCGTTTTGCATCTCTTGCCACCCAAAAGCGTAAGGCTTTGATTCCTTATGTCATGGCGGGTGACCCGACACCTGCTGTCACGGTTCCGTTGTTGCATGATCTGGTGGCTGCGGGTGCAGACTTGTTAGAGCTGGGCTTGCCGTTTTCTGATCCGATGGCCGATGGCCCTGTGATTGCACTGGCCGCCGAGCGTGCCTTGGCCGGTGGCACCAGCACTCGCAATGTGTTTGAGATGGTGGCCGAATTCCGTCAGCGTGATAACGAGACGCCGATTGTCTTAATGGGCTACCTCAATCCGATTGAAATCATTGGCTATGAAGCCTTTGCCGCGCGTGCCCAAGCAGCGGGTGTGGATGGTCTCTTGTTGGTTGATCTGCCGCCAGAAGAAGCCGGTGATCTGGCTGATATTTTGGCTAAGCATGAGATTGATCCGATCTTTTTGCTGGCACCAACCACCACCGATGCACGGATTGCTCACGTGGTCAAAGCCGCGCGTGGCTATGTGTACTATGTGTCGCTCAAAGGTGTGACCGGCTCTAGCGCCCTCAACACTGACGAAGTAGCCGCACGGATTGGTGAGATTCGGGCGCAGACTGGTCTGCCGATTGGTGTTGGCTTTGGTATTCGTGATCGTGCCACGGCACAAGCGGTGGGTCAGGCTGCCGATGGGGTAATTGTTGGCACAGTCTTGGTCAAGCCATTTGGCGAAACCGACGCAGCAACAGCCCACGCCCAAGCGGTCGAAAAAATGCGCGAATTGCGCCAAGCCTTAGATGATTTGTCATGAGCGAAGGGGTCAATACCATGTCTGATGAATCGTCAACATCTATAGATGCCGCCGTTGCAGCACCGATTGCTACTGTCGAGCCGTCGAATTGGTTAGCCCGTCCCGTTCCAAGTATTGCGGTGCGCGAAGCACCCATGTCGCCCACAGCCTTACAAACTGAGCCAACCATTGAGTGTCCGGTCTGCCATTCGGTCATTACTCGTACTGCGATGGCGTTTAATCTGTACGTGTGTCCTGAGTGTGATGAACATCTCAAGTTTAAAGCCCGTGATCGGTTGCATAGCGTGTTTGATCATGTGGTGGTCGAACTGGGGCAGCAGTTTGTCACCACTGATCCATTAGGCTTTGTCGATAGCCAACCGTACCCTAAGCGTGTGGTCAAAGCGCAACAACAAACCGGCGAAAGCGAAGCACTGATCGTGATGCAGGGTCGTGTTGGTTCGATTGACTTGGTGGCCTGTGCCTTTGAGTTTGATTTTATGGGCGGCTCCATGGGATCGGTGGTCGGTGATCGCTTTGTACTGGCCTGCGAAACCGCCCTTGCACATCGTCAGCCATTGGTGTGCTTTGCGGCATCTGGTGGTGCGCGGATGCAAGAAGGCTTGATCTCATTGATGCAAATGGCCCGTACCGCCGCAGCCATTCAGCGCTTAAAGCAGGCGCATTTGCCTTATATCGTGGTGCTGACTCATCCGGTCTATGGCGGGGTCACTGCATCGCTGGCCATGCTGGGTGATATTCATCTTGCCGAGCCAAAAGCCATGATTGGTTTTGCCGGTAAGCGAGTGATTGAGCAAACCGTGCGTGAGGTATTGGATGAGCCATTCCAACGCGCCGAATACTTACTTGATCATGGGGTGATTGATCAGATTGTGCATCGTCACGCCATCAAAGACACCATTGAGCGTCTATTGGCCAAATTGCTGAACTTGCCATGACTGTGGCTGTCCCACAGGCGCAGGCCAAACTGACCGAGTGGTTGGACTACTGGAGCAGCATCCACGTCACTGCCATTGATCTAGGTTTAGAGCGCATTCGGCCGGTGGCGGAGTATCTACAGCTGTTGGCACCGACGGGCCATGTGGTAACGGTGGCGGGAACCAATGGCAAAGGCTCGACCACCACGATTATCTCGGCGATTTATCAAGCTGCTGGTCAGCGCGTTGGCCTGTATCAATCGCCGCATATTACCCACTTTAACGAGCGCGTTCGCATTGACGGTCAGCCGGTCAATGATGCCTTATTGATTGCCGCCTTTGAGCAAGTCGAAGCGGCACGGGTGGCTTGTGATTTGCCCTTATCCTTTTTTGAGGCCACCACGCTGGCGGCCTTTGTGATTTTTGCCCAACAGCAGTGTGATGTGTGGGTACTAGAGGTTGGTTTAGGTGGGCGTTTGGATGCAGTCAATCTGATCGACCCGAATGTGGCGGTGATTACTAATATTGGTTTGGATCACACCGACTGGCTTGGCGATACCATCGAAAAAATCGCGTTTGAAAAAGCCGGCATCATGCGAACAGGCATTCCGGTGGTCTGGGGCGATCCAACTGAACGACCAGCCATGATCGATCAGCGCGCACGCGACCTAGGCTGTCGCTTGATTTGTGCCGGTCAAGATTTTTTGGCGACCTTAGATGCACAAGGGTTGTACTATGCGGCTCCAGCATGCACGTTGCGCCTGCCAGTACCACAATTGGCAGCAGTCAATGTGGCCAGTGCGATTACGGCGGTGTTAGTCGGCCCGATTGCAGTATCGGTGCAGGCTATTGCGATAGGGATGACATCTGCCCATATTGCAGGACGTTTTGAGCATCGACTATGGCATGATCGTGATGTGATTTTGGATGTTGCGCACAATGTGCACGGCATGCGTTTTTTGTGGCAGCAAATTGGCCAATGGAAAACCCAGCATCAGCGTGAAACGGCCAAGATTCATCTGGTGTTTTCGATGTTAGATGACAAAGATATTGAGGGTGTGGTGCAAATGGCTGCGGCAGATGTCGACCATTGGCATCTTGCGGCATTGACTGTGCCGCGTGCTGCATCATTGGCACGGTTACAGCAGGCTGTACTGCCGTATGCACAGAGCAGTTATGCAACATTAAAGCATGCATTACATGGCGCGATACAACAGAGTCAACGCGATGATTTGATCGTCGTCTGTGGGTCATTTTATGCGCTAGAGACGGTCTGGGAGGCCATAACGCAGCATGAGCAATAATCAACAGCGTTGGATGGGTGGCGTAGTCTTATTGGGCGGCGGTTTGCTGCTTGGTGCATTGCTGTTTCAGGGCGAGGGGCAAAACGCCTTAATGTCTGGTACTGCTAGCCAGATTGCAAACGCAGTCAAAGGCGAGACAAACACCGCCTCAAAAAATGATGCGACGGCAGGTGTCGCAGACAATCCTTTTGCTACCTCCAACACTGCTGAAAACGGCGATAATCCGGAAGATGAAAACCGCGAAGTGCATCTACGTCCCCTGACTATGGATGTCGAAACAGAGCAACGTTTGCTAGAAGCACAGCGCGCAGCAAGAGCCAAGCGTGTGGCCGAACAAGAAGCACAAACCGCTGAGTTTTTGGCTCGGCAACAAGCCGCCGAAGCCGATGCCGCAAGACGTGCCGCCGAAGAACAAGCCGCTCGCCTCGCTGCCAAGCAAGCCCGTGTTGATGCACAGCTACGCTCGACTGATCCAGCCGCGCCAGAAATGGCAGACGATACCATCAGTAATGAGATGTTAAAGATTCAGCAAGCGCAAAAAGAGCGTGCGCAGCAAGAAGAAAAAGCCCGTCGTTTGGCGCTAGAGGCCAAGGCCCAACGTGATGAGGCCAACGATAATGCAGACGAAGCCAAAGCCCGTGCAGAAACAGCACGTGGCGAGCGCTTAGCACTCGAAAAAGCCGAAGCCGAGCGAGCCAAACAACAAGCCCGCGAAGAAGCCGAGCAACGTGCCGAACAAAAGCGTAAAGCTGAAGCTGAACGCAAGGCTGAAGAAAAACGTCAAGCCGATGCCGCCAAGCAAGCCGAAGCGGATCGTAAAGCAGCCATTGTCGCCAAAGAAAAAGCGGACAAAGAAGCCAAGCTAAAGGCTGAAAAAGATGCCAAGGCTGCTAAGCTCAAAGCTGAACAAGAGGCCAAAGCAGCCAAGCTTAAAGCCGAACAGGATGCAAAAGATGCTGAAACTGCACGAGTTGCCGCAGAGAAAAAAGCCAAAGCTGAGGCTGCCAAGCGAGAAAAAGACGCAGCACAAGCACGTCTAGATGCCGAAAAGAAAGCCAAAGCAGATGCAGCAGAACGTGAAAAAACAGCAGAGCAAGCCCGCAAAAAACAAACGGACGAGGCCGAAGCGCTACGCAAACGTGCCGAAAAAGCCCGATTAGAGGCCGAAAAACTGGCAGAAGAGCTAAAGAAACTTGAAGAAAAACAGGCTGCTAAAGCAGAAGTCAGTGTGGCTAGCAGTAGTGTAGAGCGTCAAAAGCAACTAGAGGCCGCACGAGCGCGAGCCATATTAGAAGCAGACACTCAGCCGTGGATGGTGCAAGTGGCGATGGCACCTGATCAAGCTGGTGCTGACCGTGTGGTGGCTCGCTTACGTGCCAAAGGCTATAAGGTCGCCACCAGCAACACCACAAAAGGTGTGCGGGTGTTGGTTGGGCCAGAAAAAGGCAAAACCGCAGCAACTGCACTCAAAAACCAGATTAATCAGGATTCTAGCCTGAACATTACAGGAGCTTGGGTTTCGAATTGGCAACCACCTACACCCTAATCGCACTGCTTGCGATTGCTGCATTATTTGTTTTATCAGGACGTCAGCGTCCCGAAAAGCCACAAGATCCAAAACCAGTACGAGGTGATGATTTGGCCGTCTGGCCCTTTGCACCCATGCCATTTATGACCGATAGCGAAGTGCGTTTTTTTGCGCGTTTACAAGAGGCTATGCCAAACTGTTTGATTTTTGCTCAAGTGCAATTGTCTCGGTTGGTCAGTTGTACCGATGAGCAAGATCAAAAATTCTGGTTTAATCGTATCAATCGCATGAGCGCCGATTATGTATTGGTGCATCCCAATGCTCAACAAGTGCTGGCAGTGATTGAGCTAGACGATTGGACCCATGATCGGCCTGAGCGTCGTCGTGCAGATGCCAAAAAAGACAAGGCAATCCGTAGTGCCGGATTGGCTATGATTCGATTTGATGGCCGTAAAATGCCTGATGTCAATCAGATTCGAGAACAGATTCATCATGTCATTCGTCAGTCTTCGTCGATGAGGTGACCAAAGGCGACGATAAAATAACCAAATTGTCGTCATTGGTCACACTTTTGCATGACTAAATCTCGTAGGATCAATTGAAGCAAACATTGCACTATAAAGATGCAATATTTGTATGCTCGCAGGATGCGAATGATCAACACGGGAGAGCGATATTATGAGCACACCATCATCAACCCTACCAATTAGCGAATCGAATCACGCCACGATTAACGAAGATGAGCGCTTTGCTCATGAGGTTGATCGTTGGGAGCAGCTTTATCTGGTGCTGTTTATTTTTTGGTTAGTGCCAATGGTTATCTGGCATGCACTGTGTTTTATTGCCAAAAAAGTTAGCCCATCAGCATGACAATTGTGTGACCAAATCAAAGAATTAATGCCAACTGCATCACATTTTTCGGTTTAATATTTTGTTACAGTCTGGCCAGAATTGACGCCGGACCAATTCTAATGTTCGATTCAAAAAACATGTCCGGAGTGATGTGATTACATCTTTTGATGAGTGAAACGTATGCAAAAAGTTCTGTTGTCTGCTGTGGTTGCCACCAGCTTGTTGTCCGGTGTTGCCTATGCCGCGCCAGTTGGCCCATATTTGGGTGCCAAAGTTGGCTCATATATGGTTGATGATTCTGATGTTAATTTCGATGACGGCACATCTTTTGGCGTCTATGGTGGTTACGATTTTGGATCAGGTCTATCTGTAGAGGCTGAATATAATACTTCTAGTGGTAATGACGTTAGCTATCAAGGCGTCGTTGTTGGCGACTATGATATCAGCAACTTTGGTATCTATGGTGCATATCGTTTTTATCCAAGCCTTTATAACGGTTTGTCATTAAAAGCAAAAATTGGTCTGATCAGCGAAAAAGTTGATGTCAATTCAAAAAATGGTTTTTACTCAGAATCAAACTCTGACACCGGCCTAAGCTTTGGTGTTGGCGCTGGCCTTGCGTTGACTCCACAAGTATCAATTGAAGGTGAATATACCGTTATCGAACAAGATGTGGATCTGCTGTCATTGGGTTTGACCTTCAAACTCTAAGTCATACAGATTAAAAAACGGGCTAATACAGCCCGTTTTTTGATGCCTGTGATCCACTTATTGTGGTTTGACCACTGCATAGCCAGTCACTTCTTCACGATCATGATAGAGCTGACGGAACTCAAGTCGCTCAAGTTTTCGGCCTGATTTTTCGAGCGCTGTTTCAATCAGATGGGTGCAGTATTCGACTTCATCAAGGCGTTTTTTCATGGGTAATTTAAGATTAAAGATGGCGCGTTGTGCATCACCAGTTGCCAACCAATCACCGATTAAGGCCGCCACACGAGCGGGTTTTTCGATCATGTCACAGACGATCCAATGCACTTTGCGCTTGGGACGCCAGACAAAGCCATCTGCTTCGATATGGTCTACTTGGCCTGTTGCCATTAAGGCAGGATCAATCGCGCCGTTATCAATGGCAGTGACTTGTAAGCCACGTTTGACCAACTGATAACTCCACCCACCAGGACACGCGCCTAGATCTACGGCGGTTAAGCCTTCGCGTAGCCATTCGGCTTGTTCGTCTTTATCCATAAAAAACTCAAAGGCTTCGGCCAGTTTGAGTGTCGAGCGGCTTGGTGCGTCACTGGGCATTCTGAGACGTGGAACGCCCATTGGCC
Organism: Moraxellaceae bacterium; assembly: GCA_037968855.1. Taxonomy (GTDB): domain Bacteria; phylum Pseudomonadota; class Gammaproteobacteria; order Pseudomonadales; family Moraxellaceae; genus JBBKWH01. Next base: position 20,357 of record JBBKWH010000076.1, on the reverse strand, counting down.
AGCGTAAGGTCTGACCGGCAATACTGCTACCTAGCCAAACAGTGGTGCCATCAATAAACACCAGATGCAAACGAGCTTTAACCTCACGATCTAGGATGCCTGCTTTGTTGGCGGCGGAGAGGAGCGGTTTTTGCAGTCGATCAAAGAGTTTTTGTAGCGATTTGCCTTCGTTGGTGTCGGGATGGTCAAAGTAAATGGCGCTATAGCGATGACCGGCCAACACCTTCATTAAGGTCTCAATGCGGTTTTTTTCGTCAAGTTTGATGGCGTTGGGTTTGACCAAACGCATCAGTTGGCGGCTAAAAATTAACTCGCGTGTGGTCGGCCAGCGTGAGCCTGTGCCCATCCAGCGCGCAAAGCCACTTTGTTTTTCAAACACGGCATTACCTGCGTCACGGGCGTAGCTTTCTAGCTCGCCAGCACACTCCACCTCAAATCCTGAGCGACACAAGGCCAATAAACCATAATCGGGGGTTGCGGACATGTGTACAGACTCATTCGATGGGATAACGGCGCATAGTATAACGTATCGTACGCGTCAAGATGGACTCTGGCAGTTGGTGATGCATGACCGATGGCATGCGGTGATATGGCTTGTGGCCAGATGTACGGGTGCTGTTGGCGCGATGTGTCGAGTGTTGAACACACTGCATTGTCAGTCTGAGGCGCGTTACACTAGGCGGTATTGTGATTGCGATTTAAACGAGTGTGTTTGACCATGACTGATTCTTCTGTAACCGATTCTGCAATAAACCTATCTGCTGAACCATCCACTGACTTGTCAAATGCAGCGCTGTTTCATGCGGCTAGCCAACATATCCCTGGTGGGGTGAACTCGCCAGTTCGGGCATTTAAAGGCGTAGGTGGGACGCCAGTATTTGTGCAAAAAGCCAAAGGCGCGTATTTGTTTGATGCGCAGGGCAAACGCTATATCGATTATGTGGGGTCGTGGGGGCCAATGATTTTGGGCCATGCGCATCCTGACGTGATTGCAGCGGTACAGGCAGCGGCAGCGGATGGTCTAAGCTTTGGTGCGCCAACGCCATCGGAGACCACGGTAGCGGATCGTATTTGTGAGATTGTGCCGTCTATGGACATGGTGCGGATGACTAGCTCTGGCACAGAAGCCTGCATGAGCGCCATTCGGCTAGCCCGTGGTTATACCCGTCGTGACAAAATTATTAAGTTTGAAGGCTGTTATCACGGTCATGCCGACTCTTTATTGGTCAAGGCTGGTTCGGGCATGTTGACATTAGGCGTGCCGACATCGCTGGGTGTGCCTGCCGATTTGGCCCAGCATACCTTGACCTTGCCGTTTAACGATCTTGATGCAGTCAAAGCTTGTTTTGCTGAGTATCCAGATCAAATTGCCTGTGTGATTGTCGAGCCTGTGGCGGGCAATATGAACTTGGTCTTGCCGATTGAAGGCTTCTTGCAGACCTTGCGCGATGAGTGTACCAAGGCCGGTTCGGTGTTGATTTTTGATGAGGTGATGACTGGTTTTCGGGTGGCATTGGGTGGCGCGCAGGCGCATTACGGCGTGACGCCAGATTTGACCACGTTGGGCAAGATCATTGGTGCGGGTTTGCCAGTGGGTGCATTTGGTGGCAAGCGCGAGATTATGCAGTGTATTGCGCCGTTGGGCGGGGTGTATCAAGCGGGCACATTGTCGGGTAATCCGTTGGCCATGCGTGCAGGTATTACCATGTTGGGCCTGATTAGCCAGCCTGATTTTTATACCCAGCTCTCCGCTAAGTTATCAAGTTTATTGCAAGGGCTAAAAGCGATTGCCGATGAGGTCGGTATTGCCATGCAGGTGCAACAAGCTGGCGGTATGTTTGGACTGTATTTTACCGATGCAACTGATTTAAGCAGCTATGAGGTCATGACGCAGTGTGATATGGCGGCGTTTCGTGAGTTTTTTCATGGCATGTTAAAGCGTGGCATCTATCTTGCACCGTCAGCATTTGAGGCTGGATTTATCTCTAGTGCGCATACCCAGACGGACTTAGACGATACCTTGGCCGCCGCGCGTCAGACGCTGACCGAGATGAAGGCGGGTATCGTGCAGTTTGACCCATTGACCTGACAATAAAATTTGGCATAAGTGGTTAATCCATAACCCAGAGGAGCGACGATGAACGGCCCTGATCCCAAACTGACCCATCCTATCGCTGAGACAGCAGCGGTTTGCTTTATTAATAACACCCTCACGCGCCCGAATATCCACGTGGGTGATTATAGTTATTATGATGATCCAACCGATTCGGCCCAGTTTGAGCGACAGGTGTTGTATCACGATCCGGCTTTGGGGGATCGATTGGTGATTGGTAAGTTCTGTGCGATTTCATCGGGTGTGGTATTTTTGATGAATGGGGCAAATCATCGCTTATCGGGTATTTCGACCTATCCCTTTCATCGCTTTGGACAGGGCTGGCAAACCGTTGCGCCAAGTGGTGATGAGTTGTCTTATCGTGGCGATACCCTGATTGGTAATGATGTCTGGATTGGCTATCAGTCGGTGATTATGCCCGGTGTTAAAATTGGCAATGGCGCGATCATTGCAGCCAAGTCCACCGTGGTCAATGATGTGCCACCGTATAGCGTCTATGGGGGCAATCCGGCCAAGTTGATGCGCCAGCGTTTTAATCCACAGCAGATTGCGGTGCTTGAGCGGTTGGCATGGTGGAATTGGCCCATTGAACAGATTACTGCGTGCTTGCCTGCAATTGTCGCCGGTGATGTGGCTGCATTAGAGGCATGTGCGGCTAGCAAATAATGATTTTTTGATTTAAAAAACACCCAAGATCATGTGAGATGGTCTTGGGTGTTTTGTTGTCTGAGGCTCAGATGGATGGATGGATGGATGGATGGATGGATGGGTGATTGTGATTGTAGGCCAGATGACCAAAAAAACGTCCGTAGCCCGCCACAAGGTCATCAGTCGTTTAATGCTACTTTGCGGCTGTGGTTGCCATTTGCTCAAATGCCGGCAAGCGTAATTGTTCGGTGTCACTAAAGCCTTGCTGACGGCGTAAGCTGTTGATCATCAGTTGCTTTTGTTCAACACTCCATTGTGGGTTGTTGATAATCGGACGATAGCCTTTGAGATAGGCATCGACGCGAGTTTGCCATTGGTTGTCTTCTTGATCGAGCGCTTCTAGTCGATTGGTGGCTTCTGGCCCGACTAAATTTGTGCGAATTTGACGCAGCTCGGCAGCTGAACCGCCACGGGCTTTCCACTGTGATGTGAGCTGATCGAGGTTCTGATATTGCATACTGGTTTGTATGCTGTCTCGGAGGCTTTCGGGCATTTGTTGCAGTAGGTCAGCGGTTTGTTTGGCTTTTTCGGCTTCACTGAGTTGGCTGTTTTGGGCGATTTTGAGTGATTGCAAGGTATATTGATCATAGGCATCGTCATCGCCAAAAAAAGCCAAAATGGTCTTACTGTCAAAAAAGTTTTGTCTTAACTGTTGCTCGGCAGCCTTTTGTTGCATGACCGCATCAAGATCAATTTGATCGGCTGATTTTCCGCCTGCTTCTGGGATGCGACCAAGTGCCGCACGATAGGCAATATATTGATCAAATAATGCAATGGTTTGACTTTGTGCAGGCTCTGGGGTGCGATGCCGAATATAAGCTTTGACGCGTTCAATAATGGTTTGTAACGATTCCTCACCCACTGTTGATAAAAAATAATCAAAAAAATTGCGTAGACCACGAGTGACGTGGAGGTTTTTATTTTCGTCAATCAAAATCTCACCATCGACATCTGTCCCTACTAATGATGCGGGAAGATCTTCTAGGCCAGTGGTAAATCGAGTCGAGCGAGTCGTGCTGATGTTCATTCCGGTAGGGGCAGACAGACGAGCGTCGGTTTTTTCAATTGGCTGATTTGAGTGGTCTGTAGTGGTTTGCGGGTCGCTCGTTTGGCTGTGGGGTTTTAGCCAGATAATGAGTCCAATCACGATAAGCGTAATACTGAGCCATAACGTGAGCATGGTCTTTTTCATTTTACTTGAGCACTCCTTGCTGGTGTTGCAGACAACATTTGATTGATCTGTTGAGATTGCATTGAGATGACGCTGTGCTGAAACCTCAGATCAATCGACAAGATACCGCAGCACAGTTGGTATGTGATCAACTGTCTGTGATTGAGACGTTGTCAGTCATCTTATTCATGCGGCTGGTCGCGTTTTTTTATGGCTTGTCGCTGACTTTCACTTAAGTCATCGTCAAGCAGATGCTGACACGTCGAGCGATTGCTCGACGTGTCGCAAACGAACGCTGTGGATTATAGGCTGGCGTTTTTCAAACGATTGGCTTGTGTACGGTAGACAGTAAGTGGGTCGGTTTCAAAGATGGCATGAATGCCCAGCACTTGGTTGATGAGGTCGCCATGGTTCATGTTGTAGTCATCACGAATCACTTGACCAAAATGGTTACTGCAACGACCGACCACACCGTCACTTGCCCCACCCCAGAATGCCACGGATGCTGCGGTTAATGCGCCATCAATCGGATCTAAAATATTGGTAAACGGACTTGTACCACCCCATGAGTAAAACTTAACGTTTTGGCTTGAGGTCGCACCAGTGCCGCACGAGCTAGTTGGAAGGCCAGTAGGGAAGCGTTGATTAAAGCTTGCGGCACCTGTGGTACTGAGGGTGTTGAGGGATGACATCAAGCTTTGGTTGCTACTGCCACCGCCCGATACACCGGTAATCAATTGGCCGATGCCATTGGCCAAGGCATTTGCTGCGCTTTGTAGTAAGCCGGTTGGCTCATCTTGGACAATTTTAATGGCGAGGTCAGCAACAGGTGTGCCTTTGTGTGGTGTGCCCACAGTGGTGACTGATGCGACTTTGGTTGGTGCAACACCAAACACATAGCGAGAGTCTAAGCCGCCTTGGCTATGACCGATCAGGTTGACTTTAGATTTACCACTGAGGGCAATGATTTTGTTGACTTGCGCCAACAGTTGTTCGCCACGTACTTCAGCAGAGCCGTTTACTGCGGAGGTTAGAGTGGTGTAAACCAAGCTACCTTGAGAGGTCAGGTCTTTTGGTACGCCATAGAAATAGTCGATGGAACCAACCTTGGTAAATCCGACCAATCCGTGGGCAAGCACGATGGGATAAACCGTGCGGGCGTAGGTTGAGGAGACCCCAATATCACTACTTGCTGTACAGCCAGTATTACTGCTGGTATTGGCGCAGTTGTAGTATTTTGCGGCGGACGCTGTGGTCGAAAAACTCAAAGCGGCAGCGACAGCAGTCAGGGCACAGAGTGTTTGTTTCATTGTTTAACCATCCTAGGTCTTATCGGTGTTTGGCGAGTTTAATTGAGTCTGTTTGTTTGACAATTCGAATTGGATGAGTGGTTTTTCATTATTAACAAGTGAATAAAATTTCAATTAAAAAACGATAAAAAACAGTGTTTTTGTTGTTTTTTGTTGGTATTAATTTCCGATAAGTGGTGTGCTATCTATTGGTTTAAAATCTGAACGATAATAACCTTATGAATTGTCGTTTTTAAAATCATTAAGGATGAATTTTTATTCCTGATAAAGTGTGATGTAGTTGGCATAGTGCTGTGTGCATGGCATCTGATCGGTTTTTTCTGGCACACTGCACCGCTTGTCGTTTGGTAAAGGTTAAGCGGGTCATGTCTGATTTTTTGTCGAGCATTTTGATTTATCAGGACGATGCATTGTTGGTGGTCAATAAGCCGTCGGGTTTGCTCAGTGTACCGGGTAAGGGCGATTTGACTGACTGCTTACGCACCCGTTTAGAGCAGGCCAATCCGGCGGTCAAATTAATCCATCGTTTGGATCGCGATACCTCGGGCGTGATGGTCTTTGCTTTAACGCCAGAGGCTCAGCGACAAGTGTCTAAGCAGTTTGAACTACGCCAGACCGACAAACAGTATCAAGCGCTGGTGATGGGTGCATTAACGGGGTCGGGCAGTGTCGATGTGCCGGTGCGTTATGATCCGACCCGACCACCGCTACATGTTGCCGATTTAGATCATCCCAAACATGCCTTGACCCATTGGCAGGCGTTGCCAACGATTGAGGTGGCGGGGCAGGTGGTCACGCCGATGAACTTATTTCCGGTGACAGGGCGGTCGCACCAATTGCGCGTGCATATGCAACATATTGGTCATGCCATTATTGGTGATCCGTTGTATAGCGAAGGTGCGGGATTGGCGGCTTTGCCTCGTCTAGCCTTGCATGCGGCACGTTTGGAGTTGACACATCCGGTCAGTGGCGAGCGGATGAGCTGGCAAAAAGACGCTGATTTTTGGCAAATGGTCTGATTTTTTTTTAGATTCGATACATCCATCAAGTGGATATGCGAAAATACGCCGCGCCGGAAGGTCGGGCCAGTTTTGGCAACCTTGCGGGCCGATGGGCAATCAGGTGGGACGTACATGCAAGAATTTGCGATTGGGCAGCGCTGGCTGTCAGATACCGAGTCGGAACTAGGCTTAGGTGTGCTGGTCGGTGTGGATGAACGCACCATTAGTATTCTTTTTCCCAAAAGTGACGAAACGCGTGTCTACGCACGGGCCAGTGCGCCATTGTCGCGTATTGTGTTTGCGGTTGGCGATTGGCTGACGGACCAAGACGGCAACGAGTGGCAGGTCGAGTTTTTTGAAGTCCAGCATGGGGTGATGCGCTATCACGTCATCAATGGCGATCAGCGTAAGATGCTGGCCGAAACCCGCTTGGGCGCGCACTTGCAGTTGGCGCGTCCGCTCGAGCGGATTTTGGCGGCACGGCTGGAGTCCAAAGACTGGTATGACCTGCGCATCGAAGCCTTATTGATGCAGTCGCGTATGGCGGTCAGTCCGCTACGCGGCATGCTAGGTCCACGGGTTGGTTTGATTCCGCATCAACTGTATATTGCCCACGAAGTTGGCCGCCGTTTAGCGCCGCGTGTGTTGCTGGCCGACGAAGTGGGTTTGGGCAAAACCATCGAAGCCGGTTTGATTATTCACCAGCAATTGGTGACGGGTCGTAGCGAACGTATTTTGATCTTGGTGCCAGATTCACTGCAATATCAGTGGATGATCGAGATGCGCCGCCGTTTTAACCTGAATTTCTCTTTGTTTGATCTGACCCGCACCGCTGCCATGCGTGAGCATGACGAAGATGCCAATCCGTTTGCTGCTGAGCAATGCATTATTGCCAGCGTGGATTTGTTGCTTGATCATGCCGATCTGCGTCAGCAAGCCTTGGATGCCGGCTTTGATTTATTGGTGGTGGATGAAGCGCATCATCTGACATGGCACGAAGACACCGGCGGTAATGACCGCTACGACATGGTCGCCCAGTTTGCCGCCCAGACCGCAGGCGTATTGTTGCTGACCGCCACACCTGAGCAGTTGGGTGTAGACAGTCACTTTGCCCGTCTACGTCTACTTGATCCGCAACGCTTTGACACGCTTGATCACTTCTTACAAGAAGAAGCTGAATACGCCCACACCGCGCAAGTGGCCGAAGTCTTGATGTCGGATGAGCGCTTAGGCGAAGCCGATCATGCCGCGATTGCTGCCTTGATTGGCCATGCAGTCGAAGACACGCCAGAAGCTCGCTATCGTGCCATTAACGAGTTATTGGATCGGCATGGTACGGGTCGAATTTTGTTCCGCAATACCCGTGAGGCGATTCAGGGCTTTCCCGGTCGAGACTGTATGGCTGTGCCATTGCCTGCACCCGCCACATGGCCAATGACCGGCAAACTACGCGAACAGATGTGGCCAGAAGAGCAACAGCTCGATGGCGAATGGATGGCCAATGATCCACGCGTGCCGTGGCTGATTGAGACGCTACGCACTCAGCTAAAGCATCGTAAGGTGTTGTTGATTGCCCGTAGTGGGCCAGTGGTGGAGTCACTCGAAAGTGCGCTGCGGATTCATGGTGGCTTACGTACTGCCATGTTCCATGAAGGTATGAGCTTGATTGAGCGTGACCAAGCCGCTGCGTACTTTGCCGACGAAGGCTATGGCGCTCAAGTTTTGCTGTGTTCCGAGATTGGTAGCGAAGGCCGTAACTTCCAGTTTGCCCATGACTTAGTGCTTTTTGATCTACCGTCTAACCCTGACGTGCTAGAGCAACGGATTGGCCGTCTGGATCGGATTGGCCAAACCGAGCGTATTCAGATTCATGTGCCGTACTTAATGGACACCGCCCAAGAGCGGATGTTCCGTTGGTACAACGAAGCGCTGGATATTTTTGGTCATATCTCGCCAACCGCGCAAACCCTACAAGAGAATCATATTGTCGAACTCAAAAACGGCTTACTCAGTGATATGGGCGAGCAGTTTGATGACTTGCTCAATCAAGTGAACGACGAGCGTATGGCGCTAGAAGACGAGTTGCAGTCTGGTCGTGATCGTCTGCTTGAGTTTAATTCCTGCCGTCCGGTGATTGCTGGCCGAATCGTCAAGGCGCTGGAAGATCAAGATGATGTCAATCCGCTACCAGATTTTGTCACGCGCTTTTTGTCGGCGACGAATATCGACTACGAAGAGCAAAGTGACGGCACGTTGATCATTCGCCCATCGGATCAAATGCAAGTCGAAGGGTTGATCTTGGACGAAGACGGCATCACTGCCACCTTTAGCCGTGATCAAGCCTTGGCGCGCGAAGATGCCGAGTATCTGACCTTAGAGCATCCATTTATTCAAAGTATCTTTGAAATGGTGCATACCCAATCGTTTGGCAATACCAATGTTGCGATCTTGCAAAGTGCGGCGATTCCACAAGGCAGCATTTTGGTCGAGATGTGGTTCCGTGTCGAAGTGATTGCACCCAAAGTGCTGAACTTAGCCGCTAGTTTGCCGCAGCAGTTGATTCGTGTATTGCTGAACGAAAAAGGCCAAGACTTGTCGGCTAAGATCAATCCCGCCATGTTGCAGCCGTATGTGCATCAGTTGGATATGAACAATGCCCGTCAAGTGATCAAGCTGCGCCGCGAAGTGATTGAGGCGCGTTATAAGCAGGCTGAAGCACTGGCCAAAACCCAGCTTGAAGGTTTTGCTGACGTGGCGCGTAAACGTTTTGCAGATCGTTTGCAGCACGAAGTTGACCGGATGGTGTATCTCAAAGAGCACAACCCAAGCATTCGTGCGGATGAAGTCGAGCGGCTACAAGCACAACAAACTGAAGGCTTGCAGTTGCTTGAGCAGTTGTCCTTGGTGCCAGATGCGATTCGGGTGATGGTTGCAATGCAAAAAGGTTAAGAGGTTATTCAATCTTGATCGATGGATAAAGCAAAAAACGGGCCGAGTGCCCGTTTTTTAATGATGGGTATGATTGCTGTGATGATTGGAGAATAGACGGTGATGCGTCACAAAATGGTACACACTCCGGCTAAACCAGCGAATTAAGCGAAACGGCGCTTCAATCAAAAACTCTAGAATATCGATGCCATCAATCCAGTCGTCTTCTGCCTCATGGCGAATTTGATGACGGCGTTGCAGTCGAGCTTGTTTGGGCCAACAGGCATATGCCAAAGTTAGTGCTAACGCGGCACTCAAGATGAATAGGCCAGATCGACCGTTAATCATGCAGTCCATTGCAATAACAAGTGCTACCAATAAGAGTAAGCTGGCAACGAAAATTCGCAGCGCATACATGGCTGGCCTCAAACCGTTGAGATTAAAATAGGCGTATAGAAAAATTAGCAATCACTCACTTGGCGTATACATGCAACATTAAAAAAACGTGAGTAATGCGTTCTCTATTCATACACCAGATTGGGCTAAACCACTACTCATTGTTGTGTTTTGTTACCTTTTATTAGACCAGTGTGAACCGAATCAGTGCCAAAGATGCACCAAAATGTGAACAAGTCCCAAAATTACCCGAATTGGTAATTCTATTAGCAAGGATATAATGTCAAGCATCTCAATGAGATGCCATCCGTTTATTCTGTTTTCCCGACTGTAATGTCGCTTGTGATAGGAGTGTTTTTGGCGCGGCCAAAGCAAATAAGCCAGTAACCATGCTGTTATTGCAGCCAGTAGATATCGCCAATCGAATCCGTTTAGCCACAGTGATATCAGCAACATAAGGGCGGTGATCCAACAAGCCAAAGCCAAAACAATACGGATAATAATCATATGCTCAGTCTGATTGACGTTGTTATCGCTGTAGTGGTTATAGCGGTTGGCGCGAGTAACGGCGCATGCCCCACAGAATCAAGCCTAATGCGCCCAACAGTGCCACCAGCAAACTTGCTATTCCGATCAAACCATGGCGGAGTGGTTGTGTAATCGGTAATCCAACCCACTGATGCAATCCAGCAAACACCCGTGCCTCCAAACGGTCGGTATCGTTTTGCTTGGCCAGTAGTATGCCGCTGATTGGGTCTATATAAAGGGTGAGATGATCATCGGTTTGTGTTTCAATTTTTAGTATACGTTGGTCGATTTGTGTGCTGTACCAGTGATCATTGATCTCAGTCGATGGTCGCAAAGCAACGCTGCTGATTTGGGTCGGTTTGAGATTCGTATATAACCCTACAACATATTGTACCCGTTGGCTTAAGCCATCGGCTAGAGGTTGCCCAAGTTTTGCATCAATCATTCGCCATTGCGATAAGACGCTGTGATCCCTCGTGGTTGGCTTTGGTTCCGTTGCAGCCGTGCTTGGACGAATGAGCCATGCAGCGGCTGTCTGTCCAGTATGCGTCTGTTGATCAGGCTGAGATGATTGCAAAGACACCAAGTCAATCCGCGCCATCGGTTGCGACACGGCCTGTTGCCACGCCGCGCCAGACAGATGACTGACCAAAAAGACACTGGGCTTGATCAACTGAGGGCTGGCTGATCGGAGCAAATGAAACAAACCACTTGCTGCCCAAAACAATAGCAAAACAGCCAATAGACTGCCTAGGCGTCGATGCCAGCGCCGTGCCATAGAGACTGGTTCTATGAAGGACGTATTGGTTTGACGACCCAACATCCACAAGATGATTCCCCCAATCGCCAGCAGCATCATGCCAATCAAATAGCCTGCCATGATGGGCTTTTTTTCCGGCCAGTCGATCTGACCTAGCGACCATGTATGGCCAATCCGAAACAGTCGTGTCAGCCACATTTGTTGATCATTGGATAGGCTGATCAATCGTGATTGTGACGGATCAACATAGGCACGTAGGCCATCGGCAAAGCTGATTTGCCAGACGGGTAGCACCCGATGACGCGCAGGGTAGTCATCGCTAAACGTGGTGATGATCTGAGTTTGGGTCAGTTGGTCAACACCTTGGCCGCTATACCACAAGGCCAAACGTTGGGCATCTAGTGACTCTCCAGCCACAATGTATTGCCCTGTCATTACGTTGTAATAACGTGCAATCGGATTGCCGATTAATTTGACCCGATAGGCTGTGAGTGTTGGGTCAAGCTGAACCGCAGAGGCTTGCTGAACCGAGCGCCAGCCTTGATCCGCCAGCAGGGTTGGCAATGCAATAGCCGTACGCAAGTCGAGTGTTTGTGGTGGTGCTGCATGTTTGATGGGCTGTGGTTGAATAGCAGGCTTAAGCGAGTAGAGCACCCCCGTCATGGCCCACACCAACAATGCAATACTCATGACGAGGCCAAGCCAGCGATGCGCCTTGATCAACAACGGTGGGGCTTGCATCACGGATTCTCCTGTCGCGTGGGTGCGTGGATATTGTTGGCCAATCAATGCCAACGGTTCAGGCAACAAAAAAGCGAACCGAAGTCCGCTTATTTGACTGCTAGAGCGTTTATAGCCCAGCAGCGGCTTTTAATGCATTGGCTTTGTCGGTTTTTTCCCACGTAAATGCTGTGTCTGAACCATGACGACCAAAATGACCATATTTGGCGGTCTGTTGGTACATCGGTTGGATCAGATCGAGCATACGGGTAATGCCATAAGGACGCAGATCAAAATGTTCGCGTATCAAGGCGATAATGGTCTCGTCGCTCACTTTGCCCGTACCAAACGTATTGATCGAAATCGAGGTTGGCTCGGCCACACCAATCGCGTAACTCACTTGAATTTCGCACTTATCTGCAAGGCCAGCAGCCACGATATTTTTGGCCACATAACGACCAGCATAAGCAGCCGAACGATCCACTTTGGATGGATCTTTACCTGAGAACGCACCACCACCATGCCGCGCCATGCCGCCGTAGGTATCGACAATAATTTTGCGACCAGTTAGACCGCAGTCACCGACAGGCCCGCCGATAATAAAAATACCGGTTGGGTTAATGTGGTACTGCGTGCCTGCATGTAGCCACTCAGCAGGAATCACTTGCTTGATGATCTCTTCCATTACCGCTTCTTTTAGCGCGGTCTGGCTAATCTCTGGGTTGTGTTGGGTTGACAACACAATCGCATCGACGCGGCTGGGGACGCCATTTTCGTAATGAAAAGTGATCTGGCTTTTGGCGTCGGGACGTAACCACGGCAATGTGCCATTTTTGCGCAGTTCGGCTTGACGCTCGACCAAACGATGAGCGTATTGAATCGGTGCGGGCATTAATACGTCGGTTTCGTGGCTGGCATAGCCAAACATGAGACCTTGGTCACCTGCGCCTTGGTCTTCGGGTTTTTGGCGATCAACGCCTTGGGCGATATCCGGCGACTGCTTGCCCAGCATGTTGATCACTGCACAAGTGCTGCCATCAAAGCCCAGATCAGAATGGTTGTAGCCAATGTCATTGACGGTATCACGGACGATTTTTTCAAAATCGATGTTGGCCGTTGTGGTGACTTCACCGGCCAAAACCACTGCGCCGGTTTTGACCAAGGTTTCACAGGCCACACGCGCATGTGGATCTTGCTCTAGTAATGCATCAAGAATGGCGTCGCTAATTTGGTCGGCCATTTTGTCGGGATGGCCTTCACTGACCGATTCCGAAGTAAATACAGCGTATTCGCGCATGAGTATTCCGTCGCATCATGTTAAAAAAACTGGCGCTTATGTTAACGCGACTTGATTGGTTACGCCTAGCAAGGCTATTAAAATCATACAGAGTGATTCCGGCAAAAAATGGTTCATTGGTCGATTGTGATCAAGGTCTCATAGCTTTTGCGCGATTGATGCCTTTACCCTTGCATAAAGATCAACGACAATAACTGCAATTTTTGACCTGCGGATTTGTCCAGCATGACCACACCTTTAAACGAACGACGACTCGCCAATGCCATCCGTGTGCTGGCGATGGATGCCGTCCAGCAAGCGAATTCTGGTCATCCCGGCGCCCCGATGGGCATGGCCGATATTGCCGAAGTGTTGTGGCGTCAGTTCTTACGTCATAACCCAAGCAACCCGAACTGGCCAAACCGTGACCGTTTTGTCTTGTCCAATGGCCATGGCTCGATGTTGCAATATGCCTTGTTGCATTTGTCTGGTTATGACTTGAGCATGGACGATTTGCGCCAGTTCCGTCAATTACACAGCAAAACGCCGGGTCACCCAGAATATGGCTATACCGTCGGTGTCGAAACCACCACAGGACCATTGGGTCAGGGCCTTGCCAATGCGGTTGGTTTTGCGATTGCCGAAAAAACCCTTGCCGCACAGTTCAACCGCGATGAGTTGAACGTGGTCGATCACTTTACCTATTGCTTCTTGGGCGATGGCTGCTTGATGGAAGGCATCTCGCACGAGGTATGCTCGTTGGCGGGCACGCTGGGCTTGGGTAAATTGATCGCCTACTACGACGACAACGGCATCTCGATTGATGGCGAAGTTGAAGGTTGGTTCTCGGACGATACCTTTAAGCGCTTTGAGGCGTATGGCTGGCACGTGATTCGTGTGGATGGTCATGATGCGCAAGCCTTGCGTGAAGCCACCTTGGCTGCCCAAGCTGAAACCAGCAAGCCGTCACTGTTGATCTGCAAAACCATCATTGGTTTAGGTTCGCCAAACAAGCAAGGCAAAGAAGACTGCCACGGCGCGCCGCTTGGTGCTGCTGAGATTGGTCTGACTCGTGCAGCGCTCGGTTGGACTGACGACGCTTTTAGCTTGGCTGACGACATCTACGAAGCATGGGATGGCAAGGCCAAAGGCAGTGCATTAGAGCAGCACTGGAATTCGGTAATGGACGTCTATACTCAGCGCTATCCTGAGTTATCCGCCGAATTGACCCGCCGTCTAAGCGGCGATTTGCCCGCTGATTTTGAAGCCAAAGCCGATGCGTTTATTGCGGCTTGCAACGACAAAGCCGAAACCATCGCCAGCCGCAAAGCCAGCCAAAATGCCCTACAAGCTTTTGGCCCAATGCTGCCAGAATTGCTGGGCGGTTCTGCTGACTTGGCCGGTTCTAACCTGACCATTTGGAAGGGTTGTGAAGGCATTCAAGACAATCCTGCCGGTAACTATGTGCATTACGGTGTGCGTGAATTTGGCATGACCGCGATTGCCAACGCCGTTGCCTTGCATGGTGGTTTTATTCCTTACGTCGCTACTTTCCTGATTTTTATGGAATATGCACGTAACGCGGTACGCATGTCTGCTTTGATGAAGCAGCGTGTGATCCATGTTTACACGCACGACTCGATTGGTCTGGGCGAAGACGGTCCAACCCACCAGCCGATTGAACAAATCGCGTCCTTGCGTGGTACGCCAAACCTCAATCTATGGCGTCCTGCCGATACCGTTGAATCCGCTGTGTCGTGGAAGTCAGCCTTGCAGCGTAAAGATGGCCCAACCGCCTTGGTGTTTAGCCGTCAAAACCTGCCACACATGGTGCGTACGCCAGAGCAACTGGCCAATGTTGCCAAAGGTGGCTATGTGCTGGCCGAAGCCAAAGGCGAGCTTAAAGCGATCATCATTGCCACTGGTTCTGAGCTAGAACTCGCGATGCAAGCCTACGAACAGCTCGACGGTGTGCGTGTGGTATCGATGCCATCATGCGAAGTGTTTATGCAGCAAGATGCGGCCTATCGCGAGTCAGTCTTGCCTAGCGCGATCCGTGCGCGTGTGGCCGTTGAAGCCGCGCATGTGGACTACTGGTGGAAGTTTGTTGGTCTAGACGGCAAAGTGATTGGCATGACCACCTTTGGCGAGTCTGCACCGGCCAGAGACTTGTACAAGCATTTTGGCATTACCACCGATGCGGTGGTGGCTGCGGTCAACGAACTGGTGGGCTAAGCATCTATTGATGCCACATGGCTAGATCGTATTGTGTGATCAAAAATCCCTGTCAAATGACAGGGATTTTTGGTTTTTGCGACTGCATCGCGCAAACAACAGCATCGCACGCTCGAATTCATTAAACTATGGCACACGCCCACGCGCAGATCTTGCTGTCCTATGAATCAAACCACCGCCTTAAACATCCTAAAATCAGGCCAAAATGTATTTTTGACCGGCTCGGCAGGTGCGGGCAAAACCTATACGCTCAATCAATACATTCATTATCTGAAGGCACGCAAAGTGCCAGTCGCGGTGACGGCATCCACCGGCATTGCCGCAACCCACATGAACGGCATGACCATCCACACGTGGTCGGGTATGGGGATCAAAGACAGCCTTGATGACCACGATCTGGCGCGGATGTATGAGCGCAAATACCTGCGCAATCATCTTGACAGTGCCAAGGTGTTGATCATTGATGAAATCTCGATGCTACATGCCAAACAGTTAGATGTGGTCAATCAAATCCTCAAATATTTTAAAGACACCGATGCCGCGTTTGGTGGCCTGCAAGTGATTGTAGCGGGAGATTTTTTTCAGTTGCCACCAGTGGGCAAGTCAGACGAAAGCAACCGCGATAAATTTGCCTTTATGTCCAAGGCTTGGCTGGATGCACAGTTTAAAATTTGCTATTTGACAGAGCAGCATCGACAAGACAACGACAACGCGCTGAATCGAATTTTAAATGAGATTCGGCGTGAGCAGATTAGCGAGCACAGCATTCACGAGTTAAAGCAAACTCAGCAGCACCACTTACAAGACGACATTACCCGTCTGTTTACCCATAACGTCAATGTTGATCAGATCAATCAACAGCATTTGACCAGCCTTGACAGCACCACCCACACCTTTAATGCCAGCAGTAAAGGCAACGAAAAAATGCTGATGACCCTCAGTGGTGCAGTGCGTGCGCCTGCCCAGTTGGTGTTAAAAATTGGTGCCAAAGTCATGTTTGTCAAAAATAATTTTGATGAGGGTTATATCAACGGCACTTTAGGTGAGGTGACGGGGTTTGAGCAGGATATGGAGTTTGGTATTTTGCCCAAGGTCAAGCTGCGCGATGGCTCAAGCCTGATTGTTGCACCGGAATCGTGGTCGGTTGATAACGATGCGGGCAAAGCCTTGGCGACTTATAGTCAGATTCCCTTGTGTCTGGCATGGGCCATGACCGTGCACAAAAGCCAAGGCATGACGTTGGAGGCCGCCGAAATTGACCTATCCAAAACCTTCGAAAAAGGCCAAGGCTATGTGGCGTTGTCACGGCTCAAAAGTCTGGATGGGTTACGTTTGCTGGGCATTAACCGAACCGCGTTAGAGTTAGATCGTTTGGCGATTAAGGCCGATCAGCGCTTTGCCGAACTGTCTGCCGAAGCCGAAGGGCAGTGGGCCAATCGCGATGGCACGCCAGACCTCACCGTGCTGCATAATCAGTTTGTCCGTCGTTGTGGCGGCACACTTGATGCTGCCGAGATCGCCAAAAACGAGCAGCGTTTATTGGGCAAAAAGAAAGCTAGTAGCAGCAAAGTGATCTCAGAGGATACCTTGGCCCAGACCAAAGTGCTGTTTGAGCAAGGGCTAGATTTGGCAACCATTGCCGATCAACGAGAGTTGACTCAAGCGACCATCATTAACCATTTGGCCAAGCTCAAGACGCAAGAACCTACTTTTGATTTGGCACGCATTCGTCCCAGTGATGAGGTGATTCATGATGTGAGTGAGGTAGTTAAGTTTTTGACCCAGCACAAAAATGACGATCATTTTAACGAAGATGGCTCAATTAAATTACGACCGATTTTTGAGTCGATTGAGCGACAGATGAGTTATAACGAGATTCGATTGGCGTTGGTGTTTGTGACCGCGCCGGCACTATCCTGAAGACTGTTTTTTTGTGTGAGTGGTTGGCTGCTTTGATCTAATCTGTGCCATGCCACGCATCACCTGACTGATGAGACCCTTATTTGAACGCACCGTCTAGACCCCTTCGTGTTGCCATCAATGGCTTTGGTCGTATTGGCCGCAATGTGCTGCGCGCTTGGATGGAAAATGGCTGTTGGCCCGCTTTTGAAATTGTGGCGATTAATGACACGGCAGAGGGCGAAACACTGGCGCATTTGTTGCGCTTTGACAGCACACATGGCCGATTTGCTGGGCGAGTCGATTTTGATGGTCAGCGTTTAAGCATCGAGAGTTTGGGGCTTAAGTGTCAGATTCCCTTGTTGCGCAAAGCCGATCCAAGCGATTTGCCTTGGGCGGAATTGGCGGTTGATGTGGTGTTGGAGTGCACCGGATTTTTTCGTTCACGCGAGGGTGCATCCAAGCATCTGACCGCAGGAGCCAAACGGGTGATTATCGGCGCTGCGCCGTTTGACACGGTTGATGCGGCGATTGTGTACGGTGTCAATCATGATCAGATTTTGCCAGCGCATCGGGTGTTATCCAGCGTGTCATGCACCACACAGGCGCTCGTGCCATTGGTCAAAATTTTGGATGATGCCTTTGGCATTGAGTCGGCGCTGATGACCGAGATTCACGCAGTGACCACCGATCAGGCGGTACTTGATCATGCGCATCGTGATCCACGGCGGGCGCGGGCTTCGGGCTTTAATATTATTCCAACCACGTCGAGTGCGTTAGGCGCACTCAAAAACGTCATGCCACAGATGGAAGGACGGATTGAGGGTTATTCGATTCGTGTGCCGACCATCAATGTGGCGGCCATTGATCTAACCTTTATTATGCAGCGGCCAGCCGATGCTGCCAGCATTAATGCTGCATTAACGCAGGCTGCGCTAGGGCCGTATCACGGCATTATGGATGTAACCGATCAACCCTTGGTGTCGAGTGATTTTAATCATCAGCCGTTTTCGTTGATTGTCGATATGTTGCAAACCATGACCGCAGGACGTCAAGCCAAAGTGTTGGCGTGGTATGACAACGAGTGGGGCTATGCCAATCGATTGATTGATTTGTGTGGCGTGCTCAAACCTATTTAAGCCATCCCTATGGGTTTGACGACATACGAGGCGCTACTCGTGCATAACTGCCAGTGGCGTGTGCGACCAAGGTGTTGTTGCTATACAGATCGACTCGCATGACCATTGAGCGACGACCGGCGCGCAGTAAAGTGGCGATTGCGATCAGGTCTTGTGGTGCAGGTCGCGCCAAAAAATGAATATGAAAATCATGGGTGACCGACATAATTTGATTGGGATCATTGGCCAGTACGAGGGCATACATGGCAGCATCTGCCAGCATCATCATGGTCGGGCCGGAAAGTGTATTGCCCGGTCGCATTTGATCGGCATGATAGGTCAAAACACAGCGTACCTGTTGCGCCTCGGCATGAGTGACACAAAACCCACTGTCCTGTGCTTGTGGTAGTCCTTGGGCAATAATGTGATTGATTTGCTCTGCCAATATGGTAGATGTGTGGCTCATAAATAGACGTTTTTTGGCCAAAAAATAAGCATAAAATGCTTTTTGTCAGATTTTAATGGCAGTCCATACCAAAAAATAGCGAGTTTGTTGCACTTGACAATCATTCGCAGCCTGTCTAGCGTGTGTATAGTTTTAGGAAACTATACCTATGAGTCAAACAAAGACCACATTGGCGCCCGAGATCGAGCTGCTCAATGAACCCAATCCGGACTTTCTTCGTCTGGATGCGCAAGCTTGTTTTGCCTTGTATTCAACAGGGTTGGCGATGAATCGCATCTACCGTAAGTTGTTAGAGCCGCTTGGCCTGACCTATCCGCAATATTTAGTCATGATGGTGTTGTGGGAAAAAGACGGCGTCAGCGTCAACACCATTGGTGCTCAACTGTATTTGGACTCGGCAACCCTCACGCCCTTGCTCAAAAGACTCGAAAGCGCTGGCCTTATTTTGCGCAAACGCTGTAGTCATGACGAGCGGCAACGGGTGATTGAGCTGACAGAGCAGGGCCTGCAATTAAAGTCGCAAGCCGCGATGGTTCCTCAACAAGTGATTTGTGCAACCCAATGCTCTATGACTGAACTAACCGATCTTAAACAGAATCTTGAGCATCTACGTGGTCAGTTGCTCAGTCAGTTTCACGGCTAGTTGTTAGCGCGGCAACACAAACAGCCTCACTAATACAGAAGACACAGATACACATGACAGCCATGTGTATTGGTTTGGTGATTTTAATAGCGCGCTATTTAATTGCGTGATATTTTAATAGGGTATTCAAGCAAGCATGTGTCATGCGTTGTGCTGCCTTTTATTGATGAGTGAGAAAACCGAATGCAACCTGATCAAGTGTTATATACCGCCCAAGCCTCAGCAACAGGTGGACGTACCGGCATTGCCCGTTCTAGCGATGGTGCGCTGGATGTACAACTCTCGACGCCTAAAGCCCTTGGTGGTGCTGGTGGTGAAGGGACAAACCCAGAGCAGTTATTTGCTGCTGGTTATTCGGCCTGCTTTTTGGGTGCAATGGGGTTTGTGGCCGGACAGCAAAAAATAAAACTACCCGCAGCAACAACAGTGAACGGACAAGTTGGTATTGGCCCATGTGCAGGTGGTTTTGCCATTACAGTTGCACTTGAGGTACATATTCCAGATATGGCCTTGGCCGATGCCGAAGCATTGGTGGCCAAGGCGCATCAAGTCTGTCCGTACTCCAATGCCACCCGCGGCAACGTGGATGTACAACTGAGCGTGGTGTAAGCCAACTGAACGGATAACTGATCCGATTGATTCAAACGCCATCTGCATATAGATGGCGTTTTTTTTGGTATGCGCTCGGATTGAGGATGCTAAGCATCGATGCGGTAGCAGAAACATGGCAGGGCAACGGTAATTGCATTAAAATCCGCGCACCAAATTTAATGAGCGCACGTCGATGAATTTTCTACGCATGACGGATCAAGACCTGCAAGCCAAGCGGGTATTGATTCGCGAAGATTTAAACGTTCCTGTCAAAAATGGCCAAATCACTAGTGATGCACGTTTACGTGCGGCCTTGCCGACCATTCGTCAGGCCTTATCGCAAGGTGCAGCGGTGATGGTTTGCTCTCATTTGGGTCGTCCAACCGAAGGCGAATCCTCTGCCGAAAATTCATTAGCGCCTGTTGCCGCTTATTTAAGCGAGGCATTAGGCCAAACAGTTGAGCTAAAAACCGACTATTTGGATGGCGTTGATG
>JBBKWH010000075.1:0-6733 GCA_037968855.1 Moraxellaceae bacterium | reverse complement strand
CTGGTTTTCCCACGTTGAGCAGTGTCAGCAAACACACGATGTTGTTTGATTCGGCGGTTGTGGCATACCGCTAATGCTGTGGCATCAATAAAGCTGATACCTGTACAGGGTGCTTTGATGGTTTGAAAGAAAGCACATAGCCCCAAGAGGCAGCGAGGCATCAGTTCAATACATCGATTGTAGCTTGGTAGGTTTGGAAACTCTCGACTGAGCATTGCTTTGACGTGATCAATATAGAACGTTTTGAATTGTCGGTAACGCAACTGATGGAACATCACAGTAATGGTCATGAGTTCAGATAGGGTGATGGATGTTTGTCGCTGTCTGGTTCTTTTTTGATTTTCGATCAGATGTTGATGCAGTTGAGGCTCAAAAATTTGACAGAAATCGTCGATTTGGCAAAAAAGTTCGGTAAGATGTTTCATGTAGGACCTCTGGTGTTGTGTGTTTTGTCTTGAGAACCAAAACGTTACAACATTCAGGGGTCCTTCTTTGTTTGATTTGCTTAAGCCGAACTCAGGTTATGTAAGTTTGCGATTTCTTTTGCACTATTTTTCATCTGCTTTTGCACTAACTTTTTACGGTTGCTTTTGCACTAAGTCGTTAGAGAATAATCAGCCAGTTCGTATCCATCCATAAATTGTTGTCGTCCGTGGGCGGATTGGCATGGGTTGTCCGCCACCTACCTCTTTGATTTCTGTCAGCGAGTCGGGCTTATCACTAAAACCAGCGACTTGAATTTCATTTTCTAATGTAAGGTTGTTGAGTGCATTGACACTGATTTCTGTTGGCCAGGTTTCGCTGCTAGCAAGTGTGTCATCAGCTTTGGCAACCAAGTGTAGTGGTCAAGTAAAATGAGACACTCCGTTAAGGAGGTTTTGGTTTAGCTGCTCGAATTGATTGGATGAATGATAGCCCAACGTCGAATGCAAGCGAACCCCGTTATAAAACACGGAGGTCTCAAAGTTGAAGCGTTAGCGCGTCTATACACTATAGCGAATAGCGCAGACTCATAACCCAGTGACACAACGCCAACGCCCATTTTGCAAGCGACACAAATGAGCGTGTCCGTTCGCGCATGCTGTCTCATAGATGACTACTATGCCAAAACTAGATCAACCAGCAAAGCAATCCGCCTAAAATCACCCCAACCACACTCAAACCCGATGCCGCCAACACATGCCTATTGGCGGCAGGGATGCTGGCATCGCCACGCCGTGCCAGCGTTTGCCGACTCAATTGATACACATGCGTCAGCAGCATGGGCAGGGCAAAAAACAGCACAAACAGATTAATCAGCAGCCCATATGAATAGCCAAGTAGCAATGCACTACCCACACACAGCATTAGCATGGCCAAGCCCAACGCATAGCCTCTGGGGTTGCCACGGCTTTTAGCCGTCGATGGGGTGAGCGGCTGTGGATTTAATGATGGTTGGTCCGTCATGCGCGAACAATCTGGCTAAGGGCGGTGCGCATCGCATCAGGAATGGCAACGGGCTTGCGGTTGTCCCGATCAACAAACACGTGGACAAAGTGCCCTTGCGCGGCGGCGCTATCTTCACCTGCTTTAAAAATGGCAATTTCATAACGGACCGAGGATGAGCCAATCTGGGCAATCCGTAAGCCACCTTGCAGCCGATCTGGAAAGGCCAGCGGTGCAAAGTAGCTACAGCCGGAATCCACCACCAAGCCAATTACCTTGCTGTCGTGAATATCAAGGCCACCGTGTTCGATCAAGTAGGTGTTGGCAGTAGTGTCAAAGTAGCTGTAATACATTACATTGTTGACATGACCATAGATATCGTTGTCGGCCCAACGGGTGGTCAGGTCAACAAAGTGCAGATAGTCACTGCGCTGATGGGCTTGAGGACGGCTCATTAAAATACGGCTCGATAAATGGCGAGGGCATCCGCTTCGCATAGCTCGCGCGGGTTGTTGATCAGTAGGCGGGTTTGTTTCATCGCGTCGCTGGCCAAGACCGGCAGATGGTCTTCAACCACTTTAAGCTGGCTTAAACGACGTGGAATGCCACTGTCGATAATGTGTTGTTCCAGCCGTGTAATCAGTGCTTCGGCCAATTCAAGGTCACTGCCCTCGGCAGTAGGAACCAGCACTTTAAACAGTTCGGCATACAGATGCGCGGCATGGCTGAGGTTAAAGCGCAGCACTTCGACTAACACCAGTGCATTCGATAGACCATGCGAGATGTGATAGTGACCGCCAAGCGGATAGGCCAACGCATGCACCGCAGCCACTGGCGAGTTGGCAAAGGCTTGTCCGGCCAGCATTGCGCCGAGCAGCATGTTTTGGCGGGCGGCAATGTTTTGACCATCATGAATAGCTGTTTGTAAATGGCTGTCGAGCAAACGCAGCGCATCACGGGCCAGCAGGTCGGCGTAGGCATTTTTTTTGTGTTTGCTGGTGTAGGCTTCGATGGCGTGTACCATCGCGTCAATACCCGTCGCTGCGGTGACGGCAGGCGGTAAACCAATAGTCAGTTCGGCATCCAAAATCGCCATATCGGCAATCAATACTGGTGAGACCACGCCCATTTTGCTGGTTGCGCCGGTGGTAACAATTGCCACGGCGGTGACTTCTGAGCCAGTCCCTGCGGTGGTGGGCACTTGAATCAATGGCAGACGCGGGCCTTTAACATTACCCACACCATAAATGTCGGCCAGTTGTTGCTGTTGGTGTGGGCAAGCCAGTAGTGCAATCAGTTTGGCCACATCCATTGAGCTACCGCCACCATAACCGATCACACCATCCACGCCTGCGGCAATTGCTTGTTCGGCGGCGGCTAACACCACATGGTCGGGCGGGTCGGCTTGTACATCGCTATACAGGGTCACTTGAACACCGGCAGCGGCAAGGCTGGCAAGGGCATCTTGGTGGAGATTGAATTGCAAAATCCCTGCATCAGTCACCATCAACACATGGCGAATGCCCAATTGCTGACAGTATTGCCCAATCTGGTGGCGGCTACCGCTGGCGCAGACAATCTGGCGAACGGTATCAAAGGTGAATCCCTGCATGATGATGGCCTGATCAATAAAAAGAGGGGTGATCTCACCCGTATAACGCGTGATGTTGGCGGGGATTGTGCCATGCTGATCGCTGTCCGACTAGCTGTGCTGGGCTATACTGCGGCATTGATGATGACTGTTGATGATAGGTCTTAAGGTGGAGCGAGTGGCGGCGGTGTCTATTCCAAAACGGGTGTTATGTGTGTGCTTGGGTAATATTTGTCGTTCGCCCACCGCAGAGGTGGTGTTGCGTCAGCAGATAGCGCGAGCAGGTTTGCCGATTGATGTCGATTCCGCGGGAACCAGCAACTATCATCCCAACAAAGCCCCAGACCCACGCACGCAAGCGGCTGGCCGTGCGCGTGGCTTAGATTTGTCTGGCCTGCGGGCGCGTCAAGTGCGTGCTGAAGACTTTGCCGAGTTTGATCTAATCTTGGCGATGGATGCCGATAACCTGCGCGATTTACAACAACAGGCCGATCAATTACGCCAACAAGGTCATGCGGTACAGGCAGCATTGGCCTTAATGAGCGCACATGATGCGGTATGGCCAAATCAAGCCGTTCCAGATCCGTATTATGGTGATCAACGTGATTTTGATCGGGTGATTAATCAATGTGACAGCGCTGCATCTGGTTGGGTCGCACACTGGCAACAACACATCAAAAAGGCAGACTGATGCAACTGATCGAACACGCTGCCTTAGACGGCATGAACACCATGCGCTTGCCCTGCACCGTGCGCTATTTGGCGATAGTGAACAATGAGGCTGAGCTACAAACGCTGTTGCATTTGGATTTGTCCAAAGGCAATCAGCGCCTGATTTTGGGCGGCGGGAGCAACCTGTTGTTAGCGCCACAGCTTGATCTTTTGGCCATTCGGCCCGATCTGCGTGGCATCCGCTTGTATGAAGATTACGGCGACCGTGTGGTGATTGAAGCGATGGCGGGCGAGCCATGGCATGATTTTGTTTTGCACACCTTGGCGCAAGGTTGGTACGGCCTCGAAAATCTGTCATTGATTCCTGGTACGGTTGGCGCTTGTCCGATTCAAAATGTTGGTGCCTATGGCGTGGAAGTGTCAGATCGGCTGCATTCGTTAGATGCAGTTCATGTGCAAACGGCTGAGATCAAAACCTTTTTGCCAGATGAATGCGCTTTCGGTTATCGTGATAGTGTGTTTAAACAACAGCCCGATCAATGGGTGATAACGCGGGTGCGTTTTGCGTTATCGCGGACGGCCAATTTGGTGTTGGATTATGGCGATGTTGCTGCCTTAGCGGGTGCACAGCCCACGCCAAAATCGGTGAGTCAGGCAATTTGTCAGATTCGGGCCAGTAAACTGCCTGATCCTAAAGTCATGCCCAACACTGGCAGTTTTTTTAAAAATCCAGTCATTGCACAGTCGCAGTATCAGCGGCTTAAACAGCATTATCCAACCTTGGGCGGACATATGCAGCCCGATGGTCAGATCAAGATTGCGGCAGGTTGGTTGATTGATCAGGCCGGTTGGAAAGGTCGGCGCTTAGGACCAGTGGGTATGCACGAATTGCAAGCCTTGGTACTGGTCAATCCCGATGGCGGCCAACTGTCGGATGTATTGGCATTGGCGATGGCCGTGCAACAAGATGTGCAACAGCGCTTTGGCGTGAATTTGGAGCGGGAACCAGTTTGTGTGGGCTGGTCTTAGGAGAGGTGCATGATCAATAGCGGTATTCGAAGGCTACGCAAACTGGGCTATGGAGTGGTCGTCGCGCTGTTGATGCTAGTTGTGGGCTATTTGATTGCGTCAACGCCATTTTATGCCAATGTCGTGCTGTGGGGATTACATCAAATTGATTATCAGGTTGATCCGATTGCGGCAGCAGCACACGAGTCAGGTGGTTTGATTGAAGAGCAACAAACCTTAGAGCCGGGTTCGCCAGAATGGCAAGCCAAACAAGCAGAAGATACTGAAGAAACCAAGTTAACCACAGTCCTGAGTCATGCCTTGAGTCCCGAAGATCTGAATCAAGTGATTGATCGGTTACCATTGCGCACCATTGAAGCACTCTTGCCACAAGCCACCTTGCATAATGTTGCGCTGCCCAACGCCAGTGCCACCATCAATGGTCAAACATGGCGCATGGCACAAGCGATTGTAGTATTAGGCGGTGGGCTAGGCCGCGATTACCAAAAAGAAATTGTACCCAATCGCTTTACCGAACTGCGCTTATCGCAAGCGATTTTGCAGCATCAAGTGACAGGTCTGCCGATTGTGCTGAGTGGAGTGGAAGCCCCGTGGATGCAAAAATGGTTATTGGCTCAAGGCGTCGATGCTGCTTTGCTAGAAAGCCGCAGTATGAACACCTGCGAAAATGCTCGTTTTAGTGCCTTATTGTTGCAACGTCAGGGCGGCGCACCACGAGTCGAATTGGTGACAGATGCCTACCACATGCCACGTGCAAGACGGCTGTTTGCCCTGAATGGCATTGAGACGATTCCTATTGCTGCGCCGTTACCCGGTGATCCTTCACCATGGTGGCCTGATCGTCGTAATCTGACCCATACGCGCCGCGCGACACACGAGCTGATCGCGATTATCCGTGATTTATGGGTTGGCGAGACCAACTGTCGAGAGATTCCTTAATGCCAGTCTTATTACCATTTCAAAATCCTGAGCAACTCCGACAGTCCTCATTGCCTGTGCCGAACCTTGAGCGAACGCCACGTGCGCTACCTCCATTGGTACTGACCTCAACCGGTACACAGCACAATGCCCATATCGATGGTTATCGGGCATTGTATGGTTTGGATCGACTGGTCTGTGTACATGATCAGGGCTACTTACGGGCGGCGGATCATCGGATTCATGTGCAAGTTTTTCGGCCCAAGGATGTCACGATTCTAGGCACGGTATGGCTGATTCATGGCTATTTAGAGCATAGCGCGCTGTATCAGCCGATCATTGCCGAGCTACTGGCCGAAGGCTTTAGCGTGTTGACATATGATTTACCCGGTCATGGTTTATCCAATGGGCCGGTGGCGAGTATTGGTGAGTTTTCGGTGTATCAGGCGGTGCTAGATGATTTGCATCGTTGGGCTAATGCGCAAGATACGCAACTGCTGCCACAGCCGTGGTTGGGGGTTGGGCAAAGCACGGGCGGCGCGATTTGGTTGGACCATGTGCTGAGTCACCATGCGCGGCGTAAACCGGCGATGGTCGAGCGCTTGTTGTTGTTGTCGCCGTTGGTGCGTCCGTCGATGACGGCGTGGTGGCACAATCCGGTAGGGCTGTCGATTATTAGTAAGATTAAGCGTGAAGTGCCACGTGCGTTTCGGCGCAATAATCATAATCCAGAGTTTTTGCGCTTTGTGCGTAAAAGCGATCCGCTTCAGCCCCGTGTGATGGGGATGGAGTGGATTATGGCGCTAAGTCGTTGGATGATCAAAATGGAGCGTTATCCGGCGTGCCGCATGCCGGTTTGGATGGCGCAAGGCGCACGCGATCAGACGGTCGATTGGCGTTATAACATTGAGTTTATTCGGCAGAAGTGTCGCTTACAGACGTTGTTGATGCTGGAGGAAGGTTCTCATCAGTTGGTCAACGAACGGGCTGATATTCGGGCGGCATTAACGGCGCTGATACCGGCTTTTTTGCATCAAGGGCGTGGGCCAAAGGTGGAGGAGAAGGGGGTGGGCGAGTGATTGATGTGTCATGCCAAGC
>JBBKWH010000074.1:0-24611 GCA_037968855.1 Moraxellaceae bacterium | reverse complement strand
GAGCCGGGTGTGCAGTTTTACACTCACATCTCCGATCAGTACGCGCCGTTCCACACCAAGGTCATCAATGCGGCGGTGCGCGACGCCACCCACGTTCTGGATGGTCTGTTGTACCACGAATCGGATTTGCGGATTGAGGAGCACTACACAGACACAGCTGGGTTCACTGAACATGTGTTTGGCCTGACACAACTGCTGGGCTTCCGCTTTGCACCCCGTATTCGTGATCTGGCTGACAAGCGCTTGTACATACGCGGTGATGCCAAGCAGTACCCGACGCTCGCCGGTCTGGTGGGCGGCAATATCAACGTGAAACAGATCAGCATGCACTGGGATGAGATTCTGCGGCTGGCAACCTCAATCAGGCAGGGCACGGTGACGGCCTCTCTGATGTTGCGCAAACTCGGCAGCTACCCACGCCAAAATGGACTAGCCGTTGCCCTGCGCGAACTCGGGCGCATTGAACGCTCGCTGTTTATGCTTGACTGGATGCAGCATGTCGAGCTGCGTCGGCGCGTGCAGGTTGGCTTGAACAAGGGGGAGGCTAAGAACGCTCTGGCACGCGCCGTATTCCTGAACCGACTCGGGGAAATCCGCGACCGGAGCTTCGAAAACCAGCGCTATCGCGCCAGCGGCCTCAACTTGGTGGTGGCCGCGATTGTGCTGTGGAACACGGTTTATATCGAGCGAGCCGTGCAGTCGCTGCGGGATTCGGGCAAGCAGATTGACGAAACATTGCTGAGTCACTTGTCGCCACTCGGCTGGGAGCACATTCTCCTGACCGGCGATTACATCTGGCCACAGACCCAAGAGATCAATCAGGGGCAGTTCAGGCCGCTAAGGACATCTGGGGAGGCTTAGCGTGCTTTAATTCCCGTTTCGTGAGCTGACCCCTACATGTCCCTGCATAGTAAAAAGGCTCAATCAGTTGATCAGGCTGATGACTGGCAATGGCTGCAATGATGCTCAGACGTTGGCCATAGCCCCCAGATTTCTGTGCCCTGCAACGTTGTCCACGATAACTCCAGCCATGTTGGACAACATCCGTGCTGTTGATGCCGGTCTCATCCAGATAGATCAGTCGTTCGGGTCTAACGGCTTGGCAACGTGTTTCTCTGAGCCAGCCAAACACGTATTGGTTGAGCCGATCGGCTTGTTGGTAGGTGAAACTCTTTTTTTACGCGTATAGCCGATACGCTGTACCGCATAGTACAGGCTGGTTTTAGAGATCTTGATCGGAAAATGATGGTTATAAAGTTCACGTAGTTCGTTGAGGTCATTGAAAGTAGCTTGTTCAACAAAGGTCTTAAACGCATCCCAGTCTTGGATATAGTGCTTTCGTCCACTGGCCCATTTTTCTTGTTTGAGATGTCCTTGTTCTTTTTCTAGCTTTAGCCAGTCATCAAGGGTGGTACGGGCGATGTTGTACTCTAGACAGACTTGTCGTTTGTTTTGAATTCGTTTGTAGGCATCGACCACACGTTGACGCAGTTCAACACCGTAGACGGTCATGATAGAGGCTTATTGGAGGAGTAGGTTGGTCTATAGTAGCTGATGTTGGGGATTTAGCTATATTAAAAATCAGGATAGCAATAGTCAATAAATTATGTATAGCTATAGCACGATTCGTCACCGTACCAAACGTGCCAAGGGGTGTTTGTCTCGTGAGGGCATGTTGCAGATGATGTTCAAGCTTGGGCAATGTGCCCAGCACAACTGGCGACGTTTACGCGGCTTTGATGATCTGAGCAAAGTCGTCACAGGCGTCAAGTTTAAAGATGGAGTCGAGGTCAACCAGTGCGCCGCTTAATGTCCCTGAACACCAGATTTGACAATAGCTCGAGTTGCTCTCGGCCTTGCATTGCATGGTTACTGCACAGCCTAACCGCCGAGGGTAGTGGTCAGGCTGCGCGGTTGTCTGGGAGCTTTGGTTCAGTCTGGCATCCGTGTGACTGAATTAGAGCAATGGCACGGATGCTGACTCCTGTTTTACTCCGTTTTTTTAAGTGACCGACATAAGCTCTCAATAAGCTTTTCGCTGGCATTATCAGCTTCGCCATGAGGGTCGGGGCGCTCGATTTTTCTAGACATGATATCGCTCATCCGATCATTCCATACCCATTCATGAGTATAGTCCTGATGCATATCCCTCAGAAAATACAAGGCTGATGGAATCAGTCTAATTTCATGCATTCGATGTATGATTAAAAATCTTTCTATTAACTTTAAAAGGGTTAAATCAACAGCTCTCCCATCATCAAAATTAGATCCATCAAAACGTAAGTCATGAACCAAAGAAGAATCTTGGTCTTCAGTAACGATTTTACCTAATGACAATTTCTCACCACAATCAACACAAAACAGCACGTAATCGGAATAACTCATGTTAACGTACTCCACCTGGCAACCAAGTCAAAGGTACAGGGCTGTCTTTACGCCAAACAGCATCACCAACTGGCGTTTTAACAACAATCGTCTGGGCACTTCCCACCCTATTCATTCGAGTTATTGATGATAATCCTTGCATGGCTGTACTTTGCGTCAAACCAGCTGTTCTTCCATCAATAAATATATGATCAGACTGATCTTTTGCTTTCCGAATATTCTGTTGCACAGCGTTAACCGATGGACTTTCCAAAGTTTTTAACTCCCATTTTACATTATTTATAATAAAATCTGCGCCAGCGGCATCCCTGCCCCTGACTATAACATGATTTCCTTGAGCAGCCAATTCTTGGGCAAAAGCAGTTTCCTTCGGATAGGGTCGGCCTTCAATTATAGGAATTTTAGGTGTAAGGGTTAACGGCTCATCACCTTGTAGGACTCTTGCATTGCAAGCTGTACCAGTGGAACACAATCCGGCCATATTTTTTGTAGTTGGTACTTTACTGACTAAAAGAGCTGCCGTTCCTCCAGTTTGCACAATAGCATTGTAAGCTTCAGAGGCCTCCTGATCTGTTAATGGGATACCAGATTTATCCAATATAAATTTGATAGTGCCACTCCCTAGCGTGTTACCTTGTCTTATTGATGCTTGTAGATAGTCCAATGCAACACCTGCACTTAATATACAGGTATAAGAAACACATTTTTGCATTGCAATTTTTATTACAGCAGCACCAGCACCAGTAGCACCCAAAGCCTGCTGAGCAGAAGGAGAAATAGCATACTGATAGAAGCTTATAGTATTTGTGGAATTTGTTTCTTGGATAAATGTATTCATCATTTCTTGACTGCGTAAAATAAAACCATTGTCTAGAGCAGACAGCTTATTATTATTTTGATAATCATCTAATGCTGCAATACTCGCCGCACACT
The DNA here is from genome assembly GCA_037968855.1 of Moraxellaceae bacterium. Taxonomy (GTDB): domain Bacteria; phylum Pseudomonadota; class Gammaproteobacteria; order Pseudomonadales; family Moraxellaceae; genus JBBKWH01. The sequence goes on along the minus strand of JBBKWH010000074.1, from coordinate 21,293 downwards.
TACTTGCATCCATTCGGCAAGCGTTTCCAAGGCTTTCAAGTTTATCATTTGTAGCCTTACTTAATTTCGGATCGGCTAATCTATTATTTTGAATCGCTGTATCAGCAGCACTTAATGCAGTATTAACGTCATATCCAGCATAGGCTGCAATTGTTCCTGTAATTAACTTGCTTGCTGCTAGTATTTTCGTCTCTTCCTCCTCAGTATAAAATGTATTTTTAGCCTCAGGCATCATCTCCGCCACAACCTCACCAACAGCCGCGCCAATTGCCCCCGCCTCACACGCTTGCTGTTGAGCCGCAGCAGCTAAGCAGCCTGCTGCCGCATGGGCAATTTTATGTAGTATATAATCCGTATCAAAATTTTGACTTTCTAGACCACCAATTTCCTGCGCCAAAGCACCGTGCAAAGCAGTCACAGTGCCAGAAATCAATGCTTGTTCTAAGTTATCACTGAGACTACCGCCATTGACGGCAGTATTGACCAACGCAGATCCCGTCGAATTGACAATACCCGTGACTAAGCGATCGGTCAAACCCGTGCCACTAAAGCCCTGCATTACCGCAGTGCCACCCATTTTATCCAGCAATCCGGCTGTTAATGCTGCCGTTGCCATTCCTTTGATGGTATCGCTACTGGCCAAGTCGTTCAGCGTTTTGCCTAGATCACCTTTATTGTTAATCAGCGTAATCGCAGCTTGGGTCTGCAATGCACTCATCGCAGCACCCAATGGTCCAGTACCAGCACCACCTGTTGCTAAGGTCACCGCAATTGCAACCAACGCAGCCCCTGCTGGTGTTAAGCCTTCTTGCTCATACTGCCACTCATCAAACACCAGCTTAACTTCATTCCAATCCACATCACTACGGACTTGCAAGCTGTTTAAATAGCTATAAGACGGATCGTTAACCAGTTTGCCAAGCTCAGTTTTAAAATCACCTTCTGGAATGTCCACAATAATTTTATTGGGTGACTTTAGAGTGACTGATGAAAAGCCTGTTAATTTTGGCAAAGATAGCGAATCAACGGTTGATCCTGCACCAGCATCTTTTTGCCAAACAATTGAGTTCGAAGTATAAAAATCTTTTTCATCTATTCTATCTGTTATAGATTTAAAAACAATGGTTGCATCATCTTTAGCCATGTCCCCATAACCAGCATGTACAACAAGCTCATTATCTATACCCAAACCTTTTAATATGGTTCCCTCTAATACAATATTTCCGCTTGCAAGCGCCGTAATATCGCCCTGTGCAGCAATTTCTGAAGGTAGTTTACTTTGTAACGTTCGTGTGCTGCTGTATTTGCTGTCCTTGTATTTAATACCTAGAAATGATGAGGTTTTTTTGGTGCTATAAGTTGTATCTATCAGAGTTTTAAATGCATAAATATTTAAATCATTGCCATTAATAGAGTTTAAGTTTATATTACCGCCAGCATCAATATTAGTTGCATATAGATTCATATTACCAAGCGACCGAAGATTAATATCTTTTTCTGCTGATAATGTCACGCCATAAGCATTTGAAATATTCAACTCGCTGGTTGTGGTAATTTTTTTCTTTTTAAATAAGCTGCGCTTCGTTTGAGTGCTACTGCTATAACGATACAAATCTTCTTGTACTGCCTCTAAGGCAAGACTACCTGTTGTAAACATATCAATACTGCCAAAATCCGAATTAACAAAGGAAGCATTAATATTGAGATCACCTGAACCAATGGCTCCAATCTTGACATCATTTTTTGCAGACAACTTGCTTGGATTTTGTAACGCCGCAAAACCATAGTTATTGCTGCCGTTCTGTCCATATTCATAATAATCAGAAGTACCATCAATTAAGATACTTGATGGCGCTAATGTCTGTTTGACGACCACACCATCTTCACCCGTGACCTCAATCTGTTCAGCCGGCAGAGCACCAGTTGCTTGAATACTGATCATATTTCTGCCAACGACATAGGCACTAGTAAGCTTAACGCCACCACCAGATGCTTTTAAAGCAACCGTGGAACCAGTCAAGAGTGCTCCCTGATGTTCGTAGCCTTTTGTTGCCAAGCCACCCATCATTTCTACAATGCTTTGCAAAACGACTTGTTCTTGTTTTAGGTTGGTAAGAATATCATTCATATCTTGATATTTTTCTGAGACGGCATTCATAGCATTTATTGCCTTGATCATTCTATCACAAGTTACTATACTTGAGGAGCTACATGAGTAATTTGCATTTTTGGCTGCATTCATTTCATTAGTATAATTAATATAATCATTAGAATTTATAATGGCGTTAATTTCACCATCTATATCACTTAGACCACCTTTAACATAATTCAATTTAGAGCCATTTTTATAATTTACAAACGTGCTTTTTACAGGGGTAATCACAATGTTTGCATTACCTGTAGCAGGTGTACCTGTGGTCAGCAAACGTAGCATACTTGTTGCAGCAACCAACTTTGGTGCTTCAAGTAGCATATCACCTGCGGTCAGATCCATTCGACCACCCGCTCTTAAACTGACCACTTGTGCTGAGCTATTGCCTTGTGTCCCTGAAATAGCAGCCATTTTAAGTTGATCGCGTACTTTAATGGTTAAATCACCATCAGCACCGATCTGATAATTTGGATTAAGCAGTAGTCCACTACCAAAAGCTTGAATACTTAGATCACCATTGATATCAGCTAGATTGACATTATTGGCGAGTAGATCATTTTTTTTCGTACTCCAATTAACATCCCCAGATAAGCTAATCCCACTACCAGAGCTGACATTAATAGCACCAGCAGTCAAATTAGTGTTCTTTAGACTTTGCCAATATCTACTGTTGATCGATAAAATACCATCCACATCAAATAGATTGCTTGAAGAGGGAACCCAAGAAGTCGTATAGATGGTGCGCCCTAAGTCATCGGTCACCAGTCCATTGGCATCAATCTTAGCCAGACGCAAGCTATTCATATACAACTGATTGCCAGAGCTAATCGCCATATGTCCATCAGCCGTTGCTTTGAGACCTTCAAGCGTTATCACACCACTGCTGGTACTGATTTCAGTATTTTTCTTAGAATAGGTTTTTGAGTTCTTTAAGTTTAGATGAGTTTTGGCTTGAATACTTAAACCCCCGATATCGGCCAAGAACTCTGTGCTATCTAAGAAAATACTACCAAGATTTGCTTTGATATTAATTTGATCGCCATGAATCTTACTTTCTATACCACAGTTAACATTTATATCTGTAACTACTGGACCAGTCGCACATGACTGACTTTTAATATAGTCAGTATTATCCGCACTAGCGGTTAAAGCGCCAACGTCAATATCAACATTTTTAATGTCTTTACCAGCCAGCAGATTAACATCGCCTGAACGAGCATGAAAGATAAAGGTGTTTATATTTAAGCTGCCATCGCCAACAGATCCAATATTAACGCCCGTTCGGCCAATGGCTTTGTTTTGAAGATTCTTGGAATATATATGCAATATAGAAGTATCAGTGTTTGGGATTTTTTCATAAAAAAAATCTAAGTACGTATCACTATTTAAATTAACATCCCCCTTAGCCAATATTGATAATTTTGACCACGAGCTTGCATCTAAGCCTTGTGTCGTAATGCCGCCGGCTAAACTGGTGAGATTGATGTCACCAATCGAATTCAGATACACACTAGCGCCTAGGTTGAGATCACCCGTTTGAGCAGTGACATCAATCCCCTTCAGATTGGGCACCATCATATCCAATTGCTTGAGATCAACACTGCCACCCGTGATGGTGATTGCACCTGCCGTGCTGCTGAGCATGCCAGCAATTTGCGTTTCCTCTGTTGGATGTTCAGCCGAGACAACAAACTTACCTTCTACATACTGTGTCCGGTCGACTCGCTCTGATAAATTTTCCCCCGAAACAGTCAGCTGCCCTTCTGCATATAGTGAAAGGTCACCCGTGGTATTGGCAAGTTTCTGACCGACTTTGGGGATATAGGTTAAATTCTGCAATGATGCAACGGACAGCGCGCCACCAGTATTTAAGGTTGTATCAATAAAGATATCTTTTTCTGCCGCAATGGTCAGGTCTTTAGCCGCACTAATCTGACCATTCAGCGTTATATTATTGACCACATCTGTGGCTAATGCATCTGCTTTAAATGCTTGTAGCGAAATATTGCCATTGCTCGATGTCATGCTGGTGTTGGCATAAGCAGCCAACTCTCTTTCTGCACTTAAGTCAATATCACCAGCAGCTGTAATGTTTGAGCTATCACGCAAAAATGTATTTAAGCCAGAATGAATATAGATATCGCCTGCACTCTTAATTTGTGTGCTATCCGATAAAATAAAACTATTTTTCTTAAGAGCGCCCGTATCAATACTAATTGCAGCACCCTCACCACTATTGGTGATTTTGGCAGCATTGGTTGAATACAGCCCACCTTGAGCTGAAATAATAATCGGAGCCGTAGTGAGATTATTACTTTGAGCAATCTCTCCATCTGAATGAAAAATACTTCTACCAGCATCAATTAGTAATAAGTTCCGTGCTGCAATTCGCCCACTATTATAAATATCGCCCCATGTATATTCTGGGTTCTGAAACGTTGTGCTAATGCTAAGTATTCCCTCACCAAGGGGTGAGTCAGCAGTAGTAATAATCTTTCCGCTATTTTCAATCTTACCCTCACTGCTAATGATAAGATCATGTGTTGCTCCAATCGTACCCGCATTTCGAACGCCTATACCACCTTCAGTTCCAAGTAAATAGATATCTCGCGAATATAGCCAACCCAAATTCGTGATGCCTAGCTTAACTTCAGGAGTACTTCCAATATTACCACCTTTAGTAATGACACTTAAATCCGATGAAATATTATTATAGCCAGTCACGACATTTAAGCCATAAGAGGCTTTTACATTTGCGTTAACATTCACAGCACTCGCCAAAATATCAACGAAGCGCGCTTCATTAAAATCAAAGCCTAATCCTTTACCATTTTCACCTTGATCAATATTGATCACGCCTTGCTTGACTTGATACTTGTCGATATTTTTAGCTGTATCGTAAACAATGGTACCGGTTGTTAGGGTCGCTTTATTTGCATTTAAAAATCCCGCCCCTTTGATGTTTAAGCCCGAAGGATTGGCAATAATCACATCTGCACGACGACCCGCAACTTCTAGGTTACCTTCAAAGCGGGTTGGGTTGGTGGAGCTAATTTCGTTGATGATGACGGTTGCTTCACCTGTGGCTAAGTGCATACTCGGATCTAAATCACCCGCAAGCGTTGATTTGATACCTGTACGGCTATTATTTAAAACGGCACCACCCGACAAAATATCAAACTGACTATAGCGGTTACGTGAGACCCCTTTGGCGTTTGGGGTTTGAATGTCTACCACTGCCACACCGTTCTTCAATAGTAGGGTTGGCTTTTCATTGGTAGCAGCAGTACTTAACACCTGTATTTGCGATCGATCCGCACCACTTGCTGCACTACTGACCAGTACAGCAGCGAGGGTGACAACTTTGCTGGCTTTACTGTTGCCCGTGCTTTTCCCTTGGCTCTTTGCTGTTTCAGCAACAGCCATAAACAGGCCGCGAGCTTTGTTGAAAATGATGCGGTATTGATTCTTGTTCATTCGAGGTCGCCTTTAAAGGTTAAAATGTCAATCAGGTTAAAAAAGGAATGGGGTACTTGGCGGATGACTGATTGTCATCTGTTCTACTGGCCAAGGGGTCATCGTAAAAGTGTGCATATCAGTTGCTCCAATTTAAGCTGAAGCCTGCTGTGGCATGGTGGTTAAACGAGCGAGGTGAACCCAGTGGTTTACCGGCAAATACATCGAGTGACAGACCGTGCCAATAGCTGCGGATACCCATCACACCACCCGTCAAATGGTGACCATCAAGATATTGAGTGCTTGGCCCATTGACCCATCCTCGATCAAGGCCGAGATACAGTTCTGATTGAGGGATCAAGGTACTCCAACTTAATTCTTGCTGAAGCAAGTGGCCCTGATCGCCGGATAAGCTGAGGTCGCCATCGTATCCACGGACACTGTAGCGACTGCCTATGGCAAATCGATCTTGGGCGATTAGACGATTGGGGGTGTATTGACCACGCCATGTGGCTTGGTAACGAATGGGGGTCTGATGAAACATGAAAGGAAAGCCAAACTGTAGATTGGCAGTCCAAATGATTGGGCGGGCAACCCCTTCGTTAAATAAGACTTCAGGTGGCTGGAGCGCATCAAAGGCCCCAAGGCCATGCTGATAATTGAGTTGACCATTCAACAGTGCACTATTGGTGAAGCGGTGTTGATGCTTGAGTCCAATGCTCCATTCACTGCTCCGTCTTTTTTGAACGCCAACCTCGACATCATCTAGAAAGTTTTGCGATTGTTGCTGACGTAGTTTGAGGTCTACACTGGTTTTTACGCCAATCCCCCGATGAATCACCCGTTGCGCCCCAAACTCTATTTGCTTTGATAACCCACGATAAATAATCGGTTGGTTCAGACCCGCTAGGGTTTGTTGGTAGTCGTATTGGTTAAAAAACCCTGTAAACAGCCAATACTGATAAGGCACACGGTAGGTCGCACTGAGACTTTCATTACTGCCGTTGGCTTGGTTGAGCCCATCCAATGCATGGCTATAGTTCAGCTGTAAATCATCATTAATCTGTAGTGGATTTTCTAATCCTAGCCCAACGCCTGCTTGATACTTGCCCGTTCCTTTACTGCCTGTATCATCTAATGAGGCTGAAAACAGCAGTGGGTTGGATTGTTTCCAACCGATGATCAAGTCGCTATAGCCTTGAATGTCTGCATCTGTCGTCTGAACAGGATGACCAACCTGTTGGCTGTAGCCTTGTGTATTGGCTGGTGCAATATTGATTTCAGCTTGAACGCTTGATAGACGGCGAAAGTTCTCTAAGCCTTGTTCAATATCGCTCAGATTAAGCACTTGGCCAAAGCGGGCAGGAAGAGCATTGTAGAGTTGTACCTTGGGGTCACTTTCTACTGTCCGATAGCGTTGACTGATTTGACCTACAATTAAGGTTAATTCCAGCGAGCCGTCGGTAATGTCCTGCGGCTGTACCGTCACTTGTGTGGTGACGTAGCCCATTTTAATCAGTTCATTTTGTACATTTGAGACAATGTATTGCACGCCTTGCACACCAACACAGCGACCTAAAACACTGTTTTGACCAAATTTAATATCTTTCATCGCTGAACGAAAAGGGCGAAGCGAAACTGATGAGTCTTGAGCCAGCATGGTGATTTGATTAATCGGAAAACAGGGCGACTCAGTATCAGGGAAGCGCATAGGCATTAAGGGGGTCGATGACTGCAAGTCGACCATGGCACGATTGTTTTGTTGACGTTGTTGCTCATCTAAACGTTGTTGCTGGCGCTGAAGCTCCTCAGCACTGAACTGATTGATATCAGCACCGAATGCATGAGAGATGCACAAAAGCGTGAGGGTGATCGGTAAGGTTTTATTTAGTAAAAACCTATATTTACAATCAAGCAACATAAAGAGCATATCTTACTCATATTTAATGCAATGTACTTACATTCGGCAGATCATACTGTCTTAAGCTGTGCTTGCAAATACTTTGTTCTTTTTATTTTTATAAATGATATAAATCAGTTATTTACATAAAATAAAATCCGAATTCATAATCGTTAAAGACGAACATCAATTAAACGCGCTAATCAAATTAAGATTTTTGAATGACAATCGGCACATAGACGGTGCTGGGGACTTTGGGAGGTTCCGCCCTGACTACACCGGTCACAGGCTGATGGGTCTGTTGGTCTTCAATCCAAAAATCAACATAGGTGCTTGGACTAAAATAGGTTGTACCGATGTCAGTGATAAATTGAATTTGGTAAGCATGACCCGCTTGGGCATTCAGCGTGATGGGGGCTGTCGCTTGATGGCCACCCATCCGATAGACCAGTTGTAATTCGTATGAACCGGCGGGCATGACCAACGGTTGGTTCCAGCCTGCCAGACCAGCCATGACCCGCTTACCATTGACGCTGCTGATGTACGCTGTACGATCTGAATAAAATCTAGCGAAGCGGGGTTGCTGTGTACCAATGAGCCTGGCGCTGTCTGATGAGGGTGTGATCGATTGGAATTGTAAAGCTTGCGGAAGTGTTTGTTTGGGCTGGGTCAAACAGCCGGTTTGTAAAACACAGACACTGAAGATGAAAAGGGCAATTAATCGTTGAGTGTCCATATCAGATCAAACCATTGTTAGACGTGTTCAAGCACATAGTCTAGCAAACACTTGATGTCTATTAAGCAGTCTTTAGCATTAATCTGTGCCACTTCCCCTTCAGGCAGCTGATTGATTAACGCATGCATAACCGATCAACATCGTGCGTAATCCAGTTGCCATTCATTTTAATTGTGCAATATGTTTATGCAAGCCGCAACGTCAACAACGGCGTAGCGCACTGGCCGCTTGCACAAACGATCGTTTGTGCAAGCAAGCAAAGCATGGAGGCTTAGCGTGCTTTAAATTCCGTTTCGTAAGCTGCCCCCTATAAATCTAACTCGCTATGACTGCCCAACCGTACAAGCTGTAAGGTTTCATCGCCTATTTTGCGGTAGATCAGGACTAAATCAGGCTTGATGTGACAGTCTCTAAAATCAATCCAGTTGCCCGTCAATGCGTGATCGCAGTACTTGACGGGTAATGGCTCATCGTTGCCAAGCTTCCATAGCACTTCGATCAATGCCGAGCTTAGATCACCATGTCGCTTGTAGTCGCGCTTAAAGGCGTTGGTAGGTTCAATCTTTCGCATTCAGAGCGGCCATCAATCCGTCGATGGTGTCGAATGACTCCAGTTTGCCCTGTCTGGCCTCTTGCATAGCGGCAATGGTTTCGGCATTTGGTTGCCATAGATCAAATGGTAAAGATTTCTCTTTGGCAATTTTGGTCAGCATCAAGCGAACAGCGTCAGAGACGGTAAGACCCATTGTGGCAAGGACGTCTGAAGCTTCTTGCTTGATCACATCGTTGATACGAGTGGTGACTAATGCATTAGCAGCCATGGTCAATACCTCCAAAAGATATACATTGTTAATCACAAGAATAAGATAATCCTATTTTTACGTCATGACTAGCGGATTTTTTGCTCAATGGCACTTAAGCGCTGTGAAATATCACTCAGCTTGTTGCCGATACCAAAGGTCATGAACACACTAGACATCAACATTGCGCCAAGTGGGAACAACGTAGAAAACGGAATTTAAAGTACGTTAGGCAAGACTATACGCTCATATCAATACTTGCTTAACGTACGATCTTTTCCGTTTTCTGAGACACCCCTCTTTAGGTCGGAGGGGATGTCAACCGTTAGCGATCAGTAAAAAGCTGGCCAACAGTTTTCATCGGCAGATACAGACGTACTCTGCCGTTGTGCTCGCATAACACCTCAAAACCATATTTGATATAAAACGACTGAGCAGCCTCGGTCAAACAATCCACCACCACGGCATAAGCAGGCAAATGCTGATTGACTGCCCACAAATAGGCTAACGCTTTGATCAACGTCACTTTACCCAAGCCACTGCCGTGAAAAGTTTGATGTACCGCCAACTGAGCCAGTAAAAAAACTGGAATTGGATCATGTGGTAATTTTTTGGCCAGTGCTGCTGGTAAAGTTTCTCGAACAATTGAGCTTGGCGTCACGCTATAAAAGGCACAAATCGGATATTTGTGATCCAGCAATGGCACTTGTGCAGGCAATACCATCGTACGGCTGATCCCTGCCTGCATATGTTTTAATGCTTGCGTTTTGAGAAAAACATTTAACTCAACTTCGCCACAATCAAACGATTCTCGATCATGTATGGTTTTGCTTAACAGCTCAAATTGTTGTGACCACGTCATGCAAAGCCTCGTGCTTTTGCAACAGCCAAAGCATCTTTGAGCGCTGCATTAGGTGCTTGAGCTTGCTCGCATGCAGCCATAAACTGATCAAATAAATCATCATCGACCACAACGCCTTCATGCTGTGCAATCACCTGTGTGGCGTCTTCATCCATGAGCCGAACAATATACTCAGTCAAGCTTTTTAGCCCAAGCAATGTGGATGCTTTTTCAGCCTTTGCTTTGATGTGTTCATCTAGGCGTATGTCTAAACGTGCAGTTGCCATGCCTTCCTCCTACTGTACGGTATCTTTCCGTACAGTAGGAGGAGTTTATGCAGAAACGATTGCAGATGCAAGTTTGAATGACCATTTCTCCCCTACCAAACCCGCATCTGACCATCAAACACCAGCCCCAAACTCACCAAAGTATCCGCCTTGACTCGTGTGCGGTCATCGAACACCGCCAGATTCACACGGCTATGATTAAGGCCGCTATAGCTGAGCATCAGGCCTAAGCGCTCTGGCGTATGGGCATTATCACTTAAGCCTGCATCGCGGCTGACCATGCTGGCATTTGGCCCGTGCACCTCATGCTGAATGCTGAGCCACTCATAACGTGCGCCGAGTTGCCATTCGCTCATGATTGGATACAGGCCTTCAATCACCACTGCGCCAAGATCGCCTTGATAATCCACTACCCCATTGGGGCCGTTAAGCTGCCCCGACTCACGGCGTAGCAGGCCATAGAGTCCAACACTGGCTTTTGGAACCCGCTGCAACGGCTGCCAACGCGCGCTGAGCCAGACAAAGCGACTATCGCCATCCACACAGGTCAACGATTGGCCGCATGCACTGACATTGGTGTTATGGCTATGCGGCAACGGGATACGGCTTTGCTCAATGCTTGATTGCCGGATCACATCAGGCACATAGCCCACGCTGGCCGAGAGTTTAAGGTTTGGCTGCGTCAATGGCCGCCATGCTGCGCCCAATGTCCATAGCCCGATGTCGCCTTGGCTACCAACATAGGCACCCTTGCCATAGAGACCAAACTGCGCGCCGAGGTGATCCTGTTGTGTATTACGGTAGGTGATCGCCATACCATCGGCATGCCAGTGATCATCACCCAACAGGCCTTGCATCATCAGATCGGTGACCGGCCAAGCCTTGGCTTGATCAGCAAATAACGGGTTCATCCGGCCCAGATCTGCACGCCAATGCGGGTCGAATGCCAGACCAACACGTGCATGATCCAGCAGCATGCGTTGCTCTTGGTCACTATAGGCGGTCGATACCTCGGCATCTGTGGCATAGCCCTGTATCGCACCACGCCACTGCAAGCCAACCGAAGAACGCCCCCACATCAGATCATCTTGTCGTAGCACGCCAATACCGGCCAGCGGCAAGATCGCCGATTGGCTGTATTCATCACGGCTATCCAACGCACGAACATCCAGCGTGACGTTGAGTTGTAGACCTTGTGGTTGGACGCTCTGCGTCTTTGTAGCAACCGTAGCGCTGAGCCGCTCCTCTTCACTCTCGTGACTGTGCGCCAACACTGGGCAGATCAGTAGCAAAAGGATTGGCGAAACGTGGGTCAACCAGTAGTTTTTCATCAGTCAAAGCCTTTAAAAACGCGACGATGTCTTGCTGCTCGGCTGCCGTCAGGTCAATACGAACAATCAAATCATCTTTATGAGGATTGGTGCGGCCATCACCGGCCAATGGGCCTATGGTCAGCACACGTCCACCGTTGGCATAGTTGGCGACCACATCGTCTAATGTGGCGGTGCTGCCGTCATGGTTATACGGGGCGGTCACGGCGACATTACGCAGACTGGGCGCACGAAACTTGCCCATATCACGCGGACTTTCGGTCAGTTCAAACACACCGCGATTGGGTGTGGGATACGCGCCTAGGCCATCAAGGTTGTACAGCCCCGTGTTATGAAACAACCGATCCACCGAACGACTGGCCGCATGCACCACTTGGTCATTTAAGTTAAAGCTGCCATGACAATGAAAGCACTCGGCCTTTTCACCAAAGAACAGATTCATGCCGCGTATTTCAGCCGGACTTAAGCTGGCTTTGCCTTGCAGTTGTTGGTCGTAGCGACTATCGCCACTGATGATGCTGCGCTCAAAGGCGGCAATGGCTTTTTCGATATTGCCAAGATCAATCGGTGCAGATTGGTCGGGATAGGCTTGGGCGAATAACTGTTGATACAGCGGATCAGCCGCAAAACGCGCCATCACCAACGCCTTATTGCCATCGTGAACGCCCAGTTCAATCGGATGCTCACTAAACAGCGGCACTTCCATTTGTTTTTCTAGGCTGACCAACGAGGGATTAGCCCACGTTAAGGTTGGCGAATACACCACATTGACCAGACTTTGCGTGTTGCGTGGGTGCAACTCGCCGGTAGAACCGATGGCAACCGGCAATCCATCGGTAAAGGCTTTGTCTTGTTGGTGGCAACTGCCGCACGATTGCAGCCCATTACCGGATAAACGCGGGTCATAAAACAAATGCCGACCCAATTCGACCTTGGCCACTGACATGGGATTGTCCGCAGGCACGGCAGGGACCGGAAAAAATGCCGGTAGCTGCCAAGTCCATGCCGTCGATGTGGTGGCTGAGGTATCGGTGACGGTGGTCTCGCTGCCGCCACAACCTGATAGGACAACTGCCCCCATCAGGCTGCACAGCACACTGACCGCCGAGTGGCGATCCGTCATTATTTTGACTCCACCTTAAACAGACCTTGGCCGTGTCCGTCATCAATCGGCAGACCCGTCGCCAGATCAATTTTTAGCTGCTCAAAAATTGCCACACACTCAGGATCAGTCTTGCCAGACATACAACCCGCTGGCCCACCGTGGTTGACGGTGATGTCCGTGGTTGCGAGCAGTGAGGCGACATCGACGACGATCTGCTGGGTATTGGCATCAAAGGCATGCGAGTGAAAGGTCATTTGATTGGGGTTGGTGCAGGCATAACCGACCGTATCTGGCTTGGCGCTGCATCCAGTAGCACCCAAATGCACAAGGAACGCGCTGGCCGTGCTTTGGGCAATCGGCGGTGTGGCATCCGGTTGCGCGGGTGTGGTTACCCCAGCATCTGGCACAAGTTCCAGCTTGAACAACTTACGCCCGTTCTGCCAACTCCACGCCATGGCATTGACATCCAGTGGAGCGGCTTCGGTAGCAACATTGCTGTGATTTAGCTCAGACGGCAACCCGACCGTAAAGCCCATCCCAGTATAGTTACCAGCAGGCACTTGACCGACCAGATCAACATTCATCGCGGCAGTGCCATTTAACGCACAGTTGCCCAAGCCATTTTCTAGATCAATCAGCGCAATACCATCTCGCTGCCATTGACGATCATCAGTCAAGGTCACGGGCACTTCGACATTGTCAGCCGTCATCAGATGCACATTGGAGACATAAAAACGCAGGTCTTGTAGCTGCGCCGTAGCACTGCTTGTGCCGAGTCCAGTCATCGGCGTGCCACACCTGACTGGCTGACTCCCCGCCTTGACCGCAAAATGAATGCGAATCGCTTGCTGCGTTGCGGGTGGTGTGACTGTGCTTGAGCCAGCATCACTGCTTGAACCGCCACATGCGCTTAAACCGCAAACCATACTGGCGATCAATACGCCCTGATACATTTTTTTCATCATCAAACCCCAATCATGTTTCATTTTAAATAGACGTCAAAAATCGCATCCATCTTTAAAATGAACGAAAAAATAAAACCCTATTCAATAGCGATTAAATCAAGCAAAAAATACGGGCGGGGCTTGGCTTTGCGGTTTTAAATAACGCTGAAGAAAGACATGCATCACCTGATCCATCAGCCCATCGTCCCTGTATTGCACAAAGACAAAGCGCTGATCAGAAAGGCTGACGGTTAAGAGCGGTGGCAAGACCGAATGACCCAGCAACAAGCAAAAGCCACACTGCGCATGAGCAGATCCAGAATGATCTGATGCATGATCGGTAAGATGTGAAGATTGCGCAGCGGTCATCAGATGATGAGCATTATCCTCGTCTGAGGATTGATATAGCAGCATTTTTTGGTCAGCATGCACGCTAGACAAACGCATATGCTGATGATGCGACGTCTGTACAGGTGCGGCTGGCTGTGCAACCACAGCGGCTAACTCAATACACACACCATGACCGGGTGACAGATCATTGGACAAAAGGGGCGTCAGAAAGACCATCAACTGCATCAACCATGCGAGCAGCAGTAGGCCAAACCGTGTCTTTTGCCAAAATGAAGTCAACAGACCATCCCAAAAATAAAGCGGCTTATTCTAGCGATTTTTTTATAATCATAAAAGTGTAATTTATAGCCTGTCGATAGCTTGATCAAAAAACGGCTATTTATTTAAATCAATAATATAAATTGAATCGTTTTTTTCTGATTCTAGACAGATGATGCTAAGTGGTATTTTTTGGGTTAATACTATTTTGAGTGATGTTAAAGCCAAAAAATCACCTTGGCCGAATGCTGCCCTACTTCATCAAATCCCCCTTGACTTAGTTCATCAACCCATGGCATTGTCGTTTTGCACCAGCAAAATCTGGTGTCGGGTGTGACAACCTGAAAATTGATCAAGGCGCACAAGTCGCGCTTAAAGCGACTTTTTTTGTGCGTAGCGTTTGGCTACCCTATGGTCGGCCAGACGGGGCAGCCTTCGGGCTGGCCGCTTCCTTGATCGCGGTATTGTCACCCTCGTCTGGTCTGCCACCCACCGTGACAAGTGGATGGCAGGCATAACAGCCTGATCAAGGATAGCCATGATGAACCACAAAGCCCGCTTTGTTGTTTGCGTACACCTGCGCCTACAACGTCCCACTCCGCACCTGCACTGTTTTTCTACGCATGTGTTTGCGACTCATACGCCACATCGTGATGTCTCAGCACATCGCCAAGGCGGTGCAGTATGAGCAGCCTCCTCACTACCGACAGCCCGATCATCATTCTGCCATCACTCGCTACCGCGTTTGGTATTCCAGAAGCTGCGTTGCTACAGCAAATCCATTACCTTGCACTCAATCCTAAAAAAGGGCTGATGCACCAAGGCCGTAAGTGGGTCTACAACACCCTTGAGCAATGGCATGCCAAATTCTGCTGCTGGAGTATGGCCACCATCGAACGGGCGATTGCCAAGCTACGGCAGTTGGGTGTGATTCATGTGGAGCGCTTAGGCCCACACAAAACCATCCGGACCAACTACTACCGCATCGACTACGCCAAACTGGCGCATCTGCCTGAGGTGGCCAGTGCCGCAGCTTGCCTACATGACCCCAGCACATTGACTGAGTCCTCACCGCAAAATGAGGGAATCAGTGACCTCAGTATGCGGGAAATCAATCCTGCTGATTGCGGTGATCATCTTACAAAGAAAACCAAAGAGAACTCAAAGAACTCATCCAAAGAAAAAACCGGATGTTTGAACAACCGCCAACAGCACAGCGTTGGTTCTGGCAGTTCTGGTTCTGGCAGTTCTGGTTCTGGCAGTTCTGGTTCTGGTGGTTCTGGTTCTGGTGGTTCTAGTTCTAGTGATGCTGGCGGTACTGATCGTATGTCCACGGTCGGCGCAACCCACCCGACCATTGCCGATCCCAAGCCTGAGCAACTCCAGCAGTTAGATCCCACCCAACGGCAATTGTGGCAACAGCTACGTCACTTACGACTAGACATTGCCCATGATGATCCACGTCTTACCCTATGGAGTCAGCGCCGACAGATCAAAACCATCGTCCAAACCCTGCTGCAATTGACCGATCAGTTGTGGCGTACCCCTGAGCAGTTGGGCTTTGCCCGTCTGGGGACGGTTGGATTGGTACGTCAGTGCGGAGGGTGGGTCTAATGAACAATCCTCAAGCAAAGTTGCCGTTGGCCCAAGCAAAGCCGCTATCGGCTCAAGCCAAGCTGATCTCAAGTCAACGCAAGGCTAATCAGTATCAGCCTTATGGTTCTACAGCGTCGACCACGATTGCTCATTCAACGATCTTTACCACTTGCCATGCTGCACGCTTAGGCCTGTATGTGGATGCATGGCAACGGGGGGCGGTGATTCAGTCGTTATGGCGAGATGCCAGTCAAGCGCCAGATCAGCAGTATCAGGTGGAATTTGTTTGTCATCGCGGTAAGGTGCATCGCCAGTCGGTGGTGAAGGCCTATCAGGATCGCTGGGCGCAACGGCAGGTGCCCAAGGGTGAGTCGATCTGTGTGGCGATTTTAATGAGTTTGTTTCCCTCATCGCACTTTGAGCGCGAGTATCACGCCGATTGGTTGCGGGTGGCGGTTGATCAGGCGGCTGTTGATACTGATGTTGATCATGTGAATGCTGATCATGTGGATGCTGATGTTGATCAACGCTCTGCTGTGGATGCGACTCAGCCTGCTGTCAGTCCTATAAGTCGTCCTCAGGGTAACGTCGGTCGCTTAAGACTGGATCTGTACTCCGATGATTTGCAGTTGGCCTTAGAGCATCATGGTCAGCAACACTATGAGGTGATTGGTATCCGCAATGATTCACCAGAGCAGTTGGCGCTCCGTCAGCGGTTGGATGGTTTAAAAGCGCAGGCCTGTATGGATCAAGGCGTGCAGTTGATGGTGATTGATCAGCGGCAGATTGCGTCTTTAAACATTCAGAAATATTTGGATGTGGTGTTATTGCAGTTGCAGGCATTGGGTATTGAGCCGGAGTGTCAGTTATCAACGGGGGAGTTGATTGCACAGGTGCGGGGTTTGGTTGAGCGTTGGATTGATCAGCCGTTTTTGCCTTTGCAGCAGCAGATTGCCAAGCGCTTGGCGCAAACCGGTCATACCTTAATGAAGCCGCCACTGGATCAACTATGGGCCGGTCGGGTGTTTGAGTATGCCTGTGGGTCGTGTGGGGCGGTCAATGCGATTGAGGCAAAAGGCTTTGCTGATACACCCACCAAAGGCAACTGTCCGTGTTGTAAGCACAGTGCGATTGGCATCAGCCGGCGTGCACCAAGCCTGCAGTATTTGGCAGATCATCTATCGGCTGAGCAGTTGGCGCAGATCAGTCATGATCCGCAAGGAAAGTTGCTGTTGACCTGTGCCAAAGGCCATGTGACGCCGTTTAATTGCTATGAGGATTGTGTACAGCGGTTCAACACTCAGGCAAATCATCAGGTCGGCAGTCAGCTAGGCAGTGAAGTAAACAGTCAGGTAGACGGTCAGGCGGTGTGTGGCCAGTGCTTAGCAGCGCATTACAGCACGGCTGATCTGACGGTGTCAGTTGAGGCGGCGTGGATGTTACAGCAAAGCCAAGTGGCGTTGCTGGCGGGGGTGCGGCAAGCGGGGTTTGCGATGGATTCGGTGGATTCGAATGATATTGCCTATCAAACCATCTGGTGTCCGATCACTGAGCGTTTGACGCTTGAGGCCACCGTCCAGTGCACACACGGTCATACCAATCGCTTTACCCTACGCAGTTTACGCCAAATGACACACAACCAAACCTTGCAGCAGTTAGCGGAAGGCACAACGTGGTGTATGACTTGCTTGTACGATCAAGACCAGCCGGTGATGCGGGGAGTCAGTATTGCCCATCGCTTACAGTTGCTCCAGCAGATCCATCCACAAGCAGTGTATGTCAGTGACTTTGACAGTGCAGGCACACAACAAGAGCAGTATCGCTGTGGTCAGTCGTTTGCTGATGGTCAGCCGCATCCGGCCTTTAGCGTGAGTGGTCGTGAGTTGGCCAAACGCTTTGCACGTCATACAGACCCTAGCCCGCTGTGTTATTGCTGTAATGCCAAACAGCAGTTGCAAGAGGACTGGGCTAAACATCAACAGGTGAACACAGCAAAGGCGATCAAAGCAGTGGACGCAATCACCGCAGCAGACGGATCAGCACAAACGGATCAGGCTCAACCACCGGTCAAGCTGCCCTACACCCGCTACCGCACATTGGCCCACATTCAAGGTCGGATGCAGGTGATTGCTGATCATTTCAGCCAGATCAGTGGTCAGGTGATGCCCCGTCCCATGGTCACTGATGCAGATGGCAATATCGATCCTGAGATGTTGATCACCACCAGCAAAACCAAGTTACGGTTTCACTGTGGTGACCCAAGCCATGCAGCGGTAATCAAGACCGCCGACAGTTACTTTAACAAAGCCCGTGGTGCGGGTTACTGTCGGCAGTGTGTGATGGCGGCAACTAGCTCAAGCTCAAGCCCCAGCCATTTAGACTAAACAAGCCGTACGCCTGATGCTGCCGTGGGGTGGCATCGGGTGGTTGGGTTAGTCGTTGTCTCAAGAGCTTATACTGCTTGACCACTACACTGTCTATCGTGTACTGGTCTAGTTTTCGGGGAGCATCATACACAGCCTAATTGAGCGGATTAATCCAATGTGCAAACCCTCACAATTTGCTCAAGGTGCTCAAAAAGCAGATCGACTCGTGCTTGGTCGCCCCGCGTACAGTCTTGTATGGCGTCTGCAAAACCATCATGAATCAGTAATGCCGAAAATTGTTGCCCGATGTATGTTTTCAGCCGATCCGAGGCAGCTTGAATTTCTGCAAGCAATTCTGCACGACCTTCGACCAAATTTAACAAGTCCTCGATGTCTTGGCTGCCAATTGGATCGTTTTGACCACGCCCTTGGTAGGCTTCAAGCTTAGTGGCGACAAAGTACACTGGATGGATCAAGCGAATACTCAGCGTTTTAGTCAGCGCATAAGGCGTTGCGGCTTGCAGTGCTTCGGCATACCACTGATTGCCAAAGCCTAATATGCTGGCATCATCTGGCATAAAATCCACCCGCAGTACGCCAAGGCGCATCGTACAAATCGGATCTTGTTGCTCTAAACTGTCGCGGAATCCTCGCTGTCTGAGCCGTTGCTGCAACATATCGTATGTCTGCATACCCTAGCACATGCACAATTAAATCAACGTCGTCAGTGTGTCGAACCTGATCTTGACTGAACGCATCTGTGAGTAGCAAGCCAGTGGTGCAACCACCAACAAATGCCATCGGTGTGCGCAAAACTGCGCCCAAGGCCTCCGCCACCAGTTGTAGCATCTCTCGATGACGCTGTAGATTCATGCTCATGCCGATCTCCCAAGCAGTTGTTCCAACTGCGCAACAGCGACCTGCCGCTCACGCGCCTGTCCTAAGCGAATACAATCGACCAAGGCCAATAGATCGTACAGTGCAGCATCGTGCTTGATCGCCACCGCTACACTACCAAACAACGGTATCACCGCCTGACCCTTGGCGGACCCTCGCGCATCCGGCCAAACCGGAATCAACTCACCAGCACTCATCAACTGCTGCTGTAGAACTGGTGCAGCAAACCCCGTTGGAATACCACGTGTCACCTCACCCAATCGAACGGGAAACAAATAGCGCACTGACGAACGCAGAATATCCAGCAAGGCCGACCGATTGACACGTGGCACATGCCACTGACGATCTAGTCTGACTAAACCAATCTCCAGCAAATGATTGAGCAATAGACTTACCTGACTTTTACTAATCCCTGTCTGCTCCGCCAAACGCCGAACACTGTATTGCTGAACATCTACATGCTCACGCTTACGCTCGGCATTTTCGATACAGACCAACTTGAGCAACAACCCAACAGCTTGACTCTTTAACATCACAACACCTGTCCATTGTCCTAGGACTCGGGACACACAGTAACACACCAATGCATGTATTGATTGGCAAAGGCATGCTTGTTTCTCATCGTTGTGGGGTAAGCCTAGAAGGGGTTATTAAGATCACGATGAATTTGAAGCCTTAGCACGCTTTAAATGCCGTGTCGTGAGTTGACTTCGGATATGCCAAGATGGCGTGCAATTGCTGTAGTGGTCTAATGAACTGAGTCAGGATAACAGCGTTTCAAAATTCGCTAGTTTGACAACAGCGGTAGGGGTCAGTTTTAAACTGGCGCTAGGGGGCTTTTACATTAGCGTCGACATCTATTGATGGTCATCGACAAACTGTAATGGTCAAGCAAAATGAGACACTCCGTTAAGGAGATTTTGGTTGGCCCGCTCAAACTGATTGATCAGCCCTAATCATCCATTAGACCAGCGGCACGACGATTTTACCCAGTTGCTGTTGCAATGGCTTGAGGTCAATCGGCTGAGCGTAAGGAACAACACCCTCGTGCATTCGGCTGTGTGGCATCGCCTGAGAAGGGGTCGTCTCAGGAAGCGGAATTTAAAGCACGTTAAGCCTTTGCTGTCGAACCTAACGGCAATTCGCTCTGCACTTCTCCGCCCATCCAAAATCGGTCGGTTTTGGGTGGTCACTAAATCAAGTTTTGATAGTGCTTTAACGTGTTGACGGTTTGGACCAGTCCTTGCCGCAGGAGCATGTCTAGATAGACTTGAACTGTCATTGGTGGACGCTTGAGTTGGGATCTTTGCTGTCTGACAACCTGTAGGACAGTCGCCAGATCTAAATCCATCAAATCATCAATGAAGTCGTCAGGATGCTGTGCTTCAATATCAAGATGTCGAAGAGCATCAACGGGAAAGTCCTTGAGGTTAAATGTGACAATCGTATTGGCTCCTCCTTTAATTGCAGCAGCCAACACATGTCGATCATCTTCATCTGGCAAATGTAACGTTGGAATGAGATCTTCGTAATGACTTACCAACGCATCTGGAATGGCTTGATCCATCAAATGTTGTGTACGCTGAAGGGTTTCACGCGTTAAGTCAGGTCGGATAAATTGCGTTGCCACTCTTCATGAATGCGAGCTTTCCAACGGGCTTTAAATAATCCCGATAGTCCAAGCCACAACAATAGATCGCGTAAAGGTGCTGGATACAAGACACATGCATCATAAACAACAGTGGCTTTGGATGACGTCATTCGTAGCCCATCCCAAGTGCCTGCGCTTGACTGATCAAATCACGCATAGCTTGCTCACTGATGGCATGTTGTTTCTGCTGGTACGCCAACACGTCGGCATAACGTACGCGACGATGCTTGCCGACTTTATGGAATGGCATGTGTCCTTGTTCAAGCAATTTCACCAGATGCGGACGGGAGACATTTAACAGATCAGCCGCTGCTTGGGTGGTCAGCTCTGCATGAATAGGCACCAGCTTGACTGCATTTCCTGCGGACAACTCAGCCAGAATATTCATCAACATGCGTAAAACAGCCGTCGGTAGCTCTACGACATGCGATTGTTGATGTTCATCCACAATCTGAATTTTTTGCACATCGACTGTTGCGGATAAATAGGCGGCCAACTCACGCTGGCTTTGTGTGGCTAAGGTCATGGCTTGAGCAGTGGGCAGTAGCACACTGCGGTCAACGTCGGCATTCATGTTGATGTCCTCACTTGCAATCAATGGATCATCTGTACACCCTAGCAC
>JBBKWH010000073.1:0-12545 GCA_037968855.1 Moraxellaceae bacterium | reverse complement strand
GTTCTTTGCCCGTATCATCGGTAACTTTGTGGATCGGACGATTTTTAAAAACGAAGGCGACTCACCTGGTATTGCTTACTTTGTGACCAGCATTGTCATGGATATTTTGCTGGGTATTGCGGCAAGTGCCATTGTGATGTGGTTTTCGCGTATACGTGAGTATCGGGCCGATGAAGCCGGTGCACGTTTGGCTGGTAAACAAGCGATGATCTCTGCCCTATTGCGTCTACGCCAAGAGCAAGACATGCCAGACCAAATGCCACAAGAAATGAAGGCATTTGCGATCAGTGCGGGTAAAGAGCAAGGCTTTAGTATCGCGGCGTTATTTCAAACTCACCCCACAATCGAACAACGGGTGGAGGCACTGCAACGCTTACAGATCGCTTAACTGCTCAGCCTTAAGGACTGAAGACTGCAACCAAAAAATCCCGAGTATGCTCGGGATTTTTTGTATGCCAACCTGATGTGACAACCAACATGGTCACCGAGTCATGAGGTTAGTCATTATGTAACTGTGCATTGAGGTCATCCACAACTGGAATCCAATCTGCATCGTTTTGATAACACTCTTTAATAAACTGGCGCTGGCCATCTGACCAGAAAGTTGCTGCAGTAATTTTGGTTTCTGGCGGCAATTGGTGTGCTTTGATAAAGGACTTAATGCCTTCATCACTGCTGTCTAAGCCCAATTGATCAAACAAACTGGTCATGGTGTGTGCAGAGGTATCCATGGGCCTTCTCCTTCAAAAGATCACTAGATGAAAAAACTGAATCTCTCATTCAACGAGCTTATTAGATTCAGTGGCTTAATGTGCATGTATACAGTGGCATGCTTCATCCAAGCGATCAGTAGGGCGGACGTATCGGCACGTATGGTTCTGGTGAAAGCATCAGGTTTAGGCATAAAAAAACAGACCCGAAGGTCTGTCTTTTTCAACGATTGAGCCGTTAGGCCAATCGATTAACCCAGCAGATGGGCCACGCCATCACGCTCTTCTTGCAGTTCGTTCAGGGTGAAGTCCATACGCTCACGGCTGAATTCATCAACTGGCAGACCTTCGATACGGGTGTATTCGCCGTTTTCGCAGGTGACTGGCACGCCGTAGATGATGCCTTCAGGGATGCCGTAGCTACCGTCAGAAGGAATACCCATGGTGACCCACTTGCCATTGGTGCCCAGCGCCCAATCGTGCATGTGGTCAATGGCTGCGTTGGCAGCAGAGGCTGCTGACGACAAACCACGCGCTTCGATGATGGCTGCGCCGCGCTTACCAACGGTTGGCAAGAACACGTCTTTATTCCACACGTGGTCGTTGATCATATCTTTGACGCTGTCACCATTGATGGTGGCAAAACGGTAGTCAGCGTACATGGTTGGGCTGTGGTTGCCCCAAACGACCATATTTTCGATGTCAGCAACTGCTTTGCCAGTTTTGCTGGCCAGTTGGCTGAGTGCGCGATTGTGGTCCAAACGCAGCATCGCGGTGAAGTTCTTGGCTGGAAGATCCGGCGCAGATTTCATGGCGATATAGGCGTTGGTGTTGGCTGGGTTACCTACAACCAGCACTTTAACGTCGCGGCTAGCATTGTCGTTTAATGCTTTGCCTTGAACGGTGACGATTTTGGCGTTTTCTTGCAGCAGGTCGTTACGTTCCATACCTGGGCCACGTGGACGTGCACCAACCAGCAAGGCGTAATCTGCATCTTTGAATGCAACGTTTGGATCATCAGTACCGACCATACCGGCCAGCAATGGGAACGCGCAGTCTTCAAGCTCCATCATCACGCCTTGCAGCGCTTGTTGGGCTTTTTCGAAAGGCACTTCGAGCATCTGTAGAATCACTGGCTGGTCTTTGCCCAGCATTTCGCCACTTGCAATACGGAACAGTAGGCTATAACCAATCTGACCGGCTGCACCAGTCACGGCAACACGAACGGGTTGCTTCATGTGTTTTCTCCAGATGAGGACAAGAAATGAGTTCACCCGCAGGGTTGGCCTGCATCGGGCGCGGTCATTGTACTCAAGAACCGCAGGTCATGTAAGAGAAGCCCTCAAATACGGGGCAAATATTCGGTATTTTATCCAGATTCATCGCATAGACGATTGGATCTGTCATAACACGCTGATCTCGTGTCTGCCCACTCTGCATTGATAAATGCTAACGAGATTATGCTAACCATGATCTGTCATGACATGCGTGGTGCTTTAAAAACACCACAGCTAATACGCATGCGCCGCCAAACTAAGGTGAGCCATGCACAATAAATCGACTGGGGCAATTGGACTGGACAGATGCAGGGCAACTGGCATATTGACCTCGCACGCTGTAACAGACCCGCATTTCGGTCAATACTGGGCTGTTGAATGCGTCGTTATCGGCACAACGAAGCTGTAAGCCGTCACTACGCAAGCCGGGGTTTAGATCCACCAAACGATCAACCAAATGATGTCGATCCATCGTCACCTCTTGCTCGGCATTAAACTCTGGTGGTACCCGCAAGCGCCCCGCAAAAGCAGCAATGGTTCTAAAATAAGTCCGCGCTGACATCCCCGTACACGAGCCTGTCCTCTGCCAATCCCGATTGCGTAGCTGCTCGTCAGGCATGACTCGCTCCACAATACGTTCTTGCAGTGGTGGTAAATCGGCTGGTTCTTGCGAGCAGTTTTCGGTGGTTTTTCCGCTTTTGGTTTGTGGCTGCAAACTGGCTACCGTAAGCGAAAATCCCTCTTGGCACTGCCGAAGACGCTGTAACGCCGGATTTAAGGCACAAATGGCAGGGGTCAAAGTCACCACCAGCGTATAACCAGAGGGCCGTGCCGGTGCAGCCTGTACCAGCATGGGGTGCAATGCAGCACAGCAACCTAATGCCCAGACGCATATTCTTATTGACATGATTTACGAACCTCCTTGTCGCAAGTCACTCCACACCCTACTGGTGTATTGTAAGCACCAGCATAGCTGCCACAGGATGCAAGCCGTAGCGTAGCCGTGTCTGATCTGTGTTGCGCTATCGTGGCGCAGCGAATCAATTGTGCAAGACATGTCCTTGTTTGCACGTGTTGACCCCACCCGATCATGGCCCAGTAATCCCAGCAGAATTACGTGGTGCGATGGTTCCCATTCTTAGCCCAATCGATTGTGGGCCTTGACCAAACAATACCCCATAATGCACAGCATTGGTCATCACGTTTTTGACGTAATCACGGGTTTCTAAAAACGGAATACTCTCGGTGTATTGATCAGCGGACAACGGTGCATTCAAGGGCTGCCAGCGCTTGGCACGGGTTGGCCCTGCATTATAGCCGGCAGTCGCCAATACCGGCTGATCGTCTAGCTGATTTAACACGTGGCTTAAATAAAACGTGCCATAACGAATATTGGTATCCATTTCGGTCAGACGCGTCTGGCTAAATCCCTCACCAAGTCGCCCTGCAATCCAGCGGCCTGTGGCTGGCATAATTTGCATCAAGCCACCAGCGCCCACACCCGAACGGGCATTGCGTACAAACCGGCTTTCTTGCCGCATTAGACCATAAGCCCATGCCGGATCTAAGCTGACATTACTGCTATAACGTACCACTTGATCGCGATACGGTGTGGGGTAACGAACTGGATCATTAAACAGCTTGGTGGTTTTTTCGGCAGCATAAATGGCGCGATCGTGCCAATCAATGCGATCGGCTTTTTCGGCAGCCGCCAAAATCAGTGCATCGTCATTTTTGAGACCGGCCATACGCACAGCCCAATTCCACTCACGGTTGGCCCATACTGCTGGCACTGCCAAATCACGCAAGATAAAGGCCCGTTTAAAATTGGCATCTTGCTCCATACGAGCACGATCCTCTGCGGTTGGCACATAGACAGGATCTAGCTTGGTGGTTTTAATGCCCAAGCGATCCCGTGCCAGCAGACCGTAATAATCGGAATCAGTGGCGAGCGAGCGATAAAAGGTCTGGGCAATCGACTTGGCATTAGGATCATTACGCTGCTCACTGGCGCGTGCAAACCAGTACTGCCAATCACGTTTTTGTTGGACATTAAAACTCATGTTATCGAGGGCATGAAACACACTGGTCCACTCACCCATTCTGACCGCATGGCGGGCGTAGGTCTCAGCCTCTTCGTCGCTAAATGGATAACCAACGCTTTGATCAAACCAGCCCACCGTCCGCGAATCAAAACCATCGGAAACTACCGACTTGCCCGTAGTTTCCATGGCCAATATACGATAGCCATACTGACGCACACCGGCTGGCAACTGGCTAGCGCGTTCTTGATGCACTTGCGCAGCCGCATTTACTGATCGCTCAGCAACTCGGGCTAACGCATACAGATATAAGGCCTGATCGCTGGCCGTCTCAAACGAGGCCAAGCTCAACTGAGCATCAGGGTTAGCAGCCGCACGGCTTAACTGCTCAGGGGTTACACTTAGACCAATCACGGTTGCGACATCAGCAGCTTCGAGCCGCTCATCAGCACGCAACATGGTCCATAAGCGCTGTTCTTTATCGGCACGCTGCATCATGGGGCTGCGCAATAGCTGCGCAATCACACCATCACACAAGCTGGGTTGCTTACCCACGGTTAGCCACACTTGCTCCCGCAGGCTCGATAAGGCCAATGCATCACCGCCATCGGCTTGCGCCTGTGC
Organism: Moraxellaceae bacterium; assembly: GCA_037968855.1. Lineage (GTDB taxonomy): Bacteria > Pseudomonadota > Gammaproteobacteria > Pseudomonadales > Moraxellaceae > JBBKWH01. The sequence continues at coordinate 7,892 of JBBKWH010000073.1, read as the reverse complement.
CAAGGCACATTGCTCGCTTAAATCCGCATTGGTCACCAAACTGGCGACTTGGCGCACGGCGTCATAATCACCGACTTTGGCACGGGCTTCGGCATAGTCAGCGGTGAGTTTTTCGGCCAAGGCAGACCCAAAATGGCGTTTGGCAAAACCAACAATTAACTGTGGTGGCTGTTGTACCAGATCTAAGTTCAAACGCAGATAATCGGGATACATGCCCAATACGCTGCCCTGCATTCGACTGTTATAGTCCACCAATGATGCCGCATCGCGCCGGTCAGCCGCCGTCAAAGCATCGATCACATCACGATCATCGGCAAAAGCAGACACTGCACCTGTGCTGAGCAAGACACTACACACTAAACGCGACGGCCTAAACCACGATGTCAGCAACGACGGCGATATCACAACAGTGTCAGCCATGGGGCAACAGCTCCAATCAATTAAAAAAACAGATAGCCACAATTCTATGCATAACCACTGCTACACATCGTCACCATATGTAATGCACAGATCATTTTTGTATATTTTTTGGCCATAATCACCACAAACTCACGATGGCTTTGCGCCAAAGCTGTGCAATGCGACGTGCTCAGCATCAAACCAGCCTGTTGATGATCAACCTTTACAAGCAGATCAGCCAATTTGAGCAAAGCCCAACAAGATGATCGCTGTTTAAACAATCTCACCAAATGGACACAGACGATTTCAGTGCGTGCAATCGTTCAGATGTTGTGCCATTTTTGCTAGAATGCAGGGTTTTTCGGTACGCGAATGGACAGTTCGCTGGCCATAAGCACAGTCATGGTCATTCTCTAAGCCAAGGCGTGTTGTATTTCATCAGTCCATGCAGGAGCTGTCATGTCGGTTCAAACTTACGTTCCATCTTCACCCGTCGCATCAACGGCAACCGCCACGAATGCTACGGCAGTTGGTTCACCGCAAAACGCTGCTGCGACCACGGATTCAGCGCTGCCCAAACGTCTGTATATCGAGACGCAAGGTTGCCAGATGAACGAATACGACTCCAACCGAATGGCCGATTTGCTTGGAGACTCGCATGGCTATGTACTGACCAATGATCCAGCACAAGCCGATGTGTTGCTGATGAACACCTGCTCGATCCGCGAAAAAGCCCAAGAAAAAGTCTTTAGCGAGCTAGGTCGCTGGCGCAAGCTCAAAGAACAAAACCCAAATGTGATTATTGGTGTCGGTGGTTGTGTCGCCTCACAAGAAGGCGCTGCGCTACAAGAGCGCGCCAAATACGTTGATATGGTATTTGGCCCACAAACCTTGCATCGCCTGCCGCAGCTTTTAGATCAGCATCAAGCCAACAAAAGCCGTTTTGCCAGCCAAAAAATCAGCTTGGTTGATATCTCCTTTCCCGATATCGAAAAATTCGACTTTTTGCCAGAGCCAAAAGTAGAAGGCTTTAAAGCCTTTGTGTCGATCATGGAAGGCTGTTCCAAATATTGCTCGTTCTGTGTGGTGCCATATACCCGTGGCGAAGAAGTCTCGCGGCCACTCGATGATGTGATTGCCGAAGTCGCCAGCCTCGCCGCGCAAGGCGTCCGTGAAGTCACTTTACTGGGCCAAAACGTCAACGGTTATCGTGGCGAAACCCACGATGGCGAGATTTGTACCTTTGCCGATTTGCTGCGTTTGGTCGCCAAGATCCCAAACATTGGCCGCTTGCGTTATACCACCAGTCATCCGCTGGAATTTTCGGATGATTTAATCGCGGCCTATGGCGAGTTACCGCAATTGGTCTCACATTTGCACTTGCCGGTTCAAAGTGGTTCAAACCCTGTGCTGGCGGCCATGAAGCGCAACCACACCATCGACATTTATATCGACAAAATCGCTCGTCTACGCCAAGTACGGCCAGACTTGCATCTGTCGAGCGACTTTATTATTGGCTTCCCTGGTGAGGGCGATGCCGAGTTTGAAGACACCTTACAGTTTGTCCAAGACCTCGATTTTGATCACTCGTATAGTTTTATCTACTCCAAACGACCGGGTACGCCAGCCGCAGAGCTACCCGACACCACCCCAGAAGACGTAAAAAAAGAGCGTTTGGCCCGTTTAAAACATGTGATCAAAACCTCATCTATTGATAAGACCAACGCCATGTTGGGCAAAACCCTACGGGTGCTGGTCGAAAAAACATCAGATCGCTTTGAAGGCATGTTGATTGGTAGCGCCGACAATACGCGACTGGTACAGTTTGAAGGCGATGCGGCACTGATCGGCCAGTTTGTCGATGTGCAAGTGACCCGCATTATCAGTATGAACATGGTGCAAGGTGCGCTGACTGCCACCGAGCATGATCGACCTATTTGAATCGAGGATATTTCTTGACCGCATCCATCCGTCGTACTGTCGAATTCTCAGGGGTGACCCTTGAGCGTCTAAAAGCCATGTTGGGTGCTTATAACGCCCACCTCAAACTCATCGAACAGCGACTTGATGTCAAAATTGCCCAGCGTGGTGATTTATTTGTGGTTGAAGGGGATCTAGGGCCGGTTGAGCGAGCCGAAAGCCTGCTTGAACGCCTATACGCCGAAACCGAACATACCCGCATATTAACGCCAGAACACCTGCATTTGCTGATCCAAAGCAGCCAAACCGAACGTGAATTTGGCACCGAAATCGACGATGATGACGATGACAATTTGTCCGTTTATCTACAGACACGAAAAGGCAAAATTCAGCCACGCGGCGCCAATCAACGCCGCTATGTACAACGAATTTTGCAAAGCGACATCTCGTTTGGCGTTGGCCCAGCGGGTACGGGTAAGACCTATCTTGCAGTTGCCGCTGCGGTGGATATGCTGGAACGCAACGAAATCGAACGAATTTTGTTGGTCCGTCCGGCGGTTGAAGCAGGCGAAAAACTGGGCTTTTTACCCGGTGACTTGACCCAAAAAATTGACCCTTACTTACGTCCCTTGTATGACGCGCTGTACGAAATGCTTGGGTTTGAAAAAGTCGCCAAGTTGCTTGAACGCCAAATTATTGAAGTTGCGCCGCTGGCCTATATGCGCGGGCGGACGCTTAACCACTCGTTTGTGATTTTGGACGAGGCGCAAAACACCACGCCAGAACAGATGAAAATGTTTTTGACCCGTCTGGGCTTTGGCTCGCGTGCAGTGATCACTGGCGACATCACACAGGTCGATTTGCCGCGTGGCCAGCAATCGGGTCTGGCCCATGCGCTCGGCGTGCTAGAAAAAATCGATGAAATCCACATCACTCACTTTCACTCACGTGATGTGGTTCGTCATCAATTGGTGCAAAAAATCGTTGAGGCTTACGAAGGCTTTGAAGATACCCAATTGCGTATGAGCGCCGAAGCCCGCCGTGAACGCGCTGCCAAACAGCAAGCGTTGATTGAGGCCAACAACAAAGCCGCCGATGCCCAGCACAATGGTCAGGATGGCGAGTCTGACACGTCGCAACCGCCATCTACTGACGCTGACTCAGCATCATGAGTGATGAGCAATTCGTTGAAAGCCAGTTGCAGGATGATCAGCCAACACTAGACCTTGACCTGCAAGTCGAATTTAGTTTGGCTGATGTCGCCGTCCATGCTGATGATGTTGAACGCTATGTTCGCGCTGCACTACATACGGTTGGCATGCAAGATGACTGCGATCTGGCCGTTCGCTTGGTCGATGTTGCAGAAAGCCATGCGCTCAATCATAAGTATCGCGGCAAAGACAAACCAACCAACGTTCTGTCATTTGCCAGCGATATTCCCGATGAAATTGTCGAGATGATTGGCGTGCGCTCATTGGGTGACTTGGTGATTTGTCTGCCAGTCGTTCTGGCCGAAGCACAGGCACAAGCCAAGCCGGTGGCGCATCATCTGGCCCATTTGATTGTGCATGGCACGCTGCATTTGCTGGGTTATGACCACGAAACTGGCGAGGATGATGCCGCCCACATGGAAGGCCTAGAGATTGGCACCATGGCCCGTCTGTATTTGCCTAATCCGTATGCTGATTAAGCCAACGAAGATGGCTTAATCAGCACCAAAAACCGCAAAAAAAACGGACCAATAGTGATGATTGGCCCGTTTTTTTTCATTCTAATGAGTGTTAATCGCTGATTAAGACTGGGTTGATGAACCATCAGCCTGTTGATCGGACTTGGCCTGATCAACACTGCCTTGCGCCGATTTATTGGGCAGATTCATCGCCTCCATAATGCGCTCTAGCCCTTCGACATGCACACTGCGTTGTGGGAATGGAATATCAATCCCTTGCTCATCTAAGGCCAGCTTAATTTTTTCGACCAAAGCACAACGTACACCCCACCAATCTGCGGTATTAACCCAGCCTCGTACCGCAAAATCTACTGAGTTATCAGACAGATCACGTACCACCACCGATGGCGCAGGATCAGGCAGAATCAGCGGCTCTTCAGTCAAAATACGGATGAGTGTTTGTTTCGCCAATAACAAATCCGAACTATAGCCAATACCAATGGTCAAATCGACGCGACGGGTTGGCAAATGCGAATAGTTGGTAATGGTCTCAGTGGTGATATTACTGTTGGGCACAATCACCAACTGATGGTCAAAGGTCATCATCACGGTATGAATAATTTTAATCTCTTGCACAATGCCCGTGGTTCCGCCAACCTCAACTTGATCACCAACACGAAATGGCCGAAAAATAATCAAAATCACCCCTGCCGCAAAGCTAGACAGTTGATCTTTTAGGGCCAAACCAACGGCTAAGGCAGCACCACCCAAAATCGCTGCGGCTGACGTGGTTTGAATACCCACCTGACCCAATGCGGCCAAAATCACCACCGTCAGTGCCAAACCATACATCACATTGCCCAAAAATCCGATTAAGGTTGGGTCAACGTGGGCGCGGGTCATGCCTTTTTGGATCAAGCGAATCAGAAATTTGGCCAGCCATTTGCCAATAAAAAAGATCAGAATGGCCGCACAAAAATTCACCACATAGGGCAAAGCCAAGGCGAACATGGCCTCGGTGTCACTAAAAATTTTGGAGTTAATCACCATACCGCCACCAGACTACGTCAACACGAAAACCTTAAGGGTAGCAGACTGTAGACAAATACGTCTGTGGGCCAAGGCGGGATTGTCTAGCGAATGATACAACTCCGCCACGCAATAAATACACAGCATAACCACCGATTAAGGCGCAACATCCATTGCATCCATCTGCTCAGAAAAACGCCACGTCCGAATAATCCGTAGCTCGCTAAACTCGGATAGCTCCCGACCAAACGTCGCATAAGGCGCACCCTGACGCACAGAAGATTTGGCCGCTTTGTCTAAGACCTTGTGACCAGAACTCTCTAATAATCGAATCGCTCTAACCGAGCCATCCGGCTGCAAAATCACCATTAAGCGTACATCACCGCGCAAATGTGCAGCACGCGCCGCATCGGGATAATGCCGATTGCCCGCACGCTCAACCCGACGACGAAATCCCTCAATATATGAAGCACTTGGATCAGCTTGTGCTGAGACACTATCAACGGTATGGATTTTGGTTTTTTTGCTATATTCTTGCTTGCGCTTGGCATATTGGGCTTCTAAAGTGGCCATCATTGCAGCTTGTGCAGCCTCCGGACTTGGCGACGGTTGCGCAGTACGGGTATGTTTTTGCTCAACCGACTGCGGTGCTTGCCGCCAGCTTAATGTGGTGACCAACACGCGATTTTGTGCTTGCTGAGCCTGCATATTGGGGGCAGATTGGGCCATTTGTGGGGCAACTGTTTGCACACGCTCTGCGGCTTGTTGCGCACGCTCTGGCGAGGTCATCCGATGTGCGGCACGCAACACACCACTGCCAGTCTGACTAGATTGGGCCAAAAAATCGGCATCTGGATTTTTTTGATCGATCGGTGTGACCGCAACCGTAACGTCCTGCATCATGGCACGGTCACCACTTGGCGCAATAAAACTAAGGCCAAAGATCAACAAGGCATGCAGTAATACCGCCAAGACAATACACAGCAACATCACTTGATCGGCCAACAGCCGGCGACAATAGCCTTGCACGCCCAAATCAGGCCGAGTTGAGTCAATGGTCAAACGATTCAATTGCAATACACTCTTGTATGATGAGCCATCCAAAATCTGCCGTTCCGCTCATGCAGATCGACACAGGTAGACACTGCCATGCGCTGTCCACTCACGCACACGCATCTGGCAAAAATCCAGTATAGAATCACTAGTCTGTCGAACGTTCCTGCACACTGACAGTTCATCTAGCCGAGAATCCTTCATGCGCAACTTGTTAAATAAGGTCGCCCGCGGTGTCCGCGAAGTCTACCATAAGGCCGAAGACCTGCTCGAAGACGAAATGAAACTGCCGTTATCGCAGAACCTGCTTAATTCGACCATGAAGCGCTATGTCACCGACAAAGTCGAAGCCATCGATGATCTACACGCCAACATTTACGATGGCTGGTTACGTTTATTTGCCACCATTCATTACAAAGGCATTCAGGCCAATTTATCGACCGATTTGCTCCTAACCCACATGCAGCTAGACAAAGACGTTCAGCGTCTGGTGTTTGAACAACGTGGTGGCACAGATGTCATCAACATCACCTTTGATAAACCATGGAAAAAAATTGGTTTTAATCTAGCCTTATGGTTTTGTCGTAGCGTGATCCACCGCGACCCACTGGGTATTATTTTGTCTAAGCTGAATGTGATTACCGTCAAGCATGACTTACTCTATCTGGATTTGGGCAAATACTTGGCTGATAACGAAAAAGTGATCAAAGCGCTTAAACGTATTCAGGTCAATCATGCCACCCTTGAGCCAGAACATTTTGTGCTCAAAGCCAACCTCAATCTCAAAGCGATTTTTGGGATGGAAAAAAACCCACTGCCCGATGATGGTTGTGGCAACAGTAGCGATGACTTACCGACCATCAAGGACATTCAGGCCCAAGCCCGTGATGTTCCGGCAACACCTGCCATCAAGTAATCTCAACCCAGCCAACGGCAACCACACTCAACAACCAGATGTGAGGGCATGCTGATGTACCATACCCTCAACCGTTGCTTGGCTTGTTTAAACGGCTTAGATGTTAAAAACCATCGACCTGACACTCACCCTGCCCACGCGACAAGGTGCGATAAAAACTCACATTACGAAACTCATTGGCTTCGTCCAAGTCTGGCCACGTTGACGCGCTGCGCGAGTCGGCTTTGATATAGGCGGGATGGGAGAAGTTTTTTACCCGTGAATCGGCAACCCATACTTCTGGTGCAAAGCGCAAAAACTCATCCAAAAAGAACCGATTGCTCTGGTCATACAGCACATCGGCCGCCAACAAAATGTCTACCGATTCGGCCTGATACAGATCAGCCAGATAGTCCAGCTCTACGCCATTTAGCAGTGCATTTTCACGCGTGGCCGCCAGACTAATCGGATCGATATCACAGGCAATCACCCGTGCTGCACCAGCCAGCTTGGCGGCAATCGCCACCACGCCAGAACCCGTACCAAAATCCAGCACGGTTTTGCCGCGCACCACGTCAGGCTCGGCCAGCAACCATTGCGCCATTGCCAAGCCAGATGCCCAACAAAAAATCCAATACGGCGTATCGTTCCAAATCCGCCGCACCACCTCATCGTCCATTTTTTCGGTGGGCAAATCAGGCGGAATCAACCACAGATCAATCGACGTGTCTGGCAAGGTCTGGCGACTCAGCCCTGCATGAGGAATCACCTGATGCAAGGCATCTCGAAGTACCAATGGAGCTGTGGTGCTGCTCGGCGTGTTTAACTGACTCGACTGGCCTAACGTCTGCACGCCTTAACCCAACTGACGTTCGGCAGCTTCGACGGTTTGCCGAATCAAGGTGGTAATGGTCATTGGGCCAACAC
>JBBKWH010000072.1:0-3195 GCA_037968855.1 Moraxellaceae bacterium | reverse complement strand
GACAAAAAAAAGCCCGCGGGGGGGCGGGCTGAAAGGGGTCTTACTGTCTTGGGGACAACTTCATCATAGAAAAAACCCCACCACTCGTCTGTGGCATGGGTGTTTGACCGATGTAAAGGAATGCTAAGACTTAGCAGGATTTGGTGAAGATCAGCATCGAATTGGCCAAATTTTCTCCACGATTGGCGGCTTTTGCTATCGAAGTTGACAAGTAGGATTGTCATGATGATTTAACGATCATCACCAGAGACAAGCCGTCTCATTTGGAGTGCATCATGACTGCTTACAAACAACGTCCCAACGCCCAAGGCATTACCGTTCGGCGTGCTCAGTTTCAGCCGGATGTGATTGGTCGTTATTACTATGCCAACTCGCCACTGGTGTCCCATTTGCTGACGGCGCTATCGGCGACCTTTCCGATTGGTGAGCAGTTCTTTGTGCATAGTGTTCGTTTGGTCCGTGACCGGATTCAAGACCCGACGCTACAAACTGAGATTTCGGCGTTTATTGGTCAAGAGGCCATGCACTCCAAAGCACATAGCGAATTTAACGACAGTTGGCGACGTGATGACTATCAATTGGATGACTTTGTGGCGTGGATTGGCCGCGAAGATGCGCGCTTAAAAGCCCTACCCACTCGTTATCAATTGGCGATTACCTGTGGGGTCGAGCATTTTACCGCCATGCTGGGCGAATATATTTTGAGCCATCCAGAGATTGTCGATGCGTTTAATCCCGAATCGGCCAAATTATGGTTATGGCATGCCATTGAAGAATCTGAACATAAAAGTGTCGCGTTTGATGCCTATCAAGCCACCTTTGCCGATCTTAAAGTTCGCAGACAAACCATGCTGTCTTTAACACCGGGTTTTTTGTCGATGATTGCGACCGCCACTGCTCAGCTATTTTGGCAAGATCGACGCAATAGCTTGCCACGCATCCGCGATAATTTACGCGGCGCAAAAATGCTCGGCAAAATGCTGATTACCCTCGTACCCGAATATCTGAATTACTTTAAGGCAGACTTTCATCCCGCCCAACGTGATCGTACGGCCTTGTTGACGGCATGGCGGCAGCGCTTGGACAATCAGCAACTTCAATCTGTCGCCTGAGCACTTAAGATGTCGATTAAGGTGTCTTAGCTGTTTGCAGTCGGGCAGCGACTTGCTCGACCAGCAAGGTTTGTAGCGCCTCATAGCTACGCGAGTCCACGTCGTCATTGATCTGTACGCTAATCTGCAAGCCCTGCCCATTGACCACGCCTAGCAATTGTTCAAATCGCGTACGCGTGCCATCGGCATGGCGCACCCGATAAGTATTTTGCAAAAAATCCTGTCCGGCCAAGCTCACCACCTCATCACGCACATCACCTAACAATTGATCAGAGGAGGTATTGATCCCTGCAAGCATCTGGTCTTGGCGTGTGGTGGCATAATCAGACAGCGCAGGATCGTGTACATCATCAGCCGACAAGCCTGCCATGTGATAAAACTCGATGCTACCCAACGCTGACTGCCAGCGCTGATAATCGGGGTTGATGCCTGCATTAACCGGCTGCCATGCGGATTGCTCGGCAATCGGGGCGACCACGGGGGTCAAAATCACGCTGTTTTTGTGGCAGGCACTTAGTCCTAAAGCCACGGCACACAGTACGCTAGCAATGATGCGTTGATTCATTCTGCTTCCTTGTCTTGATTCGTCTTGATCCGTTTTAATCAGTCTTGATGAATGCCTTAAAGATTGTCTTGGTTATTCATTTCAGCATAGGGCCAAAGTGGGCTGTGTCTGATCTTCACTCAACAAAGCAATGATACCAATGTCATATCATCCATTAACCGATGCTGCGCTCAAGCCGTATGTTGTTTGCTGGCCTGATTAAACCGAAAAACGTCTTCGGAATCATCTCGCATTTGGGCTGGATCGGTGATCGCTGGCAAGCCCTCACGCAGATTAGGCAATGCTTTGGTCATCACCGTGACAGGCTCTCCTTGATAATATAAACGGTCAATCTCTTGCCAGCCGAGTGTGGCATATAAGCCAGCCATATTGGCGGTATACAAATACAAGCGTGTGATCCCAAAGCGTGCGGCGTGATTTTCTATAAAGGCCATTAACTGGCGTCCAACACCCTGCCCTCGCGCCGACCCATGCACAAACAAATAACCCAGCCAAAATCGCCGATCTGCTGGTTGATGGTCTTCCATCTCATGCTCACACAAGCTGACTGAGCCAACTAACTGGTCTGCCACATGTGCAGTAAAGGTAATCGGTAAGGCTTGGCCCTGCATCGACAGATGCAGAAAATCTAGTAGCTCTGCCGCTGTCTGATAGCCCCATGCTTGATGCTGCCACTCGGCCAAAACCGGCGCAAGCTCGGGTGCATTATTAAGCGAACGAATGATCAGCATATGCTATGGCCTCGGTTATGAGCATTGAGCCAAGCATGGCAAATGGTCGAGTAACCATCAGCAGTAGCACTGTATTGATCAAGCAACATCAACATCAAAAATCCCGCCTAGTTGCGGCGGGATCAGTGTCAGCATACAAGCGGATTAGGCTTTTTTCACCACCGATGATTTGAGCTTCATCGCGCCAACACCATCGACTTTGCAATCAATGTCGTGGCCATCGCTGGCTTCGGCCAATAGGCGGATGTTTTTGGCTTTGGTACCGACTTTAATCACCAATGAGGAGCCTTTGACTTTAAGGTCTTTGATTACAGTCACGGTATCGCCGTCTTGTAGCACATTGCCCACCGCATCTTTAATCATCAGCATATCGTCGCTGCTGGTCTCGGCTGTAGCCGACCACTCATGTGCGCACTCAGGACAAATCAACATTGCACCGTCTTGGTAGGTGTATTCAGAATTACATTTTGGGCACGCAGGCAGTGACATGACATCATCCTCAAAAAACCATACAAAGTGTATGGCATTAAAGGTGGAATGATGACAGATCGCGCCAAGCAGTGTCTATTTTTTGGGGATGGATCGAGCATGCGCTTTAGATTCAAGCACTCTAGATCAGAGCAGTGCATGATTTGCAACAGCCATAGATGACATGGCCCACTTATTGCTTTGCTTAGTTTGCTTGAACACGTTTGATAGCCGCTTGGCTATTGATCCATTGTCCGAATGATTGTAAAGCGAGCGTCTTATGTCCTATCTAGTCCCTACTGAGTTCGTCACCAAAATG
>JBBKWH010000071.1:0-59817 GCA_037968855.1 Moraxellaceae bacterium | reverse complement strand
TGCTCGCCACCACCGATCCACAAAAACTCCCTGTAACGGTGTTGTCACGTTGCCTACAATTCACCTTGCGACCGTTGCCACGCCAAGAGATTCATGATCATTTGGCCGATATTTTGCGCCGTGAGTCGATTGCCTTTGATGATCCGGCGTTGTGGTTGCTGGCCGAATCTGCGCAGGGGTCTTTGCGTGATGCCTTGTCATTGACCGATCAGGCGATTGCCTATGGTCAGGGTCAGGTCGGTGGTCAAGACGTGCAAGAGATGCTGGGCTTGCTGGACAAAAGCCAAGTGGCGCATTTGCTTGCGGCGATTCATCAGCAAAACGGTCAGGCGGTGAGTCAGATTTTGTATGACTTGTCGCAACAGGCAGTGGATCTTAAAGCCGTTCTAGATCAATTGATTACCTTGCTACATCAGATTGCCATTGCCCAGCATTTGCCACAAGCACAGGTGGCCGGTACACCAGAAGAACAACAGCGCTTGCATGATTTGGCCTCGCGGATTGATGCGCAGGATGTGCAGTTGTATTACCAAATTGCACTGCAAGGCCGTAGCGATCTCAAAATGGCGGTGACCGCGCAACAGGGCTTTGATATGTGCATCTTGCGCTTATTGGCCTTTAGTCCATTGGCAATTGATCAGGCGACAGTTGGGGAAGCCGCTCAAATCACGGTGCAAACAACCGCGCAGCCAGCACGAGTCCATCAATCTGTTGATCAGCCAATCACATCCAATGCGGCACCATTGGTCGAGCAAGTTATCGCGCAGATTGAGTCTAGTGATAATGAGACGCTAAAAAAAAATTCTAACACCGATGCAAACGATGTCTTAGATTCATCAGCCACCACAGAGACAGAGCCGGTTTCCATATCGCCCGTTGACGTTAAGGTGGAATCTGAGCCAGTCGTTGAATCTGTTTTGGGGGAGACGGTAGAAACAGAGGCGGATCAGTTGGCAGTGGTTCAACCCATTGCCGCCCAAACAGATGTTGAGCCAGCGCTTGATAGACAAGCACCAACGATTAGCCTGTTTGAACCTGAACCTGAATCACAGCCAATATCGGTTGCCGTTGCCGTCCACGCAGAGACTGATCCGTCTGATCCATTTGAGATTATGGCGTATCAGCCTGCCCAGCTTGAAGGCGAGTGGGATGCGCTCAAGTGGGAGTTTTGGCTACGTGAGCGCGACTTGACCCCAGCGGTACGCAATTTGGCCCAGCATGGCTTGATGTATGGCGCAATCGGTGGCGAAAACCGCTTTGTGATTGCGCCTGAGCATCGGGTGCTGACCATGGAAATGTTTGACGGTTTGCTTGAGGTGTTACAGACCGAATGGCCGCAGATGCGCGTGACGCTTGATTTTAATCCACCGAGCGAAGATGTGCCGATGCTGCGCAAACAAGCGCGTCGGGTACGTGCCGAAGATCGTGCGCGTGAGTTGATTTTGGCTGATCCAGTGATTGCGCCGTTGGTGGCACGCTTTGATGCACAACTGGTCGATATGGAAATGAAAGAAGCCCCAACGATCCAGCAGGCCCAAGCCACAGATTAGTCGAGCAGGCAGCCTTTTGGCGATTCGCGCTGGCTGATTGAGGTCATACACGGCCAGCGTGCTGGACGATCCGTCGTGGCAGACAAATGGTACAGCGTCAAATGCTCGCCATTGAGTTTGGCCACTGGCCAGCGCGCACCCTGTAGTGTGGCTTGCACAATGCAATCACTTTGTATGGGTACACCCGCAGCATGGTCAAGCACCTGCAAGCGGGCCAGTCGATCACTTTGATCTTGCGTGGACAAAAACAGCCCTACCGGACATTGGCCGCTATTGTCCATAATGACCTGTACACGGTCGCGTCCAGTTGCAGCAAGATCATAGACATCTAGCAGTAAATTACGTTGCAAATAGGTGGCATACATCGGCAAATATACGGTCTGAATCGTAGCCAATACAAAGCCAAATAAACCAAATGACAGCAGCAGCCCCTGCCAACTGGTACCCCCCTCACGTTGCAATAAAGCGGCTTGCTCATGGCTAGGCAGTCGATCTTCAATGCTTTCGCTAATCTCACGCCGCGCCACACGGTAGTAATAGGCATCGGCCCACATTGCGGTGAGTGCAGACCAACCTAGCCAGATTGATCCGGCAACGCCCAACCGAATGGGCCAATGCCAAACATCGGCCAAAAACGGCAATAGCGTATTCTCGATGATCACCAAAATGATGGTGATTACCAAATGAATAAACGACCAGCCCACCACCGCATAGACCAAACCATCCAAAAAACGCCGCCGATAGAGCATCCATGGCAAGGTCATCAAAAAGGCTGCCCAGTGCCAACGCGCACCGATACGCTGCGCTTGATCAAACGAGGCAAAGCGCTTGAGATAATGTGCCTGTGATCGCTTGCCAATAAACAAACGATCCAAGGCTGTGCGCTGCTCCGGCGTGAGCTTGGCTTGATAAAACGGCGGCGGTGATGAGCGATCAAACAGCATGAGGCACACGGCTGGATGAAAAAAATGATGCAAAGTTTAGCATTGCTGTTGTTGGGATGGCGGCCTGTTACAGCCTTGATCAAGCGTGATCAATAAACAGCATAAAAAACCGGCAATCAATGCCGGTTTTTTTTGATCTTGCGGGATAGACAGCGGCTTAGCTTTGCTGAATACCAGCCACTAACCACTCGCCACCTTGGATGGCTTTGACAAAGTGCCATGTTTCATTAAACGGCACCGCAGGGGCATTGAGCGACTCGCTGACCATACCGGAGTACAACACGCTGGCCACATATTGATGGCTTTCGGTTGCACTATCGACCACTTGTGCATTCAGTTGTGGAAACTCGGCAGTGTCTTGATTGTTCATCACTTCAGCACGAACCTGCTGGTACATCTCAGGGGTAAAATAACGACGTAGCTCTTCGACATGGCCGCTGGCATTCATGCTTTGCATATGCAAAAAGCTGGCACGTGCTTGGCGCAAAAAGGCTGCTTTGCCTGTGCCGTCGGGCAGCGCATCGCCACCTTGGTAAGGTGCTGCATGGGCGGGCATAGCCGCACCTGTACCACCAACTGCTTGACCAAAAATATTGGTGCCTGAACCGCCGCTATTGGCAGTGTTCTGGCCGGCAAATGGGCCACCTTGCGGGCCGGATGGCATTCCACCAAAGGGTGCATTCGTGGTTGGCGTCGACTTTTTTGCACTAAAGCGCCGATACAAGAAAAACGCACCCGCAGCCAAGGCAATCAACCAGAGCCAAGTAAAGCTACTTTTTTGTTCGGCGGGTTGTGCTTGAGTCTGTGTTGGGTCGTTTTCTGGGTTTTGCGTGGTTGGGTCGGCAGCTTGTGCTTCGTTGCTGTTACCAACCATATAGCCGACAGCACCTGCGGCTAGTGCTGCACCGGCAACCGTGCCCATACCCATGCCACCACTACGCTGTGGTGTGGCTGGTGCAGCCGCTGGTGCGACAGACTGCCGTTGTGCTGGTGCAGAATTGCTATTGCTTGAGCGACTCATGCCGTAGCTTTTGCCGCCGCCCATGCGTTTGGCTTCAGCTAACGGTGAGACGACCATGGCGGTCATCATGAGGGCGACCATCAGACTATTCGTCGTGCGGCTCGTCTTGCTTGTCATGAGTGATTCCAATTCCAATAATAGTGAGATAAAAAAAAGCACATGGACTGTAACACGTCAGCCATGTGACTAAGAGATGGTGATGGTTTCACTGTGTATCAAGGGGGATTGGTCAGATCCGCAACACACAGCGAGCATTTAAGCACCCATTGCCCCATCTGCCGCCTCAAACGCCGCATCCAACGCCTCTTGCAAGCGGCCCACGCCAATCACCTTCATGCCATCAATCGACTGTTTAGGTGCATTGCCTTTGGGTACAATCGCCAGTTTAAATCCATGCTTGGCGGCTTCGCGCAAACGCTCTTGACCGTTGGGGACGGGCCGAATTTCACCGGATAAGCCGACTTCACCAAACACCGCCATCTGTTGCGGCAGGGCTTTGCTGCGTAGGCTGGAGGCACAGGCCATCAGCACCGCCAAGTCTGAGCCTGTCTCCAACACCTTGACCCCGCCCACCACGTTGACAAACACGTCTTGTCCGCTCATTTGGATGCCGCCGTGTCGGTGCATCACCGCCAACAGCATCGCCAAACGGTTTTGATCTAAGCCCAGTGCGACGCGGCGTGGTTGACCTGCGGCATCATCGACCAAGGCTTGTACTTCGACCAACAAGGGCCGTGTACCTTCACGGCTGACCATCACAATGCTACCGGCAATGGCTTCATCATAACGGCTGAGAAAAATCGCTGAGGGATTGGCGACTTCACGCAAGCCACGGTCGGTCATGGCAAATACGCCAAGTTCGTTGACTGCGCCAAAGCGGTTTTTAACCGCGCGAATCATGCGAAAACGTGAGTCAGATTCGCCTTCAAAATACAGCACGCAATCGACCATGTGTTCCAGCACCCGTGGCCCTGCCAATGCGCCTTCTTTGGTGACATGACCGACCAAGAACAGCGCTGTGCCGGTTTGTTTGGCATAGCGGGTCAACAGCGCCGCCGATTCACGGATTTGTGAGACGCCACCGGGGGCGGACTGGATGGTCTCGGTATACAGGGTTTGGATCGAGTCCAAAATGGCGACGGCGGGTTTTTGCTCGGTTAAGGTGGCGCAAATGGTTTCAACGCAGGTTTCAGCCATCACGTTGAGTTGATCCGCTGGTAGCTCTAGGCGGCTGGCCCGTAAGGCGACTTGTGATAGTGATTCTTCGCCGGTCACATACAACGCGCTCATGTTGGCGTGGCTGGCCATGTGGGTGGCGGTTTGTAGCAAGATGGTTGATTTGCCAATGCCCGGATCACCACCAATCAATACCACTGAGCCTTCAACCAAGCCGCCGCCTAGTACGCGGTCAAATTCGCCAATGCCGGTACTCATGCGGGTGTGGGTGGTGGTGCTGACTTGATCTAAGCGTGTGACAGCTGCGGCTTGGCCGGTATAGCCGCCTGTTGTGGCAGGTGCTTTGCCTCGGTGAGCGGTGCTACCCGAATCACGGGCTTCAATCAGACAGTTCCATTCGCCACAGTCACTGCATTGGCCTGACCATTTGGGATGTTGCGTGCCGCATTTTTGGCAAACATAAATGGTCTTGGCTTTGCTCATCGGTGGCGATTCCTAACAGAGTGGTGAAGGTGAAATAGCATGCCCGAATGTGTGAGCAACGACCAGTCATGTTGTTTAAAGCCGTCAGATCAAGTGATTTTCTGCGACAGATAATGACGCATGATTGAGGCCTGATGATGGATTGAGTTGCCTGCATAACAGTGCTAGCGTCAACGCAACCCTATAGAGCGCCAAAGCGTCCAGAGGGTAACGATGATATCGCGTCAGCATGAATGATCAGGGAGATCTGCCATGAACGAACTAGAGGCACAGAAATGCGCCATTCGTGAGACTGAGTTTTGTTATGTGTTGGGTTGTGTGTGGGACGGTGTTGCCTGTGATTCTATTTGCTTGGAGCGCATTTATGTTAAAGCCAGTCGTTATGGTGCAGGCTATGAGGGATTGCGCTTGATGGAATGGAAGGGCGGCAAGCAGCTTTTGCGTCCGGTACATGTGAGTTGTGAAAAATGGCTGTATCTATTTAGCCAAGCCATCGATAAGGGTGTGTTTAGCAGCGCTGAGCAGTTTGGGATGTTGCGCGGCTTAATTCAAAAGGGACATTAACGCTTAGCGCTAGCGTGAGCAATGACGCCTAAAGCCAGATCTTGAACTGTGACTCGGTTGACGATCTGGTCGGGATGGCCAACCACGCTCATCAGAATTCTCGCTATACTTATGGGCAATATTGATTGCTAAGGAATGAGCATGCGTGTAGTTGTCTGGTTGGCGCTCATGTTGCCGTTGACCCTGACCGCATGTGGCCAAAAAGGCCCATTGGTTTTGCCATCATCATCAACCACCCCTATGACCACCCCAGCGGAGTAACACCCTCATGAGTTTTGATCGTATTGAAGGTGTGTTACACGCCGAAAAAGTCAGCTTATCTTATCTTGCCGAGCAGCATGGCACACCGTTGTATGTGTACTCGCGCGCGCAATTTGAACGCAATTATTTGGCTTTTGATCAAGCCTTTGCTTTTATCGACCATCAAGTGTGTTTTGCAGTTAAGTCTAACTCCAACATCGCGGTGCTCAATGTGCTGGCCAAGCTGGGCGCAGGCTTCGATATTGTCAGTGGTGGCGAGCTTGCGCGGGTGGTGGCTGCTGGTGGTGATCCGGCC
The DNA here is from genome assembly GCA_037968855.1 of Moraxellaceae bacterium. Lineage (GTDB taxonomy): Bacteria > Pseudomonadota > Gammaproteobacteria > Pseudomonadales > Moraxellaceae > JBBKWH01. The sequence goes on along the minus strand of JBBKWH010000071.1, from coordinate 53,523 downwards.
AAAGTGGTATTTTCGGGTCTAGGCAAAACCGAAGCCGAGATCGAAACTGCGCTCAAACTGGGCATTGCTTGTTTTAACGTTGAATCAGCAGCAGAGCTATCGCGGATTGATCGGGTCGCACAGCGAATGGGTGTGCGTGCGCCGGTGTCCTTGCGGGTCAATCCGGATGTTGATGCACAGACTCATCCGTATATTTCGACCGGTTTAAAAGAAAATAAATTTGGTGTGCCTAGCGATACGGTCTACGAGACCTATCAGTTGGCGGCATCGTTGGCAGGGCTTGAGGTGGTTGGGATTGATTGCCATATTGGCTCACAGCTCACCACCACCACGCCATTTAAAGATGCGCTCGACAAGATCATCGACATGATCGGCCAGCTTAAACAGATGGGTATTGCGCTCAAGCATATCGATATCGGCGGTGGTTTGGGCGTCTGCTACAAAGACGAAACCCCACCCACACCCGCCGAATATGCCGCTGCCTTGCGTCCAGCCTTAGAAAAACTTGGCCTTAAGGTCTATATGGAACCGGGTCGGGCGATCAGTGCCAATGCAGGCGTGATGCTGACCCGTGTGGATTTGCTTAAACCCACGGCACATCGTAACTTTGCCTTGATTGATGGTGCGATGAACGATTTGATTCGTCCGTCGTTATATAGCGCATGGATGGATATTCAACCTGTTGCTGCGCCACGTGCGACAGGCGAGCAGGTGTGGGATTTGGTCGGTTCGATCTGCGAAACCGGCGATTTTTTGGGCAAAGAACGGACATTGTCATTACAAGAGAATGACATTCTGGCGGTGATGGGCGCAGGTGCGTATGGCTTTGTGATGAGCAGCAACTACAACACCCGTGGCCGTGCCGCTGAAGTCATGGTGGATGGCGAGCAAGCCTTTGTGGTGCGTCAGCGTGAAGCGGTCGAGTCGTTGTGGGCCTTAGAGTCCTTGCTGCCGGAGTAATCAAGATGCGGATCGAATTTACCAAGATGCACGGGCTGGGCAATGATTTTATGGTCATTGATCTGGTCACACAGCGTTTTCACATGACGCCTGCATTGATTCAGCAGTTGTCGGATCGACACTTTGGCATTGGCTTTGATCAAATGTTGATTGTCGAGCCGCCGGATCAGCCAGATGTAGACTTTCGCTATCGGATCTTTAATGCCGATGGCTCAGAGGTCGAGCAGTGTGGCAATGGCGTGCGCTGTTTTGCCCGCTTTGTGCATGAGCGCCGCTTGACCAAAAAAAGCAAAATTCGTGTCTCGACTAGTAGCGGTATTGTCGAGCCAGAGATCAACAGCGAAGGCTGGGTACGGGTCAATATGGGCCAACCACGTATCACACCGGCTGAGATTCCATTTGTTAGCGATCAAGTTGCTGCCAGCTATCCAGTACAGGCAGCAGGTCAGATTGTTGAGCTAGATGTGGTCAATATGGGCAATCCACATGCCGTGATTGTGGTACCCGATGTACAAACGGCAGATGTGGCAACGCTAGGGCCTGCACTTGAATCGCATGAGCGTTTTCCTAAGCGGGTCAATGTGGGCTTTATGCAAGTGATCAATCGTCGTCAAATTCGCTTGCGGGTGTTTGAGCGTGGCACGGGTGAAACCTTGGCCTGTGGTACAGGCGCTTGTGCTGCGGTGGTCAGTGGTATTCGGCGTGGCTTGCTGGATGCCGGTCAGGACATTCGCGTGGAGTTGGCGGGCGGTCCATTGTCGATTCGTTGGCAGGATGGCGATGTGGTCTGGATGACAGGGCCAACGGCCAATGTGTTTGAAGGGGTGATTCATACTCGCGATCTCAACGACTAATCGACGCCTTACCCAAATGCCAATCATGAACGTGAATGCTGATGTCTGATTCTAATAAAGATGGCTTAACCACGCTGCTTGATCGTTGGCTGGCGGGCTTAAGCATTGCCCAACGCTCGGCGCATACTCTCAAAGCGTATCAGCGCGATGTCATGCAGTTAGTTCAATTATTGCGGGATGAGGGCGTGGAGGCGTGGACGGGCTTAGACCGTGCGTTGATTGGCCGCTTTGCGGGTCAGCGTATTGAACGGGATGGCCTTGCACCGAGTAGCTTGCAACGTGAGTTATCGGCGATTCGCCAGTTTGCCGATTGGTTGGTGGGGCAAGGTGTGTTAAGCCATAACCCGACTGCGCAGTTTAAGATCAAGCGTCCAGCACGACCTTTACCGGCCATGATGGACGCTGAATTGCTCAATCAAGTGTTGGATCAACCAGCACCAAGCGATCCAATGGCAGCGCGGCTCTGGGTGCGTGATCGGGCCATATTGGAGTTGTTGTATAGCAGTGGCCTGCGCTTATCCGAGTTATCAATGCTATCCATGGCGGATGTGGATTTGTCGCGTGCATTGGTCACGGTGCTGGGTAAAGGGCGTAAAACACGCATCCTACCGATTGGTCGTAAAGCGCTGCAAGCTTTACAAGACTGGTTACCCCACCGTGAGCTATGGATCGAAGGAGACGAGCAAGCATTGTTTATTAGCGAACAACGTGGGACGCGTTTATCTGGTCGTAGTATTGAACGCTGCGTCACGGCACAAGCGATTCGTGCGGGGATTGATCAGCACTTGCACCCGCATTTATTGCGCCACTGTTTTGCCTCGCACTTGCTGGCGGGAAGTGGGGATTTGCGTGCGGTACAAGAGCTGTTGGGGCATGCCAGCATTAGCACTACACAAATCTATACCCATTTAGATTTTGCTCGATTGACTCAAGTGTACGATCAGACGCATCCACGGGCGCGCAAAAAAAATCCCAGCTAGTCTGAGATTTTTTACCGCACACTTAATGGCTTAAGCAGCGGATAGCCGTGCACTCCATGCCGTTGCCAAGTCTGTGGTGTCGTGTTGGTTGGGGTGGAAGCCATCACGATAGTAGTCCAGATAAGCGGGAACCAATGCCTGTAATAACTGACCAATCCGGCGCGCACCTGCTAAGTTTTTGCGCCACTGTTTGCGTGCAACAGGATCTTTCATGACTAGCTTTAAGGTCAGTTGGGTAATCCGGCTCAAAAACGTCACCGTGACAATTCGCATCATGCGTTTACGCACCACATCATCCGCAAACACGTCTTGATACACATCAAACGCTACGGCCTTATGCTCGGTTTCTTCTAAGGCATGCCACATCCAAAGTCGGGCAGCTTCGGGATGAAAGCCTTGCTGAAAGTCATCATTTTCGAGTAAATATTGCGCAATGATGGCGGTAAAGTGTTCAAGCGCACAAGTAATCGCCAATTGCTCTTTTTTGCCCAATGAGCCTTTGAGTTTTTCGATTTTTTCGTGCTCAAAATCAATCACTGGCTGGACGTCTAAGCCCATCCGAATGGCAAATTCATTAAAGTCTTCGTGTGCATGGCTGTGCATGGCTTCTTGGCCAATAAATGCCGAAACGTCATGCTGTAAAGTGGCATCTTTGACTTGATCGCGCACATTGCGCACGGCATGCACAAAGAAGCGCTCCCCATTGGGAAAGGTCAGCGATAGCGCCGTCAACATATGCGAGATAAACGGATTGTTAGCGTAGTAATACAAGGGTAACTGATTGAAATCAAAAGATTCGCGGCGGACCGTAATGTGACGTGACAGTTTGGCATTCATCATAGATTCCTTGCAGATGATACAGTCGTCTAATGGGGGAGTCAGCTTGACTCATGGGGCAAAATGGCATGCCACATCAACGACCGAGCAGATAATCAACAGGCTGCAATAGACAATGATCATTGTCAATAAAATTTATACCGATTTGCCACAATGACCGCTGACTGGCCTGTTCATGGTCATTGACAGTGATCTACAAAAACGATTGACTGCACCCACCTCGCGGTTTGCAAGACAAAAACGCCAAAAAAGCAGCTGTTTTGTGTTTGTTTGCTGCTGTAAAGTCAATTGCGGCTTGACCTTGTGGGCTTGCGATAGGAAGATAATGCACCTTTTATACATTCGCGTGCGCCATGCACGTTGATGATCTTTTTTTCATAGCTGAAAGCCGAGGATTCCATGAAGGCTCTTGTTGCTGTCAAGCGCGTTGTCGATTACAACGTCAAAGTGCGCGTCAAGGCGGATAATACTGGTGTCGACCTGACTAACGTCAAAATGTCGATTAATCCATTCTGCGAAATCGCCGTTGAAGAAGCTGTTCGTCTGAAAGAAAAAGGCGTCGTGACTGAGATTGTTGTGGTTTCAGTAGGTCCTACTGCTGCCCAAGAACAAATCCGTTCTGCGATGGCACTAGGTGCTGACCGCGGTATTTTGGTTCAAACTGATGATGCTGTTGGCTCATTGGCTGTGGCCAAAATCCTAAAAGGCATTGTTGATCAAGAGCAACCTCAGATCATTTTGCTAGGCAAGCAAGCCATTGATGACGACAATAACCAAACCGGCCAAATGCTGGCGGCGTTGATGGGTGTTGGTCAAGGCACCTTCGCCTCTAAAGTGACTGTCGAAAACGGCGTCATGAATGTTGAGCGTGAAGTTGACGGCGGCGCACAAACTGTTGCCCTGCCATTGCCAGCTATCGTGACCACAGACTTGCGTCTGAACGAGCCACGCTATGCAGCACTGCCAAACATCATGAAAGCGCGTAAAAAGCCTCTCGACACCAAGACTCCTGCTGACTATGGCGTGGACACCACTGCTAAGGTCAAGACCTTGAAAGTTGAGCCACCAGCCGAGCGTAAAGCCGGTATCAAGGTTAAGTCGGTCGATGAGCTGGTAGACAAGCTCAAGAACGAAGCCAAAGTCATCTAATCAGTCGGTATAAGGAATCTGATCATGGGTATTCTGGTTTACGCCGAACACGATAACGCAAGCTTGAAGTCAGCCACGCTGAACGTCATTACTGCTGCGCAAAAAATCGGTGGCGATATTCACGTGCTGGTTGCTGGTGAAAACTGCCAAGCAGCTGCTGATGCTGCTGCAAAAATTGCAGGCGTGAGCAAAGTATTGGTTGCTGACAATGCTGCTTATGCACATCAACTGGCCGAAAACGTTGGTCTGTTGGTTACTAATGTTGGTAAAGCTTACAGCCACATTTTGGCTGCTGCGACCACCAACGGCAAAAACTTCATGCCACGCGTGGCTGCTTTGTTAGATGTTGGCATGATCTCCGACATCTCCAAAGTCATCAGCGCTGATACCTTTGAGCGTCCAATTTACGCGGGTAACGCGATTGCGACTGTTCAAACCAGCGAAGCCATCAAAATCATCACCGTTCGTGGTACTGGTTTTGACGCTGCTGCTGCCGAAGGCGGTTCTGCTGCAATCGAAGCGATCTCTGATGTTGAAGATGCTGGCAAGTCTAGCTTCGTTGGCGAAGAGCTGGCCAAGTCTGACCGTCCAGAACTGACTGCTGCCAAGATCGTTGTCTCCGGTGGCCGTGGTATGGGCAATGGCGACAACTTCGACAAAGTGTTGGTGCCATTGGTCGACAAGCTTGGTGCAGCGATGGGTGCATCACGCGCCGCCGTTGACGCAGGCTTTGTACCAAACGACATGCAGGTTGGTCGAACCGGCAAGATCGTTGCACCAGAGCTGTACATTGCGGTCGGTATCTCCGGTGCAATCCAGCATTTGGCTGGTATGAAAGACTCTAAAGTCATTGTTGCCATCAACAAAGACCCAGAAGCACCAATCGCGTCGGTTGCAGATTACTTCCTAGAAGGCGATCTGTTTACCCTCGTGCCAGAATTGACCAGCAAGATCTAATCTGCTGCTTGATTCAACAAAAAGCCCTGAGTGATCAGGGCTTTTTTGTGTCTGGCTCACCTGATTTATTCCATGGGTAAAGGATGAACCGCAAGTGCTGTACCTTCACGGCGTGGATCAGCGCCTGCAACAAAGCGATCATTTTGTCGCCAAATCACGGCCAAGCCACTGGTCATTTCGCCTTCTTTGAGGCTATGCCCCGCGTCAATCAGGGCTTGTTTTTGCTCATCGCTAAAGCGACCTTGCTCCAGTTCGGTGTCATCACCACGACGTAGCACATGTGGCTGTTCCAGCACATCACGCACCGTTTGGCCATTGATCAAGCCCCAAGCGGCTTGCACCACATAACCAATAATTTGGCTGCCACCGGGTGAGCCGAGCACGCCATCGACCTGTTTGCCTTGTACATTCAAGATCAAGGTTGGGCTCATACTAGAACGGGGACGTTTGCCTGCTTGTACCCGATTGGCAACTTGTTGGTCGTTTTTTTGTGGCACAAAGGAAAAATCGGTCAGTTCATTGTTGAGCAAAAACCCACCCGATTTGATCCAAATCCGTGAGCCAAAGGCGCTCTCAATCGACAGTGTCATACTCGCTGCTCGGCCTTGTGCATCCACCACGCTAATGTGCGTGGTATTCGGCGCATCAATCCCTTCACCTGATGGGGCGCGTTGGATTAATCCCGCTTGGACCTGATTTAAGCGAGGTCCAATGGCCAGTCTTTGCCGTTGCTTGAGGTAATTTGGATCAAGTAGAGCAGGTGTGGGGACATTAACAAATTGATCATCTGCCAGATAAGCATCACGATCAGCAAAGGCGAGGCGTTCAGCGTTGGTCAAACGGGTCATATTTGTAATGGCATTATCAGTATATTGTCCTTGCAACATCGCTAAACTTTGTAAAACAGCGATGCCACCAGACGACGATGGCCCCATGCCGCAGACCTGATAGGAAGTAAGTGTTTGGCATAGTGCCGGATGGGTAGTGACTTGATAACGAGCCAGATCTTCAATAGTTAAATCACCGTTATGTGCTTGAATGGCGCTACTGATGTTGGCGGCTAACGATCCTTGGTAGAACACCGTGCTGCCGTGTTGGGCAATCTGCGACAGCGTTTGGGCATAGGCGGGATTGGTTCGGCGTGCGCCCACAGCCAAGGCTTGTCCATTGGGATAAAAATACTCGGCAGCGGAGGATTGAGCGAGTTGTTGATCAAGCCTTAATAATTGGTGTAAGCGAGGGCCAACCGCAAAGCCATTTTTGGCCATAGCAATCGCCGGTTGCAGGCTACTAGCCCAAGGGCGTTGACCAAAGCGACGATGCATTTCTTGCATCAGTGCCACCATGCTGGGCGTGCCCACAGATAAGCCAGAAACAACTGCTTCGCGAAATCCGAGCGGTTGACCATTGGGTCGCAAAAACCGATTGGATAACGCTAACTGTGGTGCAGTTTCTCGACCATCTAGGTTAATGACATGCTTGCCATCAAAATAAACCAGATACCCACCACCGCCTAAACCAGACGATTGTGGCTCGACCAAACCCAACATCCATGCCGCAGCCAATGCACCATCGGCGGCACTGCCACCGGCTTGCAGTTGTTGTAGACAGGCTTGGGTTGCATCTGGATTGGCTGTAACGCAGATCCCACTTTGGCCGCGTTGCGTTGGGCTGTGAATAATCTGGACTGGCTTGAGACCTGAGGCGGCTTCTGGTGGTGGTTGATCACGCGCATGGCTATCACTAGACCATGATAGACCCAGTAAACAGAGGGTTGTTATTGCTGAGTGTGTGAAGGCAAAAGACATCTGGCAGTACCGATCTTGATCAGATAGTTATCATCATGAACGAGATCGGTAGGGCATGGCCAGTGGCGGATGGTTAGCCGTGTTGCCAAAAACGAATCGGATGGGTCATGGGCTGACCATCCAGATAGACTCGATTACCCAATAACGCGACCCGACCTGCTGCAATCCAACTGACAATGCGCGGATACAGTTGATGTTCTAACTGATGAATCCGAGTGGCCAGTTGTTCTGCGGTTTCGTCCAAATCAACCGTCAACAAGGCTTGGGCAATCACTGCACCCGAATCGAGTTCTGGGGTGACAAAGTGCACTGAGCAACCATGCAGTTGCTCACCGGCTGTCAGTACGCGATGATGGGTGTTGAGCCCTTTATACGCAGGCAGTAATGACGGGTGAATATTGATAATTTGGCCACTAAACCGCGTGACAAAACTCTCGGTCAATACCCGCATAAAGCCTGCCAGCACGATCAAGTCAGGTTGCCAGCCATTGAGCGTGCTGATCAAGTCTGCTTCAAACACTTCACGATTGGCATAGTCTTGATGATTAATCACCACATGACGAATGTTGGCTTGTTGCGCACGAGTAATGGCATAGGCATCTGGTCGATTGGTCAGCAGACCGACAATCGAGCCACGAATAACGCCCGTATTGCAGGCATTGATCAATGCCTGCAAATTACTCCCATGACCAGATGCTAAGACCGCAATACGAATCAAGCCAACACCACTCGGGTTTGGTCATTTGCGTCCCGTGTTGAGGTGTCATCTGCTTCGATCTGCCCCATGACCCATGCTGTTTCGCCAGCCGCCGCCAATTCACTCAGCGCTGTGTCGACATCATCGGCAGACACGACCAATACCATGCCAACGCCACAATTAAAGGTGCGATACATCTCATAGGTATCAACATTGCCTTGTTGCTGTAGCCATTGGAACAGGGCAGGCCATTGCCATGATTGGGTGTTCACATTAGCGCGCATACCATCCGGCAAAACGCGTGGCAGATTACCCGGTAACCCGCCGCCGGTAATATGAGCCATGGCATGCAAGTCGATTTTTTTGGCCAAGCTCAAAATCGGTTTGACGTAGATACGGGTCGGTGTCATCACCACATCGGCCAGTGGTTGGCCATCAATCTCGCTGGCAAGATCAATCCCACGAACCTCAATGATTTTGCGAATCAGGGAGTAGCCATTGGAGTGTGCGCCATTGGAGGCCAAACCAATCAGGACATCACCTGCTGCGACTTTACTGCCATCAATGATCTTGCTGTGCTCAACCACGCCGACCGAAAAGCCAGCCAAGTCATAGTCTTCGCCTTCGTACATACCAGGCATTTCGGCGGTTTCACCACCGACCAGCGCACAACCTGCTTGGATACAGCCTTCGCCAATGCCGGTCACAACATTTGCTGCAACGTCGACATTCAGGTGGCCAGTGGCGTAGTAGTCCAAGAAAAACAGCGGCTCAGCACCACAAACCAATAGGTCGTTGACACACATACCAACAAGGTCGATACCGATGGTGTCATGACGGTTTAAGGCCAATGCCAATTTGAGCTTGGTGCCAACGCCATCAGTGCCAGAGACCAATACTGGCTCGTCATAGCCTTTTGGGATTTTGCATAGGGCGCCAAAGCCACCCAAGCCGCCCATCACTTCGGGACGCATGGTGCGTTTGGCAACGGATTTAATCCGTTCGACCAGATGATCGCCAGCCTCGATATCGACGCCAGCATCTTTATAAGACAGCGAGGTGTTGGGGGAAGAAGTCGGGGTGGTCATAGGTCGGGTCTCCGCTAAGGCCGGTGATTATAACCGGAATATACCGTTCGCCTATGGCATTCGTGCATTAAAATGCGTATGTTGATTTCGCTTGACTTACGAGCGCCATTGATTGCGGAGGATATGGCTTGAACGATCCACTAATGCGGCGACTGGCCGTGCTGGCAATGCTAGGCTTTGTGGGCTGGATGGTTTGGCTGTTGCAACCGGTTCTTGCACCGTTTATCGCTGCGTTTATTGTCGCTTATTTGCTCAATCCGTTGGTCGAAAAACTAATGCGCTATGGCGATCTGCCACGCTGGGTGTGCATTTTATTGGTGTTTTTGGTCATGGGCGCGGCTGTGTTGGCCGCAACTTGGGTGTTAGCGCCTTTGCTCTGGGAGCAAATGGTGTTTGCTAAGGCCCATATTCCAGATGCAATCGCATGGATTAATAGCTCAGTACGTCCATGGCTACGGCAAAACTTAAACGTACGTGTGGCCAATTTGGACGCAACGTTAGTGTCAGACTGGATGGTGCAATATTTGCAGACCAACTATAACACGGGTACTGCTCAAGAATTGCTCGCTTCATTGGCCAGATCTGGACTTGGAATTTTAAATATTGCGGGTTTGGTTGTATTGGTTCCAATCGTCTCTTTTTACTTTTTGCTAGATTGGCGAGGCATGTTGGCTCGTCTACGGTTGTTATTGCCTCGCCGTATCGAACCCACCACAATGACCATTATACGCGAGTGTAATGAAGTGCTTGGTGCCTTTATCAAAGGTCAGTTACTGGTGATGATTTTGTTGGGCGCAGTTTACGCCGTGGGCTTGCAACTGATCGGTGTGCGTGTTGGTCTGATTATTGGTTTGGTGGCTGGATTAGCCAGTATTATTCCGTATCTGGGTTTTGCGGTAGGATTGATTGCGGCGGTTGTGGCAACGTTATTTCAGTTTGGTATGAACTGGGTACAGATTGGCTTGGTTGGCTTGGTTTTTTTCATTGGTCAGATGGTCGAGGGCTATATTTTACAGCCGTTTTTACTCGGTGATAAAATTGGTCTGTCACCCGTAGCCGTCATTTTTTCGATTATGGCGGGTGCTCAGTTGTTTGGTTTTGTGGGCATGTTATTGGCCCTGCCGGTCGCTGCGATTTTGGTTGTGCTTTTACGCCATGCGCATCACACTTATGCGCGCAGTGGTTTTTATCAATTGCAGCCTGCTGCGGCCAGTGTTGATCAACAGCAGCTAGAGACGACCAACTCAGCAGAGGGGGTTATTCTTGTGGACAAACCGGCAGACCAGCCATGATGCGACAACTCAGCCTCAGTATAGAATCGCGGCCAGATGCTCAGATTGGTGACTTTGCTGGCCCTGGTTGGGTGCCCATTATTGATGCAGTTCGTCAGTTACATGCTGGTTTGATTGATCGCTTATACGTGCATGGCGTTGCAGATACCGGTAAATCACATTTGCTATCGGCAATTTGTGAGTCGTATCAAGACATGAACCGCTCGGCAATACAGGTGTCTTTGATTGAGTTGCTGGATGCGCCCACTGAAGCACTGGCAGCACTTGAGTCCTTTGACTTGGTTGCTTTAGATGATTTGGAAGCGGTGCGTGGGGTGACGCATTGGCAAGAAGCTATTTTTCATTTGATTAATCGGAGCGCAGATGGGCAGGGAAAGTTGATTTTTGCCTCGCGGATGCCTGCATCTGAGCTTGATTTAGAATTACGTGATTTGATGTCGCGCTTGGCCCAAGCAGCCAGCTTTAGCTTGCCCAATGGCGATCACTTTGAAGATCGTCGCGCCCTGTTAGATGCCGTATTGCGTCGCAGGGGCTGGTATTTTGAGCCACAGATTGTCGAACACTTGCTGCACCAAGGGCCACATCAACCGGGTTTGATGCTCAAGACGCTCGGACAGGTCGAAGATTTGTTTAAAGGCCATCGGCGTAAGCCCTCAGCGCATTTGATTCGCCAAGCCATTGCTTTAATTGGTGAGCAAGCGGCACTGGGCTAAAAGCGCTTGTCTGACAGGGACAGGTGTGCCACATTACGATACTGCCACGGAAGCTGACTACGTTTAGGGTCAGTTGTTGGCTATTGCAAAACAACAACGCCACACCCAAGGAGTCAGCGTTTATGCTCAAGCGTACGATCGGCCTGAGTCTACTTTGTATGGCCGGCCACGCCTACAGTGCAAATTTAATCGTCACCACCACTGAAGATGAGAACGGCACCAATCCGGATGCATGCTCGTTGCGTGAGGCGATTGCGCTGATTAATAGCGGCAAACTCAATACAGTCAGCGAAGTTACCACCGACCCCTATCGCAATGGCTTCGGTGGTTGTGGGGTGAATAAAACCACCCGTAAAGATGTACAAAAAGTAGATAAGGATGGTGTGTTACTGACTGATGCAGATGGCAAGCCTATCTTAGAAAATAAGCTCGTGGTCGATGACGAGCAAGAGCCCTATAGCAATGTGATTGAGCTTGAAGCAAGTAAAATTTACGATCTTAGTTCGCGTATTGACATTAACAAAGGCTTAACCATTCGCAGTGCCTCTCTTGATGATATTAATGATGATCAAGGGCTTAATAATCCTATTATTCGTATGATTGCCCAAGACGGCATGTTTAAAATACAGCCTGATGATGCAATCATTTCTGTCTCTTTTGATCAGGTGAATCTGCAAGGGTGTAATGCAGACGGAACAAGAACCACGCCTTGCGCTGACAATGGTGGCTTGATCATTAGTAACGAAAACTTGTCGTTTAATAAAATGCGGATGAGCGGTGGCTATGCCAAAAATGGTGGTGCGATTTATAGCTCATCATTAGATGCCAAGATTACGGCGACTAACGTCGAGTTTCGTGAGAATAAGGCCGACCAAAATGGCGCGGCGATTTTTATGGCATCACCCAGCATGATCTTAGGCAGTACATTGTTCCGTAAAAACACATTAGGCACTGCTGCAGATGCGATGGCCTCGGTGGTGTTTTTATCAGAGCAAGGTGCAAGTTCGTCACAGTTAACCGCTGCCCGAGTGACGCAGGTGCTCAACAGCACGTTTGTAGAAAATGAAGCATACGCGCTCAACCTCGTGCGTAATATGTCAATTAATGCGTCAACGATTGTGGGCAATAAAGGCGGTGTTTATTTTGATTCGGCGGGTGCTGCCAATTTAGCCAACAGTATTGTGGCTGGAAACCAAGGCGCAGATTGCACTTTTTCTGCCAGAGATGAGTCCTATTTAAATAATAGTCTGTATATTTCTGGCTGTGATTCGGCACTGAGCACACATTTATTTTCAATGAAAAGACTCAGTAATGCCGGTAATGAGCTATTAATTGCAGATGCCAATAACGATGGTGTTTGTGATAAACCACCTGCCTATGGTCTATTATGTCCAATGCGTGCGGGTGCGAGTGATTTTCTGGCCTTTATGAAGCCTCGCTTGCTGTCCGATTATCAGTCTTTGTTAGAGTCACCTATTGTTAACAAAGGTCGTAACCTCAGCAGTATCGCCCAAGCCCTGAACTGTAGTGGTTCAGATCAGCGTGGCTTGGTTCGAGAGTTGTGTGATATTGGTGCGATTGAGTTGGTCATTAATGGCGATATTCAAAAAAATGGCCAAGACATTGTCTATGGTGAAACCGCAAATCTAGATTTAACTGATGTATTAGGTGATGGCGAGATGATGCCTGCTGCCAGTTGTGCACAGCTTTATCCTGATGTCACTCCACCAGATGGCACATGGCAAGATGGTTGTCTAAAATTTAGTAAAGCACCAGCAAAAGGTACGTTTACGCTCAATGCAGATAACAGTATTACTTATACGCCATTAACCAACTTCCATGGTTTTGAGCGTTTTAGCTATGATGTGACCACCACCACCAGTCGTTTTTCTGATGGTATCAATGATCAAACGATCAATATTGAAACCACGATTGTACAAGAGCCGCCGCAAGGTAATTTTGAAAACAAAAAAGTAAATCTATCAGGCGGTAGTACCAGTCTGCTCGGATTGTTTGGCCTTATGGGCTTGGCATGGATGCGTCGTCGCGCGAAAGGAGTACGTTCGTAATGGTTATTCGTCGCACACTTTTATCTGTTATGGTTTGCGGTTTAATGGCAAACGCATATGCAGCGACTATCGAAGTGAATACTTTCGATGATGAAGATGGCGAAAATGCCTCAGCTTGTTCTCTGCGTGAGGCCATTAAGGCATCGGACTTAAGCGCTGCTTATGGTGGTTGTGACGCAGGTAAGCGCTCAGTCCGAGATGTGATTCAGCTTGAAGCAGGTCAATACACGTTGACGCGTGGTGAACTTACACCCAAGGTTGAGGTAACCATTCAAGGTGCTTTGCGCTTAGATGCTAACGTGCGTGATTACATCACGGGCGATTACCCACAGCGTCAAGCGCTTAAATCTACCATCACTGCTGCCGCGAATGCACGAATCCTCAATACAGGCGTGACACGTGCACCAGTGACCATGAATGCCTTGATTTTAAAAGGTGGCACCGCCGAAGATGGTGGAGCGATTCGAGCGGGATCTAGTATCAATCTGTCAGAAGTTGAATTGTATAATGCAACGGCTAGTCGCAATGGCGGTGCGATCTATTTGGAAGGGACAGGCTCTAACTTGACCTTAACCAATAGCTTGCTTAGTGGTAATAGCGCAGGCGCTGGTGCTGCTGTGGTTGGCATGAGTTGTTTGGATAACCTTAAACTCAATAGTCGCAGTGTGACATTAGATCGTGTCAGCATGATTAATAATGGCAGCAGCAGTAGCCAAAGTATTGTTGATCTATGCGGAATCCCTTCTGTCGATATTACAGGCATCACGATAGCAAAGAACACCACATCAACGGGTACAACTGCTGCTGTGATTCGCGTGTTAGATGATGGTAAAGGGACTCGTCTATCAACAGGTGCAGTCATTGCAGCGGTTGGTATGACGTTGGTCGAAAACAATAGTCCGAGTGCACTATTATATGGTGATCAAGGAACCTTTGTATTTTCCAATAGTATATTGGCTTTTAATTCTGGCAAAGACTGCGCTTACAACGGTAATCAAGCTTTAGCAGACATTAATAACTTTAACTATAGTTATTTGCTGGTGGGTGGAACGAGTGCTGCTGAATCTTGTCAGATTCCGCCATTAAGCAATAACGCAAATGAAGACCTAATCATCCATGCCAACGGTACAGTGCTTTCAGAAGTGTTGCATCCATTGGCTAATTATGGTGGTTTTTTAAATGGTTATTTGCCTAAGTCAGGAGGCTCATTATCAATCATTGATAAAGGAGGTGATGATGGGCAATGTGGTGATACTGATCAACGTGGTGTGAATCGCTCCAGTGGTGAAGCCTGTGATATAGGGGCATTAGAGTTAGGCCAGTTGACCGCAAATGTTGAGGCGCCCGCGCCAAATGAGTCGTATAAGGGCACGCTTGATCGCGAAGTCACTACCATTACTGATGAAGAGCGTGCAGATTTAAGTGCAGAGGATCAAAAGACCCTTAAGCGTTTGGAGGCAGATCTTGCAGAGTATCAAGCTGAATATAAAAAGGTGTTTAAATATCGCACCGCTTATATTTCGATATTTGATAATGACTTGCCATATGAGCAGCAAATTGCAAGTAATGGGTATGCCAGTAGCATCATTCCATTATTACCAGCCAAGACTGGTAAGTATACCGTCACGACAAAATCACTAGGGACCGGTACAGAAATTACCGATACTTCCGGTGTGACTGTAGGAACAAATCCGGAGAATGTTGAGTGTACGTGGAATTCGACGCTGGGTAGTATTGGAATCCGCCGTAAAGACTTCAAAAAAACCTTGAGCGGTTTTGTTGAGCGTTGTGAATATACCATTAGCTATACCGATAGCACCGGCAAGATCGTAACATCGACCTCTTATGCGCAATCTGCAATTGTGAATATTAAGCCGATTGTGGAAGATGCAGAGTTTGTCTTAAAGTATGGTCAAAAAACGCTCAGCTTTAATCTGTTAGATTACGCGTCGGATGAAGGTGATGGGCCACAAGGCATTCCATTGGATGCCAGTGGTAAGCAGTTCTATCTCACAGAACAAGATGCCGATGGTAAGGACAAACTAGATGCCAATGGTCAGCCGATTTATCGGATGAAGGCAGATGCCAATGGCAACATGGTAAAAGTTCCTGCTTACTATCAGTTCTATACTCAGCCGTTTGGCACACCAGAGCAAAACGTTAATATTCGTATTATCGAAGCGCCAACTCAAGGTAGGCTGACATTTGAGCGTCAAGGTTATTGCCCAGACAACTCAACGACACAGGTCGAAAACATTTGTTATGGTGGCAAGGCAACTTACACATCCAACAATTTGTACTCGCCATTTAATGATTCCTTCACATATGTCGTGTTAGATAATGACAAAGTTGTATCAAATACAGCTGAGGTCAAAATCATCAACACGGCAACGACGACAGAAGACACGCGTAACGGTAATACCGTGGGTGGTGGATCGTTGGGTGTGTTGGGTCTGTTTGGATTGGTGGGGATGATGCTGTCGCGTCGTCGCTATCTACGTGGAGTAGGTCGCTAGTTGAACGCGTTGAGTCATTGCCTTGTTGGCACATTGTTGATTGGTTTGTCTGGATTGAGTCACGCAGATGCCGTACTCAATCTAGGCGATGGTGTGGTGGTCACCGCGATTGATGGTCGGGAGCTGAGCCTTGGCTTGTTCTCACCGCGTCAAACGCATTATGTCTTGCCTGCTGGTGAGCATGTGATTGCGGCACGTTTTGAGCGTTTGTACGATGTGAGTGCGGATGATCATGACATCGTAAAGTCGGCATCCATACAGATGGCGATGCCGGTGTTAATGGATCAACAGCATTATCAGCTTGATTTGGTGGGTGCGCCCAGCAGCCATCAGCAAGCATTGCAGTATGCCAAGTCGCCAACTCTGCGTTTAATGGATGCACAAGGCCAAGCATTGCTTGAGGTTAATGGTCAACAAAGCCAAAATCCTTCATTGCTTGCTGGAATTAATCGCGTGTTAGGTGGCTTGAGTGATGCGGTGACTCAACCGAGTGTGGAGCCACCAACTGTCATGAATACCTTTAAGACGTTATGGCAAACGGCTAATAGTGATGAGCGTAAAGCCATTGCACACTATGCCAAAGTGCATGCAAACGATTAATTGCTATTTCGATAGTCGTCTTTATCTTGCAAAGTAAAAAACCGGCTTTAGTAGCCGGTTTTTTTGTGCTTATCGGAGACAGTCTTCAGTGACTAGAGGCGTTGTCGGACCATTTCAAATATACAAATTGCACCTGCAATGGCCACGTTTAACGACTCTTGGCCACCGGGTTGAGGGATGGTGACGCCTTGGGCATGAGCCAATGCAGTCTGGCTAGCCCCTTGACCTTCGTTGCCCATTAGCCATGCGATGGGTTTTGATAGGTCTAGACCATACAGTGAGGTGCTGACGTGTGAGCTAGTGGCATATAGTGGAACGGATAGTTTGGGTAGAATGTCATCAATGCTCAGTTGCTCGTGGATAGACAAGCCAAACTGTGCGCCCATACCCGCACGTAATACCCGTGGTGACCAGACTGATGCTGTGCCTGTGGTACACAGCACATGTTTGATGCCCGCAGCGGCGGCAGTACGTAGTAGCGTGCCGACATTACCGGAATCTTGCACTGATTCCAAAATCAGCACGTCCTCATGCCATTGCTCAGGCAAGGCGCAGCTTGGCTGCTCGGCCACCGCCATAATGTCCACACCCGGCCCAAGCGTACGCATGTCTTTGTACAATGCATCCGGCACGACCACCACCAATACATCGGGCCAGCCATTAAGTAAGGTGATGACTTCAGGATGAACCAAGGTCGTGTCAGTGGTGCAGACATATTGTGGCACTTGATTGGTCTGTTGATAGGCATCCAATAAATGAATGCCTTCTAACACCATTAGGCCAGTTTTGCGTCGCAGATTGGCTTGCTCAATCAATCCACGCAATTGCTTGAGGCGTGAATTGTCGGCAGAGCTAATGTGTAAAGGTGCTTTCAAGACCGATTAACCATGACTAGCCGGTGTTTTTGTGTGGTCATGGGCCTGATGGTAGGCCGTGACTCGCTCTACTTCATTGCGTGAGCCAAGTACGACAGGCACGCGTTGATGTAACCCGTTGGGGGCAACCTCGGCAATCCGTCCGCGACCGGTATGGGCTGCGCCACCCGCTTGTTCGATGATCATGCTCATGGGGTTGGCTTCGTACATCAAGCGTAGACGGCCGGCTTTGCTCGGATCTTTGAGGTCATAGGGATACATAAACACACCACCACGGGTCAAGATGCGATGCACATCGCCAACCATTGAGGCGACCCAGCGCATATTAAAGTCTTTGCCACGCACGCCAGTTTTGCCTGCTAGACATTCGTCAATGTATTGCTTGACGGGTGCTTCCCAGTGACGTTGGTTGGACATGTTAATGGCAAATTCTTGAGTGTCTGCGGGCACAGTCAGTTGCTCGGCGGTCAGAATAAACACACCTTGCTCACGATCTAAGGTAAACACATCAACACCAGCACCGAGCGTCAGCACCAATAGGGTCGACGGGCCATACAGGGCATAACCCGCAGCGACTTGTTGATCACCAGACTGAAAAAAGTCGCTGGTTTGTACTGTGCCATTGCCCGAGTAAGGCAGGATCGAAAAGATGGTCCCGACACTCATGTTGACATCAATGTTGCTGGAGCCATCCAGTGGATCAAACATCAATAAGTATTTGCCGTCAGCGTTGGCAGGGATCAGTTCATCCATTTCTTCGGAGGCCATCGCAGCGGTTTTGCCCCCTTTGAGCACGGCGTCGATCAGCATGTCATTGGACAAAACATCTAGCTTTTTTTGTACTTCGCCTTGCACGTTGTCGCTGTCGGCACTACCCAAAATACCAGCCAATGCGCCTTGATGCAGTGCGGTGCTGATGTCAACACATGAACCAGCCACTTGCTCAATCAGTTGGGCGAGGTCTGGAGTCAGGACATTGAGTTGCTGACGGCGATCTTGCAGGTATTGATGCAATGTGGTGTTGGACATGCAGCGTGCTCCAGTAGGCAAAAAGAGAATCTAAAAGTCGGGGGCTATTATGGCGGATTTTGCGCGTAGACGGGGCGCTTCTATAGGATTGTTTGGATGATCTGCTGTGTCGTTTAAGGCAGTTGCAGACCAACACGCCGTAGCATATTGCACAGCACCAGTAGCGGTAGACCCATCAGGGCGGTTTGATCTTCGCCATGTAAATGTGAAAACAGGCTAATGCCCAAGCTCTCACACTTAAAGCTACCCGCACAAAACAGCGGTTGCTCGCGCTCAATGTAGCGGCTGATTTCATCATCGGTTAGGCTGCGAAAGGTGACCGAAAAAGGCACGATTTGGGTGTCTTCGTATTGCAGCGCATAGCATTGCAGGCTAACTGCTGTTTCAAAGCGCACGGTTCTGCCCGCACATTGGGTCAGTTGTGCATGGGCATTTTCGACTGTCATCGGCTTGCCTAACGCTTGACCATCTAACATGGCCACTTGGTCTGAGCCGATCACCCAGTCATTGGGATGTTGTATGGCGATAGTCTCGGCTTTTTCGCGTGCTAACCGCAGTGCCAGACTGGTCGCGCTTTCGCCTGTGACGGGGTCTTCGTTAATGTCTGAGGGAATACATTCAAAATCCAATGCCAGCCGTTGTAACAAGTCTCGCCGCGTTTGTGAGGTGGAGGCCAAAATTAAACGGCGGCGTGGGCCTGTTGGGTTAAATGGCATGGCGGCGCAGCTCGTCAAGGGTGACGTAGTCTAAAGCCGCTTCGTGACAGGAGGCGAGTTTGATCGGTGCAGCAAAGCCCGCATCTAAGGCTTGTTTCCAACGGGTCACGCAAATACACCAAAAATCACCGGGTTGTAAGCCAGCAAAGCCAAACTGGGGCAGTGGCGTGATCAGGTCATTGCCAACACTTTGCGAAAAATTTAAAAATTCGGCGGTCATTTGCACACAGACCGTATGCTGGCCTAAATCGTGTGGACCAGTATGACAAAACCCATCGCGATAATAACCAGTCAATGGATCAAAGCAGCAACTGGCCAAACGTTCGCCAAGGACGTTGCGGATGTTATCGGTCGGAACGGGATGCAGCGACATAACGGACTCAAGTTCACACACAAGATAAGCTAAAGACTAAACAGCCTTGGCGCGACAGACAAGCATCAATGCGTGTTTTGCATGGTGTTTGCAGGATGCACAGCGCGCACGGTCATGTTAGAATTCGCCGCGTGTCGGGGATTCCCCGATTTTTTTTGTGCATCGTTCGCACTGTCCAGCCGGAATTCCGGCGCTTTACACATGGGATCAGATCATCAAGATGCCGGCTGCCGAAACTTGGTTGCTGCCCGATGGGGTGGCGGATGTCTTACCAGCACAAGCGCAAACGCTCGAACAGTTGCGCCGTCGCTTGCTGGATCGTTTGGCATTGCGGGGCTATGAATTGGTCTATACCCCGTTTATCGAATATGTTGAATCGCTACTGATTGCCGATAATAGTGATCTGGATTTGGTCACCTTTAAGATGGTTGATCAGATTTCTGGACGCTTGATGGGTGTACGTGCCGATATTACGCCGCAAGTGGCGCGTATCGATGCACACGTACGTCCACAAACCTGCGTGGCGCGCTATTGCTATGCCGCAACGGTCTTGCATACCTCAGCACAAGGACTGTCGGCTTCTCGTTCGCCATTGCAGTTGGGTGCGGAATTGTTTGGTGCCAGTAGCTTGGCGGCTGACCTTGAGATGATTGATCTGATGATGGGCACCTTGCACGATGCCGGTCAGGCCAAGGGTTTGCATGTGGATTTGGGTCATGTGCAGATTTTTGGTGCGTTGTCTCGCTTGGCACAATTAACCGCCTTAGAAGAAAGCCAACTGTTTGATATTTATCAGCGTAAAGCCATGCCAGAGCTGATGGCCTATTGTGAGTCGGTCGCGCATGGGGCAGACTTTTTGGCTTTAGGGCGTTTGGCACAAGATCTTGATGCTTTTAGCCAAGCGCTGTCGGATACCGCGCGTGCCGATGACGAGCTGATGCACGCCATTGCTACGCTAGGTCAGGCTTTAGCACATGTTCGGCATGTTTGGCCTGCCTGTCAGGTCAGTGTGGATGCTGCCGAGTTGCGGGGCTATCACTACCATACCGGCTTGGTGTTTGCGGCTTATGTGCCCAATCATGCCATGCCTGTTGCGCAGGGTGGACGCTACGACGGCATTGGCACGGCCTTTGGGCGTACGCGTCCGGCGACAGGATTTAGTTGCGATTTATATGTGCTGGCCAGTGGCCAAACGCGTGCCACTTTGCCGCAACAAGTTATTGCAGCCCCGATGGGCCGCCAAGCAGATTTGCAAGATGCCATTGGGCAGGCACGCCGTGCCGGTCATGTGGTGATTCAGGCACTAGACGAACAGGACGTGTGTGATGCACGCGTCAGCCATCGATTGATGCAACAGGTAGACGGTTGGCAGATTGTGCCACTGTCCACCACTTGAACGGGGAATAGACCACTATGGGTAAGAATGTTGTCGTGCTCGGCACGCAATGGGGCGATGAAGGCAAAGGCAAGATCGTCGATCTATTGACCGATCAAGCCGCTGCGGTGGTTCGCTTTCAAGGTGGCCACAATGCCGGTCATACATTGGTAGTGGCAGGTCAAAAAACCGTCTTGCATCTGATTCCATCAGGGATTTTGCGTGAAGGCGTGCAGTGCTTGATCGGTAATGGTGTAGTACTGGCACCAGATGCATTGCTCAAAGAAATGAAAACCCTTGAGGCGAGCGGCGTCCCTGTGCGCGAGCGTCTGCGGATTTCGCCAAACTGCCCATTGATTCTCCCGTGCCACGTGGCCTTGGATCAGGCGCGTGAAATCAAACGTGGCAATGCCAAAATCGGCACGACTGGCCGTGGCATTGGCCCTGCCTACGAAGACAAAGTCGCCCGTCGTGGTTTGCGTGTGGCCGAGCTGATCCGTGGCGGTGAAGCGTTTGAGCAACGTCTGCGTGATGTGCTGGATTATCACAACTTCCGTTTGACCGAATACTACAAGGTTGAAGCAGTTGATTTTGATACTGTCTTGGCCTTGACCGTCGAATGGCGTGACGCGCTTAAAGGCATGATGGCTGACGTGACTGGCCTGTTGCATGAGCATCGCCGTAACGGTGACAACCTGATGTTTGAAGGTGCGCAAGGCTCGCTACTCGATATCGATCATGGCACTTATCCGTTTGTGACCAGTAGCAACACCACCGCCGGTGGCGTGAGCACAGGTTCTGGCGTTGGCCCATTGTATTTGGATTATGTGCTGGGCATTACCAAAGCCTATACCACTCGCGTGGGTAGTGGCCCGTTCCCAACCGAACTGCCGTACAACGCTGCCGAAGATACAGGCTGTGAAATTGGCAAACATTTGGGCGTCAAAGGCCATGAGTTTGGTGCAACCACAGGCCGCCAACGTCGTTGTGGCTGGTTTGATGCCGTGGCGCTGCGCCGTGCGGTCGAGATTAACTCGATCAGTGGCTTATGCCTAACCAAATTAGACGTGCTCGACGGTCTCGATGAGATCAACGTGTGTGTGGCCTATGAGCAAACCGATACTGCTCAAGATGGCGGCTGTGCGGGTGCGAGCGATGCCGTGGCATTTGACAACGTCAAGCCAGTCTACGAGACCTTGGCGGGTTGGTCTGATAGCACCATCGGTGCGACCCAAGTACAAGACTTGCCACACAATGCCCAAGCCTATATTCAGCGGATTGCTGAGTTGGTTGGTTGCCCAGTCGATATTATTTCGACAGGACCAGGCCGTGAAGAAACCATCGTGCTACGCCACCCGTTTGAGGCTTAATCTTGGCGATGCGCTAGCCACTGACTAAGCAGAGATTTAAAAACGCCTAATGCATGTCATTGGGCGTTTTTTTATGGATCGTCATGTTTTGAAATAGATTGTTTGTCGTCAGAATTTTTTAGGTGTAGAGCATTCTGGAGAGATGCTGAATGTTTCTCGTACTATGGGTTTCTTGATGTTGTAAGCTTGTGATGTGAATGAACCATACAATGACAGAGTCGAGTGCATTTTTACCAACCTTGAGATTTCCCTGCTGTTCGGGACGCTGTTAGCGGGTTTCAATATACACGCAGTCTTGAGCTAAATACCGAATAGAAAGTAATCATGCAGACATGATTTAAGGCTGTATTTTTTGCCCAGATACTCAATGGCAGCATTGCATGATGGCTGATCAAAGCCCGCTTATTGAAAACTATTTTTGATTTACTTGTTTTTATTTTCGATGTAACTTTTTATTGAGATCAGTCTTTTTTTCATATCTTTTGAAAATAGGTAGGTGACGATTGGTAGGAGGATTTTGCCAAAAAAACCACCTTTTAATTCAAAGTGATAAGTGAAAATTAATAAATATTTCATATCATCTATTCTTTTAATATTCCATGCACCACTAAATCGGCTGAGGATAAATGGACCTTTTACCAGGGTCACAGCAGCAACATTGGGCCTGTTAAATGAAATGTATCTAGAAATCATGATCGAACCAGATTTATTTTTGCATAAAGAATCTACACCCACATCAGCAGTCTTTGCGCCGCCTAGTAAGTAGGCTTCGGATAGATAGGTATCCCATTCGAGGCGCTTTGAGTAGTCTTGAGTTAAGTCAAAAACATCAGCCTGATTCTGCTTTATTTCAATTTGGTGTTTAATGGTTTTCATTTGTCATTCCTTATATTTTGCTTAAACGCGCAAATATCTGACCAAATAACCCGCTAATCCACCGCTACAAACAATTCGGCGGCTTTGGTAATCCCGCCAAACGTGCCAGCGTCCGCGCGACCAAACCGGTCTGAAAGTCAGCCATTAAACGTGCATTATTATACTCAGGGCCAAGCTGCTGCATCACATAACGAATCAAAGGCCGCGTCGCCGGTACATGCGAAAAACGTGCATAAAATTCACGTACCGCCAGCAACACCCGCAATTGATCCTCGCCTAAGATCAGTTGGTCTTGCGCGGCCATCTGCTGCGCGACCTTGACTGACCACTGTTGATGATCAGCCAGATGGCCGTCTGGATCTAAAGCGGGCAGTTGACCTGTGATCAGTGTCATATCACTCACAGCCGTCTTCCTCATCGCTTGCGACATCGTTTAATACAACTGCATGGCGTACTGGACTAGCGCCATGTCATGCATTTGGTGTGATTGAGCACCAAATCTGCCCAACCTTGATGATCTACGCTGACCAAATGCTGCGGCAGATCGCTGTGAATCGATGCCAACAGCGTGTCGGTATCGAGAATATACACAGGGGCAAAGCCTTCTAATGTGTTGTCTTGCCAGCCTTGTACACCTTCGGCCAGTAGCAGGACTGCATCGCCGGTTTGCCAGAGTGCTTTAAGTTGATCGACCAGACCGGCCCAATAACGATAGGGTGTTGCGATGACATGGAGCGTTGTCGATGCTGACATTATGACCACCTCAAAATGTGTGTGAATTTTTTTAGATCAAGTTGATTCAGGTGAATCTTTTGATATTCAACTAAAGGATGACTTGGTGCAGATGATGCTTCAGATATCCAGATCGGCAGTAAATCATAAAACTCAAAACTTTCAATCATGGCGTATACCGATTTAAACGGATGATTTGTGATGGGTGTCACAGGTTGCTCAATCAATTGTACGGCATCACCACACAGCAGCAGTTGTACCTGCTGACCATAGGTGGCCAACACCATAATGGCTGATAGCGCTTCGTTTAGGCGTTGACCGGCCAACGGGCCACAATCAATGATCGCTAAGGTACGAATAGCAGAGGGATCAAGCGCGGACATTCGTGTATTCATCCAAAAAAATAAGAAGCTGGCAAAAGTAGCGATCACTCAGCACTACAATTGCACTACTACAACTGCACCACGCGGTCAGCATTGATCATCAACTCAGCCAATTCGCCTAGACCTGTCAGCCGGAAGCCTTTGGCTAAATTGGTATGGGGTAGGCCGTGTCTGGTGGCATTGTGGGCGTCGCTAATGCCACGATACAGTGCCGCACTCACGCAGACGGGTAAGTCGATCTGAAGGGCTTGCCATGCGGCTTGTAGCGAGGGTTCATCGGCGGGTCGCCAAACGAGGTCGTTGACGACCGACACGGCATCCTGATAGAAGAAGACTCGTACCGTCTCATCGCTGGACAACAGCGCACGTGCAAGACGGACAGCATGCCATGCCAGATGTGATTCTGGCGCTGATGTCAGCAAAAGCAAAGTGGTCATGGCAGCCATCCGATCAATGCCCATGTGAATATGCGTTTCATTATGCGTATCATAGCGCAGTGAGGATGCGGTAACACACTCTACGAGGTTGACAATGATTCTACTGACCGGCGGACTGGGTTATATCGGTTCGCATATGGCCGCGACGCTAATGGCTGACGGCCACGATGTCATTTTGGTGGATAACCTGTCCAACGCCCGCATGGAAATGTTGGAGCGTTTGGAGTTTATGGCAGGACGTTATGTGACGTTCTTCCGTCTGGATATCCGAAACACCCCTGCGCTACAAAAAATCTTTGAGCAATATGCCATCACTGCCGTCGTGCATTGTGCTGGTATGAAGGCCACCACCGATTCCGCCATGCAGCCATTGGATTATTATAATGCCAATGTCGGCGGCACCATGAGCCTGCTACGGGTCATGCAGCGGACAGGTGTGCGCAATCTGGTGTATGGTTCATCGGCCACCGTGTACGGTAATCCAACCCAGTTACCGGTCACCGAACAAGCGCCATTAAATCCGCTGACTCCGTATGCCAACAGCAACCGCATGTGTGAAGACATCTTGCGCGATCTGGTCACGGCAGAAGGCGATTGGCGGATTGCGGTGTTGCGTTACTTTAGCGTGGCGGGTGCGCACCCTAGCAAGGTGATTGGCGAATGGCCAAGCGGGATTGCCTCTAACTTGATGCCGTATTTGGCCCAAGTCGCGCGTGAGCAGCGTACCCATCTTGAGATCTATGGCAATGATTACGACACACCAGATGGCACGGGCGTGCGTGATTATATTCATGTGATGGATGTGGTCGAAGGGCATATTCAAGCCTTGCATTGGTTGTTTAGTCAACCGAACCAAGCCTTTGATATTTTTAACTTAGGCCGTGGTGAAGGTGTGTCGGTGCAACAAATGCTGGATACCTTCTCCAAAGTGGCAGGGCGCGAATTGCCTGCCGAAGTGGTTGAGCGTCGGATTGGGGATGCCGCTGCGGTGTATGCCGATGTGAGCTATGCCCAAGATCAACTGAAGTGGAAAGCCAAGCGCAGTGTGGAAGACATGGCGCAAGACATGTGGGCGTTTTATCAGACGCTCAATTAAGCCCGTACATCAGATTGATTCAAATGGCCTGCTTGATGCGGGCTTTTTGTTGTCTGATATGATTTTGCTTTTGCTCATTTATTCGATCTGCGTTACAGCTTCACGACCAAAAATGACTATATCAAACCGCTACAACAGCCCAGTCTGTTGCTTCGTATGATCATTGGCCAAACAGGAGTTGCAGACATGATGACACGATTAGAGCATGACAGCATGGGCGACATCGCGGTCGATCAGTCGGTGTATTGGGGCGCACAGACCCAGCGCAGTCTGCAAAACTTTAACATTGGCGGCGAGCGTCTGCCGCTACCGATGATTCATGCCATGGCCTTGGTGAAAAAAGCCGCGGCGCAAACCAATGCTGCGTTGGGAGATATTAGCCCTGAGCAACAAGATTGGATTGTGCAAGCTGCTGATGAGGTGATCGATGGGCAGTGGGATGATCAGTTTCCGTTGGTGGTCTGGCAGACCGGCTCTGGCACACAAAGCAACATGAATATGAACGAGGTGCTGGCCAATCGAGCCAATGAGTTGGCGGGTCATCCACGCGGCAGTTATGCGCTGATTCATCCCAATGATCATGTCAACCGCAGCCAATCGACCAATGATTCTTTTCCTACCGCCATCCACGTGGCAGCAGTCAGTCAAATCCATGAATTGCTGATTCCGGCAGTTGTGAATCTGCGAGATGCACTACAAGCCAAAGCCGAGCAATTTGCCGACATCATTAAAATTGGCCGTACCCATTTGCAAGACGCTACGCCGTTGACCTTGGGGCAGGAATTTGGCGGTTATGTCAGCCAGTTGGATCAAGGTTTAAAGCGTATTCGCTATGCCTTGCAAGGCTTATACGAGTTACCGCTCGGTGGCACAGCAGTGGGAACGGGCTTAAACACCCAACCAGACTATGCCGTGCAAGTGGCGGCGCGATTGGCCGAACTGACCGATTATGCCTTTGTCACTGCGCCCAATAAATTTGAAGCCTTGGCGGCCCGTGATGCAGCGGTCTTTGCCGCCGGTGCGCTGAAAACCTTGGCCGTGAGCCTGAATAAAATTGCCAATGATTTGCGCTGGCTAGCCAGTGGGCCGCGTTGTGGTTTGGGCGAAATCTCCTTGCCGGAAAACGAACCCGGTTCGTCCATTATGCCAGCCAAGGTTAATCCGACCCAATGCGAAGCGATGACGATGGTGGTGGCGCAGGTGTTGGGCAATGAGTTGACCATTAGCATGGCGGGGGCATCGGGCAATTTTGAGCTAAACGTATATATGCCAGTGATCGCGCTCAATTTGCTGCAAATGATTCGTTTGTTGGGTGATGCTTGTAATAGCCTAAGCGATCATTGTGTGATTGGCATTACAGCCAACGTTGATCAAATTGAGCAATACGTGAATGATTCGCTAATGTTGGTAACGGCGCTTAACCCGCATATTGGTTATGAAAATGCCGCCAAAGTTGCCAAGCATGCGCACCACACAGGCCAAACCTTAAAAGCGGCGGCGGTTGAGTTGGGCGTGCTGACGGCGGCGGAGTTTGATGCGTGGGTACGCCCACAAGACATGATTGGGCCGAAGGTGAAAAAGTAGGCAGGTGAGTTAGGTTGCGGTGGGGCGGGTGTTGACTAAAATGCCGACCTCACTCACAAAATAGGTGTGATAATCCTCTACCTCAATATTATAAATAGTTGCATGATAATACTCAGGATCTTTCGATAAGAAATATTCATGGGATAATTTTCTATAAAGCTCTTTATTGTCTTTGATCTCCTCATAGGTATAACCACGCTCCATATAAAAAGGCCCTTCATCTGTGCGGATATAATCATGGTCTCGAAGTTCTTGATGGATTGGATGATTCGGATTTTTTGAAATATCAATAAAAGGCTGATTCTTTGTGTCTGGCTCTGCACATACAAAGCGCGGATATCTTTTTGTATCAAGACCTTTGATTAACACAGGATGGTTTTTTGAAAAATCGACCAAACCTAATGGCTCCCGAGGCTCTGCTGATTTATCATCACAAACCATCACCAGATCCGCTATACAAGTTTTCAGTAACGGCGTTTCATACATGTAATTCTCAGACTCAGTAAATTTAAAACCGTAGCAACTAGACAGGGTAAGCCTTGTACCTAAATGTTCAGGAAATAAATCACTTGCTGCCAACCACCTTAACTCATCAGTCCAGAATGGGTGATTTTCTGTGCAATAGACATAATAAGGGTCTGAGCAATATCTAGAGCTTGAGTTCTCGCAAAATTTTGCAGAACTCAAAATTTGCTCCTGAGTCAGTTGAGTGAATTCGTTTTTATAGATTTCATCCATCAGATTCGGCACAGTAACCCCAACACGCATAATCCGATGCTTCTCAGGTGACTTAAAGGTTTTTAACACTCGCTTATACGCCACATCGCCAGAATCAGGCTTCGACAACACCAAATCACCCACGTTAATCTGTTCAATTGGCACTAAGCCTTGATCGGTATGAATCAGTGTTCCCGCGACAAATCCGGTGTGATTGGGCATCTCAAATCCTTGTACGTCATCTTTATTCAATGCGTGAATAACGCTATTCATGGTTATCTCAAGGCCCGATGCTGCTCAAAAATTCTGCCCCTGTCAAACACTCCACGCTGTTGCATCACCTATAGATTGTCTACACTGCCATCCTGTGTTTGCACCATTGTTGTGCAATATTTGCTTGGGCGGTGTCGTCAGTTGAGTGGTATGCGTGGCTTTATCTCTGGGTCGTGATCTGTCGTTATCGGCAGTGGTTGCTGGTTTTGTGGCCGTACTGGTGGGCTTTAGTAGCTCGGCGGTATTTGTGTTTGAGGCGGCGCGAGTGCTAGGGGCAAATGCGGCGCAGTCGGCGTCGTGGCTGTGGGCCTTGGGCGTTGGTATGGCGCTGACCAGCATTGTGCTATCGCTGCGTTATCGCATGCCGATTATTACCGCATGGTCAACGCCAGCCGCCGCGTTGCTGATTACCAGCAGTAGCGGCGTGCATCTGGCCGAGGCGGTCGGTGCATTTGTGGTATCGGGACTGTTGGTCTGTGTGGCGGGGTTTTCTGGCGGCTTTGAGCGGATTATGCGGCGTGTACCCATGTCGCTGGCGTCGGCGATGCTGGCGGGGATTTTGCTGCGCTTTGGCATGGATGTGTTTGTGTCGATGCAGCAGCAGTTTGGGCTGGTGTTTGGCATGTTTATGGCCTATGTGCTGATGCGGCGGCTGGCCCCGCGTTATGCCGTGCCGATGGCCCTGCTGATGGGATTATTGTGGGCAGGGGTGCAAGGTCAATTGCATCTGGCGGCCATTCATTGGCAGTTGACCATGCCAGTTTGGGTCACGCCGCAGTTTTCGCCAGCGGTGCTGGTGGGGGTGGCTTTGCCGATGTTTGTGGTCACCATGGCCTCACAAAATATGGCCGGTGTGGTGGCCATGCAGGCGTCGGGGTATCGGCCGCCGATCTCTGCGGTGATTGGTTGGACGGGTGTGGCGACCACTGTGCTTGCACCGTTTGGTGCATTTTCGATTAATTTGGCGGCCATTACCGCCGCCATTTGTATGGGGCCAGAGGCACATGAAGACCCACGGCGGCGCTATGTGTCGGCTATTTCGGCGGGGTTGTTTTATTTGTTGCTGGGTCTGTTTAGTGCGACGGTCACGGCAGTGTTTTGGGCCTTGCCACATGCCTTGGTGTTGGCGCTGGCGGGGCTGGCGTTGTTTGGCACCATTGGTAATGGCTTGGCCGCTGCGTTAGAGCGTAGTGACGAGCGTGAAGCGGCTTTGGTCACGTTTTTGGTCACGGCATCCAACATGAGCTTGTTTGGTGTCGGCTCGGCGTTTTGGGGCTTGGTGGCGGGGGGTTTGGTGTTTGCGGTGGGGCGGGTGAAGTGGCGTTAAATGCTGGTTTTTTGCAACAAATATAATGAGACGTTGATGTAGGGTGCGCTATGCGCACCTATTTTGTTGGATTTGGTGCACATAGCTCACCCTACGACGACCACGTATTAAACGGCTTCATCGCCAAGTTTGAGTTGTAATAGCGCGCATCATCAGTGACTTCTATACCGATCCATTCGGGAAATTCAACGATTTGATCTTCTGCGGTTAGCTCGACTTCGGCCACCACCAAGCCTTGGTTATCACCAAAAAATTCGTCCACTTCCCAGATCAGACCCGCGTATTCAATTTTACGGCGGGTTTTTTCGATCAGTGGGCCATCGCATAGCAACAATAAGGATTCGGCATCGGCCAGCGGAATGGCGTATTCAAACTCGGCACGGGTTGCGCCGTAGGTTTGGCCTTTAATGGTCAACATGGCGGCATCACCGGCAATCCGTACGCGGACGGTGCGGGTTTTATCGCGGTTTAAATAGCCTTGTCGGTAGGTCACGGGTGTGGCATCGCGCCAAGTATCGCCAATCACTAAAAACTTGCGTTCAATCTCGGTGGCCATGCGGCTGTGGTCTCGTTAGGTTGACGGGCAGATGATAGACGATGACGGCATGATGTTACTCACGACGATTGATCACCTCGGCAAATTGATCACTGCGTTCGGCAATAAATCGATCTACTGCGTTGGTATATGGCCCGATCAGACCCAATTGCTCGTTGGCTTGTTCGTGACTGAGCGACAGTTTAAACCATGTGTAGTCGCTCGGTTTACTGCTGAGGGTTTTGGCTTGATCAGTCAGGGCTTTGGCTTGATCACAGGCATCGTCATGCCGTGCAGTACAAATGGTCAGCAGTGGAATCACGGCTTTGGTCATTTGATCCATCGGTGATACCGTGCGCCAATAGGCAGGTTGGTTGCCAAAGGCTTGATCATAAAACGCTGCATGGCGACGCTGCATCACACTCGGCAGATTCATCGCTGCGCTATCAATCAACACAGCACCAAGGCAAGGCGTTGCGCGAGCAGCTTTTAACAGCTTGGGCGAGACGGCGAGCAGTGCGGCCAAATGCGCGCCAGCAGAGTGACCCATGATCAGACATTGCTGGGCATCAATGCCGTAGGATGCGGCGCTTTTTTGCACGTTGGCTAAGGCTTTGGCAAGGTCTTGCGCTTGGGTGAGTGGGTCAGCTTTGGGCAATAGCCGATAGTTGCTGGATACCAACACCATGCCTTTGGGTACCCAATGTTTGACCTTGTTATCGACCACATTGTCGTGGGCTTTGTCGCCCAGTCGCCAAGCGCCGCCATGCACCATAAAAATCCATGGCATCGTATTTTTTGGATTGGACTGTTGGGTCGGTAGATAGACGTCAAACTGTTGTCGAGGATCGGTGCCAAATGGGATGTTACGGCGAATGGTGATCTGTTCATTGCTGACCAAGGTCGAGGCATGCTCGGCCATGGCCCGATCAATCACACGTTGTTTGAGGCTGGCATTGCTGTGACCGCTGAGTGTAAGGCCAGCAAGCATCAAGATGATGTGGGTAGGGGATACAGTGGGTTTTAGGCGTGTCATGGCGGTCATCCTTGTGATGCCTTGTAGTCAAGATGCTGCTGTAGGTTTATTAGCATAATCGAGTCGATGGCGTCATGGTTGGCGGTGACAAATCTTGCGTTTGCCTTTGTATGCTTGGCTAAATGTGAGTGTTGCCTGATGTGGTGTGCTGTTGGTTGATCAATGGCAATGCTGTGCTCGACCTTTGTCTGTGCTTAATGCATGCTTGTGCGCTAATGGCCCAGCCTGTTTGTGCTGTGCTGGTTTTTTTGTGATCAATCCTGTCGATATGTTGCTGGGCTAAGATCGTATCCGTTTTTATTGGGAACCATCGCCGACCATGATGTTTACTGCTGTTTTACGCGCTGTGGTGTTGATGCTTGTCATGCTGACCTCGGTGTCTGTATCGGTTGCTGTGCAGGCAGAAAGTGGCGTGACAAACATGAGCATGGCCGACATACAGGCAGCGCGAGAGCGTGTGTCGGCGGATAGTGGCCTAGATGCGGATGCCAAAAGCAAAGCCGATGAGCTACTGCAAAAAGCCGAAGTTGAGCTAAATGCCGCCGCAGAACGAGCGACCCAGCTAAAAAGCCAAGTCGAAACGGCCCGCAATGCCGATGCGCTTGTGCTGACATTAGACCAGCAGCTCCGTGCGGTTGAGCAGGATACCGCAGCACCCATTGTGGCTACCGGACAGACGGCCTCGGCGCTAGAGGTGTTGATAGCCGAACAACGTGCTTTACGTGCCAATGTCTCAGATTTAGAAGGTCGTAAAACAGGACTAGAATCGCGTGCAGCGGCGATTGCTGAAGAACTGATTGCAGCGCGTTCGCAGTTGGCTGATCTGCAAGATGGTATTGCATCAAGCCCCGTTAATATATCTGACTGGTCTGCCAATCAGATTTTTGCGGCTGCTCGTCAGTCTAACCTGACGGCTTTAATCAGTGATTTGGAGGTAGAGTTAAGTACCTTACCTGCTCGACAGCCAGTCATGACGGCACGGATTGCGTTGGCTGAGGCAAAGCTGCAACGGATCACCCAACAGATTGAGCAATTGCAAAGCAAGTTGGCCGATTCGCGTCTTGTACTGGCCAATGAGTCGGTTAGGACTGCCCAGTCCGAGTTACAAGCCTTGACCAATGCATCTCCAGCGTTACAGTCTTTGGCCACTGAGAATCTGGAGTTGGCTAAGCAGTTGAGCAATCTGGCAACCCAAGCCTCGCAGGTGATTACCACGACCACCGACTTACAGTCGGAAATGAAAAACCTTGCCCATTCACGCGAGACCGTTGAGCGGGTGCTGGCAACAGGACTTGTGACAGATGAGCTTGTCGATGTACTCAGACAAATGCGCAGTAGCCTGCCCAAGATTGATCCTTTGCAGCAGATCCAAACTCACAACCAAAGTGCGCAAACCATCCAACAGCTCAACATGATTTTGTGGCAAAACCAACTGCGTGATCTGCAAGATATGCCAATGGCC
This sequence comes from Moraxellaceae bacterium, assembly GCA_037968855.1. Classification (GTDB taxonomy): domain Bacteria; phylum Pseudomonadota; class Gammaproteobacteria; order Pseudomonadales; family Moraxellaceae; genus JBBKWH01. Next base: position 20,807 of record JBBKWH010000071.1, on the reverse strand, counting down.
ATTGCGACGATGATGACGGCACAAGGCATTGATCTATCGCCAGCCGATAGTGTCGTCGCACAGCGTTTGATGCAAAGCCGAATCGTGATATTACAAGCATTGGTTGCGGCATCGATTGCACAGTCAGATCGATTGGTTGCCGAGGGCTTGGCGGTCACGGATGTGTTGCAAAACACCAATGATCTGATCGAGTTGTTGGATCGTCGCTTGCTATGGCTGCCCTCAAGAACTGGCTTAAATGGTGGGTTGCTGGATAATGTGGCGGCCAGTACACGTTGGTTTGGCGCGCCGAGTCATTGGCAGGGCCTTGCAAAAGACTTGAAGACCGGCATTATGCAAGCGCCATTTGTGGCATGGGCTATTTTAATTTTGCCATGGTTACTGTTGGGCTTACGGCGTTTGCTAAAAAACAGTCTAAGCCGACTGGGTGATCGAGTCGGCAATGTCAATCACGATACCTATGGCACTACACCGTTGGCGATTGGTGCCACCGTATTGCTGGCCTTGCCCTTGCCGTTGTTTTTGGCAGCGCTGGCGACAGTGATTTTGATTAGCCCCGCGATAGGTGTATTTTCTCATGCTATGGCCACAGGGCTAGCAACTACCTCATCTTTGTTATTGATCTTAAATGTGTTTCGCAATATGTGTCGGCCTGATGGTTTGTTTGCCGATCATTTTGCGTGGCAGCCGGTAGCACGGCAGCGACTTAGCCGCAATTTAATGTGGTTTAACGGCGTGCTGTGCTGCTCGACCTTGGTGTTTTTTGCATCCATGAGCACGGGCCTATCCGAGTTGCGCTATGGTTTTGGTTTAATTAGCTTTATGACCTCCGCCGTTGCTATTTCGGTATTTTGTTTTCAGTTTTTTAAGCCAAAGCGAGGCATTGCCTCGGCCATTGTGGTTGCAGCTCCCGCACCCTTGATGCTACTGGCATGGCCTCTTACCACTTTGGCTCCGATTAGCACTGGATTGCTGCCGTTGTTTGGTTTTTTTGATACCGCTGTCGAGTTGCAGTCACGGTTATTTCGGTCAGGTATTAGCTTATTTTTGGCAGCAGTGACCTATGGCTTATTGCTACGTTTATATGGTGTGGCCCAGCGTCGATATACCTTACGCAAACTCATGGCGCAGCGCGATCAGGCCGAGGCGGAGCGGCAATCCTCTACTGAGGCGCAAGTCAGTGGGGATGCGATTCCTGCTGCTGCGTCGCCGGTTCAGGCAGATGTGGCGGCCATTGGACTGCAAACCCGTCGCACCTTGCGTACCTTGGTGACGCTAACGTTTTTTGCTGGGCTATGGATGATCTGGTCACCATTGTTGCCAGCCTTGGGCATTGCCAACGACATTGACCTATGGCAAAGCACCATGGTGGTCAATGGCGTCGATGTGGCTAGGCCGGTGACCTTGTGGAATGTGATTGTCTCAATCCTATGGTTAGTTGGTGGTTTTATTGCGGCACGAAACATCGGAGGGCTACTTGAGATTGTGGTGTTTGAGCGATTTAAACTCGATAACGGTGAACGTTATGCAACGGTCACTATTGTGGGTTATCTGTTGGCCGGTGTGGGTTTGGTACTTGGTTTTTCGCAATTGGGCATTGATTGGTCAAAGTTACAGTGGATTGTGGCGGCATTGGGTGTGGGGCTGGGCTTTGGTTTGCAAGAGATCGTTGCTAACTTTATTTCGGGTTTGATTATTTTGTTTGAGCGTCCAGTTCGAGTGGGCGATACCGTTACCATCGGCACGCTCAGTGGCACAGTCAGTAATATTAAGATTCGCGCCACCACCATTACCGATTTTGATAATCGTGAGGTCTTGCTACCCAACAAAACCATTATTACCGAAAACGTCACCAACTGGACGCTAAATGATGCAGTGACGCGAGTCGTAATTTTAATTGGAGTGGCCTATGAGTCGGAGATTGAGCAAGTCCGTGAACTGTTGATGGCGGTCATTACTGCGCATCCTGATGTCTTAGAGACCCCACCACCGACGGTGTTTTTTATTGCGCATGGCGAGAGTTCTTTAGATTTTGAGGTGCGGGTATTTGTGGGATCGACGCTTAAGCGGATGCCTGTGACACATGATATCAATGCTGCTATTAATGCTGCACTGAATGCAAAAGGAATTGATATTCCATTTCCGCACAGAACGGTTAATATCATATCGTAGATGTTTATTTTAGAATTTAAGACGCTGGTTTACATGGTTTTTTATGCGCTGGCGTTGGGTTTTTTAAGTGTCCGGCACTGGTTTGAGGGAAGGTTTATTTCAGATGGTCTTCATAATGCTTGAAGGTCGTTATGTTTAGTTCAATTCTTGTTCAGCTTGTGTGGTGGTTTTAATCGATTTTAAATAAAAATACACCGCGTTTAATCAAGGACGAAGGATATGTCAAATGATCAAGGACTCATTCGGTTGGTCTATGCCAGTCGTGCCACTTTTAAGCCTTTCTCAGTACAAGCTGGCTTAGAGGGGCATGTTGCACAGATCTTAAGTACGGCACGGCGAGAGAACAAAAAAAATCATCTGGTCGGTGCGCTATATTATGGTGATGGCTGTTTTTTTCAGTGTTTAGAAGGTGAGTCAAATGTGGTCTATCATTTGTATGAAAGACTCAAAACAGATCGCCGTCATAAAGATTTAAAAATTCTCTATAGTCACGCGATTGAGCAGCGCAGTTTTAGTGATTGGGAAATGAAATACTCTGCTGTTGAGCATCAAGTACGCGATTTTTTGCATCATCATGGAATGCGTCGCTTTGACCCCTATCGGTTTGATGCAGACATGACGCTACAGTTGGTATCGATGATCGATCAAGCGGCGGAGCAAGTGAAGGACAGTACACTTGAGAATGCTGTGGTGGAGGCTCGTCAATATCAATTAGAAGACCGTGGCTTGTCTGCACAAGGCTTAATTGCCTTGTTGATGAGTTCGGTGATTGTTGGGCTTGGGATCATTAATTTTGCTTAACGTCAGCACTGGACCTAAAGCAATGAGACCATTTGCTTTAGGTTCTGTTTCATCAGGTGTGGAGCATAGCAGGGAGTGTGTTGTAACAACTGGTCTGGCAATTGAGGTTTGTGGCCGTTTGATTTTTCTTATAGACGGTTAGATCGACGTAGTGAGTGGCTTTTTTAAGAAAAATTTAATAATCAATGTTCATTATGCATTTTTGTCCTAGCTTTGTGCAGGTGGTTTGTTTGTCAGTATATTCTTTAAGATTGTGTTTTGATGCAACAAAAGGAGTGTTTTGATGTCAGGTGATCAAGGCTTGATCCGTATGGTCTACGTGAGCCGTGCAACATTTAAACCGTTTTCGACTGCCTCTGGCATTGAAGGACATGTTGCCAAAATTTTGGAGACGGCTCGGCGAGAAAACAAAAAAAATCATCTGGTCGGTGCCTTGTACTACGGTGATGGCTGTTTTTTTCAGTGTTTGGAAGGTCGTCAGATTGATGTCGATGCTTTGTATGAGCGGCTACAAAAGGATCAGCGCCATACTGATCTTAAAGTGTTGTCAAAAGAGCCCGTGTCGCAAATTGGCTTTCAAAGCTGGGAAATGAAGTACGCTGCACTTGAGCATCAAATTCGAAATTTCTTGCATCAGCATGGCTTGCGCCGTTTTGATCCTTATCAATTTAATGAAAAAATGTCGGCTGATCTGGTGTCTATTATCCATCAGGCCGATGAAAAAGTTGATGGTGCTGGATTGCGGGTTGCTGTGCAGCAAGCCGATTCAAGGGCCAAGCCTGAGGGTGGCTTAACGGCAATGGGTTTGATTCTGCTGTTGTTGTTTTCGGTGGTGGTGGCGGTGATTGTGAGTTGGTTGATTTAAAGTGCATTGAATGAAAACTTGTTAAACACATGCGGCATGGTGTGCAGCAAAAAAAGGAGACCCGATGGTCTCCTTTTTGTTGGCTTCATAGTTGCTTCAGGCTTGTGCTGTAGCGTCAGTCTTATTTTTCAACAAATGCCCGTTCGATGACGTAGTCGGCTGGATCGCCCATACGTGGCGAGATTCTAAGGCCGTGTTCGTCGAGCAAGGCAGCGGAGTCGTCCAGCATGGTGGGGCTACCACAGATCATGGCGCGGTCGTCGGCTGGGTTAAAGCGTGGAATACCGATGTCGTCAAACAGCTTGCCGCTTTTAATCAAGTCGGTTAAGCGGCCTTGATTGCGGAACGGTTCGCGGGTCACGGTTGGATAGTAGACCAGCTTGTCTTTGACCATTTCGGCAAAGATCTCATCGTTAGGCAGATGCTCTTCGATCAGTTGTTGGTAGGCCAGTTCGTTGACTTGACGCACACCATGAATCAACACGACTTTTTCGAAGCGCTCGTAGGTCTCTGGATCGCGGATCAACGACAAGAACGGAGCCAAGCCTGTGCCGGTCGACAGCATGTACAGGTGTTTGCCCGGTAGCAGGTCATCAAGCACCAAGGTGCCAGTCGGTTTTTTGCTGACCAGCAGTTCGTCACCGACTTGGATTTTTTGCAAAATCGAGGTCAGTGGGCCGTCTTGCACTTTGATCGAGAAAAATTCGAGATGGTCTTCGTAGTTGGCGCTGGCGATGGAGTAGGCGCGCATCAGCGGTTTGCCGTTCACTTCTAGGCCGATCATGACGAATTGACCGTTTTTAAAACGCAAACCCGGATCGCGGGTGCATTTAAAGCTAAACAGTGTGTCGTTCCAGTGATGGACTTCGGTGATGCGCTCGACATTGAAGGCGGCCATGATGCTCTCGCACAGTTAAAATTCAGGTCGCTATTCTAACCAAAACTGATCAGCGATAAACTGAATAAATCAAATGGTGTTTATCAGGAAAATTGATGGAACAGCGGATCAGCTTGCCGATTATTGGATATATCCGTAGTCCGCTGGTAGAAAAATTTGGTATTCCGCGTCAGCCCAACTTGGTCGATGTGCCTGCCTATATTGAGTTTGTCGCGCCTTACGATGATGCGCCGGCGTTTGTCGGATTGACCGAATTTAGTCATGTCTGGCTGACTTGGCAGTTTCATCAAAATAAAGGTCAGGCGGTTTTTCGGCCACAGATTCGCCCGCCACGTTTGGGTGGTAATGCCAAGATTGGTGTATTTGCCAGTCGCAGCATGTATCGGCCCTCGGCGTTGGGGTTGTCGGTGGTTCGGCTTGACCGTGTTGAGGTCACGCAGGGCAAAACTGTGCTGCATGTATTGGGTGCGGATTTGTTGGATGGCACGCCGATTATCGACATTAAGCCGTATGTGGCCTATAGCGATGCACTGCCAGATGCGCAAAGCGGCTTTGCTGCCAATGCGCCTAAGCGCTTGGCGGTGCGTTGGAGTCCGATGGCAAGCACGCAGATCGGTGGCTTGCTCAGTGCAGGGATTTTGCAGGCAGGGCAATTGTTATTGATTGAGCAATTACTGGCTTTAGACCCACGGCCAGCGTACCAAGACGACGCACGTGAGTATGGGATGGCGTATGATCGGGTCAATGTGCGATTTGTGTTTGAAGCGATTGCGTGTGAGGCAGGACAAGAGAGTGTGGCCAACGAGCCGCAGGTGGTGTTGATCAAGGAGATCGTGGCGCGATGAGTATGGGTTTGCGGGGCAAGCGGTTTTCGTTTCAGGTGGATGTGCGCTGGTGCGTGGATGAGTTGCTTAAAGATGGGCGTATCTCGCAGCGAGACGTCAATCTGGTGGTGACTACGCCACGGCGTAAAGAGCAGTTGCTTTGGCATCCCTTGCAAGTCATTGCCGATTTTGGCCTCAATGATCTGGCCAATCCGCCGCATAAGCTTAGTTTGCCAGTGTTAACCGCGTGGATGGCAGAGCAAGCCAACATGCCGCTATACAAAATTGACCCGCTCAAAACCAATGTGCCTGCGATTACCTCCATCATGTCGCTGGAATATGCCGAGCGTCACCGGATCTTGGCGGTGCATGTGGATGCAGATAGCGTCACCATTGGCACCGATCAGCCGTTTTATGACGACTGGCTGGATAATCTATCGCATACCGTGCATCCGCGTGAACTCAAGCGCGTCATGCTAAATCCTGAGCAATTGACCCGTTATTTGGCTGAGTTTTATCAAGTGACTCGTGCCATTGCCAATGCACAGGGTAGTGGTGGAACCGAAGCAACCGCCAAAGGTGTTGAAGCCTTGCTGCAACTGGGTGATATGCAAAACCCCGATGCCAACGACCAGCATATTGTGCGGATTGTCGATTGGTTGCTGCAATATGCCTTTGATCAACGCGCCAGTGATATTCACCTAGAGCCACGTCGCGAAGGTGGGCGGGTGCGTTTTCGGATTGATGGCGTGCTGCATACCGTGTATGACATGCCTGCGCCGATTATCTTGGCGGTGATTTCACGGATTAAAATTTTGGGCCGTTTAAATGTGGCCGAAAAACGCAAACCGCAAGATGGTCGCTTGAAAACCCGTACCCCCAAAGGCTTAGAAACCGAACTGCGTTTATCAACACTGCCCACTGCCTTTGGCGAAAAGTTGGTAATGCGGATTTTTGATCCTGAAGTGTTGGTGCGTACCTTTGAGCAACTCGGTTTAACCGGCGATGATCTGGCCAAATGGAAACAAATGGCCGCTAATCCCAACGGGATTATTTTGGTGACTGGCCCAACAGGTTCGGGCAAAACCACCACCTTGTACTCCACGCTCAAACAGTTGGCGACCGATGAAGTCAACGTCTGTACCATTGAAGACCCGATTGAGATGATTGAACCCGCATTTAACCAAATGCAGGTGCAAGGCAATATCGAACTGGGTTTTGCCGAAGGGGTGCGCGCCCTGATGCGACAAGATCCCGACATTATTATGGTCGGTGAGATTCGCGATCACGACACTGCTGAGATGGCGATTCAAGCGGCGTTAACAGGTCACTTGGTGTTATCGACCTTGCATACCAATGATGCACCAAGCTCACTCAATCGCTTGCATGACTTGGGCGTGCAGCCATTTTTGACGGCCGCAACGATTCTGGGTGTGATGGCGCAGCGTTTGGTGCGCACGCTCTGCTCACATTGCAAAGCACCTATCGATACCGATGCTGAGGTCTGGCATCAATTGGTTGCCCCATGGAAAAGCGAGCCACCTGCCCAGATTTATAAAGCAGTTGGCTGTGATATGTGTCGCGGGACGGGTTATCAAGGTCGAGTTGGGGTGTACGAGATTTTGGTACTGTCCAACGAGATGAAGCGGATTGTCGGTGATGGTGCCTCGGTCGGTCAGATTAAGCAGCAGGCTTACCGCGAAGGCTTGCAGCCCTTACGTTTGGCCGGTGCACGCAAAATTGCCGATGGCATCACCACCATTGAAGAAGTGATGCGTGTGGTGCCACTCAGCTAGTCAACGCGTTTGACAAGTTAATGCAGTTGCTCCATATCATCTGCAATGTAACTGCACAATGATCGTCAATGGATACGTATCGACACGCAGTCCCGACTGCACAAACTTGGTGCAATCGGGCACAATCAACCGCGATGGCCACTGGGCTGACAAAACAACAAGGAGTGTATGCATCATGCAGATTGCCAATCAGATCGTGCTGGATCAGATGCCAGCAACATCACCCATGACCCGTCGATGGGCTTGGATCGCAGCGCTGTGCCTGATGACGTGCAGTAGTGCCAGCATGGCGTCTAGTGAGGCCGCGTGGAAGGCGCATGATTTGTTAGTCAGCAAAGCCTGCTTGGCTGCCAGCAAGTTAGAAGAGCCAAAAGCCGCCAGTCAATTATTGGCCTATCCCGATAAGATTGGTTATACCGCATTGCTTATTGAAGGGCGGATTCCAAAATCCAAGCCAAACCTATTGGCGCTTGGCAATCCAAATATCCGCCGAGAGTTGTGTATGTACCAGCGCAAAACACGCAAAGTGACGGTACAAGAACTGTTGCCACCGATTAAATAGGCGTTGATTGGTTGGCTACCATATTGCGATGGAGTGGTATTGAATTATTGAGTTGGCGGATCAAGTCGCTCGTGTTAATGGGTTGATCTTGACTGGATCAATCTTGCCAAAAATACCGTAGACCCTCGGTTTAAACGGCGTGGTCTACGGTGTATGAGATGTGGTGCTGGGTGTGTTGCAACTGATCATTTGGTCAAAATCAACCGATTATTGCGGGTTAAGCGCAAGCGATATTCTTCGCCTTCGTGCAGGATGCGGATTTCTTTGCCCAGCGCAAACAAATGTGATGATTGCAGCATGGGTAGGGAGGAGGCTTGGCTTTGGCTAAATAGTGGAAATGGTGCGTTCATGGCGTTCACTCTCGATGAAATTCAATGGAAGAAAAAAACAGCATATTGTTGCTTTGAATCCGAGAGGTTTGATTGGCTGCTACGGATTCAATGTTTGTAAATGATAATTATTATCAAGTGAGATTGTCAATCATTTATTCGATTGGTTGATGTGTGCTTGTGTACGATTGATGTGCTGGGGTCGATCTCGCGTTAGACTATCGGGCCAAAAAACACCTGTCATATCCAAGGAACTCGTGTCATGACTCTCCAAAACCCTGTCCTTGATGTTGCCGTTGGTTTGATCGTTCGGCAAGGTCAAGCCTTGATCGCATGGCGAGATGCGTCACGGCATCAAGGCGGGCGTTATGAGTTTTCGGGTGGGAAGGTTGATGCTGGCGAAACACCGCAGCAAGCCCTAACTCGCGAGCTATATGAAGAGCTGGCGATTGAGGTTACACAACTACGATTTTTGCAGCGTTTACGCTATGACTATCCAGACAAGACGGTCTGTTTGCATGTGTATCAGGTCGATGATTTTGTCGGGGAGCCAGTCGGTAAAGAAGGGCAGCCATTACGTTGGGTCGCCGTTGATCGCTTGGTAGACTTTCATTTTCCGGATGCCAATGCGCCGATTGTGCGTGCAGCGCAATTGCCATGTCATTACGTGATTAGTCCAGCGTGCGATACCAGCCTATCGAAGTGGCACGATACGCTATGCCAGCGTGTGCCAGAGGCAGCGTGGTTATATGTACGACGGCCAGATCTGTCGTTGCAGGATCAGTACCAAGTATTAGGCAATATCCAGCAGGCACGTCCTGACCTGCATCTGATTGCAGCAGCAGCGTTGCATGATCTCTGTCGTGAGCAGGGTATGGTGTGTCGAGGTTTTCATCTTAAGCAACAGCAGTTGATGCGCTGCGATCAGCTGGAGCGTGATGATCCGATGCAATACTGGTTTGCTGCGTGTCACGATGTAGCCTCTATTGCGCAGGCCGAGCGCTTGGGTGTGGATGGCATTATGGTCGGTACGGTTAAGGCGACGCCAACGCATCCTGATCAAGCCGGTCTGGGATGGCATGGCTTGGCCCAGCTTATTGCAGGCTGTTCGCGTCCAGTGTATGCCTTGGGCGGCGTTGGCCCATATGATCTGGCACAGGCGCAAGCCGTTGGTGCGTGGGGTGTGGCAGGGATACGGGGATTTTTGAGTTAAGCGCAGTCATTGTTTGGATTAAACAGCAGCATTGATTATTGCCATCACACTCATCGGCGCACCAATTGAGCCATTGGTGCGCCAGTCTCATCTCAACAACTTATCGAAATCGTGCAATCGCAATTTGTGCTTCATTCTCCGTTCGTGCATTACCTTGCTGCTGTGCCGCCAACAAGATCAACTGCCAAAAGGCTTTTTGCTGTGCGGGATTGCTGGCAACCAACAGGCCGCGACGTGCCATGGCTTCGGCTTGTGCGCCGTTTTTACGCTGTAATGCAATATTGCTTAAGTAGGCATACACCGCGGTGTTATCTGGTGCCATGCGCTGTGCACGCGTCAGTTGTTGCTCGGCAATATCAATCCGGCCTTGTTCCATCATGATCTTGGCTTGACTGATCAGATGGGTTACGGCAGGCATGTTGTGTCCGTCACGCAGATTGCGACTTTGTGCTTGTGGCTGAGGCGGCAATGGCAGACTAGGTGGTGCGGCGGGTGGTAGCGCGTCAGTCGGTGTCGGAATCGGCTGAGTTGATAACGGTGGCAAACCTGCACCGGGTAAGGGGCTGCGGTTGACGTCGCTACTGACTTGCGGCGGTGGAGTAATGACAATAATAGTGCGTGTCGGTGGTGGGGAAATGACGGGCTTAGGCGCTGGTTGCGGCATGGTTTGACAGCCTGCCAATAGGCCAATACTCAAGGTTGGAGCCAGCCACAACGAACGATTTATGGGGTTTAACATACTTAAAAAGCCTCTAGTGCACGATCCAGCCACGTACTCCGGTCACGGGGTGCTGGCTCACGTTCTGCTGGTGCGGGGGGAGTGTAGCTAGGGTCGCTGGCGTCTTCGGTCCAACTGCGTTGATTGGCCATCGCATCTGCCGCTTGGCGTTGTTGGGTCATGTAACGATCATAAGCGCACGGTGTCAGTTGACGTGGCAATGTCTGAAAAATAAATGGCATAAACACCGAGTTTGCACAGTTTTCGGATGAGACCAAACCGTTGGTGGCATCTACCCATTGCCATTGAATATCGGCAGGGGTTGGTAACTCCACAGGGGTTTGTGGCAAGCGTTTCATCAGGTCAGTCCAGACCGGCAGCGCACCACTAGAGCCAGACAGACCGGTCGGTCGGTTGTCGTCGTGGCCCAGCCAAACCACCGAGACATAATTGCCACTATAACCAGCAAACCATGCGTCGCGTAGGTCATTGGTGGTACCGGTTTTGCCTGCCAGATTAAGGTCTGGTGACAGGCTGCCAAGGACTGATCGAGCGGTACCTTGTGCCACAACTTGTTGCATGGCGTAGTTGATCAGATAGGCCGAGGAAGGGTCGATTTGCTGGCGCATGGTCAGGCCAAAGCGTTGCAGTGGCGTGCCATCACTATCGACCACGGTACGAATCGCAGTGGTGGGGTGACCAAAGCCACCAGCCGCATACACCTGATACATGCCCAGTACATCCATAGGGCTGAGGTTGGCAGCACCCAACAAAATAGACGGATACTGCGGCAAGTCCTCACGGATACCCAGTTGACGTAAGGTATTGATTACCGATGGTACGCCCATTTCCCAGCCAATCCGCACGGTGGCTTGATTATACGAGTGGGCCAGTGCGTCATATAACGGCACAATGCCATGGTCGCGATGGTCGTAGTTTTTGGGCTGCCAGTCTTCCATACCCATGCCAGTCACACTAATTGGGCCATCGTCAATGAGCGAGGCCAAGGTGTAGCGTTGTGACTGTAATGCAGTGAGGTAGACCGCTGGTTTGAGCAACGAGCCGACTTGTCGATGCGCGTCGAGTGCACGGTTAAAGCCGGTGAATAACCCCGAACCACCAACCACGGCCAGCAGTTCGCCATTTTGTGGATTGGCTACCAGTACAGCACCTTGCAGTCCGGTCAGTTTTTTGGGATTAGCCTTAACCAAACGATTAACTGAGCTTTCAAAGGCTTGGTTGGCGGCTTGTTGGATATGTGGATCTAGCGAACTAAAAATGCGTAGTCCGCTAGATTGCAGGTCACGTTCTTGATACTGCTCGGCCAGTTGCCGACGCACCACATCCAAAAAGTCAGGGAACAGGCTTTTGCCTGCGGTGGGTTTTTTGAGAATGCTAATAGGTTTTTCTTTGGCGGCGGCGGCATCGGCAGGCGAGAGTTTGCCGACGGCTACCATGTTGTCGAGTACCACATTACGACGCGCCAGCGATTGTTCTGGGTTGCGCCATGGATTGTATTGGCTTGGCCCTTTGACCAGACCCACCAGCAATGCAACTTGATGCAATTTGAGTTCGCGCAACGGTTGGCCAAAATAAAATTGCGAGGCCAAACCAAAGCCATTGATCGAATGATTGCCGTTTTGACCCAAGTTAATTTCGTTTAAATAGGTTTCGAGAATGTCGTTTTTGCTGTAGTGCTGCTCAAGCAAAATAGCCATTAATGCTTCGTTGGCTTTGCGCTTTAAGGTGCGCTCTGGGGTGAGATAAAAGTTTTTGACCAACTGTTGGGTTAGGGTCGAACCGCCTTGCCGCGCACCACCCGTGACATTGCTTAAGATCGCGCGGGCAGTACCCCGAACCGAAATGCCATGATGTTGATAAAACTGTCGATCTTCGGTGGCAACCAAGGCATCAATCAAGGTTTGGGGCACGTTGCCTAATTGGATTAACACCCGATCTTCGTTATGACGTGGATAAATACCGCCAATCACAATTGGTTCTAAGCGCGCAATGCCTGTGCCAGTTTGTTGGCTGCTTTGAATATCAATGACGCTGCCATTATCAAAGGTTACCTTAAGTACTTGTTCCGGTTCAAAGGAGTCACCAAAGTCGAAGCCACGGGTGTGCACATAATAAATGCTGCCCTGCGATGTCCACGTACCGGCAGACTGATAGCCATCGGCTTTGCGGTAGTTGAGCATTTTTAGCTCATCGCTCAAATCGGTTGGCTTCAGCGTCGCACCGTTAAACAACTCCATTGGCCGTGCATAGACTTTGGCCGGAATTTCCCAACGTTTGCCTTCAAACTTGCTGCGCACGATCTTGTCGAGCTTGATCATATACATGCCAAGAGCCAGCAAACAGGCAAAAATAATGATCAACAAGATCACACCAATCAGAACAAAGCCGCGCTGTGTGTGCGGTGGTTGGCCTGACGATGGAGGCTGTTGTGGCTGCGTTGAGTCTAAACGTGATGTTGAACGGGGCGCTGAACAGGTCAAGGGTATCGGATCTATGCGGCTCATAAATGCCGTTCATGATGCGCTAGGCTAACAAGGGATGCAATGCCCGCACCAGAACTTGGGCGGGCAACTGTGCAGGAGTAGTGCAAAAACAGTCGCTTATTTGCGACCAGCCGCCCAGAACGCTTCGCCCGCAGCAATCGGGTCATTGGTCTCGGCATACACTTGCAGCCAAAGCGGATATTGTTCAACCACCGCATGGTCGTTGGGATGAAAATCGCGACGAAACCAATCCAAAAATGGTTTTTTCATGCTAGATAAAACGCCTTGTTTGCCAAAAATCCATGGCAAGCCTTGACGGAACATTTGAATCCGCTCAAGCGCCGTGTAGCCGTCGGCCTTAAGCATGATATTGACCCGCATCATGGCAAAGGTTGGCATCATGGCACCAACCATCATTAACGCTGCTGCGCGTAGCGGGTAGTTCACTTTTGCGACGTCTTGCATCACATCAAAGGCCACCGAGCGATGTTCCATTTCTTCAATGGCATGCCATGCCAACAATGCACGGGCTTTAGGATGCGCGTCGGCCATGGTTTTACGCTCGGCATAAAAACACTCGGCCATTAACGCGGTAATATGTTCGCTGGCAGCGGTTAAGGCCAGATTAAACTCTGGGCTATTATCTTTGAGGTTACGGTCAAAGCGTTTGACCATAAAGCTGATCATTTCCTTTACTGGCATGCCTTGCTTGATCATTTCTTGATTAAACAACTCGTGGGCAATGCCGTGTTGGGCTTCTTGTTTAATAAAATCGGCGACTTCGGCTTTGAGGCGTGGGTCGGTGATTTGATCGCGAAACAACCGAACACTTTGGATAAAGTATTTTTCGCCATCCGGAAAAATCATGGTCATGGCATCAAATACCCGCGTTTTGAAGGCGTCATTACCAAACCAATAGCGCGGCATATCTTGATCCAGACCAAAATCCAAGTTCTGCCGTACATGAATCGGCGGACGGGTCTGTTCATGCTGTTTTGAAGCCTGTTTTGACGTCTGTGTTGAGGCGTTGATAATGGCGTTCATTACGCTGCTCCCGTTGAGATTAACAGCAAAAATTGAGCGGTGAGGTGGTCACCTGATGATCTCAGTATTGCGATTAATTGCATAAATGTTTTGACAAGCCTTGCCTATTTTTATACAAATCACGACATGACTTCAGACCATCACGTTGCCGCAACCTACTTACGGTTGCTGCTAGAGTATTTGCAACAGCGCCAGCTTGATCCAAGCGCGGTACTTGGGGCAGATGCAGCCTCGGTATTATTAGCCCATCAAGCCCAACAGACCACGCCAGTTGACGGCAGTGTGGTGATGGTGAGCCGCAGCCAGTTTTGTGCCTTGCTGGGGCAGATGAGGGTGGTCTGTCAGGACCCCACATTGGCCTTGGCTTTGGGGCGTAATATCAGTGCGGCGCATTTGGGCGTCTTGGGTTATTTGCTGTTGGCTTGTGCCAATCTGGCCGAAGCATTGATCAAGATGGATCATTATGCCCGTTTGATTTATGACGGGCACCAAATGCAGGTTTTGGCAGAGGGTGATCAGATTGATTTGATCTGGGATATGCCTGCGCCGGTAGGTGATGAGACCATTTTTGCCGAATTGGGCATGGCGGTGGTGGTGCAGTTTGCCCGTAATCTGACCGGCGTCGATGATTCGATGACCCAGATTGCTTTTCGGCATTCGTTAGACGGTTCGCTTGCACCGTATACCGAGTTTTTTGGTTGTCCGGTGTTGTTTGATCAGCCACAAACCATTTTGCGTTTTCCAGCCTGTTTTTTGGCATTGCCGCTGCGTCAACCCGATGCCATGTTGCTGGGGATTTTGGAGGCACAAGCCGCCCATGCGCTGGCGCATCTGCCCAAAAGCGACGCGTTTGTACGCGAGGTTCAAGCGTTGATTATGCGTTTGTGTTTGGAGGGTGCGCCCACATTGGCGCAAGTGGCCGATCAGTTGTGTATGACACCGCGCACGCTACAACGTCGTTTGGCCGAACATGGCACGCGTTTTCAGCCTGTATTGGATGAGACACGGCAGCAATTGTGTCGGCAGTATTTGGCTGATCCTCGTTTGCAGTTGACCGATGTGGCGCATTTGCTGGGTTACTCGGATCAAAGTGCCTTTACCAGAGCTTATCGGCGTTGGACGGGCCATACTCCGCATGGGGCGCGTCGCCCTCGGTTGTGATCAGCCCATCCGCTTGTCTTATCCACTCTTTTTTTGAACATCCTTGGAGTCGCTGCCTTGTCTGATGCGCTGCTACACGCACAAGTTCAACCTGCTGAGGACGGCTGCTTTCATTGTGGCGATGGATTGCCGCCCAAGCCATTTTTGACCTCGATTCTGGGTGCCAAGCGGCCCATGTGTTGTTTGGGTTGTCAATTGGCCAGTCAGAGCATTATTGAAGCAGGGTTAGAAAGTTATTATTTGGATCGCACCGAAGTCAGTCGAACAGCACCGTTGCCAGAGGGTTTGGCATTGCTATCTGGCTATGACCATGCGGCGGTGCAGCAAGCCTTTGTGTATGACGAAGATGGCCTGTCTGCGGCAGATTTAAGCGTTGTGGGCCTGCGTTGTGCGGCGTGTGGATGGTTGATCGAAAAGCGCTTGCTGCAAGCGTCTGGTGTGGCACAAGTGTCGGTCAATTTGGGCAGCCAGCGCTTGCGCTTGGTCTGGAATGATCAACAGGTACAGATCAGTCAGTTATTAGAAGATATTGAACAGCTTGGTTATCGGGCGCGGCCATTTCGACAAGATACCCATGCCGAGTTGTTATCCCGTCAAAGCCGTCAGATGTTAATGCGCTTGGGTGTGGCAGGACTGGGCGCGATGCAGGCCATGATGTATGCCACGGCGGTGTATTTGGGCGACTACACTGGCATTGATATTCAGTATCGAGATTATTTTCGTTGGGTCGGCTTGATGGTCAGCTTGCCGGTGTTTTTGTATGCCGGACAGCCGTTTTATCAGTCGGCATGGAGTGCGATTAAGGCACGTACCGTCAACATGGATGTGCCGGTTAGTATTGCTTTGATTTTGACCTTTTGTGCCAGCAGCTATGCCACGGTAATGCAAACCGGCGAGACCTATTTTGACTCGGTCAGCATGTTTATTTTCTTTTTGCTGACGGGGCGTTTTTTAGAGTTAAAAGCACGGCAAAAAGCCAGTCAAGCGGCTAGTGATTTGATCACCATTGAGCCAATTTTGGTGCATCGTTTGTCGTATGACACGGCACAACCTGAGAAACGCCAGCAGACCGATATTCCAGCGCATCAGCTACAAATTGGCGATCATGTGGCGATTCGAGCCGGTGAAAGTGTGCCTTGTGATGGGCTGGTGGTCGATGGTCAGCCCAGCCTGTCCGAAGCCATGATTACCGGCGAAGCTTTGCCAGTGCGTAAAGCCGTTGGTGATGCGGTATTGGGTGGTAGCCAAAACTATGCCCATCCCTTTGTGATGCAAGTGACCAGTCCGCCAGCGCAAAGCCAACGTGCCTTGTTAGATCGCCTGATGAATCGCGCCTTATCTGAGCGACCACGTGCCGCCGAGCGTGCCGATCAAATGGCCAAATGGTTTGTGGCGCGGGTGTTGGTGTTTGCGGTGGTGGTGTATGGCGCGTGGTGGTGGATTGATCCCAGTCGTGCCTTATGGGCCACGCTGGCAGTCTTGGTGGCGACTTGTCCATGTGCCTTGTCACTCGCCACACCGATGGCCCTGACTACGGCGACCAATCGTTTGGCTGGGTTGGGCTTTTTGCTGACCCGTGGACATGTGATGGAGACTTTGGCCAAAGCCACACACGTGTTATTTGACAAGACTGGCACGCTGACCCAAGGCGAACCACGCCTGATTGATCAACAGGCATTGCAGCCAGAGACCGAGCCAAATCACTGGTTGATGCTGGCCACCTCGCTTGAGCAAAGCAGCAATCATCCGTTAGCACGGGCGTTTCGCAGCGTAGCAGGGCAAGTACGCTTGATTGATGTGGCCGAAATGAACCATGTGGTCGGTGGTGGGGTGACTGGCGTGATTGCTGGTCAGCACTATCGTTTGGGGCATGCGCAGTTTGCAGGGCTGGCCGATGCGGTGGAAGAGCTAACCGTATTTTTGGCCCGTCAACAGACTGATGGTCAGTGGCAGCCACTCGCGCGCTTTAGCTTTGCCGATACCATTCGCGCCGATGCCCAGCAAACCGTTGCTGCCTTACAAGCCGAAGGATTGTGCGTCTGGATGCTCTCCGGTGATCCAACAGGGCAGCCACAGGCGATTGGCGTGCAATTGGGCCTAGATCAGATTCAAGGCGGATTGCTGCCCGAAGACAAAGTCTCGGCAGTTAAAGCCTTGCAAGCAGCCGGTCATGTGGTGGTGATGGTCGGCGATGGGGTCAATGATGGGCCGGTTTTGGCCACGGCCAACGTGTCAGTGGCAATGTCCTCCGGTGCAGATTTGGCCCAGATTTCGGCAGATAGTATTTTGCTCAATGATCAACTCAGCGCCTTGTTAGATGCTCGCCGCGTCAGTCAGCGTACCGATCAAGTGATCCGTCAAAACTTGATGTGGGCCTTTGGCTATAACCTTGCGGTGCTGATTCCGGCGGCCTTTGGTTATGTACCGCCGTGGTTGGCGGCGATTGGCATGTCGGTCAGTTCTTTGCTGGTGGTGATGAGTGCGTTACGGCTTAAAACGGCTTGAAACACCATAAAAAAATCCCTCGACTATCGAGGGATTTTTTTTGCCATACAGACCGGATTATTCTGAGCGAATAATGCCAAGCAACCGTAAGAACGACAAGTACATCCAAACCAGCGTTGCCAGCAAGGCCACACCACAGAACCACTCAAAGGCTTTAGGTGCACGCATTTCGGCAGAGCGTTCGATCAAGTCAAAATCCAAGATCAAGTTGAGAGAGGCAATAATGGTGACAAACGCCGCAAAGCCCAGACCAATAATGCCGTTATCAAACAAGAATGGAATGCTGTTACCAAAGGCAAAGCGCATGATGATCTGGATCAAGTACAGCGCCATGATCGCAATGGTGGCCGAGATCACCACGGATTTAAATTTTTCGGTCGCTTGAATGATCTTGGCTTTGTACAACGCGAGCAAACCAAATGTCGTGACAAAGGTTGCAGCAACTGCAATCAATGGCAAACCAGGGTAGCGCGCCTCGTAAGCAGCCGAGATACCGCCCATAAACAAACCTTCAAGCGCGGCATACGGCATGGCCAAAAATTTGCCGGTATCTGGTTTGAACGTGATGATCAAGGCCAGAATAAAGCCACCGATACCACCACCCATCGCACCAAGCATGGCAGGGCTATTGGCAACGCCTAAGTTCATGCAGTACATGAAAAAAGCAAAGGCCACAGCCGCCGAAAAACCAGTCATCAAGACGGCCTTATTGACTGCACCATTGACGGTCATGGGTTCGGTTGATGAGGCAACCTTGACCCGTTGAAACATCGGATTATTACTTTGCATAAAGAAAACCCCTTTGGGCAATTGTTGTGCGCATGGTTGATTAAATCGACTTTGGTCAGTCGGCGCAATTGAAAATCGTAAGCATTGTGCATGTAGTAAGGGGATGATCAGCGACTAAACAATGCTATGCTTTTAGGGCCTTAAATGCCGGAGTCTGCCGACTTGAAAGCAGTCACATTTCGCAATATCGGCTTGATCGGACGACCGGGCAAGCGCTCGGTGATTGATACCTTGCACCTGATCCATCAGTATTTGATTGGTCGGGGGCTTAATCCAGTGTTTGATGATGCCACCGCAGACTTGGCCGACCTTGAACATGTACAGACCGTGTCGCGCAACCTACTGGGTGAAATTTGCGATCTGGTCATTGTGGTCGGTGGTGATGGCTCGTTGCTGCATGCCGCTCGTGCCTTGGCCCGTCACAAAACGCCGGTGTTGGGTGTCAATCGTGGCCGCTTGGGGTTTTTGACCGATGTCTCGCCTGACGAAGTGTTGGTCAAGTTAGAGCAAGTATTAGACGGTGATTACACCATTGATCGACGCTTCTTGTTGCAAGTGGATATCCGCAGCAAAGACCAAGTCACCCACGAGGCCATCGCTCTCAACGACATCGTGTTGCATGCCGGTAAATCGGTCCATATGATCGACTTTGAGCTAAATATCGACGGCCATCATGTCTATCGTCAGCATAGTGACGGCTTGATTATTGCCACGCCCACTGGATCGACCGCCTACGCATTGTCCGGTGGTGGCCCAATTTTGTATCCCACCATGGACGGTATTGTGATTGTACCCATGCACCCACATACCTTATCCAGCCGACCGATTGTGGTGGGTGGTGAGAGCGAAATCAAAATTCGCATCAATGACACCCGCATTCGCCCAATGATCAGCGCCGATGGGCAAGCAGGTGTGTCAGTACACGAAGGTGACTGGCTGCATATTCGCAAGCACCCGTACAAACTGACCCTATTGCACCCACCCGGCTACGACTTTTATGCCGCATGCCGGACCAAACTCGGCTGGAATCATTATCAGGAGCCAAACGATGAACACTGAACAAATTCTTGCTGCCATGACCCCTGAGCTGGTCGAGCGTTTTCGTACCGCGGTCGAGATTGGCAAATGGCCAGACGGTCGGGTGTTGACCCCAGAGCAACGCACCACCTGTATGCAGGCCATGCTGGTGTGGGAACATGCCCATCTGCCCGAAGAACAGCGCACGGGTTACATTGATCGTGGCAGCAAGAAAAAAGACGAAGCCTGCGACAGCGCCCCAGCCGGTCACGACCACAGCCATGACCCCTACGAAGAAAAACCACTGCGTCTGGTTTAAGCACACGATTGGCTTAGCGCGGTTATTTTGTCGACGAGTTGCCACGCAGTGCCTTGAAAACTGCTGTGCCGTGCCGCATGTTAAAGGCAAACAAATAGGATATTGATCATGCTTTTTCATCCCCCGCGTCAGCCGTCCGAAATTCGTGTGCGACATCTCAACCAACAGCTCGCCGTGCAGCAGCAGCAAATGGCTGAGGTGATGTTTGACAAGCGCCAACAACGTGAACTGCAAAAACGCAATGAGCGTGAGAAAAAACAGCGCGTAAAAGATGATAAGCGGATCTATGTGTTGGACTTTAAAGGTGACGTACAAGCCAGTGCCGTCGAGCATTTGCGCGAAGAAATCACTCTGATTTTGTCGATGGCGCGTGCCGGTCGTGATCGGGTGGTGCTGCGCTTGGATAGCCCCGGTGGGATGGTGCATGGTTATGGCTTGGCGGCAGCACAATTGGCCCGTTTGCGTGAAGCGGGTTTTCATCTGACAGCTTGTGTGGATAAAGTCGCGGCCAGCGGCGGCTATATGATGGCTTGTATTGCGCAAGAGATTGTTTGCGCGCCGTTTGCGGTGGTCGGTTCGATTGGCGTGGTCGCGCAGATGCCCAACTTCCACAAACTGCTGCAACACCTTAAAGTTGATTTTGATGTGTATACCGCAGGTGAGTACAAACGCACAGTGACGGTGTTTGGCGAAAACTCCGACGACGGCAAAACCAAGTTTGAATCTGAGCTACAACAGACCCATCAGTTGTTTAAGCACTTTGTGGAAAAATACCGCGCACAACTGGACGTGGCTGTGGTTGCAACAGGTGAGCATTGGTACGGTGAAGACGCGATTAAGCTGAAGTTAATCGACAGTCTACAAACCTCGGATGCGTATTTGCTGTCGTTATTGCCAACGCACGAGATCTACGCGCTACACTCACGCCAAAAACCAACACTGGCCGAAAAACTAGGCTTCTCGGCGGCGCAACTGACCAGCAACCTTGCGCCGGTGGTTGGCACTGCGGTGATGGAAGGCTTGCAACGCTTAAGCCGTCAGTTACCTGAGTTGCGTGATCCTAATTTATAATTGGACTGGTGATTGATGGAAAATAGCCTGCTGATTCAGCGGGCTTTTTTACGAGGAGTTGTTACTTAATTTGCATGTATGTGCAGTGATTTAAATATATTTTCATGCATAATTAACCTGAGTTCGGTTTAAGCAAATCAAACAAAGAAGGACCCCTGAATGTTGTAACGTTTTGGTTCTCAAGACAAAACACACAACACCAGAGGTCCTACATGAAAC
>JBBKWH010000070.1:0-70222 GCA_037968855.1 Moraxellaceae bacterium | reverse complement strand
GATCGGGTGTGGTTACGCCAGCAATTGTGGCCACAATTGCTGGCGCGCTGGCCGATGGCCGAGGCAGGCTTGGCCCGTACCGCTTTGCGCATGCAAGATGCTGCCGAGATAATGCAGATGGTGGCAGCACAGGATTTGGCACAGTGTGCGTGTGCCGAAGGTCTACAAATTGAGCAAGTTGTTGCGCTTAGTGCTGCACGTCAGCGGCAGGTGTTGTCGTTGTTTATGCAGGGCGATGCGGTATATGCGCCACCGTTATCGCGTGTGGAGGCAGTGCGTGCAATGTTAAGCCAGACGCATGCTGATACCGATACACAGGTCGATTGGGCTGTATGGCAGATGCGGCGTTATCAAGATGTACTGTATCGCTTACCCCAGCATGTGCCATCTGCTGGTGATCAGGTGCTGGTGTGTCAGGCCAATCTGCCATGGTCGTTGCCGTCTGGCGATTGGCAGATTTGTCCAGATCTGGCCGTAACAGCACAAGGTGCTTTGCCGATAGAGATGCGATTATTTGCGCGGCGAGGTGGCGAGCGGGTGCATGTGTTAGGCAGGATTGGCCATTGGCCGCTCAAAAAACTGTTACAGTCCAGCAAGATTGCACCATGGCAGCGTGAGTTGGTGCACTTATGGCGTAATGATCAAGATGACGTGCTTGGAGTGTTTACGCCTCGTGGTTTTTGGTGGACGCCTTTGGGGCGTTCTACCTTGTTGGGTTGGCAGGTGATTCGATTGTCTGCTGCTGCGGCTTAAACGTTGTTTGGGGTGAGAACATGGCATGGCACTATTGGGTTTGAGTAGTTTGTATTTGCAGCGTCTAATTGGCTCTCAGTTGATTCAGCCAATCACGCAAAGTAACTGGTATCAGCCGCGCGAATGTATTGCGGGGACAACTGTACCAGCGCCACTTGCTGTTAATTCGGATGCCTGTTCGTTGGATATGTCGTTGCTCAATCAAGTGGGTGACTATCTGATGAGTCACCACACTCGTGCATTTTTGGTCATGCAGGGTGAGCAATTGGTACACGAGCGTTATCGGGATTTTCATCCGCACTACACCTTTAACTCGATGTCTTTGGTCAAGACTATTCAGGCGTTGGCGATTGGGATTGCGATTGAGCAAGGCTTAATTGAGAGCGTGGATACACCAGCGGCCACGTATCTGCCAGAGTGGCGCAACGATGCGCGTCAACACATTACGATTGGCCATTTGCTCAGTATGCAATCGGGCCTAAAAAGTGATGTGGCGTTTCATCCGTTGCGTATTTTGCCGCCGATTGTTCGCTTGTATTTGGGTGATTCATTGGAGCGACATGCGCTGTCGTTACCATCTGTAGCCAAAGCCGGTCACTATTTTGAATACAATAACTACAACACGCAGTTATTGGGCATCATTTTAGAGCGGGTGTCTGGCATAAGTGCTGCAGCATTTTTTTCCAAGTACCTATGGCAGCCTTTGGGCTGTCATGATGCGTCGCTATGGCTAGATCGAGAAGGTGGCAAAGCACGTACCTTTGGTGCGATGTTTGCGCGTCCTGACGATTGGTTGCGTGTGGCGCGGCTGTTTTTGACTGATGGTATGTATCAAGGTCAACAGATTGTGCCTGCATGGTGGCTGCAAGAGATGCGTGTGCCTCGCAATACCCCCGAGCGAGGAGTGGCAGAAGGTCGCGGTGACTATGGCTATCAGTTGTGGCTGAAGGCTCACAATGCTGGCTTGGTGCGTGGCATTCCATGGTTTGAGGCCATGCACGCCAAAGCACCGCACCATGATGAGTCGGTGTTTTATTTTGAGGGGATGCGCGGACAGTATGTGTTTGTTTGTCCGGCCCATGATTTGCTGATGCTTCGTGTCGGTGAGCGACCCAATCGAGACTGGGATGGCAGTCGCGCGATTAATCAACTCACAGCTGCCTTGGCTGCGGCTGTGGTTCATTCATGAAACAGGAGTAAATTACTAGATGAATCAGAAATTTGAAGGTCGTATTGCCTTTATTGGTGGCGGAAATATGGCACAGGCAATGATTGGTGGCCTGTTGTCAAAAGACATTAAAAATAGCCGCATTATTGTGTCTGAGCCAATGCCAGCCCTGCGCGAGATTTTGGCCGAGCGTGGCTTGCAAGTGACCAGTGATAACCGTGCTGCGGTGGTTGATGCAGATGTGGTGGTGCTGGCCGTTAAGCCACAAATGATGAAAGACGTGCTGGCCGATCTACAGGATGTGATCGGTGGACGTTTGGTGTTGTCGATTGCCGCCGGTTTGTCGGTGGATACCTTGTCTAAAATGCTTGGTGGCTATGATCGAATTGTACGGGTCATGCCCAATACCCCGTCGTTGGTGCAAGCTGGTGCCAACGGCTTGTATGCTGGTGCAGGCGTCAGCAAAGCTGATCGTGACCAAGCCACCGCAGTGATTGCTTCAACTGGCCTTGTGATTTGGGTTGAAGATGAAGCCTTGATGCATGCGGTCACGGCAGTGTCTGGCTCTGGCCCTGCGTATTTCTTTTATTGGATGGAAGCGATGATTCGTGCGGGTCAAGAGTTGGGACTCGATGAAAAGTCTGCCCGTGCCTTGACCTTGCAGACCGCACTGGGCGCCGCACAAATGGCGATTACCAGTGGCGAGCATCCAGCAAAACTCCGTACAAATGTCACCTCGCCGAATGGCACTACCCAAGCGGCATTAGAAAAAATGATGGCGCTATCGGTGGGTGAACATGTGGCGCTGGCACTGCATGCCGCCGCTGAACGTAGCAAAGTATTGTCGGTTGAGCTGGATTGCTAAATGCTGACCGCGCAGGCTCTCTTAGAGGATGAAGGCTAACGATGGACATTGTTGCACTGATCTTTAATATGGTCATCGATGTGGCGACCCTGCTGCTATTTTTACGTTTTATGATGCAGTTGGCAGCACTTGACCCGTATAACCCTGTGGTGATGTCAACCATTCGAGTGACCCACATTGCAGATGTGTTTAGCCGGATTATTCCATCGGTTGGGCAAGGACGGATCAATCTGGCTGCGCTGGCGTTGATCGCGTTACTGCGCATGATTGATCTGTCTGGCAATGCATTGTTAGGCGGAATGACCTTTGATTCACCTGTGTTGCTGATGGCAATGACGGTGATTAGCCTGCTCAAAGATGGCTTAACCTTCTTTTATTGGTTAATTATTGCCTCAATTGTGCTGAGTTGGGTGGTGGTGTTTACCCAATCACGCTCGCCTTATATTGGTGTGGTGATGCAAATGGCCGAACCGTTGCTTGCACCTTTTCGCCGGATCATGCCTGATTTGGGGCCGATTGATCTGTCTCCGTTGTTGGCTTTTTTGGCGATTATTATTTGCCAGAAAATGCTGGATTACGCAGCAATGTCAGTGCTGGCGTTGGTATAAGGTTTGCTAGCATGGGTGCAAGCGTGTACAGGCTTGGTTCTGCATGGCAGAATGGCACGCATTGCGCAATGTCTGAACGTGTCTTCAGTGTCCACGTGGCTGCTGAGGATACGTATTCAGGTGAGCCAATGAGATGATCAGGCCCTTACAATGGTCTTTGATCGGCTTGTATGCAGGATTAAGCTGCGGTGGTGGCATGCTAGCCGGTTCAACCCACCGCAGATGCATGTGTTGCATCGGGATTCGCAATTGATAAAAAAACAACTGGGCATTTGTCCTAAACGAGGTTCTGCATGACCGATCCAACAGATCGCGCAGCGTCTAGTCGATTATCTGCATCGGCCGATCCTTTGGCCCGTCGGATTAGTCAGTTTAATGCGTGGAAAAAATCCATCGGCAGTGAAATCACGCGTTATAGCATGTGGTTACACTCGCGCGATCGTGATCCCAAACGTCAGCAGCGCTTACAACAAGCCTTGCGGATGTTTGCGGTTGAGCGTTTGCGCTTGGTTGTGGTGGGTGAGTTTTCTCGTGGCAAAACTGAGCTACTGAATGCACTGTTGGCCATGCAGGCACAGACACGGCTGTTTCCGGTTCGTGTTGGTCGGACTACCATGTGTCCGGTCGAGTTGTTTTGTGATGATCAAGCAACGCCGTACCTTAAGCTATTACCGATTGATACCCGCTCGCAAGATCGGCCGCTGGGGACGTTTCGTCAGCAACCTGAAGCATGGTTTCAGATGGATTTGGATGCCAGTAATCCAGACAGCATGAAGCAGATTTTTCGTGAGGTGGCGCGTACTCGTGAAGTCAAAGCTGAGCAGGCCAAAGAGTTGGGCTTCGAGCTGGATTTTTTGGAGGCATCGGTCAGTCAGCCTGGTTATGTGCATATTCCGGCATGGCGTCATGCGTTGATTAACTTGCATCATCCTTTATTGCGGATGGGCTTGTCGATTGTTGATACACCGGGCATTAATGCACCCGGTTTAGAGTCCGATCTGACCAGTGATGTGCTACCAGATGCGCAAGGGATCTTGTATTTGTTGTCAGTTGAAACAGGTGTGACTGCCAGCGACTTACAGCAATGGAAACAAAAAATTCTACCGATTGCACAAGCCAATAACGTGGCGCGTTTTGCGATTTTGAACAAAATTGATTTGTTAGAAGCCGATGAGGAGCCGATTGTGCAAAGTGTTGATCGCTTGATCCGCATGACCGCACAGCAGCTAGAGATTCCACGTTCGCATGTCTTACCGATCAGTGCTAAGCATGGCCTAAAAGCAGGCGTCACGGGTGATACCGTGCGCCATCGTCGTAGTGGCTTTGCGCATTTAGAGCAGCATTTGGTTAAGTCGGTGATTGAGACGCGCGAACGCCTGTTGCAAGACGACGTATTGGCTCCGTTGGTGGTTGATGTCAAAAACGACATGCAGCGTTTGCAAGATGAGCAACATATGCTCAAAGGCGAGCAAGCACAGTTTGAGAGCAATCAAGCCAGCATTAATACCGATTACACCCGCGCCCAACGAGTGATGAGCGAAGATCGAACCTCATTTGTGCAGCGTGAAAAAAGCTTTAACCAAGGCAAGCAACAGTTGCAGGATAATCTGTCGCGCTTGAGTGTGTTGATTGGTAAATCACGCTATGACAGCCATTTGGCCCGCGCCAGAAGCGTGTTGGGTATTGCACCCAATAACACCACAGTGGCCAGTGCCGTGAGTGTGATGGTATCGGGCGTTCGCTTGGATTTTCGGCGCTTGCGTGCCGATCTGGAGTCATTACCGACCGCAGCGCGTCGCTTGCGTACCGAATTGAATATGCCCGAAAAGCCGGTCTTGGCCTTGGATATGGAAGACGCGCTGGCAAAAATTGCCACGCTAGAGCAGGAATATAGCCCATCAAGGATTCGCGGTGACAAACCGCGTGACACGTTTGAGCTGGGTTTTTTGCCACAGCTAACGGGATTGTACGAGCAAATTGAACAGCAAATTGATACATGGGGTGATTCGGTGCTTGGTGATATTGAGCGCAGCCTTAAGCAAGAGCGCCAGCAGATCGAAGAACGCCAAACCAATATCAATACGCTCGAAAAGCATATTGCCGAGCAATCGAGTCGCTTGCAGCACATCATCAAAAATCTGCCCGAGCTAGAGCAAGATATTCACTTTTTACAAGAGTTGTTGTATCGGATAGAGCCGGTTGATCTATAGCATTAATCAATCACTTGCGTGTGATGCAACAACAGCAAACGTCTTGCCCTAAATAGCGCAAGACGTTTTTTTTGGTGAGTGATTGGCTGACTGTGTAACGTCACGTCAGTGCTTTGCGGTGTTCGCGTCAGTACACGGGATTGGCGGTTTAGGCTGTGGACAAGGCTTGAATCAAAGCACCCAAACTCGTACCTGAACGAATGGAGCACCACCATGAATGCCGCATTATCACCTGTCAATGCCCCTGATCTTGATGTGCTGTTTCGCGAGCAGCGTGACAATCGTTGGGCGATCCGGCAGACCAGCATTGAGCAGCGGATTGAGACACTCAAGTCCTTTAAAACGGTGATGGAACAACATCGCCCTGCCTTGATTGCAGCATTGCATGATGATTGCGGAAAACATCCTGCTGAAGCACAAGGATCGGATATTGATCCGGTAATGCATGAAATTGATCAAATGATCAGCAACTTGGCCAAATGGGCTGCACCCAAAAAAATCATCACCCCGTTGACTATGGGCTTGACCAGTGCTGAGGTCATTTATGAGCCTTTGGGCCAAGTGTTGGTGCTCAGTCCGTGGAATTATCCGGTCAATCTGGCCTTGGTGCCGGTGGTGGGAGCGATTGCTGCCGGTAATGTGGTGATCTTACGCCCTAGCGAAAAAACACCTAAAACCAGCCAACTACTGAAAAAAATCACCGACCAAGCCTTTGATCGTAATCATGTGGCAACGGTGCTAGGTGATAGCAGTATGGCCAAAGCACTAACTGCAATGCCGTTTGATCATATTTTCTTTACTGGTAGCTCCAAAGTGGGCAAAACCATTATGGAAGCTGCCAGTAAAAATCTGGCTTCTGTGACCTTAGAGCTAGGTGGCAAAAGCCCGACCATCGTGACCAAAAATGCTGATCTTAGCCTTGCTGCTAGCCGCATCGTTTGGGGTAAGTTTTTAAATGCGGGGCAAACCTGTATTGCGCCGGATCACGTGTGGGTTGATGCCTCGGTACTAGATGATTTTTTGGCCGAAGTGACTGCCCAGATCAGCAAGCTGTGGGGCGATGTGCATCAGCAAAAAACCAAAGGTGACTACGCCAAGATCATTAGCAGCGATAGCGCCAAGCATTTAAAAGAATTGCTCAATCAAGATGTGGCAAAAGGCGCACATGTAGTGGTCGGTGGCACGGTCGATGCGGCGCAGCGTTTTTTTGAAGCCACAGTGGTGAGTGGTATCACGGCCGATCATGCTTTGATGCAAAGTGAGATTTTTGGTCCAATCTTGCCGGTACTGGCTTATGAGCAGTTGGATGATGTGCTCAAGCATTTGCAGCAACAGCCCAAGCCATTAGCGATGTATGTATTCTCCGGCGATAAAGCTGAGCTTGGGCATATTCGGACGCTCAGCACCAGTGGTGGCTTGGTTGAGAATGGCACGATGGTGCATTTTTCGGTGGCCGGTTTGCCGTTTGGTGGGGTGAATAACAGCGGTCTGGGCCATTATCATGGCGAGTATTCATTCTTGACCTTTAGCCATGCGCGCAGCACGGTGCATGATTCTAAGGTTTCGCTCATTTCTACCCGTTTCCCACCGTATAGCGATAGTGAAGGCGATTTGGATTATTTGCGTCATGCGCCGCGTGGAGTGAATTGATTTGGTTTGATTGATTGGATAGAAAAAGCCGTGGTTGCATTGGGCAAGTCACGGCTTTTTTACAGGTTGGATGGGGGTAGATTAATCAAAAAAATTCACGGCACAGATCGCGGTGGAACTTTTTGATTGAGTTTGGATAGCAAATCTTCTTACTTTTGATGTACCAAAAGTAAGCACGAGCAACACTGTGGCGAGGCGTTTTCGTGCAAAACTCGCCCTTGCGCAGCAGTGCTGCTCAGGCTCGAACAATTGCACTCAGGCATCCCTGCAAAAAACACTTCATTTTGGTTTAGTGCGCGTCATCCCAGTTTTGGCCTTGACCAATATCGACTACCAGCGGCACGTCAATGGCGACTACGCTTTGCATGGCGTCGCGGATCACAGGAATCAGGTGTGGGGCCAGATCGGTATCGACTTCAAATACCAGTTCATCATGTACTTGTAGCAGCATTTTGGCTTGGTCTTTGGGCAGAATCCGGTCTACTGCGATCATCGCCAGTTTGATGATATCAGCAGCCGAGCCTTGCAGTGGGGCGTTAATCGCAGCACGTTCGGCGGCTTGGCGAATCATTGGCGCGCGGGCGTGAATGTCTGGGGTGTATAAACGACGGCCCATGAGCGTGCTGACATAACCCTGTGCGGCGGCTTGGGCGCGGGTGCGTTCCATATAGGCCAGCACACCAGGGTAGCGGGCAAAGTACAGGTTGATATATGACTGCGATTCGCTGCGCGACAACTTGAGTTGCTTGGCCAGACCAAACGATGACATGCCGTACAGCAAGCCAAAGTTAATCGCTTTGGCTTGACGGCGTTGCTCGTTGGTCACGTCTTCTAGGGCGATGCCAAGCACTTCGGCGGCTGTGGCTTGGTGAATGTCTTTGCCCTCGCGGAAGGCGTTGAGCAAGGCGGCATCTTGCGAAAAATGCGCCATCAAACGCAGTTCGATTTGCGAGTAGTCGGCGGCCAATAACACGCGACCTGTGGGAGCAATAAAGGCACGGCGAATTAGCCGGCCTGTGTCGTTGCGAATCGGGATGTTTTGTAAATTAGGATCAGATGAGGACAGGCGACCGGTCGAGGTGTTGGCTTGATGGTAACTGGTATGCACGCGATGGCTGACTGGATCGGCTTGTTCGACCAGACGGTCGGTGTAGGTGCTTTTGAGCTTGGCTAGTCCACGATATTCCAGCACGGTAGCGGCCAGCGGATGGTCGATTTTTTCCAGTACGCTCTCGCCGGTGGCATATTGCCCAGACGCGGTTTTTTTGCCACCCGCTACACCGAGCGTATCAAATAAAATCTCGCCGAGTTGTTTGGGCGATGACACATTAAAGGCTTGTCCGGCTAGGTCGTGCGCACTGATTTCAATCTGCTGCATCTGTTGTTCAAAGCGTTGGCCTAAGCGAGTCAGCTCATCGGTGTCTAAGGCGATGCCATTGTTTTCCATCTCGCCCAAAATCTGTGCGGTGGGCAGTTCTATATCAACCAAGAGTTGCTGCTGTGCAGGCAGTTCGATCAATTGTTGACGAAACAGGTCGTATAAACGATAGGTAATGTCGGCATCTTCGCAGGCATACGGCGCGGCTTTTTCGATCTCGACTTGATTAAAAGTCAGTTGCTTGACCCCTTTGCCCGCCACATCTTCAAACGTGGTGGTGCTATAGCCCAAATAGTGCTTGGCCAGATCATCCATGCCGTGGCGTGTGGCGGTCGGGTTGATCACATAAGACGCCAGCATGGTGTCAAACACCCAGCCTTGCAGGGTAATGCCGTGATTGTTGAGTACGTGGGCGTCATATTTGAGGTGCTGGCCAATCTTGCCGATTAGGTTGTTTTCGAGGATCGGTTTGAGTTGGAACAAGATGGTGTCGCGATCAAGCTGTTCTGGTGCGCCCAAATAGTCGTGTGCCAGCGGAATATAAAACGCTTCGTGTGCTTGCAAGGCAAACGACAGACCGACAATCCGTGCTTGCCGCCAGTCAAGGCTGGTGGTTTCGGTATCGATGACAAACTGTTCGGCTTGGCTTAGGCGGGCAAATAAGGCATCAAAGTCAGCTTGGGTCAGGATGGTATGCCATTGGGTGTCGATCACTGCATCGGTTGCTGATGGATTATCCGTATCCAGTACCGCTGGCACGTCGTTGCCATCTGGTGCTGGTGCAGTGTGAGCGCTTGGGCTCGCACTCAGATTGTCTGGATGATTGGGGTGTTCAATCGATTGTAATAGTCCCTTAAAATCCAGTTCGCTATACAGGCGCTTGAGTTCTGGCACGTTGGGTGCGGCCAGTTTAAGTTCGTGCCAATCGAGTTCTAACGGCAAGTCACAGACAATCGAGGCCAGTTGGTGATTGAGCGGTATTTCGTGTGCATGTTCGCGCAGGCTGTTGCCGACCGCGCCTTTGATCTCGTCGATGTGTTCTAAAATACCGGCGATGGTGCCGTATTGTTGCAGCAGTTTGGTGGCGGTTTTTGCGCCAACTTTTGGAATGCCTTTAATGCCATCGGAGGCATCGCCCATCAGAGTCAGATAATCAATAATTTGATCCGGACGCACACCAAATTTTTCCACCACCGCGTCATAGTCCATGACTTTGTCTTTAAAGCTGTCTTCGAGCTTGACGTGATCATCCACCAACTGACACATGTCTTTGTCGCCGGTTGAAATCAGCACGTGATGGCCTTCAATACAGGCACGTTTGGCTAAGGTGCCAATCAGATCATCGGCTTCTGCACCCGGCATCAGCAGCAGTGGAATGCCCAGCGCACGAATCACGTTATGCAAATACGGGATTTGCACCGATAGTTCGGATGGCATAGCAGGGCGGTGTGCTTTGTAGTCGGCGGAGAGTTCGTGCCGAAAAGTCGGTTCTGGCGTATCAAACACCACGGCCATGTGGGTGGGTTCAAAGCGACGCATCAGTTTATTTAAAGCAGACAGCGCGCCTTTGACCGCGTTGGTTTGCATACCATCTTTATTGGTCAACGGTGGCAGGGCATGAAAGGCCCGAAACAGATAATACGAGCCATCGACCAGAATGAAGGGGGGCATGGCGGCTCCAGACGTGGACAAAAAAGTTGGTGGCTATGGTAACGCGAAACGAGGCTGCTACACGGCCTTGTATCAAGCAATTGACCATTCTTGGATCAATGGATGTATGCCAGATGATGCCGACTATGGCCTTACAGGGCACAGCAATCGCGAGAAAAACACGTTAGGATCGGGGCAAATAGACATAAAGATGATCATCGGGTCATCAGGATAATGAAGATGATTTGGTCTGGCGTGGTGTTGCTGCTGCTGTTTGTGTGGCTGTTGCCGATAATATTGGCGCTTAAAGTCTATCGACGCAGCCAGCACGTGCATGATCAATTGATCGCACGGATGCAACGGCTTGAGCGTCAAGTGGCCAAGTTATCACAGGCCAGCGCACCCGTATCAGCATCTGTAGCAGAAGTGGTCGATCCTGTTGAACTCGATCCAATGGTCGCAGATTCAGTACCAGCGACCGATCTAGGCCCGCCGACTTTAGATGCGACCTTAGCTCCACCATCACCACCTGTGACGCCCTCTATCACCCCTAGCGCAGAGCGTGATCCCTTCTCTGCACCAGCCGATTGGCCGTTTACACAGGGCAATCAAGCGCAACCACAGACGCCAGCATCCGCCCAAATGCCACCGCCGATCCGTTCACCAATGGTGACCACCTCTCCGATCAAGACCCGTCAGACCACTGCCTTAGAACCAGACGAGCAGTCGTTGTCGGTGGTGACCTCGGTGTGGCAGTCGCTGATGCAGTGGTTTACTGGTGGCAATCTAATTGTACGGATTGGCGTGTTGGTGTTGTTGGTGGGCGTGGTGTTGTTGCTGCGGTTGGCCAATGACTATATTGATGTGCCGATTGAGTTGCGTTTGGCCTTGGTCGCGGCTGGCGGGGTCGCGTTGACTGGTTTGGGTGTTTATTTGCGTGAGCGGCGGCGTGGCTATGCTTTAAGTGTGCAGGGGGCGGGTCTTGCGACCTTATATTTGACCTTATTTGCGGCGTTTCGCTTGTATCAATTATTGCCGTCGTCGTTGACCTTTGCTCTGCTGGCAGTGTTGGCGGCGATTTCGGCGGCGCTGGCAGTGCGGCAAGATGCCTTGCCGTTGGCGTTATTGGCGTTTGGTGGCGCATTCTTAGCACCGATTTTGACCTCGACCCATAGCGGCAATGTGGTGGGCTTGTTTAGTTATTACTTGTTGCTCAACGTGGCGATGGCGTGGATTGCGCATTATCGGACGTGGAAAGTACTGAATTTGCTGGGTGCGACGGTGACGTTTGGCTTGGCTGGATTTTGGGGCTGGCAGCAATTTAATCCGGCTTTGCGCTGGCCGTTGGAAGGCTTGTTGCTGGCCCATTTGGCGTTGTATGTGTTTATGGCGGTGCGTTATAGCCAGCAGTTGGTCGCGGCTCAAAGTTCAGCATCGCTGTACATATATGAGCAAACAGGCCAGCAAACAGAGCAACAAATCGCGCCGATTCCGGTGGTGGATAGCGGGTTGCTGTTTGGGGTGCCGTTGTTGGGTTTTGGCTTGCAGGCGGGCTTGCTGCACGATTTGCCGTATGCCTTGGCGATCAGTAGTGCGTGCTTGTCGTTGTTGTATTTGTTATTGGGCAAGCACTTGTTGCGTCAAGGCAGTGGCATGCGCTTGTTGACCGAAGGCACATTGGCGCTTGGGGTGGGATTTTTGGCCTTGGTGTTGCCGCTGGCGTTGGATGCGCGGTGGACCTCGGTGGGTTGGGCGGTGCAAGGTGCAGCGCTGGTCTGGATTGGTCAACGGCAGATACGCTATTGGCCGGTGCTATTTGGTCTGGGCTTGCAGGTCATTAGCGCGGCCTTGTTGGTGTGGGTCTGGTTTGCCCCACAGGCGACTGGTCAGTGGATGGGATTATTGGTTTTGACGGTAGCGGTGTGGATTTCGGCGTTGTTTTTACGGCCAGTGCTATGGCAGGGCGATGGGTCTAATCCAGTGGCCGATTCTGCGATAGATCAAACGGTGGCGCATCGTATGCCGACAGGTGCATCAACAGTGGTGATGCTGGTTGGTTTGTTGATGAGTGTGCTGTTGCTAGAACAAAGCTGGCGGCAGTTTGGTTTAACGCTATGGCTGCTACAGCCAGAGACGCTGCGTTTGGTCGGTGATGTGCTGCTGATCGGTGCAGTATCGTTAATGGCGTTGCGTCAATTGGTTTGGCCTGCGTTACAGATGAGTACGCGGGTGATGTGGCCGATGGCTACATTTTTCTTGTTGGCGACGCTGATGGCGATGCCGTATCAGGCCAGCGGGTTTTTGCTGGCGATGCTGTGGCTGGCATCAGTGGTGCTGTTGGCGTTGTGGGCCTATGCGTTGATGCGTTTGCAGCGAGTGAATGTATCCACTGAGATGGCCGTCAATACTCGCGTTGATCAGGCGTTGGCATTGCTATCGGCCTTGCTGTTGCTGGCCTTATTGCCCGATACCCTCTGGCCGAGCTTGCAACCGATTAGTCCTGTCATTTTGCCCGTTTGCGTGATGCTGTGGCTCAGTTATAGCCGTGTGCAATCGGCATGGTTTGATGTGGCGCAAGTGCGTCGTGATGTGGTGTGGATCGTCTTAATACCGATGGGCCTGTGGGCGCTAGCGGTGAATGCCAGCGCCAGTGGTCAGATGTGGGGCTTGCCGTATGTGCCGGTGATCAATCCACTCGATATCACCCTTGGCCTGATCCTGCTGTTTGCAGCACTGGCTGTGCAACGCGATGTGGTCGCGCAGATGCGCTTGCCAATGTTGCTGGGTGTGGGCTTGGTGGTGTTTGTTAGTCTGAGCAGTATGGTGGTGCGCAGTCTGCATCAATGGATTGGCACACCACTGTGGACGTCAGGGGCGTGGTCGTCCGATAGCGTGCAGACCAGTTTGACCATTGTCTGGACCTTAATGGCCTTGCTGCTGACGGTGCTCTCGAGTCGAGGGCGCTTGCCGCAAGGACGGGTGGTCTGGGTGGCCGGTATTGGTTTGTTGTCGCTGGTGGTGATCAAGTTGCTGTTGGTCGATCTATCCAATGTGGCAGCGATTGCACGGGTGATTTCGTTTATTGGGGCGGGCTTGATCATGCTGGTGATTGGTTATTTGGCCCCATTGCCCCCAGCATCGGATGAGTCGGTCAGCGATCTGAGTCAGCCCAATGATGATAAAAACAATCAATAGGATCAGTCTAATGAGCCATGAAAATTTAAGACAGGACGGCAATACTTGGCATGTTGGGTTATGCATGGGCTTGCTCACGTTGTCGATCAGTCTGCCCAGTTGGGCCGCCACACCGATCAGTCAGCAAGCCCGTTTACAGGTGACTGGCGCAGGGGTGCAGCGGGTGGATTTGCCACCGGATGCGGTTGCAGCGGTGTATGGACTGTCGGAGCAGGCGTTACGGGTGGTGGATGCCCGCGATCAAGTGATGCCGATGCGGATGGTCACGCCGATGCAAACGGCTCGTGTGCATCAGCATCCTTTAGGTTTATATCGTTGGCCTGCGGCAGCACAGCTCAACCCAGATCAGGCGTTGGGTGTCAAATTGCAGCTAGAGTCGGGTCAGACACGGGCCATGATCCAATGGCCTGATCTAGCGCTAGACAGCACGACAGCAACCGATACAGACCAAACGTGGTTACTGGTTTTACCCAATCCACATCTTGATAGTGAGACCTTAACGGAGGGCAGTCGCCGTTTAATCCTGACGTGGCCAAGCCAAAATTTGGCCGTGACGGTACAGATCGAAGGCAGTGATGATTTGGTCGATTGGCAGGCAGCGGGGTCGGGGAGTGTGCTGCAAACCACCGATGAGTCAGGCAAAGTGGTGCGGCAAAATACCCTTGCACCGATGGGCCATTATCGCTACTGGCGATTGCATCTATCTGAGCCAGTGGCGCTGCAATCGGTGATTTTGCAAGACCAACCGGCTGCCCAAGCACAAGTACAAACCCAAGCAGTTCGCTTTGAGCCAAGCGCTCAGTTAGGCCAATGGCAGGTGCATTTGCCACAGGCTTGGCCCGTGCTTGGTTGGCAATGGCAGATTCCGATGGATCAGGTCTGGACCTTTGATGTACAGATGCAAACTCAGACCGCCAGCGATCTAAAACCGCGCTGGCAGACCATTCGCCAAGCCAGTTTGTACCATTGGCAATATCCACCTGCCGGACAAGCTGCCGAACAAAATCGGGTCAGTTGGCAAACGCCTCAACAAGCCAGCGATTGGCGTTTGGTCGGTCAAGGGCCAGTTGGCGCAATGCAGGCGCTAGCCATTATGCCCAAGCGCGAACTGTGGTTTTTGGCCCAAGGTGAAGCACCTTATCGGTTGTTGGTGTATCCACAAATCAGTTTGCCGTTATCGGTCTTGCCCAGTCCTTTACCGACAGCTCAACCAGCAACGATTGGCGAATTGACTACCCTTGCCACGCCAACGCCATGGCGTCGCTATGGCTTATGGGGATTTTTGCTGCTGATGGTGTTGGTATTGGCGGTGTTGGCGGTCAACGTGATTCGGGGCCTAGATAAAACATCAGACAAACCCTCTGCGGATTGATGGCTGGATGGGTCAAGTGCCAGAATGTTTGTCGTGTTGTGCGTCATGTAAGGGCACATAGTTGCTGGCTTGTAGCGGTTGGATCGGTGCATTTTGATGGATGGTGATTTGCGGCAATTGAATAATAATCCCATGCCGCTTAAAGCCATCTTTGATCACCTCGTGCATCTCGTCGCGTACTTGTAAAAAATGCTCTTTTTGTGTCCAGACGCCAAACAACAGTTCGATGTTGGATTCACGAAAGCGCTGCACTAAAATATCAGGGTGTGGGTCGTTGAGTGCCAAGGGATATTCTGAGGTGAGTTGCAGCAGAACCTTGCGGACGCGGTCGATGTTTTCGTGGTGCGATAAAGCCAAAGTGATTGGCACACGGCGAATCGGAAAGCGCGTCAGGTTTTGCACTGGCGTTTTGATCAGTTGCTCATTGGGCAGGCGAATATAAATATTATCCAGCGTGCGTAACTTGACCGACAGCAGATCAATCGACAGCACTTCGCCTTCAATTTTGTCTACTTGAATATAATCGCCAATTTCAAACGGCCCTTCGCCAATCAAAAATAATCCGCTGATCAAGTTAGAGGCTGAGGTTTGGGAAGCAAAGCCAATCGCCACCGTCAAAATGCCCGCTGCGCCCAAAAACACACTGAGCTTAAAGCCCATTTCACGCAGGCCAGAAATCACAAACAGCAGAAAAATAAAGTAAAAAATACCACGGCTCCAAATCTGCTTTTGATGCAGATTAAAACGCATGCCCATAGTGCGTACAAAGGCATTACTGATCAGTTTGGCCGCCACAAAACCAAACATGATCAATAAGGTGCCTGTGAGGAGGTCTTCCATTTTGTTGCTGGTAAAAAACGCCGATAAGCGTCCTAACATGCTACTCATCTGAGCAGTAAAATCGAAGTCCATCGTGGTGCATCCTGAGTCTGGCGGCGGCGTGTATGGCGTAGTGGAAAAACGATTTAATCAAAAAACGTATCAAACATCCGAAACAAGCTGCTTTCGGGATTACGTGGTGGATTGATAAACCGCACTTTACCGGCTTGCGAGGGCGTGCGGTGATCGATCCGAATCCGTGGTGCTTTGTGCGAGGATTCTTGGGTGACATCAATTTGTGAGGTCCACAACCGACCAGTGTCCAAACTTTGAAACAAGGGCAGCGCAGGTACGGGGAGATTCATGCGTTCTAACTGTAGCTGCGCGCTGCTGGTATTGCGAAAGTGTACCGGCGTTACGGCCCAAAATGCATGCGTAGGCAGTAAGGCCAAGTCAGTCCGGCCAAACACTGGCGTGGCATAGCAGATTTCACCTTTTAAGGTGTTGGGGCCAAACCAACTGTCGTTGGGCCGCATGACAGGCAGATCAAATAACGGTTCTTTTTGTTTGCCGCTATAACCCGAAATCCATAGCGGTGTGCTCACGTACATGGTGACCTGTTGGCCTGCGGCAATAAAAATTGGATTAATTGGTTTGACCACGACCGAGCGATCCGCCAAACGAGGCAATAAAGTAAAGGTATCGGGGGTTTTGGAAAACAAATAGCGCTGTAGCACCATCGGCTTGGTGCTCAGGTCATAATCTGGCGGTAGCATATGCCAGTCTTGTTCGCTGTATTCTTGGTAGCGTGGGCGATGATATTCGAGCTGCCATTCGTGCAAGCCGCGTGTAAGACGTAGCAACAATGACCCTAATTTCCAGACGCGAGTTTGGCCAATTTTAAACGGATGTTCTCCCCACCACTGCAACGCAAAGCGTTCTGACTGGGGCGTGTCATCAGACATATAAAATCCTTGAGCAAAAAAACCAGTGCTGTGTTGCAAAACCAGCCATTAACGATCAAAGCAGATCAATTCGGGCCAAATTGAAACAGCCAGCTTGCTTTGCGGTCAAGCGCCCTTACAGTACACTGCATAAAACCTCACACGAACGGAATTCGCCGTGCAATTGTTAAGACAAGGTCAGCTTCCTTATAGTTTTGCCAAGCGTCATGGCGTTTTGCTGCAATTTGAAGGTGAGCAGCCGATTATTGTGCTGCGCGAAAATGCGCCATTACCTGCTTTAAATGAAGCCAGACGTTTGCTCGGTCAACCGGCGCGTTTTGTCTCGGTCACCGATGATGAGTTTGGCCGCTTACTCGCGGGCGCGTATGCGGGCGATACCGGCGAATCACAACAAGTTGCCGCAGGCTTAGAAGACCATCCTGATTTGCTCAGTTTGGCTGATCAATTGCCCGAAGCCGAAGATCTGATGGATCAAGAGGATGATGCGCCGATCATTCGCTTGATTAATGCCTTGCTGTCTGAGGCGATTCGCTTGGGTGCATCGGATATTCATATCGAAACCTTTGAGCGTCGCTTGTCGGTACGCTTACGAGTCGATGGTCAATTACGCGAAATTGTCCAGCCACGTCGCGAGCTTGCGCCGTTGTTGATCTCACGGATTAAAGTCATGGCCAAGCTGGATATTGCCGAAAAACGCGTGCCACAAGATGGCCGGATTTCGCTACGGCTGGCCGGTCGTGAAGTGGATGTGCGGGTATCGACCTTGCCCGCCAGTCATGGTGAGCGGGTGGTGATGCGTTTGCTAGACAAGCAAGCGGGGCGTCTTAATATGTCGCACTTGGGCCTAGAGACCGGTGACTACGAGCGTCTGACCAGCCTGATCCATCGGCCACATGGCATTATTTTGGTGACTGGGCCAACCGGCTCGGGTAAAACCACCACCCTATATGCCGCGCTGAGTGACCTGAACGACAACACACGCAATATTTTGACCGCCGAAGATCCGATTGAGTATCAGCTCGAAGGGATTGGCCAAACGCAGGTCAACACCAAAGTGGATATGACCTTTGCCCGTAGTTTGCGTGCCATGTTGCGCCAAGATCCGGACGTGGTCATGGTCGGTGAGATTCGTGATTTAGAAACCGCCGAAATTGCCGTGCAAGCGTCTTTAACCGGTCACTTGGTGCTGTCAACTTTGCACACCAACACGGCGGTGGGTGCGGTGACGCGTCTCAAAGATATGGGCATTGAGCCGTTTTTGTTGTCGTCGTCACTCATTGGGGTGATTGCCCAGCGTTTGGTGCGTACCTTGTGTCCACATTGCGTGACGTGGCGTGAGGCGGACTATGTCGAGGAAGGACTGTTTAATGAACTGCCGTCGATTGAAGACGAGCGTCTGCCGATTCCGGTCGGTTGTGAACGCTGTAATCAATCGGGTTTTAATGGCCGAACCGCCATCTACGAGGTGGTGCCGGTTGATGATGCGATGCGTCGTTTGGTGCATAGCGAGTCGGCTGAGCATGAGCTAGAAGCCTATGCTCGACGCTTGGCCCCGTCGATTCGCCAAGATGGTTTGCGTAAAGTTCGTCAGGGTCGAACCACTCTAGAAGAAGTGCTGCGCGCCACCCGCGAGGAGTGATGATCCAGAGCACGACAAGATCTCCATGATTGCACCCTGATGGCATGGCAGACTGTCAATCTTCTGAATAAAAAACACACAAGAGGAGATTGTGTCATGACTCAACATTCGACTGAGCAACGGCGTGATCAGTGGTGGATGAAGCGTGGCGGGTTGCTGTCAGTTGGTTTATCAGTAGGGCTATTATTGAGTTGGTCTGCTTCAGCCTTGGATGCCATGACTGAGCAAGATTTACGGCAGGCTGAGCTGGTCATATCGGCTGCTCCTGTGGCTCAGCCAAGCTGTGCTGCAAGCCAATTGGCCACGCTGCCAACCGAGCCGAAAGCCGAAACGGATAGTCAGCAGGCGACCGCCACGGCTGTGCCCTGTATGGCTGATGTCAGCCAGTTGGCGCTAGACCAACAGCAATGGCTGCAACAGTCGCAAAACAGCACGGTACAGATGGATATTAGCGCGGCGACCCGTGTGACCGCGGAGGCCGATGCCAATCTAGGCCCGATTAACCAAGGCGCAGCAGCCGAGTTACAGCAGAGTTTTAATAACCGACTTAACGCCATTGACCGTATTCAAAACCCACCGAGTTGGAACTGGTCCAAATAAGATCTAGCAGAACTTTTGGCGAGGTGATGCGCTTAACCAGTGGTTTTTTCGCATGGTTTTCGGCTATGGTCTAGGCTGACTTTTTTGGCCTATCGGTGTCATGACACACGCAGTAGACCCCAATCCAGCATCAACAGCAGATGAGCACACCCCCGATTTAAATGCCTCAGATGGACAACCGACTCACCCGCAAGACGCGGCCCAGATTGCTGCAATTTTGGCGGGAGATCGGCAAGTGCTGCGCGCGGTGATGCGTGAGCATGGTGGGGCAATGCTGGCCGCAGCACGATCCATTGCACCGCATATGGCCGAGGATGTGGTGCAAGAGGCATGGATTGCGGCGTTAGAGGCGCTGGCCGATTTTGCCCGGCGTTCGGCGCTGAAAACATGGCTGATCCGCATTACCATCAATAAAGCCTATAGTCACTTGCGCAAAACACGGCGTGAAGTGTCGCTTGATGGCTTGGCCGAGTCGGATAATCCACTGCTCAATGCGTTTGATCGTACGGATCACTGGCGCGGTGATTGGCAGTCGTGGCCGGAGCAATCGCCGCAAGCCTTGCTTGAAGCGCATGCGCTACAAGGCTGTTTGGATAAACATATTCAAATTTTGCCAGACGGTCAGCGGGCAGTATTGGTGCAGACAGATGTATTGGGATTATCGGTGACTGAGGTCTGTAACAATTTGCAGATTAGTGCGTCTAATAGTCGTGTGTTGTTGCATCGAGCCCGTGTGCGCTTACATGCGATGGTGGCGCATTATCAGGAGACCGGAGAATGCTAACGTGCAAACAGATTGCTCATCGTGCCAGTGATTACTTGGCGCAAGACTTAAGCCTATGGCAACGAATCATGTTTCGGCTGCATTTGTTTTTGTGTGGCAAGTGCAGACGCTTTGTCGGTCAATTGGGCTTGCTGACTGCTGCTATGAAACGCCGACCCATTGCCCAGCCAGACGATGCTCAAATTGATCGTTGGATGGCGCATGTGCCGGATCAATGCGGCTGCGACCTTGCCTCATCAGATCAAGCTCCGCCCAGCCATAATCATTAAGCTGCTTTCTTAGAGATTGATCCTGTTTGGTTTGAATCGCTGTATGTTGCAAGCGTGTTCTTAAAATTTTATTTCATAGCTTCGGTATCGGCTTTTGCATATCAATGAAGTGATCATCGAGCATTGATATAAACATGCCCTGTTTTCAAAACCACAACATAGACTCACATGAATTCCACAGGATGCACACTTAGTGGAGACAGCTAAAAGATCGTGCACGCTCTAATCTAAATCATCGTTTAGCCACTCAACTGTTGTGACTGCCAATCGCTGCAATTTTTGCCCGCCTATAATCAACCGATGCTGCATACAACGCTTAGATTTTGGTCAAATAACGGGTATTGATTGTTGATGTCGTGCAGCTCAGACCAAGGAAGCCCGCATGAAATACGCCATTAATGTGAACGGAAAAGTGCGTGAGGTCGATGTTGATGCCGACACGCCGCTGTTATGGGTCATTCGTGACGAACTCAAATTAACCGGCACAAAGTTTGGTTGCGGCATTGCCCAATGTGGCGCGTGCACGGTGCATATGGATGGGCAAACCTTACGCTCGTGTAGCTTGCCAGTCAGCGCCGTTGGTAAGCATCGCATTACCACCATTGAAGCGGTTGATGGCGCTGAGGCCAAAGCGGTACAAGCCGCGTGGATTGCCCATGAGGTGCCGCAGTGTGGTTACTGCCAGTCGGGCCAGATCATGAGCGCCGTGGCCTTGCTTAAAGAAATCAAAAAACCAACCGATCAAGAGATTGATCAGGCCATGAACGGCAACATTTGCCGCTGTGCCACTTATCAGCGCATTCGTGCGGCCATTCACGATGCAGCGACCCAATTAGGATAAGGCCATGACTGAACAATCGAATGATCCAATCGACCGCCAAATTGACCATCCAATCAGCCAAGGCTTAAGCCGCCGTAGTTTGTTGAAGGGTAGTGTTGGGCTGGTGATTGGCCTGTCTATCAATCCATTTGCCGGTCGGCGTGCATTGGCGGCATCCACCGCTACGGCTTCTGAATCAGCCACTTTTGCTCCAAATGCCTTTGTCCGCGTGGCACCCGATGGCATCGTCACTGTCATGGTCAAGCATATTGAGTTTGGTCAAGGACCATTGACCGGCCTGACCACCTTGGTGGCCGAAGAAATGGACGCCGACTGGTCGCAAATGCGCGGCGAGCTGGCCCCAGCCAATGCCGAACTGTATGCCAACCTGAATTTTGGCAAGCTGCAAGGCACAGGTGGCTCAAGCTCGATTGCCAACTCGTATGAGCAAATGCGTCGGGCTGGTGCAACTGCCAAAGCCTTGTTGGTACAAGCGGCAGCCAATCAATGGCAAGTGCCTGTCAATCAAATTACCGTCAGTAAAGGCGTGATCAGCCATGCTGCCAGTGGCAAAACGGCTGGCTTTGGCGAATTCGCGACCGCTGCTGCTGCGCTACCCGCACCTACTGATGTGACCTTAAAATCAGCAACAGATTTTCAATTGATTGGCAAAAATAACAGCACCAAACGACTGGATGTACCTGCTAAAACCGATGGCAGTGCGATCTTTACCTTAGATCTGCATGAGCCGGACATGCTAACTGTGGTGGTCGCACATCCACCGCGCTTTGGTGCGAAGGCCGTCAGTGTAGATAGCAAAGCGGCATTGGCGGTGAAGGGCGTGGTGGCGGTCAAAACCATTTCTAGCGGTGTGGCAGTGTATGCCACCAGTTCTTGGCCTGCCATCAAAGCACGCAAATTGCTAAAGATTAAATGGGATGAAAGCGGTGTCGAAACCCGTAGTAGCGATGAGATTTTAAACAGCTTTCAACAGATCGCGCAAAAACAAGGTCAAGTGGCTGCCGAGCATGGCAACGTGGCCACCGCCATGAGCAGCGTTGATCATCACGTGCAGGCCGAATATAGCTTTCCGTTTTTGGCTCATGCGCCGATGGAGCCGCTTGACGGGGTGCTGCGTTGGGATCAACAAGGCGTCTACGTCAAAATGGGCAGCCAGATCCCAACTCTTGATCAAGGGGCGATTGGCAAAGTCTTTGGCTTTACCCCCGATAAAGTCCAGATCGACACACTCTTGGCCGGTGGCAGCTTTGGCCGTCGCGCCCAGCCAGACGCACACTTTGCTGTCGAGCTGGCCGAAGTCGCCAAGGCGATTGGCCCTAAGCATCCGGTCAAACTGATGTGGACCCGTGAAGATGACATTAGCGGTGGTTATTACCGTCCGTTGGTGATGCATCGTTTAAGCGGTGGCATTAAAGACGGCAAGATTGTCGCATGGTCAAACACCGTGGTCGGTCAGTCGATTGTGCGTGGTACACCGATGGGGCCACCGGCTGGCAAGATTGATGAACAATTGGTTGAAGGTGCGACCGAATTGCCGTATGCCATCGACAACTTCCGCTGCGACGTACACGAAGAAAAAGTCGGCGTGCCGACCCTGTGGTGGCGGTCGGTCGGTGCAACCCATACCGGCTATGCAGTCGAGTGCTTTGTCGATCAACTGCTGACCACTGCGGAGCAAGATCCAGTCAAAGGCCGTCTAGCCATGATGACCGAAGAGCCGCGCTATGTCGGCGTGCTTAAGGCCGTGGCCGATCTAGCCAACTGGACTGGCCCACAAGTTAGCAATGGTCGTGCGCGTGGTGTGGCGGTGGTCAAATCGTTTGGCACCTATGTGGCGCAGATTGCCGAGGTCTCAATCAACGAACAAGGTGAGCCGCAAGTGCATCAAGTGTGGTGTGCGGTCGATTGTGGTCAAGTGGTCAATCCCGATATTGTCAAAACGCAGATGGAAGGCGGCATTGGCTACGGTATCGGCCATATCTTGTTTGGCAGTGTGGATATGCAGGATGGCAAAATCGTCCAGCAAAACTTTGATCAATATCGCTCGTTACGCATTCACGAAATGCCAGAAGTGCATGTGGTGCTGGTTGATTCGACTGCCAAACCGTCTGGCGTTGGCGAACCGGGTTTGCCACCGATTGGCCCTGCGATTGCCAACGCGATGGCCCGTTTAGGTCAACCCAGACCGGTCAAACTGCCAATGGTGCAGTCGGTATTGGCTTATACCAGCGCCGCCCAAGACAGCCAGTCCGCCGCAGTACAGATGACACAGGAGTCACAGGCATGAAGCATTCTACTCACAGCCTGTCATGGCACAATCGTGCGCGCGCGCTGATGCTTGGTGCATCGTTGCTGCTGACCGCAGGTGCGACGTTGGCC
This sequence comes from Moraxellaceae bacterium, assembly GCA_037968855.1. Classification (GTDB taxonomy): domain Bacteria; phylum Pseudomonadota; class Gammaproteobacteria; order Pseudomonadales; family Moraxellaceae; genus JBBKWH01. The sequence goes on along the minus strand of JBBKWH010000070.1, from coordinate 47,077 downwards.
GCCGACACAAGCGCCACAGATAAAATCAACGCACAGAACATCAGCGTGCCGGCCAAGCTGAGTGTTCAAACTGCCGTTGCAGCACCAGCAACACAGCCCAACACGCTCAAAACCCCCGCCGATTTTGCTGGTATTCAAAACCCAGAAGAACGCTCACGCGCCTTGTTTGAAGAAGCGGGTAAGGTGATTACCCATCCACGTTGTGTGAATTGTCATCCCAACGGTAACCGACCGACCCAGACGGATGCGATGCAGCCACATAACCCGTGGGTTGTGCGTGGTAAAGACGATATGGGCGCAGTCGGCATGCGTTGCACTACCTGCCACCATGACAAAAACTTTGATCCCGCCAACGTGCCGGGTAATCCACACTGGAAAATGGCCCCGCTATCGATGGCATGGCAAGGCAAAACCTTGGGCCAAATCTGCGAGCAGATCAAAGATCCCAAGCGCAACGGCAACAAAGACCTCAAAGCAATTGTGCATCACATGTCCAAAGACGATTTGGTCGGTTGGGCATGGCAGCCGGGTGGCAATCGTACCCCCGCACCGAGCACCCAAGCGGCTTTTGGTCAATTAATTGATGCATGGGTTAAATCGGGTGCTTTTTGTCCCAAGTAATTGCCAGCCACGAGATGTCTGATAGGAGTCGGCCATGACCCAGTTAAATGCATTGCTGGCTGCGGTGAATCGTGCCGAACAACAACACGATGATGCTGTCATGGCGACCGTGGTTCGAGTCGATGGCTCGGCCTATCGTCGGGCGGGTGCGCGCATGTTGATTGTACCGCAGGGCCAGTCCGTCGGCACCATTAGCGGCGGTTGTCTTGAAGCCGATGTGAGTAAAAAAGCATGGTGGATCACCCGTCAAGATGGCCCGCAACTGCGCAGCTATAGCACCGGCAGTGTCGATACCGACATTGACGATGATGCAGACGAAGCCCTAACCTTTGGTTTGGGCTGTAATGGCACGGTGCATGTGCTGTTTGAGCGTCTAGGCGCAAACAGCCTCAATCCGGTGCTGCAATTGCTGCGTGATGTACACACACAACATCGACCCGCCGCCATTGCCACCGTGATTGGCTCGGCACATGCCGACTGTCCGATTGGCTCGCGTATTCTGCTGGATACCGATCAGCACTATCACGGTCGATTCAGCAACCAGACGATTGATCAACGAATCAGAACCGATTTGGTGATGGCGCTGACGCAACAAAAAAGCCAGCGGCGACTGTATCAAGATGGCAGTGATGGCATTGATAAAAGCGGCGGCGAATTAGAGGTATTTTTGGAGTACCTTGCCCCGCCGCGTCGTCTGGTGGTGTTTGGTGCAGGCCATGACGTGCAACCGTTGGTCCATCAGGCCAAAGGGCAGGGCTGGCATGTCACGGTGATTGACAGCCGTGCGCACTTTGCCAAAGCTGAACATTTTGCCCTAGCAGATCAAGTGATTGCTGGGGATTTAAACGCGCCATTTGCCTATGCTGAGCTTGTTAACGATGCGGCTGTTGCCATTATGAGCCATAGCTTAAGCCAAGATCGGCACTGGCTGGCGCAGGTGTTGCAGCACTCGCCACGCTACGTCGGTCAGCTTGGGCCGCGTTATCGAACCGAGCGTTTAATTGACGAGATCATTGCCCAAGGCGATGCCAAGTCGATTGAAGATGGTTTGGCCTTGCTGCATTACCCGATTGGTTTGGATATTGGCGGTGATGCACCCGAGGCAGTAGCCTTGTCGATCATGGCCGAAATCACCGCCGTGATGAACCAAAAATCGGCACAAATGCTCAAAACCCGTACTCGATCCATTCATGCTGCTGACTAGACCAAACGATAGCCGCCATGTGGTGGTGATTTTGGCCGCAGGCTATAGCCGTCGTTTGGGGCAGCCTAAGCAATTACTCCGTAAAGCCGGTCAGCCATTGGTTCGGCATGTGGCGCAACTGGCGCTACAAACGCAGCCCAGCCGTGTGCTGGTGGTGACCAACCCAACGCTGGCCGCGCAGATTCAACCCATTGTGCAAGATTTGCCGGTTGAATGCGTGATCAATCCACAAGCCGAGCAGGGCATGACCAGTAGCTTGCAAGTGGCTGCCAACACATTAAATGCAGATCAATCGCTCAGCCAAAGCACTGAGCAGCGCAGTGATAAACGCCACGTTATGGTGTTGGCGGTGGATCAACCCTTATTGCGAATTGAGCATTTAATCCAGTTGGTTGAAGCGGTACAGGGTCAGCCTACACAGGTGGCTTTAACGGGTTATGCGGCAACCATTGGTTTGCCGGTGTTGGTGCCAATGTCTGTTTTTGCGCAGATCAAGCAGTTGCCGTCTGATCAAGATATGGGCTTAAAGCCGGTGCTTCAGCAGTATCCGGCTGCGCTAAAAACCATCATTGAGCAACCAGATCTACAGCATGATTTGGATACGCCAGCCATGTTGCAAGTGGCGATTGAGCAGGGGTGGATTGATCCATTGCCCTATCATCGTGAGTCGCTCATTGCTTTCAATCATTAAGCTGAACGGCGCTTAAACCAACGCTTGATCCAATCATCCACACTCACAAAGCGCCCACCACCCATTTTGATCAACGCCAGCAACATCACCAAATAGGTCGCCGCAAACTCAATACCGTTATTAATAATCGCAAACGAGCCGCTAGAGATGAGCCAGTCATAATTGCCATGATCTTGCAACAAGGTGCGCGCCCGTTGCAGTTTTTCGCCAGCTTCAAGCACTTGTGCATTGGCAAATGGTGCGCTTGGATCAGCAATCGCTTGCCAACCATTGGGCCAATGCACCGTAAAAATCGCCACCAACATGGTCACCATTAACGGAATACTGATCCAACGGGTCAGCAAGCCCAACGCCAACAACACCGCGCCCGCCAACTCGGCACTGGTTGCCAAGCCCGCCATCACGGTTGGAAATGGCAAGCCTAAGCCCCAATCGGCATTGCCAAACCACGCCACCGTATCGTCAAAGGCATTCAGCTTATTCATGCCTGCCGACCAAAATACCGGCACCAAATAAAGCCGTAACGCCAGTGCTGGCAAACCATCGACGGGTTGCAATAGGTCACTGAGCCGTTGCTGTACGGTATAGATACGCTGTTTGATACAGGGTTGAGAGGCAGTAGATGTCATGCTGATGCTCCTGATCGACAAAGGTGGATTAACGATTGGACGTCATCAGCACCGCCATCATTACAACCATGAGCACAAAAAAACTTTTTTAATTTTTTTTGCATGGTGGCTGTAACAACCGGCGGATTCGCTCGTCTATCTATGGAACGCACATCAATCAGATGGCGTGTACTGATCATTTTTTTTGGAGAAACCTCATGTCTAAACTCAGCTCGCTAACCCCTGTTGCCGCCTTGTTAGCTCTGTCGATGGGTGGTATGACCTTGGCCCATGCCGATCTCAGCATGTCCACTCAAGTTGAAGCCAGTAGCAAAACCATGGATGCCAAATGTGGTGAGGCCAAGTGCGGTGCGGATAAAATGAGCAAGGCTAAAGATGCTAAATGCGGTGAAGCCAAGTGTGGCGCGGACAAAATGAGCAAAGCCCACGTTGACGCTAGTGGCAAAACGATGGATGCCAAATGCGGTGAAGCCAAGTGCGGTGCGGACAAAATGAGCAAGGCTAAAGATGCCAAATGTGGTGAAGCCAAGTGTGGCGCGGATAAAATGAGTAAAGCTCATGTTGATGCTAGTGGTAAAACGATGGATGCCAAATGCGGTGAAGCCAAATGTGGCGCAGACAAAAAAGGCATGTAACCAACCACCACGATCCAAGGGAGGCGACGTTATGCAACAGATCAAATCACGCCAGCCACACGGTGCCGGTCTAGGACTGCGCCGCGATATGCTGGATGACTTGTTGGCACTCCCTGTGGATCAACAGCCTGATTTTTATGAAGTCGCCCCCGAAAACTGGTTGGGTTTTGGGGGGCGACATGCGCGGCAGTTGCGTGCCTTTAGCGAACGTGTGCCGTTGGTGTGTCATGGTCTATCGTTGTCTATTGGCGGGCCTCATCCACTGAATACCGATTTTCTTCGACAGATTCGGCAGTTTTTGGATCAGCATCAGGTGGCGGTGTATTCCGAGCATCTGAGCTATACCGGCGATCATGGCTATCTGTATGACTTGTTGCCGATTCCCATGACCGACGCCGCTGTGCGTTATGTGGCCGAACGAGTGATGCGGGCGCAGGATATTTTGGGCCGTCGCTTGGTGTTAGAGAATGTCTCGACCTATGCCATGCCATCGGCAGAGATGAGTGAGGCGGATTTTGTGCGAGCCGTGGTTGAACGTGCTGACTGCGAGTTGCTGTTAGACATTAACAATGTCTATGTCAACAGCGTCAATCATGGCAGTGATGCGCGTGGCATGATCACCGCCATGCCGACTGAGCGCATTCGTTATCTGCATATGGCGGGGCATTATATCGAGTCAGATGGGGTTGATTCGGCGGCGTTATTGATCGATACCCACGGTGCTGATGTCAATGATGCGGTGTGGGATTTGCTGGAGGTGTGTTACCAGCAACATGGGGTCAAACCGACCTTGCTGGAGCGTGATTTTAACTTGCCACCATTGACCGAGCTGCTACAAGAAGTGGCCCAGATTGAACAGATGCAAGCCAAGTATGGCCAGATGCAGCAGCAATCCATCGCGGAGCAGTGCCATGGATGATGCCTCTTTAGCGCCAGTTTTAGCAGACTCCACCCAATCGGCTGATTTTTTGCAGGTACAGCGTGATTTTTGTGCATGGCTACGCCAGCCGGATCAGCACGATCTGCCTGCGGGTGTTGCGCCAGTGCGGATGTCGGTGTATCGCGAGTTATTGTTCAATAATGTATGCAGCTTTATCGATGTGGCATATCCGATTGCCCGTTCGCTGTTGCCAAGTGTGTTATGGCAGTCGATGCAGCAGGATTTTTTTGCCCATGGTCAATGCAGCTCGCCGCTGTATGCCGATATTTCGCTGCATTTTCGTGAGTATGTAGAGCAGGTTCAACATCCGGCGTTGGATGATTATCCATGGCTGCAAGAGTTGTTGCATGTGGAGTGGATGGAGATGTATGTCGATATGGCGGATGTTGACTGGCCTAGCCACATGACCGATCTTGCTGATCCAGCACCAAGCCAAGCGCGTCAACAATGGCAGCTACAGGTACCCGTCTGGGTATTGGCCTATCAGTGGCCGGTCTGGCGTTGGCGGGTGGGTCAAGTGTTGGATGATGTGCAGCCAGCGCCGAGTGCGGTTTTGGTCTGGCGTGATCCACAGTATGCCCTACGCATTGAACCGCTAAATCCGATTGCCGCTTATGTGATTGATCTGCTGGGTGCTGATCAGGCGATGGACCAAAAGACACTTAGCACACAACTCCAGCAGGCGCTTCGGCAGATGTCGTTGCCGCAATGTCAGGACTGGTTAAATCAGATTGAACAGTATTTGGGCCAACGTCAGCTCTTGGTTTAAGCCGTGTTTGGTTGAGCCAAAGTGTGTTGCTGTATCTTCAGAAAGTCTGGCCAACTGTAGATTGGTCTACAAATGTGCGCCGTTGCCGCTTTCCATCTGCGGATAAAGCACAGATAATCGATCCCATCGACTAATCCTTGAGCACGCCGGATGCCCGCTTATCAATTTACTGCTGTTGACCCTGCTGGAAAATCACATAAAGGTGTGTTGGAAGGGGATTCTGCGCGGCAAATTCGTCAGCAATTGCGTGATAAAGCATGGATGCCGGTTAGCGTCGATCCGGTCGAAGAGGCGCGGACCCAAGAGTCAGGCGGGCGTTGGTTTCAACCGGGTTTGTCGGCGTATGACTTGGCCTTGATGACCCGACAATTGGCGGTATTGATTGCTGCGGGCATTCCACTGGAAGAAACCATCCGTGCTGTGGCGCGGCAAACCGAAAAAAAACATGTCAACAGCCTGATGCTATCAGTACGTGGCAAAGTGATGGAAGGCCATACGTTGGCGCATAGCTTGACCTTGTCGGGACGGTTTCCGCCGCTGTACATTGCCACCATTGCAGCGGGCGAAAAGTCCGGCCATTTAGATTTAATTCTCAATCAGTTGGCCGACTACACCGAAAATCGCTTTGCCATGCAAAAGAAAATTCAAGGCGCAATGATCTATCCGATCTTGTTGATGCTGATGTCGTTTTCGATTGTCATGGGCTTGATGACCTTTGTGGTGCCCGACATTGTCAAAGTGTTTGAAAACACCGATCAAGCCTTGCCGTTGCTGACCCGCATCATGATGGGCACCAGTAGCTTTATTCGTCAGGCTTGGCCATTTTTGTTGGTGGGTACGGTGGCTGGTGTATTTGTGCTGGTGCGCTTTGTCCGTACCGAAGCCGGTCGTTATGCGATGGATCGCTTGATTTTGCGCTTGCCATTATTTGGCAAACTCAGCCGTGGTATTAACTCGGCCCGTTTTGCCAGTACCTTGTCGATCTTGTCGCAGTCAGGTGTGCCGTTGGTTGATGCGTTGCACATTGGTGCTGCGGTATCAAGCAACTGGTTGATTCGTGATTCGATTGTGCATGCCGCCGAAAAAGTCACCGAAGGCGGAAATCTGGCCGGACAGTTAGAACGCTCAGGATTTTTTCCACCCATGATGGTGCAAATGATCCGTAGCGGTGAGGCATCGGGCGAGCTAGAGTCGATGTTGTCACGGGCCGCAGTGATGCAAGATCGCGAAGTGACCACCTTGATCAGTACCTTGCTGGCCCTGCTTGAGCCGTTGATGCTGGTGTTTATGGCCGGTATTGTGTTGATGATTGTCATGGCTGTCATGTTGCCGATTGTCAACATGAACAATCTGGTTGGTTAAGATAAGCTATGCTTCAATCAGATGCAGCAGAACCTATTCATGTGGTCACGCCTGTTGGAGGTCTGATGACTGCGCAGCATGGATTGACGCCATGACAGACATTTGGATGAAATGATAATGACGAAGCGGTATACACCGGCCATGGGCCAACAGTCAGGTTTTACGCTGATTGAAGTAATGGTGGTTGTGGTGATTTTGGGTATTTTGGCCGCATTAATTGTGCCCAATGTGATTGGTCAAGGTGATAAAGCACGTGTTGGCACCACCAAATCGACCTTATCGACCGTGGCCAATGCTTTGGATCTATACAAACTCGATAACCATCAATACCCTAGCACTCAAGAAGGCTTAGATGCCTTGATCAATCAACCCGCCGATGCCAAAAACTGGCTCAAAGGTGGCTATATCAAAGGTGGTATGCCCAAAGATGGTTGGGGCAATGACCTACAATACGTTGCACCCGGTAGCAATGGCCGTGCGTTTGACCTGTACTCGCTGGGGTCGGATGGCAAAGAAGGCGGTGACGATGATGCGGCGGATATTGTGTTAGAGCAGTAAGTGATATTTGGGTTTAGCATTAAAAAAGACCGCATGAGCGGTCTTTTTTTGAGCTTAAGCCTTCGCTGGTAAATCAAACCACAACAGATGCGCATCGGTATCGGCAATGATTTCGGCGTTGCCGTCAAAAATCAGTGCATCTCCGGTTTCGACGATCTGCTCATGTCCATTGCGCTGGATACGGATACGACCATTAATCACATGTAGATAATTAACGGCTTTTTCGGCGGTTAACGGCAGTGTGGTCGTTGCATCTAGCCATGCGCCCAAAATCCGTGCATCTTGACGAAGCAACAAGGGGCTATCGGTGCTGGGTGAGACCACCAGATGCCATTGGTTGGGTGTGGCTTTCACATCCAAGTTGATTTGTTGATAGGTCGGCTGGGCATTTTCCACATTGGGAAATAGCCAGATTTGCAGCAAATGCACAGGACTATCGCTGTCATTGATCTCGCTGTGCTGTACTCCTGTGCCAGCGCTCATTAATTGCCAGTCACCAGCATTGATGAGGCCGGTATTGCCCATACTGTCGGTATGGGTCAGCTGACCAGACAGCACATAGGTCAAAATCTCCATGTTGTCGTGACCATGACGACCAAAGCCATTATGCGCGGCGATTCGATCTTCGTTGATCACCCGCAACGCTGACAAGCCCATATAACGTGGGTCATGCCAACTGCCAAACGAAAAACTATGGCGGGTATCAAGCCAGCCCATTTTGACATGGCCGCGATTGTCGCTAGGATGCAGAATTGGTGTCATGATTGGTCTCGAAAATACACGGTGATGTGTGTGGTTAAGCCAAGTATGCGGGTTTTTATTGTTTAGATAATCCGCTGTTTTTTACTATCAGTGTGTATTTTATTTAAACAATTTTGGCCTGCACGATCAACAATAATGGCTTGTTCGCTGAACAAACCTGCTGTCGTATCGATTTTTTTGGAGCTTATGACCTTGGATGCACAACATGTTAATCGCTGATCGAGTACCGACGCATATTTTGACGGGTTTTTTGGGCGCAGGCAAAACCACGCTGCTGCGGCATTTGTTGGCGCAAAAACCAGCGAATGAAGTCTGGGCGGTGTTGGTGAATGAGTTTGGCCAGATTGGGCTAGATGGGGTGTTGCTAGATACCGGTGACGACACTGGTATTGCGATTAAAGAGGTATCTGGTGGTTGTTTGTGTTGTACCAGTCAGTTGCCGATGCAGGTGGGATTATCGCGGTTACTCAGTCAGGCCAAGCCGCAACGCTTGTTTATCGAGCCAACCGGATTGGGCCATCCGTTGCAGTTGCTAGAGCAATTGACCGAGCCGCATTGGGCGCAAGCGTTGGATCTGCGTGCGGTGATCACAGTGCTAGACGGCACACGGCTACACGATACGCGATTGACCACGCATGAGAGTTTTGTAGCGCAAGTGCAGTTGGCCGATATGCTGTTGCTGTCGCATCATGCCGAGATGCAAGCGGCGGATCATCAGCAGTTAACCACATTGCTTGAGCAGTGGCCCTCGGCGACCCGTCAGATTGTGCCGGTTGATCATGGCAAGGTTGAAATGGCCTTGATTGATCAACCTCGTGCGGTGCGCCGTCAGACGCGGCGCTCATTGCTGCATATCAGTCCGGCGCTATCGACCCAATCGGCAACGTCGGTCGACGCAGACATGCCATCAACTCAACTAAGTTTGCCTTATCATTATGTCGAGCGCGGCTTGGGGCAAGAGGTTGGCGGCTGGCGGCTGCCTGTCGATTGGGTGTTTGATCGGGATCAGTTGTTGTTGTGGTTGATGTCGTTGCAAGATTGGCTGCGCATAAAAGGTGTGGTTCAGACTGAGGCAGGTTGGTTGTCGATTAATTTGATTCCTAATCATATTGGTTTTACCAGCCATCAAGGTGGTTTGGATAATCGCTTAGAAATTATCAATGCACCCGATGCAGACTGGGCCAGTCGAGAGGCCGGATTGTTGGCGTGTTTGCATGCTGGTTCGGCCAATATTCTGGTGGAGTGATGGTTGAGCCATCGACACCATGATCGACCATTAACGTGACCCATATAAAAAAACGCCCATCTGAGGCGTTTTTTTATGGGCTAGACCGTGGGTTCGCTTATTGAGCGGGGGTCTCGAGTTGTAATGTCTCTGCTGCTGTTGCGGCAGACTGGACTTCTGGCTTGGTGTTAAGAATAGCCATTGAGTCTTTAGGCGCGACAGGGCGAGCAAAGCCACCATACGCGATCAGTCCTACAATCGCGGCCAGCATCAACAGGCATACACCGGCAAACAGTGTTTCTTTGCGTGGGTTGTTTTCTACTGCGTGATCATCTTGTGACATGATCGCTCTCCGAATAAATCGTCAAAAGACTGGCTCGTAACGAACCAGCATCATCTGCCGCGCATTCTAGCAGAAAACCACCAGAACAATAGTAATGCAACGCGCGGTGTGCGTTGCTGGGTTTAACCATAACGGGTACGGGCGGATACTCGAGAGACTGGGAGTGTCCGTCGACGCAGTATCACACCCAAGCCCAGTAGCGCTGCGGATAATAGCAGGATTGGCCAATCACCAAATCGCGTATAGGGCGTGACCCCTTGCATGGCGGGGAGTTCGTCACGCAAGACGGTTTTGACAAATTGCGGGGTACGACTCACGATATGGCCACGTTCGTTAATAAAGGCAGTTACACCGGTATTGGTGGCACGAATAAACCAACGGCCATTTTCTTTGGCTCGCATTTGCACCATTTGCAGGTGTTGCAGCGGGCCATCTGACGTACCAAACCATGCATCGTTAGATAGCGTGACCAAAAAATCACTGCCACGGGCATTGAGGCGGGTCAGATTGGGATAGGCCACTTCATAGCAAATGGCTGCGGCTAAGGCATGGCCCTTGACGTACAGCGGCGGCTGATTGGCGGGGCCTAAACTAAAGCTACTGACTTCAGTGTTTTTGCGTAGGCTCGGCAGCATCCACTTGAGCGCGCCTTCAAGCGGAATGTACTCACCATAAGGCACAAGTCGTTGTTTTTTGTACAAGCCTTTGGCGTCGGCGCCCAGTGCAATAATGCTGTTATAAAAAGGTGGGTAGTCATCAGTGGCAGGGTTGTATTCGTCGTTGGCCTGCCATGGAATACCCGTGACCCACGCAGTACCCGCTTGACCCGCAATTTTTGAGGTATCGGCAATAAAGTCTTTGGCATCGGTTTGAAACATCGGAATCGATGATTCTGGCCAAACCACTAAATCACGCCCCCACTCGGTAGCGGATAACTCGGCATAAATATCCAGTGTGCGTTGGCGGTATTCGGTCAGCCATTTGAGGTCTTGTGGAATGTTACCTTGCACCAAGGATACCGATAGCGGTGGGCTGTCTTTGGGCGTGGTCCATACCACGCGATTGAGTCCAACGCCGATCAAGGTTAAGACCAATACCGGAATCAACCAATATCGCCGTCCCCGTAAGACCTCAATCAAAGCACAGCCAATCAGCACCACCACAAACGACACTGCAAACACCCCAGCTAAGGGTGCAAAGCCATCTAATTGATGCTCAGTTAAACCGTAACCGACAAACAACCACGGAAAGCCGGTCAATAACCATGTTTTGGTCCATTCGGTGACGACCCACATTGGAGCAAAGGTTAGGGGTGTTTCGGGCACAAACCGTCGGTATAAAGCAGCCTGAACCCCGTTAAACAAACCCATGAGCAGGCCGACGCCTAAAATCATCAGCAATGCCACCGGCATTGAGGTATCGCCATACACATGGATCGAGGTATACAACCAAAATGCGCCAACACACCACAAGCCTACGCCGTAAGCCTCGCCAATCCAAAAAGCTTGGCTGGTCGTGCGTTGATACAAAAACGCATACAACAAGGCGGGTGAAATAAAGGCCATTGGCCAAAAGCCATACGGTGCAAAGGCCAATGGCAATGCAGCACCCGCCAGTAAGGCCAAAATCATCATGATGCGTAATGGCAACGCCGATAAACGCGGCAATCTTGATGGCTTACCTGATGAAGTAGCTGCTGGCTTGGTGCCAGAAACACCAGAAAACGTCATGTACGTACCGCCGACAATAAACGCATACTACGTGCGTCCGCCTCTAAGACGGTAAAGCACCAATCTTCAAGCGTAGTGGATTGACCGACCAAATCACTGACCCGACCGATTTCTTGCAGCAACAAGCCGCCAATGGTTTCGACGCCTTCGCCGGTATAGTCAGTATCAAAATGCTGGTTAAACCAATCAATCGGTGTGTGTGCTTGCACCAGCCAATGTCCCTCATTGACGGGATCAGGCTGAATATATTCGGACAGATTGCTGTTGTCGTCGTGCTCGTCTTCGATCTCGCCAACGATCTCTTCAAGCAGATCTTCTAGGGTGACGATACCAGCGGTATAGCCATATTCATCGACCACCACGGCCAAATGGCTTTGGCTATGACGCAATAAAGCCAGCAGTTGATCGGCGCGGGCAGTTTCGGGCACAAACACCGCCTGACGTAAGCGCGATTTGAGGTCAAAATGTTCGTCACGAGAATATAAAAATTGCAGCAGATCTTTGGCCAGCAACACGCCAACCACGTTTTCACGATCTATGCTAGAAAACACCGGAAAGCGTGAATGGGCTGACTCAATCAGCACCGGCATGATTTCGAGTAGTTCGTCATCATCGTGCAAGCCCACAATTGAGGGGCGAGGGGTCATAATTTCGCGGACTTGCATCGCTGGCATACTCAGTACGCCTTCAAGCATGTCTACTGTTTCAGGCTCCAAAAAGCGCCTTGAATCTTGTACCAAACCGAGTAACTCATCACGAGTCTCGGGTGCGTTGGCCAACCATTTTCGCAAACCACGCATCGACCAAGACGGGCCGGCTTCCTCTTTCATTTGACTCACTCTCGTTCTTGGTGGAGCGTCCTCCACACATCATCTGTTGATCATAGCGCAGCCAGCGGGGGACTGCATGACTGCTTCGCCATCAACTGCTCATTGGTTTGCATGCCAAGTCAGCGCAATATTAAGTATCGCCAAGGGTAAAAACGACGACATCCGACTTGGGGCACTGCACCAGATTGTCTATGATGGCGGATCTGTTGGCCGATAGTGTGTAAGAGATGTCTTCGATTGATTTGCCGTTGTTACAGGTGGATACCACCGGATTAATGTGCCCAGAACCCTTGATGATGGTGCATCAGGCGGTGCGCCGCGCCCAGCCTGCGCAGACCTTAGAGGTACGCGCCACCGATCCATCCACCACGCGGGATATTCCAAAATTTTGTCTACACTTGGGTCATGAGTTGCTTGAGCAACGCCAGCAGCATGAGGCGGGTCAGTTGGTGTATGTTTTTTTAATTCGCAAAAAATATGTTTAGTTTTATTTATATCGTAAGCGATTGGTTGGTTTTTATTTGATGAGAAATATCGATGTTTGTTTGGCTGGCATTTAGGATATCTACACTATTTAACGTTGAGTCAATAATCGCTTGAGCTAAGGACAAAAAAGGTTTAGCGTGCTGTTTAGATGGTTTGAAACCACGACTAGAATCATTATGATGAAAAAATAATGATTCATTTTTTTCTAAGGATAGGGAAAAAAATGGATATTTTTAATCAGCGGTTTCGTTTTTCAATGTGGGTTGCGCTCATGACTGTTGCTGTCTGTGCCATGAGTGCATATGCATCGCTATGGATGTTTAAAGTAGGGGCGAGTCAGGTGCGTCCTGATGTCTCTTCGGATCTGAATATCGATGTCAGTGATGAAATGAACTTAACCGGCTCTATCGAATATGAGTTGATGCCCAACGTCATTGGAGAGCTATTGCTAGCCGTGCCTTTTACCCATGACATTGAAAGTGTGGCATGCAATACTATTGGATCGTTTAAGCATCTGCCGCCTACCTTCTCGGCGAAGTATAACTTTGCGACGGTCTCTGGACTGACACCTTGTGTGGACGCAGGCTTAAATTACACCTTTGTGTTTGATGAAAAACTCAAGGGGGCAACACTCAAAGGTGACGATAGTTTTGGTTTTTCGGCCTTGGCGGGTGTCGGGTATCAATATCCTAATAGTCCATGGGGCGTGGCCTTAGATCTGCGCTATATTAGTATCGAGAGTGATTTGACTATAAATGGTGCTAGCGCAGGTACATTAAAAGTTGATCCAACTGTTGTTAGTTTAAGCGCGTCTTATAAGTGTTAATGGATTGTGGCTGATAGGTTATGCTAGATGCACTAAATGCCACAGATAAAAAAAGACCGCAGAAGCGGTCTTTTTTGTTTATCGATACACTGATCGATTACATGTTTGGATAGTTTGGACCACCGCCGCCTTCTGGCGTCACCCACGTAATGTTCTGAGCTGGGTCTTTAATGTCGCAGGTTTTGCAATGGACGCAGTTTTGCGCATTGATCACAAAGCGTGCGCCTTCAGCGTCAGACACCACTTCGTAGACACCGGCTGGGCAATACAGACGCGCAGGTTCGGCATAGAGCGGCAAGTTTTTGCTGATCGGCACAGACGCATCACGCAGCTTTAAGTGAATCGGCTGATCTTCTTCGTGGTTGGTGTTGGATACAAACACCGACGACAGTTTGTCGAAGCTGATTTTGCCATCTGGTTTTGGATAGGTCGGTTTAAACGACAACGAGGCCAAATCCAAGCACTTGTAGTCTGGTGTGTTATCACGAATAGTCAGCGGCATTTTACCGCCAAGCACATTTTGATCCAACCAGTTAAAGCCGCCACCCATCAGGGTGCCCATACGGTGCATGGCCGAACCGAAGTTACGTGCTTTGTGCAGTTCTTCATGCAGCCACGAGTTCTCGAACTTTTCGGTGTAAGCGGTGACTTCATCGCTAGCGCGACCCGCTTTGATTGCTTCAAATACGGCTTCGGCGCACAACATGCCAGACTTCATGGCGGTGTGCGTGCCTTTGATCTTGGCAAAGTTCAAAAAGCCTGCGTCATCACCAATCAAGCAACCACCTGGGAAGGTGAGTTTTGGTAGCGAGTTGATGCCACCTTTAATGACTGCACGAGCGCCGTAAGACAGACGCTTACCACCGTCTAGATACTCTTTGATGATCGGGTGATGCTTCCAGCGCTGCATCTCATCAAAAGGTGACATGTACGGGTTTTTGTATGACAGGTCGACGATCATGCCGAGGGTTACTTCGCCGTTTTCGGCATGGTATAACCACCAGCCGCCAGTTGAGCCGGTTTCGGTCAATGGCCAGCCTGAACCGTGCAAGACCAAACCCGGTTGGTGCTTGGCAGGGTCGATTTGCCACAGTTCTTTGATGCCGATACCGTAGTGCTGTGGATCGGCGTCTTTGTTCAGGTCAAAGCGGCTCATCAGGCGTTTGCCTAAGTGACCACGGCAGCCTTCGGCAAATAGGGTGTATTTGGCGTGCAATTCGTAGCCAGCAGTAAAGCTATGCTTTTGCTCGCCTTCACGACTCACACCCATGTCGCCGGTCACAATCCCTTTGACCGAGCCGTCATCGTTGTACAAGATGTCGTCAGCAGCAAAACCAGGGAATACGGTGACTTCCAGTTCTTCTGCTTTGGTGTTGAGCCAGCGCACCACGTTGCCCAGCGAGACAACATAGTTGCCTTCGTTGTGCATGGATTTTGGGACAAGGAAATCAGGTAGCTTGATCGCTTTGGTTGGCGAGGTCAGCATGTAGATGCGGTCTTCGGTCGCAGGCACGGTCAGTGGTGCGCCTTCTTCTTTCCAGTTTGGCAGCAGTTCGTCTAGCGCACGGGTCTCGATGACTGCGCCAGATAGAATGTGTGCGCCGACTTCGGAGCCTTTTTCAACCAGACACACCGATAGGTCGGGCATGTTGTTTTCGATAGCCAGTTGACGCAGACGGATTGCTGCGGCCAGACCCGAAGGGCCACCGCCAACAATCACAACGTCAAACTCCATCGCTTCGCGTTCGATGTGTTCCATGAAGGACTCCTCATTCTGAAGGTGGCATCCTGCTGCACAAATTAGGTGCAAACAAGGTGCGGCCGAGGCGTTGCAATACGCAGATACGCCAGAAATGCGGCGTAGTATAGAATCAATGCTAGATTTACGCCAATTAGCCGTGAAGTTTAATTGGCCTAGTCGTTCAATTTTAATGTCATACGGGATAGTTGTGATGTCACAAGGCTCAGACGAACCGAATACAGCAGCACAAAATATGCTGCAAGGCACGCCAAACGGCTTGGGTCGATTACTGGCAGAGGCAAGCCAAAACCCTAAGCGCGGTGCGCCACCACTGGAAAAATGGAACCCAGCGTATTGTGGCGAGATGGATTTACGCATTGATGCCGCAGGTGAGTGGTTTCATGAAGGCACGCGCATGACTCGGCAGTCATTGGTTGATCTGTTTGCAACCGTGCTCTGGCGTGAAGACGACCGTTATTTTTTGAAGACACCGGTCGAAAAGATTGGCATTACGGTAGAAGACGTGCCGTTATTGGTGGTATCCATGGATCAAGTGACCGACGACGACGGGCTAACATGGTTGTATTGCCAAACCAAAACCGGCGATACCGTGCGGATTGATGCCGAGCATCCGATTGAGATCCGTGATTATCAAGGCGAGCAGCGGCCTTATGTGCGCATTCGGCGCAACTTGGATGCGCTGATTCATCGCAATGCGTTTTATCACCTGCTTGAGTTGGGGCAGTGGAGCGAGGATGGCATGCAGGTTCAGCTTGGTAGTGGTTCGCATGTTTTTTGTCTCAATGCACTTGGCTGATGCAAGATGGCTGACTCTTTACCTTTACGCCATGCGGTGTTGAATGCTGATCCAAAAATGACCAGTTGGCAGATGCACACACGATGTAGTGCGCCGATTGGTGTGTTTGATTCGGGCATGGGCGGGCTGTCTGTGGTGCGTGAGATTCAGGCGCATTTGCCGCACGAATCGATTCGTTATTTGGCTGATACCGCCAACGTGCCGTATGGCGGCAAGTCGGACGATGAGATTCGTACCCTGACCGCGCAGGCGGTCGATTGGTTGTATCAGTCGGGCTGTAAAGCTGTGGTGGTGGCATGCAACACTGCCTCTGCTTTTAGTTTGACAACATTGCGTCAGCATTATGGCGATGGCTTTCCGATTATTGGTCTGGTACCTGCGGTCAAGCCCGCGGTTGCTGCCACTCGGACGGGTCGGATTGGTGTGCTGGCCACGCCCGGTACACTGCGCGGAACATTGTTACAAGATGTGATTAAAGAGGTGGCCACACCGGCTCAAGTTGAGGTGTTGACCGCAGTTAGCCCGCAGTTGGTGCCTTTTGTTGAACAGGGATTACAGTGTAGTGCTGAGTGCTTGGCAGAATTGAATCGAGTGTTATCGCCCTTGGCCAATGCGGGTGTAGACCAATTGGTATTAGGCTGTACTCACTATCCGTTTTTGCGTGATGCGATTAGGCAGGTATTTGCCGATCAATTCACGTTGGTTGACTCAGGGGCAGCAGTGGCAAGGCAGACAGGCCGTGTGCTACAGCAGCGTGGCTTAGATTGTCCAGTAGATCAGTCGCAATCAACCGTTGCTCTCACGTCATCATTGGCTGGTGCGGTTGAGTTGCCAGGGCGGTTAGAAATTTACACGACTGGATCGCTATCTGCTGCGCAAACGGTTGTATCATTATTTGTTGAAGGGTCATTCATTTTAAGTTTGGCATTGCCCAGACGCTAGGTTGAATCGTGTGAGTGGTTTGTATTGCAGCGGGCCAAAGCCGCTTGTACACTCCCAAAACAGCCCAATGGACAGTGGGCCAATGGCATCGGATATTCATGTCCTGATGCACAGGAGAGCAGGGTCATGATCGACAAACGCTATCACGTGTTTATAAGTACCACGGGTGCAGATATGCAGTCCGAGCGTACAGTGTTGGCTCAAACACTGGTTAGCCAAGGCTTTTTTTCGTGGGGTCTTGAGCATCGCACACCGCTAACGACCGCTTTTGCGCGTCGTCAAATTGATGATTGTGATTACTTTATTTTGATGTTGGGTAGCCGCTATGGTGAGCTGTCGGCATCTGGTGTGAGTTATTTGCATCTTGAATACATTTACGCCGTGACCAAGCAAAAACCGATTTTGGTGTTGTTGCATGAGTCACCGGATAACCGTCCGGCCGAGCTGCAAGAGTCAACCCAAGATGGTCGGATCAAGTTTCAAGACTTTCGTCGGCAGTTGCAGCGCGAACGCGAGATGATTGTCACCTATCGTGATTTGCGTGATTTAGAGATGGCCATTCGCCATGCCATGCCGCAATTTGTCAATCGTTATCCCGCGCAAGGCTGGATTAGACCCAATCAAGCACAGATCCAGCAATTGCAGGACGAAAACGAACAACTGCGCCAAAAACTAATTAATCTTGAAAACACCCGCAACAACTCCCCCGTTGCCGATGGTGGCCTTGAAATGCCGCAAGTGCAGGGTGAAGAAGAATTTTCGTTTGATTACAAAGTACATGCTTATCAAGACGGTAATTTTCGTGAGCTACGGCCACAGCGCAATATGCGTTGGAATGATTTGTTGATGGTGCTTGGACCAGGCTTTAGTCCAGGTGCGCCAGAAGAAAACTTTGCCCGTGTGATGAATGATTATCTCAATGGCTCCGCCTTGCCGGATGTACGTGACGTGATGCCGCGTGCGCATGCAGTCGCACGGAGTCAGATCAATGTGCGCGCCATGCACACCATCAAGATGCAGCTCAAGCACAACGGTTGGATTGTGCCGGTTGGTCGTGATGATCGTCAGCGGGTATTGTGGGAGCTATCGGCGATTGGTGAGCGTCAGTTGGCGCGCCTGCTGGCCAAGCAACGCTTACAGTCTGGTGCATAAGGCCAGAGGTTTTTGATATTGTTGAATAAAGTTGGATTAAACACGGATCGTTTGCTCACAACCCCTGTCCATTGACAGGGTTTTTTTTGCTGAAAAAGCAGGCTTGCTCACGTGTTGTTGTAGGTGTTGCACGCGCATTGCGGATGGAATTCTGCTAGCGTTAGCGCGTTTATCCCTTTGATGACGGCATTGGCCGAGGAGTGAGGATGCGTCCTGAAAAATCCCCAGAAGTTGCGGTGTTGTTGGCCAATTTGGGCACGCCAGACGCTGCGACGCCGGATGCGGTGGCGCGTTATTTACGCCAGTTTTTGTCCGATCCACGGGTGATTGAGATTCCGCAGTTTGTGTGGGCGGTGATCCTGAACGTGTTTGTGATTCCGCTGCGCAAAAAACGAGTGGCGCATAACTATGCCAGCATTTGGCAAGATGGTGATTCGCCAATGCGCTTGATTCTCAAGGGTCAGTGCGAGCAGTTGGGTGCGCTATTACAAGGGCAGTTTGGCGCAGGGCGGGTTTCGGTGCATCCGGTCATGAGCTACGGTAATCCATCGATTCCGGCCACCATGGATGCGTTGCGTGCGCAGGGTGTCGAGCATTTTGTGGTGTTGCCATTGTTCCCGCAGTATTCGGCGACCTCAAATGCAGCGGTGTTTGATGCAGTCAGCGCATGGATGAAGACCCAGCGTAATTTGCCATCGGTGACTTTGCTAAAGGATTATTTTGCCCATCCGGCCTATATCAAGGCGTTATCCGATAGTGTGCGACGTTATCAGGCCGAGCATGGCGTACCCGATAAATTGCTGATGTCGTTTCATGGCATTCCACAGCCTTATGCCGATAAGGGCGATCCCTATCCCAAGCGTTGCCATTGTACGGCGGCGCAGTTGGCACAGGCGTTGGGCTTGCGTGAGGATCAGTGGCAGATTAGTTTTCAGTCACGTTTTGGCAAGCAAGAGTGGGTCAAGCCGTATACCGATGCCACCTTGCAGGCGTGGGGTGAGGCGGGTGTTAAGTCGGTGCAAGTGGTGAGTCCGGCGTTTAGTGCTGATTGTTTGGAGACGTTGGAGGAGTTGGCGATTGAAAACCGCGAGACCTTTATACATGCCGGTGGTCAGCAGTATGGCTATATCCCTGCGCTGAATATGGATGAGGCGCATATTGAATTGCTAGAACGCTTGGCCAAGCCGTTGGTGCAAGGATTTTTTGGTACGTTGGATGGCTGGATGTAAGGCGCATGTCTGCTTGCCGGATTGCCTTGGTGATTTGTATGGCTTGGTTGTTTTGTCAGCCAGCCACTGCATTCACGGTTGAGCAACACAAAGCCAACGGCGTGCCAGTGCTAGTGGTGCGCGTTGACTTGCGCCACGATGATCTACGCTTATTTTGGGCGCAAGATGATCAACGGTTATACCGCCGATTTGAGCGAATTGATGCGGATCTACAGCAACAGGGTCAATCATTACGTTTTGCCATGAATGCTGGGATGTACCATCCTAATCGCGCGCCGGTGGGCCTTTACATCGAATCTGGACAGACTCGATTTCCGCTGAATCTGGCGGATGGGGTGGGGAACTTTTTTTTAAAGCCAAACGGTGTTTTTGGCATTGATCGACACGGTCAGGCAGTGATCACCTCAAGTGAGGATTTTGCCCGTCAAAACCAAAATCAAAATCGGACGCTGAATTGGGCCACACAGTCTGGCCCGATGCTGGTGATCAAAGGGCAGTTGCATCCAGCCTTTGATCGGCAGTCGGTATCCAAAACCATTCGTAATGGGGTGGGCCGTGTTGATGCGCAGCATCTGGTATTTGTCATTAGCCAGCAGCCGATTAATTTTTATGATTTTGCCCAGTTGTTTCGTGATCAGTTGGGCTGTCAGGATGCTTTATATTTGGATGGCAGTATCTCGTCGATTTATTTGCCAGATCAACCAAGCATAGACGTCAAATTGCTCAGCCAGCGGGAAGACGCTGGGGTGATGGTCGGCATTGTGTCCAAACCAATGGCTACGCAGACTGATCGGCACGGCGGGCTGTTTCAGCGTTTGCGCCAATGGATTGCAAAACACTGACATAAGCCTAGTCAAGCACGGCTGTTTATTGCTGGCTAAGGATTTTAAGCTCAAGCACTTATCGCCACTGACGAGCTTCTGATGTCGACTAATCCGCACACCACCACACAACCCACTATCCCTCAACAGATGTCTGCCGTCACCGCGCCACACGCCGGTGATGCGACTGCACTGCAACGATCCGCGCATCCTGTACCGACACCAAACGCCGATGAGTTATTGATTCGCGTCCATGCGGCGGGGATCAATCGGCCCGATGTGTTGCAGCGACAAGGACACTATCCACCGCCAGATGGTGTGACATCCATTTTGGGTTTGGAAGTCGCCGGTGAAGTGGTGGCGATGGGTGCAAGCGTCAAAGACTTTGCGCTGGGTGATCGGGTCTGTGCCTTGTTGGCGGGCGGCGGTTATGCCGAATATTGCGTAGTCCCTGCCGTCAATGCGTTACCGATCCCAGATGGATTGAGCATGATTGAGGCCGCTGCGTTGCCAGAGACGTTTTTTACCGTCTGGGTCAATCTGTTTGAGCGAGGACAGCTAAAAGCCGGTGAAACCGTGTTGGTGCATGGTGGTACGTCGGGCATTGGTTCGGTGGCCATTATGCTGGCTAAAGCGTTTGGCGCACGGGTATTGACCACGGTTGGCTCGAATCATAAATGCCAAGCGGCATTACAAATTGGAGCAGATGCGGCGATTAATTATCATGAGCAAGATTTTGTCAGTCGAGTCAAAGCACTGACCGATGGGCAAGGTGCGGATGTGATTGTCGATTTGATTGCGGGTGATTACGTCAATCGCAACTATCAAGCCGCAGCGATGTTTGGCCGGATTGTGCAAATTGGTGTGCAGCATGGTCAGGCCGAATCGGTTGATTTGATGCTGATGTTAAGCAAATGTTTGACCCATACCGGATCAACGCTACGCGCGCGTGATGCTCACTACAAAGCAAAAATTGCACAAGTGCTGCATGATCAGGTCTGGCCGCGATTGGCATCGGGTCAAATCAAGCCACAGATTGATCGGGTGTTTGATCTGGCCGATGTGGTTGCGGCGCATCAATATTTTGATGGCGGTGAGCATGTGGGCAAGGTGGTGTTAAGGGTTGCCGCAGATGAGTAAGCCAGCGGATCAGTGTTACTCGCCTTGAATGGTGAGTAACACACGCCGCGCGCCAGCCTGATTGCGATGCTCGCACAGATAGATGCCTTGCCACGTGCCGAGTGCTAAGCGACCGTGCCGAATCGGAATGGTCAGCGAGACACCCAGCAGCATACTTTTGAGATGGGCCGGTAAATCATCGTCGCCTTCTAGCGTGTGTTGATAGGCCGGATCGCGCTCTGGTGCAATCCGGTTAAGCCAGTATTCCAAATCACTGCGCACATCGGGATCGGCATTTTCGTTAATGGTTAGCGATGCCGAGGTGTGCTGCAAAAACACATGTAACAGGCCGATCTGTGGCAATGGTTGTTGCTTGAGCGCCTGTTCGATCTCATGAGTAATCAAATGCGCGCCACGTGGTCGGGCGCGTAGGGTTAGGCTATGTTGTTGCCACATGTTTTTTTCGCATTCATTCACTCGGAGGCAACGAGGTTAAAGCAAATAATCGCGTACCAGTTCCAGCGATTGCGCATACAACTGATCGGCCAGTGCGCCATCTTTGGCCTGTTTGGATTGCCAGTCTGGCATGTGCGCGCTGACGTATTCGCCGTTTTTGCTGGCCCATTCGGGACTGAGGGCCATGTTGCTAATTAAGGCCGCTGGCCGGCTGGTTGGCACCAAAAACAATTGCATGGCTTTGTGCATCAGCTTGGGCAGATCCCGATAAATATCCGAGTCAACGCCACCAGGGTGCAGGGCATTACTGGTCATGGATGTGCCGACCAAACGTTTGGCCAATGCATGACTAAACAACAGATTGGCCAGTTTGGATTGACCATAGGCGGCAACCGCGTTGTAGGGTGTTTTGCCACGGAAGCTTTCGGGCTGAATACTGCCAAGCCAATGCATGATCGACGATAGATGAATAATCCGTGCGTGCGGTGCTTGTTGCAGCACAGGCAATAAACGCTGGGTCAACAAAAATGGCCCCAAGTAATTGACACCAAACTGTTGCTCAAAGCCATCTTCGGTATAGGCCAAGCGTTGACCAAAAATCCCCGCATTGTTGATCAACACATCCAATGCCCCATAGCGCTCGCTGACCTCATCCGCCGCCGTACAGACTGAGGCCAAGCTGTTTAGATCCAGTTGGATCAGATCGACTTGACCTTTGCTCAGTTGCTGCAATTTGGCTTGAGCCGCACGGGCTTTGTCCATATTGCGGCAGGCCAAAATAAGGTCAGCACCGTTGTTGAGTAAATGTTCAGCCGTGGTGAAGCCAATGCCGGTATTTGCGCCAGTAATTAACACGCGTGGTGCAGTCATGATTCAATCCACCCCATATAAAGACAACAACAGATGGCAACATACCGCAGATTAGCCATCTAAAGACCGTAGATCTAACATCATCAAGGCAGACTCGGCCAGACTAGAAATGTATAACAGATTGCCTTTTCGACGAAGTCCGGTGGGCATGTGAAAATCGTCATCACACCATTGCAAGCGATGCACCACGTTGCCGTGTTGATCAAAGGCTTGAATATGCATCTGTCGAATGACCGGAAAATCCATACGGCGTTGAAGATGCCCAAGGCCAATACGCACCAACGTTGGGAGATGTTTGATCAGGCCCAAACGCCAATCTTGCGGCGAGGCAATCGCCACCCAAAACAAGCCGGATTCATCGGTACATAGATTGTCCGGCACACCCTCAAGGTGAGCAAAGTGTTCCCATTGGCCTTGCTTTGGGCCTTTTAGCCAATAGCGATTGATCTGATGACGACCCGATTCGGCCACCAATACAAACGATTCGTCAGGCGACAATGTCACCCCATTGGCAAAGGCCAGATGGTCTTTGAGCAGTTCTGGGGTGGATTGATTGGGCCGTAGCCGAAAAAAACGTCCAGTCGGTAAGTGGTCAACCAAATCTTGTCTAAAGTCTTCTAAAGGACGGCGAATACTGGATTGGCTAAAATAAATCGTGCCGTCTTGGGTCACACTGGCGTTATTGCAGAGCCGTAAATGTCGTCCCTCAAAACGATCAGCCAGAATTTTGACCTGTGCCTGCTCAGGGTTGACTTGAAGAATACCCAACCGCGCATCACAGACGATCAGATCACCATTGGCCAGACATTCAATGCCTAATGGCCTGCCACCGGTATTGGCCAACACTTGTTGTTGTCGGGTTTGAGGGTTGATGCGGACGATGTTGCCGTTTTCGGTACCAACAATCAGTTGACCATCGGCATCAATCGCCACATCTTCTGGGCCATGATTGGTAATGGGTAAGTAGTCAAAAGGAACAGGGCAGCGGGTGGGCAGTGTCTTGAGGGTGTCGGGTGGACCAAATAGCGCGGAGAAACGAGACATCATGCATGATCCTTATGCTGTCATCAAAAATATAATCTGCGTTGACGCTACCTTGAAACGCACGATAAGGCGAGACATACAGAATATTTTTAGATGGGCGAGTCAGTCATCTTTGCGTGGGGCCTTTTTGTGTAGGACGGTCAGCACGCAGTTTATGGCCCAGTCGATCTGATACTGGCCAAGGCTCGCCAAGCATCTGCGCGGCCAATAACTCCGCACATAACGGCGCAAAGCTAAAGCCTTTTGAGCCTAATCCGGCCAATACCCACACTGATGGCAGGTCAGCGACTGCACCGACTAAAGGCAAGTAATCGGGCATCTGTGCCCGTGTCGATGCGCGGCCTTGCCATGTGTGGATTGGTGGCAGTTGGTCGGCCAGTGTGGGGAGTACCTCGCGTAGCAAGTCTAGATTATGTTGATGATCCGCATCACGCGTGTCGGTGCTGTCATCTTGTCGAATAAACGACGCGCCAAACAACAGCCCGTTGGCCTGACCTGCCGGATTGATCAGGGGTGCGCAATAACCGCCATAAGACAAAGGCGTAGCAGGCGGATCAATGCTTGGTGGTAATTGTGAAAGCCACGAGACTTGTCCACGAATGGCAGACAATGCTGGAAGTTGAGGGCACAGTGTTACGCTCTGTCTAGCGTTACAGACAAGCACATGATCAAACGTGCCTAATGCCACGCCCTTGCTGAGCAGCTTATATAACAGGTGTTTTGACGCACACGGGATGGCTTGCAATTGATCAACATCAGCGTGCTGAAAACAAATTAATGGGTGTTGTAATACGCGGTCTTTGAGCGCGGCGGGATTGAGTAAACCACCTTGGGCGATCCATAAGGCATCTTGTTGTTGAGTATCGTGTTTTTGCGTGTAGTCAGCCTTGACGATTTGGGCGATCTCGGCAGGATAATCGGCAAAGCGTGTCGGATTGATTGGCTGTTTGGCGGTAGACAAAAACAGCGCGCCAGTGGGTTCAATGACTGTGCTGGACCACATCGACCACCAGCGCAAGGTGGATAGCCAGCCCAAGGTATGCAAATGTTCGCTGACATGATGTAGCGGAGTGAGCTTAGGTACCAATAAGGCGCGTGGGTTGCCGGATGCACCTGCCAGCGGTGCATCGCGATCCATCAACGTCACCCGATGACCGCGCCGAGCCAACGCCCATGCACAGGAGAGTCCGGCAATCCCTGCACCAATCACCACAATCTGTTGCTGAGTGCTTGGTCGTGCAGGTCTAGACGTGTTGCGCTGTGCTGTATTTGGCGGGTCTATGTCTGTCTGATTTGTGTCTGTCTGACCTGTATCTGGTTGCGGCCAGCATGCCTTGAGCATTTCACGTTTACGGCCAAAGCCTTTGGGGCGTTTAATCTGAATGCCGTGTTGCTTGAGTCGGCGTTTGACATCACCCGCCACGGTAAACGACGCAAAGGTTGTGCCGACACCCGAGAGCCGAATCACCTGAGCAATCACCTGTTCTTGCCATAACTCAGGGTTGCAGGATGGGGCAAAACCATCCAAAAACCACGCATCAATCGGACGTGGACAGACCACACGGGGTAAGCATATCTCGGCATCACCCAGCCACAGATCGACCGAAAAACCATCATCAGCAAAGATCATCCGGTGCGGCCCAGCCAAAGGCGGCGGATACTGGGCCAATAACTGACGCGATAAATCAGCCAGTTCTGGCCACATCTGTAAGGCGCGGCTTAAATCATCACGCGTCAGGGGATATTTTTCGACCGTGACCACATGCAGACGGCTATGATTGTCCGGTCGACAGTTGCGCCATAACTGCCATAAAGCCAACACATTCAAACCCGTACCAAAGCCAGTTTCACCCACCACAAAAGTTTGATAAGGCTGTAGCACGGCGAGTCGTTCGGGCAGGCTATTACCGGCCAAAAACACATAGCGCGTTTCTAGCAGGCCATTTTTGCGCGAAAAATACACATCGCCAAACTGAGTGGAAAACGGCACGTCGCCGAGTGGGTCATCCAGCCAATCGAGTTGAGCGGTTTGAATTGCGGCAGTTTGCATGAAGGTGGTTTAGATCATGAGGGTGTGAGATGGCTGAGTCAGCGCTGGATCAGCAAAATATTACCAGCGACGATTGCGCCGTTGCATCATGCCAGCAAACAAAAAGCCCAAAATCGCTCCGACCGCAATGGTGGCTGCACCGTACAAAAACATCTGTGCGCTGCGTTCACCCTGTAGCACTTTGACTTGTACTGCCAGATTGTCGTTTTCAAGCTGTAAGGTTTGATTGCGAGTCAGTGCGTCTTTATTGGCTTTTTCCAGTTGCGCCAGACGGGTGCTTTGCGAGGCAAAATCGCTTTTCATTTTGGCATTGGCTGCCGCTGCTGCATTGGCGGCAACTGTGGCGGCGCTTGGTGGCTTGGCGGTGGTTGTTGCCGCATGCACGGGTGATAGCAGAACGCTAAGCAGCATGAGGCAATAGGCAACCCAGTAGGCTGCAATAGGAGAGGTGCGCATTTATGGCAAAGTCTGACGAAATGGGCTGACATCAACGTGGCTATACACGCCTTCGAGCACAAAGGGTTCTTCTGCCAGCCATGCATCTAATGCGGCACGGTCTGCAAAATCCAACACCAACAAGCTACCGGTAAATCCGGCAGGCGAATCGCTATGATCGGTTGGACATGGGCCAGCCAGCACCACTTGACCGTTGTCGTGCAAGGCTTTAAGACGGGCAAAATGCCGTGGTCGCACTGCCATACGCTTGTCTAGGCTGTTGGGTGCATCGTGGCAAACAACGGAAAATAACGGCATGGCAATCACTCCAAAGGCAGTCTGTAGAGATTCCTACAGACCATGCGGCGCATCATAGAACAAAGCCCAGCAAATGGCAGCAGACCGCAGGGTCTTTTTGTAGGTCGGCATGTAGCGCCGTTTAAGGTTGTGCACCGTCTTGTGGGCGCATGTAATTTTTCAGCATCAAAAAATTGACCGCAATAAAGGCAATGGTGATGCCCATTGAGCCAAAGACTTTAAAGTCGATCCACAGGGCCGGCCAAACAAAAGCAAACAGCAAATGCACCCCGCCTAAAACAAAAAAATACCCTGCCCAAGCCAGACTTAATCGCTTCCAACCACGATCAGACAGGTCAAACACGCTATGCAACATGCGCTGTGGGATTGGTTTGGCTGGCTCACCACCAAAACGCAGGACATTGCTTAAGATCATGGCTGTGCCAAAAATCCAGTTAATCAGCGGGGATTTCCAACGCAGCCAAACATCATCATGCAACAGCAAGGTCAGGCCACCAAAGGCCAAAGTCAGCAAAAACGTAATCCATTGGGCTTTTTCTAGCCGCCATTTTTGCATGACAAAAAATGCGCCATACACCACGACTGATGAGATCAATAGGGCTTGGGTGGCGACAAAAATGCCTTGAGTCTTGGCAAAGTAAAAGAACAAAACCAGCGGAACAAAGTCCAACAGCGCTTTCATGCTAATCTTTTAGCTCAAACAGAAAACATGAAGTATAGGTGATGCCCGCAGTCGATTTACACACGCACAGCCGTTTTTCTGATGGTGAGTTAACCCCGTCACAGTTGGTGCAAGCTGCCCATGATGCTGGCGTAGAATGGCTGGCCTTGACCGACCACGATAGCGTGGATGGATTGGCCGAAGCAGCACAGGCAGCCACGCAGATGGGGCTACGGCTGATCAATGGAATTGAGCTATCTAGCCAATGGACCAAGCCACGTGCGACCAAGCCAATCTCGATTCATGTGGTCGGGCTTAACCTGATCGACCTTGCACCAATGCATGCGGTCTTGATTGATCAACAACAGATTCGCGCCGCCCGCGCCCGTGCCATTTGCCAACGGCTGGAAAAATACATCAAACGCGATGCATGGCCGGATGTATTGGCCTTGGCCGATGGTCGTCCTGAAGGGGTGACACGCGCGCATGTGGCGCAATGGTTGGTCGATCAGAAGATTGTTAATCGACATCAACAAGCGTTTGATCGCTTTTTGGGCGAAGGCAAAGGCGCGTATGTGCCGTTGCAATGGATGAACCTGCAAGCGGCCATTAATGTGATTCAAGCCTGCGGTGGTCAAGCGGTGTTGGCCCATCCGACTCGTTATGGTTTGTCGGCCACCAATGTTCGGCATTTGCTGGCCGAATTTGCTGCATTGGGTGGACAAGCGATTGAGTTACCACCGCGACATGAACCCATCGGCACACGTGGCATGATTGATCGGTTGGCCGATCAGCACGGCTTTTTGCTGTCCTGCGCCAGCGATTTTCATGGCAGTAAAATGCCGTGGCTAAAGCTCGGCCAAGTGCCCGTCTTGGGCTTGGGGCAGCGTGGCGTCTGGGAGGTGTTTTAATGGCGTTGAGCATCGCCTAAATCTGCCCTTGCTCGGCCAGTGACAGCGTGCCATTGCTGCCGACAATCACATGATCAATCAGTAAAATATCCACCAAAGCACAGGCTTGTTTAAGCTGCTCGGTCAACTGTAAATCGGCGCTTGAAGGATCAGCAGGGGCATCCGGATGATTGTGGGCAATAATCAACTGCACTGCACGATGGGCCAACGCGCGACTCAGCACCTCGCGGATATACACCGAGCAGGCCGTCACCGAGCCAAAAAATAGCTTCTCAAAACTCAGCAAACGCAACTGACTGTCCAAAAATAACACTGCAAATACTTCGCGACGTTCGGCTTTGAGTTGTTGGGCAATATAGCGTTGCACGATGAGGGGATCGGATAAACCAAGCCCTTCTTTCAGCTCGCTTTCGACATGGCGACGGCCCAGCTCTAGCGCGGCCATCAGTTGCGCGTATTTGGCGGTGCCCATACCGTGCTGTTGCATCACACGAGCGGCGGGTGCACACAGCAATCCGGCCAAGCCGTCAAACTCATCCAATAAACCACGCGCCATTTCAATGGCTGATTGTTTGGCCGTGCCTGTACGCAAAAAAATCGCCAGCAATTCGGCATCTGATAACGCCGCTGCGCCTTGTTGTAATAACCGCTCGCGTGGCCGTTCTGATTCGGGCCAAAGTCGTATGCTCATTTGATGTCGTCCAATTGTTTTTGGTGTGATTATTGATGTGATCACAAGGGTCTGATCTAGGCGCAGTGTGCCTAAGCGGGCGCTGAATCACCAGTCCCTGTATCGATTTACATTTGACCGGCAAGGCGTTTGATTGGCGCGGCTTTGGTGCTATGGTTGCGCAGGTTTTGTTGTCTTTAATTTTGAGTTGTACCAGATCGGAGAGTGCCGCGTGAATGCATCACAGCCTACAGCCAATATTCTTTTGGGCGTGACCGGCGGCATTGCTGCTTATAAAAGTGCAATCGTGGTTCGGCGTTTGCGCGATGCCGGTTTTGCCGTGCGTGTGGTGATGACTGAGGGCGCACAAGCCTTTATCACCCCGCTAACCTTTCAGGCATTGTCGGGCCATCCGGTGCATACCACCTTACTTGATCCTGAAGCCGAAGCCGGTATGGGCCATATTGAATTGGCCCGTTGGGCTGATTTGGTCTTGATTGCGCCGGCCAGTGCCGATGCAATCGCACGACTGGCCGCCGGTATGGCCGATGATCTGTTGACGACAGTGGTATTGGCGACGCCAGCGCCGGTGTATGTTGCACCTGCCATGAATCAACAGATGTGGGCCAATCGCATCACTCAGCGCAACGTGCAAACCTTGCGTGATTTTGGCATCACCGTGATCGAACCCGACGCTGGCGAACAAGCCTGTGGCGATGTGGGCGCAGGACGCATGCCAGAGCCAGAGCAACTGGTGGTGCAGGTGCAAGCCGTGCTTAATCCACAGCCGTCTGTACAACCAAGCGCCACACAACATTTGGCCGGACAACATGTGGTGATTACCGCAGGCCCCACCCGCGAAGCGCTTGATCCAGTACGCTATATCAGCAACCACAGTTCGGGCAAAAATGGGCTTTGCACTGGCCGAAGCCTGCCGCGATGCTGGCGCGCGCGTGACGCTCTTGGCTGGCCCCGTTAGCCTTGCAACCCCTGCGGGTGTGGAGCGGATTAACATCACCTCAGCGCGTGATTTGCTGGCAAAAAGCCTTACTGTGGTCGAAGCAGGCTGTGATGTGTTTATTGCTACGGCTGCGGTGGCTGACTACCGCCCTGAAGTAGTAGCCGATCATAAGATTAAAAAATCAGGCGAAATCACCGAAATCCGCTTGGTCAAAAACCCCGATGTGGTCGCCACCATTGCGCAACATGCCAAGCGCCCGTTTGTGGTCGGCTTTGCCGCAGAGACGCAAAACGTTGAAGCCTATGCGCGTGGCAAACTCGCCAATAAGCAACTGGACATGATTGCCTGCAACGACGTGTCACGCGCCGACATTGGCTTTGCTTCTGACGAAAACGCCATGCATGTATTTTTTTCCGACCGTTATGGTTTTGAAATGGTCACGCTAGACAAAGCCAGCAAAACCGAGATTGCACGGCGTTTGGTGGACTGTATTGAGCAAGCGCGACGGGTGTAAATATCAAGCAGTCGGGTGTGCAATGTGCACCCTTGTTTTAAAAGATCGACAACAAAAAATGTGTGAGCAAACAACATGATTTATCAACAGAGTCCCCTAATTCAAACCGTTGACGATGTGTTTAGTCCAGACGAGTGCCGCGCGTTGATTGAGCGAAGCCATCAGCACGACTATGAAGTGGCCGCGATCACCATCAGTCGCACACAAAGCGAAGTGCGCACCGAGGTGCGTAACAATCAGCGGGTGATTTATGACAGTCACGACTTGGCGGCGGAGATTTTTGCACGGGTCAAATCGCATCTGCCGGAGTGGTTACACAACTGGCAATTGGATGGTTTAAACGAACGTTTTCGTTTTTATTTATATGAACACGGCCAAACCTTTAAGCCTCACTATGATGCTTCGTATGAATCGGAAACATGGCGTAGTAGTCAGTTGACGCTCTTGATTTACCTGAATGATGGGTATGAAGGTGGTGAAACGATTTTTTATCGGGATAGCGGCATGTTGCGGCCTTGTCTAGAGACACGTGTGGCAACGATTGCACCTAAACAAGGTCAAATTCTGATATTTGAACACCAACAATTACATGAAGGTGCACCGGTGATCAGTGGACAAAAATATGTATTGCGGACTGATGTGATGTATCAATATCCGTTGGTACAGATTAGACGTTGATTTAATCGCATTAGCATGCCCGCCGTATCAATAGAGCGGGCATGTTGTCAGCCGTATTAAACCTCAGCCACATGCGGTGTTTGGTTCTGGTGTACGACAAGTTGTAAACGCCCCACTGCACTCACCACAGCCATCACCGCCGCCGTACTGCTATTGGCATGAATCCCCACCCCAAACGATTGCTGGCCGGATGTGTGATCACGCACTTCAATCACCGCCACCGCACAGGCATCACTGCCACGCGTTTGCGCCCGTTCTTCAAAATGAATCACCTCAACATTGACGTCTAAGGCGTCCACCGTCGCCGCAATCGGGCCATTGCCAATACCCGTTTGTATAGACGTTTTGCCATGCTGAGAGACGGTTAAGGCAATCTGCTGTTGGTCGCCATCACTGCTTAAACGATGGTTATGATAGGTCGTCGCTGCCATGACAGGCGCAAGATAGGTGTCTTGAAACAACTGCCATAACTGCGCCGCACCCATCTCGCTGGCCGTGCTGTCATTGTGTTGCTGCACCACGTGGCTAAACTCAATTTGCATCCGGCGCGGCATCACAATGCCGTAGTGTTGCTCAAGCAAATACGCCACGCCACCTTTGCCAGACTGACTGTTAATCCGAATAATACTGTCGTACTTACGCCCAATATCGGCTGGGTCAATCGGCAAATATGGCACTTGCCACGGCTGATCGGCTTGTTGTTTGGCAAAACCTTTTTTAATCGCATCTTGGTGCGAACCAGAGAAGGCGGTAAACACCAAATCACCGGCATAAGGATGGCGCGGGTGCATGGCAATTTGGGTGCAGTCCTCCACCATACGGGCCACACTGGGCAAGTCCGAAAAATCTAACTGCGGATGCACGCCTTGGGTGTACATATTGAGCGCCAAGGTCACAATATCCACATTGCCGCTACGCTCACCATTGCCAAACAAACAGCCTTCCACCCGCTGCGCACCTGCCATCATCGCCAATTCTGCCGCCGCCACACCCGTGCCGCGATCATTGTGGGTATGCACCGACAACACCACATGTTCGCGCCGATCCAAACGCGTACTCATCCATTCCACTTGGTCGGCAAACACGTTGGGCGTGGCGTTTTCTACGGTGGTGGGCAAGTTAATAATAATCGGGCGGCTGGCGCTGGCATCCCATTCGCCAATCGCGGTATTACAGGCTTGCAAGGCCACCTCAAGCTCGGTCATCGAGAAAGTTTCGGGCGAATACTGCAAGGTCCATTCGGTCTGTGGAATGGCATTGGTCAAGGTTTTAAGATAGCCAACATGATGCGCAATCAAGCCCATCACTTGATCAACCGACATGCCAAATACCCAATCGCGCCACACAGGGGCAGTGGCATTGTAAATATGCACAATCGCCCGTTTTGCCCCGTGCACCGCCTCCACCGAGCGGGCAATTAAGTCCTCGCGTGCTTGGGTCATCACCATAATGCTGACATCATCGGGGATGCGGTTTTCATCAATCAAACGGCGCACCATCTCAAAATCAAGCTGTGACGCCGCCGGAAAACCGACCTCAATTTGCTTAAAGCCAGTCGCCACCAACTGCTCAAAAAATTTGATTTTGGTCTCAACGTTCATTGGCTCAAACAAGGCTTGGTTGCCATCGCGCAAATCGGTGGATAACCAAATCGGCGCTTGGCTGATCACACGGCTTGGCCACTGCCGATCTGGCATCTGAATCGGGGCAAAGGCAGGGTATTTGGTCGCAGGCTGAGACAACATGACAGGACTCTAAAATCGTTGAACTTGGTGTAAATACTAGGCCCAAGCGTGCGCAAGCGGATTGCGAAGATTAGTCAAAATGCTGTTTTTTTGGCAGAATATTGCGTATATAATTAATTTATTGATGGTTGATGCTAAAAGGTGAGCGATGTTGCAATTAGATGCGTTTGATCGGCATATTTTGCAGGTGTTGCAAGCCGATGGCCGGATCAGTAACCAAGACTTGGCTGAGAAAATTGGCTTGTCGGCATCGCCGTGTTTGCGGCGGGTGCGGGCGTTGGAGGAGGCGGGCATTATTGTCGGTTATCACACGCGCTTAGATGCCAAAAAAATGGGCTACTCGCTGATGGCGTTGATTCATATTGCAATGGATCAGCACACGCCAGCTCGCTTTGCGCATTTTGAAGACAAAATTGCCCAGATCGATGAGGTGATGGAGTGCTTGTTGATTACCGGCCAGCGTGCGGACTATCAGTTAAAAGTGATGGTGCGGGATATGGATGCGTATCAAGATTTGTTGCTGAATAAAATTACGCCAATTCAAGGGGTCACGGGGGTGCATAGTAGTTTTGTGTTGCGGCAGGTGGTGAGCGGGCGGGTGAGTGTGGCAGATTGATTTAATATGTGTATACAGACAAGCGAGTGATAAGTGCCGAATAGAAAGTAATCATGCATACATGATCTGACGCTCTATGTTTTGCCAAGCTACTCAATGGCAGGATTGCATGATTACTTATCAAAACCCGCTTATTGTTTCGAATGATCAAGTTGATTTGACTGATGGTTTTAAGCTTCAAGAGCTTTTAGAAGTTTCTAAGGGTCTACATAAGGTTGCTGGTAAAATTATGGCTTCGATGTGGTTTCTAGTATTTGTTATGGTCTTGATCCTTGTTTTTAAGTAAAAAACCCAGCATATCCGCTGGGTTTTTTTAAGCGCAAATCAAATCACGACTTAAGCATTGCCAGTCGCGGCTTGCTCGGCTTCTAGACGCGCAACGTTTTCGGCAAACGCGGCATCAAAGTTGATTGGTGCCAGCAGCAATTGTGGGAAGCTGCCTTTGGTCACAATGTCGCTGATCGCTTCACGTGCAAAGGGGAACAAAATGTTTGGGCAATATGCGCCAAGCAGTTGTGGCAATTGCTCTTGACCGACGTTTTCGATCAAGAAAATACCGGCTTGATGCACTTCGGCAATAAACGCCACGCTGCCTTGGTTTTTGGCATTGACGGTCACGCTGAGCACCACTTGGTAGTGTGTAGGGTCTAGCTGTTCTGCGCTAGAGGACAGGTTGATGTCCAATTCTGGCTGCCATTCGGCCATAAAGACCTTGGCGGCTGGGACTTCAAAGGACAAGTCTTTGACATAAATACGTTCTAAAGCCAATTGTGCTTGCGGTTGTTGCTGTTCGTCGGTCATGACAGTGCAAATCCTTGTTCAAAAAACAGTTGAGTAAAAATGATGAATCATCATCGGGCGTCCATTGCTAACAATGGATCGCCGTCGTGCGCTTAGCCAGCGAGCATAGAGTCGAGTTGACCTCGACGCTCCAAAGCATACATGTCATCACAGCCACCAATAAACTGTTCGCCAATAAAAATTTGCGGAACGGTGCGTTGGCCGGTGCGCTGCATTAGTTCACTGCGCACTTCGACTGGCTGACGAGACAGATCAATTTCGTCAAACATAACCCCTTTGTGTGACAAGAGTTGCTTGGCACGGGTGCAATAAGGGCAATAGGGCGTGGTGTACACTTTGACAGACACACTCATGGCTGTTTCTCCGTGCAAGGGTTAGGCTGGTTTTTTGACCAGCGGTAGGCCTTGGTTTTTCCAGTTTAAGATGCCGCCTTCTAAGCGGTGCAGGTTGTTACCGCCGACTTGTTGCACGGCAGTGCCTGCGACTTGGCCCATCTGGCAGATCATGACAATCGGGCGGTTCATTTCGCGCAACTCATCGACATGGTCTTTGAGGCGGCTAAACGGAATGCTCCGGCTGCCACTGATGTGGCCTTCTTTAAAATCTTTTGGGTCACGCAAATCAATCAGAACAGCATTTTCGCGATTGATCAGCACACCCAAGGACTGAGGAGAGACTTTGCGTCCACTGCGTCGATTTTCAAGGGCAAAAAACAAAACAACTAACACACCCAACGTTCCAAACAAGAACGGATGGTTTTGCATGAATTGAAGCCAACGTTCCACAAGGCACCTTCGCGATCAGCATCATCAATAAGGGCGCTAGTATAACGAATAAAATGCGTCGACCGGATGAAAACCCCGATTAGCTATTTTTTTCGGCGTCGCGGGCTTCATCTTCAAGGCGATTTAAGCTAATCAAACGGCGTGGCAGCACCTCACCGCGCTGGCTGGCGGCGATCAACGCGCATTGCGGCTCGTTACGATGCAAACAGTTGCGAAACTTACAGCCACCATAGTACGGCTGCATCTCGATAAATCCGGCTCGAATCGCATCCACACTCAAATGCCACACGCCAAACTCACGAATACCGGGTGAGTCAATCAGCACGCCTTTGCTCAGGTCTTGCGCGTCAAAGGGCATCAAACGAGTAGTGGTGGTGGTGTGCTGACCCAGCGCGGAGTTCTCCGAGATGATATTGACCCGTTGCATGGCTTCGGGCAGCAAAATATTGATCAAGGAGCTTTTGCCCACGCCAGACTGACCGACAAACACCACAGTCTCGCCATCCATCCGCGTGCGTAATTCGGATAAATCACCGTCGGTTTGCACGGTTAAGGTGTCATAACCTAGCGCTTGATATTCGGCCAGTAAGCCATGCAAGGGATCATCCGCCGTGAGCAGGTCGGCCTTGCCCATCACCAATAAGGCTTTGATATCGGCTTGCTCGCAGGCCACCAAGTAACGGTCAATCAGTTGGGTCGACGGTACGGGCAGCGGTGCAAACACCACCACAATTAAGCTGACATTTGCAGCAACAGGCTTAACCTTGTGATAGCGATCAGGCCGAGTCAGTAGGCTGGTGCGGTCGTGTACTGCGGTAATAATGCCCAGACCTGTGTTGCTATCGGCTTGCCAGCGCACACGGTCACCTGTTACCAATACCGGCAAATTGGTACGGCTATGACAGCGCCAAATTTCGCCAGTCTGCACAGGACGCCAAAACGGGATGGGTTCGCCATCGGCCACAATCGGCGCGGGCTGATCGGCTAGGCTCGGTGCAGTCAGTGCTTGCACTTCGATCTGGCGGCCATAGTGAGCCACGATCAGTCCTTCTAAGGTCTGCGACTGATCGTCGAGGGTCGGCTCTTTTTGTTTGCGGCTTTGTTGCGCTTCGATACGGCGGTTTTGCTGGTCGGTCAGACGACGCTTACGAATCAAAGCCATGAGCGGGTCTTCATTGTCAAAATAAGATCAACAGACATCATGATATGCAATTGGGTTGCAGGGAGTTTGCTAGTATAGGCGCTTCTTGTGCGTCATACACAGCAGCCTTGTGGCTGATCAGTGCATCATGCTGCCCCAATGACGATCATCTGTACTGCTTGACCTGACGACACGCCGCCTTAATGAGCAATGACCTATGAGTACCAGTAACCCCGCCCAGCGTTTGATCTGGATTGATCTTGAGATGACTGGCCTAGATACCGATAACGACCAGATTATCGAAATCGCCACGATAGTCACTGACGAAAACCTAAATATTTTGGCCGAAGGCCCTGTGGTGGCAATCCATCAAAGCGACATGATCTTAAATGCCATGGATGAGTGGAATACCCGCCAACATGGCCAATCTGGCTTGGTTAATCGTGTCCGTCGTAGCACCCAAACAGCACGTGATGCCGAGATCACCACCTTAGAATTCCTCAAAAAATGGGTCGAACCTAAAAAATCGCCGATGTGTGGTAACTCAATCTGCCAAGACCGCCGCTTTATGCACCGCTTGATGCCAGAGCTTGAACAGTTTTTTCATTATCGCAACTTGGACGTTTCGTCGGTGAAAGAGTTGGCGCGCCGCTGGCGTCCAGAGTTGATGGATGGCCTCAAAAAAGATGCCTCACACTTGGCGATGGACGACATCCGTGATTCGATCCGTGAACTGAAATACTACCGTCAGTATTTTTTTCGGGTCGAATAAGCACCCCAAAGAACATTGTTGCTGACGCATGATTGCGGTCTTGTGATTTAGGCCGCAATTATTTGTGATAAAGCGCGTCATGGTTGGCAGCTTGGTAGCATTCTGATCAATGAGCTTGCCATTGGAGGATGATTTAATCAGTCTTGCAATGTTCTAGACTGATCCGACACGTTTTATGAAAAATAATTCACACTTCATTCTATCCAATCGACTGTTCGTCGCTTTCATCCATAGCATCTTGTCCATCCTCGCAAAAGGCGACATAGTGTGATTTGTATCACATCATTGTGTGTTTACCCATGGATAGGGTTGATATGAATCGAAAGTCGTTAGCTAGTGGATGGATTCGGCAACTCGACAACGTGTTGGAGTGGTCTTACGCACGTAAGTCGATGTTGGTCATGATGATCCTGTTGCCTATTTTATTACAATATACTTTATTAAATTTCCATCAACGTTTATATCCTAGCCCTTATATCAATAATGAATATTTGCAGTTAATGACGCCCATTCACTTTGGGTTAATTATTGGCTGTTTAGTGATTATTTTACTCTGTCGATGGCTTGAGCGTTATGAGTGGTCTCATGTGCTATTGGCATATCTATCCGTGAGTTACTATGCGCTAAGCTTGGTTTATCTAGCGTATTTTATTGGAATATGGTGTCTGCCTGTGGGATTGGTTTTGGCTGGTGCGCCGATCTTTGGTTTTATCTTGTTTCCTCGTCAAGTGATCTACACGGCGCTGATGTTTGCCTTTGGCTGGATTTGCATGATCAGTGTGTTGACGGCAATGGGGTATCTTGCATATTCACCATTATTTTATGATTCTTTTTATATCGATCCTGCTGCCAAACCTTTTTTGTTGTTTTGCTATACTTACTTTGCCTTGCCGCATTTGTTTTCAATTTTGCTGCTCAGTGATTTATTTTTAATTCATTGGCGTCGTCGTGAAGAAATCATTCACCAGTTAAGTCTGACCGATAGCTTAACTCGTTTAAATAACCGACGTGCGATCACACATTATCTGCAAAAAAACTTGGAGGAGGCGCATGCGCGTAAAGAGCCACTCTCGGTTATCTTGGTCGATTTAGATCACTTTAAAGCCATTAACGATAATTTTGGCCATTTGATGGGTGATGAGGCTTTACGTCGTTCGAGCGAGTGTATGCGTGAGGTGATGCGTAAGCAGGATCAGCTCGGTCGTTATGGTGGTGAGGAGTTTTTGATTGTTCTAGGCCAAACAGGACTAGATGAGGCGATTACGGTGGCCGAGCGTTGCCGTCGTAATTTAGAGCAAACGTTATTGGTGAGCCAAAAAGGCGAGCGGATTCCGATTACCGCAAGTTTTGGCGTGTATTGCAGCACGCGACCCGACGAGAGCGTGGATGAAGTGATTCATGAGGTGGATCATTGGTTGTATTTTGCCAAAGAACATGGCCGCAATCGTGTCTGTCATGTCGGTTCAAAACCGCAAAATGTCTAGCCTGTATTAATGTAAAAAAATCCACACCATCAATGCCAGTATTAAACCCACACTGATCAACGCGGCCTGCCCATGATAGGGCTGGTCGCCATTCTGCATGCGTGGCTGAGCTATTTTCTGTTTGGTTGTGGCCCGACTGTGCGACGTTGGATTTGATGATTGTTGGGTAGGCTGAACAGATGGCTGTAAGCGAGGGGTTGCTGACGGCTGTTTTGTTTTTGGCTTGGCTTTTGGTTGAACCTTTGGCTGTACCGTCAAGGGTGGCTGAATGGCTGATGACTCGGTGGTTATCGCGTTTTTGCGTGTTCGAACCTTGGGCTGTTTGATCGATTTACTGTTGTTTGGGTGGTCGATTGGGCGATCTGCCAAGATCTCTTCAAGATCCACAATCGGTCGTGGTGCAGGTGTGCGGGCAGTTGCTGCTGTTGTGGGTCGATTGGGCTGAATCGTTGCCAGTAGTTGTTCGCAGCATTGTTCAAAAGCAGGTAAGTCGTCTAGCGTAAAGTCATCTTCATGCACCACTTTATTGCGCATGGTAGCGACCCAGCGCAGTGATTTTAGGGTTGCCGGCGAGAGCTGATCGGCAACGCTGCTGGCTTTTTCGTGCAAGCCTCGACCACTAGCACCGTAGTGTTGCTCAAGTTGTTTTTCCAGTTTTTTACTATAGCGAATCACGCTATCAATTTCGCTCATCCGTGTATTCGTATCCCGTCGATCTCACTCAAAAAAACAAATCGCCCGCTGTCCTCTCAACAACGGGCGATGGGTCACACTTGTCAGTGTAGACGTAGCTTTGTCATTAGCTGACCCGATCACCCACTTTGGCACCATGATCTGGTGACACCAGATAGATGCCCTCGTCGTTGCCTGCGGCAATCACCATGCCTTCGGACATGCCAAATTTGGCCATTTTGCGTGGGGGCAGGTTGGCCACCAAGATCACCAAGCGATTGAGCAAGGCTTCTGGGGCGTAGGCTTTACGAATACCACTAAACACCGTGCGATGGCGGCCTTCGCCAGCATCTAAGGTCAGCTTGAGCAGCTTGTCTGAACCCTCAACGATTTCGGCATGCATGACCTGTGCAATGCGCAGATCAACTTTGGCGAAGTCATCAAAAACAATCTCGGCGGGTGCGGTCACTGCCGGTTTTTCAGCGGTTGCTTTGGTTGTTTTTGCCGGCGCAGATGCGGTTGCAACAACAGGCGCAGCCAGTGAATCGGTTGAGGCAGCAACCATCGCGGCGACTTTGTCTTTATCGACTCGCTGCATTAATGGCTGGAAGGTGCGAATCTCATGATCAAGCAACACGTGCTGACGGCTGGCCCAGTCGAGTGATTCAAGGTTGAGGAAATCCTGCACTTGCCCAGCCATGGTTGGCAGAATCGGCGACAGATACACCATCAATTGACGGAACAGATTTAGGCCAACCGAGCACACCGCATGCACCTCGCTGTCCATGCCTTCAATTTTGGCCAGCGCCCACGGTTTTTTCTCGTCGATATACTGATTGGCGCGATCAGCCAGCGCCATAATCTCGCGGATGGCACGGCTGTATTCACGGCCTTCAAAGGCTGCGGCAATGCTATCGCCAGCATCAATAAAGTCTTGTACCAATTGTGGTTCGGCACACAGCGGCGACAGCTTGCCATCAAACTTCTTGCTAATAAATCCGGCACAACGACTGGCAATATTGACCACTTTGCCGACCAAGTCGCTGTTAACCTTTTGCGAGAAATCATCAAGGCTTAGATCAAGATCTTCGACGGTATCCGACAACTTGCTGGCGAAGTAATAGCGCAAATATTCAGGATTTAAGTGCTCAAGATAGGTTTCAGCTTTAATAAACGTGCCGCGCGATTTGCTCATTTTTTCGCTATTAACGGTCAAGAAACCATGCGCAAACACACCGGTTGGCGTGCGATAACCCGCAGCAGTCAACATAGCTGGCCAAAACAGGCCATGAAACTTGACGATGTCTTTGCCAATAAAGTGATACAGCTCGGTATCACTGCCTTCGCGCCAGTAGTCATCAAAGTTGAGACC
Source organism: Moraxellaceae bacterium (assembly GCA_037968855.1). GTDB lineage: Bacteria > Pseudomonadota > Gammaproteobacteria > Pseudomonadales > Moraxellaceae > JBBKWH01. Next base: position 6,689 of record JBBKWH010000070.1, on the reverse strand, counting down.
CAGCTCTGGGCGGTTGTGGCACAGATGCTCAAAACTGGCCATATAGCCAATAGGCGCATCAATCCAGACATAAAAATACTTGTCCGGTGCATTGGGAATTTCAAAGCCAAAATAAGGCGCATCGCGCGAGATGTCTAAATCCATCAAACCATCGTTGAGCCAGTCACCCAGTTTGTTGGCAATACTGCTTTGCAAGTGGCCGTCGCTGGTGGTCCACGTCTTTAAAAAGTCGGTAAAGGCGGGCAGTTTAAAGAAGTAATGATCCGATTGTTTTTGGATCGGTGTTGCACCGCTTAAGGTCGAGTACGGATTTTTTAGTTCGGTTGCGTCATAGGTCGCTCCGCAGACTTCACAGTTATCGCCGTACTGGTCTTTTGCCCCGCATTTTGGACATTCACCTTTAATAAAGCGGTCGGCCAAAAACAGGCCTTTTTCGGGATCAAATAACTGGGTGATCGGGCGGACATCAATATGTCCACCTTCTACATGCTTGGCGTAGAACGATTGCGTACGGGCGCGGTTTTCTTCGCTATGGGTCGAGTGATATTGATCAAAGTCCACATAAAAACCAGCAAAGTCTCGCTCGTGCTCGCGCTGCACTTGGGCAATTTGCTGCTCTGGCGTAATGCCGTTGGCTTCGGCGCGCAACATGATGGCGGTGCCGTGGGCATCATCGGCGCAAACATAAGTCACCTGATGACCTTGCGCACGCATGGCACGCACCCAGATGTCGGTCTGGATGTATTCGACCAAATGACCCAAATGAATCGGGCCGTTGGCATAGGGAAGGGCACTGGTCACCAAAATTTTACGCACAATCATCCTCGGGCAAATGCATAGCGCTAAAAGCGGGCATCCATGATAACAGACGGCTAGGCTGGTTTCGATCAGGCGTGGGGCTTGATTTGAGGTGGTGAGACAGCGGGTGTCGTATACGCAACATGAGAGAGACTTTGGTTACAGATGAGTTTGCTAACCTGCACAGTGATAGATGATCAGCGTAAGATACCGCCATCTCTTGACTCTTGATTGAGTCACTCGTTGCTGGAGCGCCCCAATGTTTAAGCCATTTCAACCGTTTAAATCACTGTTTGCTGATGATCCAGTGCAGAAAATTTTAGAGCAGCACCTGCTGCCTAATACTCAAGTCACGGTAGCCAGCTTGATCACGCAAACCCAGCGTCAAAATGACACGCTCACGCTCACCATGAAGTTACCCGCAGGCTATCAAGGTGATCCGCAAATTTTGCATGATCAATTGGCTGATGCCTTAGAGCCACACGGTGTTCGCGAATTAAATCTGCACTTGGTCTCACAAAAAGCCAGTGGTCAGCAGCAACAGCAGTCATCCGGCGTGCCTATGCCACCCGTGGTTGATGCAGCGGCGCTCAAATCAACCATTCCAGATGCGCCTGCCCAGAATAGTCCTGCACAAACGGCCCAAGCTCAAACCGCCGCACCCAGCCGTCCAGCGCCACCAACCCAAAGCCAATTACCGCCGCATCCGCGTATTCGCCATGTGATTGTGGTGGCCTCTGGCAAAGGTGGTGTCGGCAAATCGACCACCTCGGTCAATCTGGCCTTGGCGCTGCAAAAAGCCGGTGCACGTGTTGGCGTGTTAGATGCCGATATTTATGGCCCAAGCATTCCCACCATGTTGGGCGTGGCGGGTCGTACCCCAAAAATTGAAAACGAACAGTTTGTACCGATTGAGGCACATGGTCTGGCGGTGCTGTCGATTGGCAACCTAACTGGCGATGACAACACGCCTGTGGTCTGGCGTGGCCCCAAAGCCACTGGTGCGCTGATGCAGTTATTTAACCAAACTGCATGGCCAGATTTAGATTATCTGGTGATTGATTTGCCACCGGGTACGGGCGATATTCAACTGACTTTAGCGCAACGGATTCCGGTCACGGGTGCAGTGATTGTCACCACGCCTCAGCATATTGCCTTGCTCGATGCCCAAAAAGGGATTGAGCTGTTTAATAAGGTCAATATTCCGATTTTGGGTGTGGTGGAAAACATGGCGCTGCATGTCTGCTCCAACTGCGGTCAAGTCGATGAGATTTTTGGTACAGGTGGCGGGCAAAAGCTTGGCGAGCAATATCAGATTCCTTTGCTGGGCAAGCTACCGTTAGACGCAAAAATCCGCGAAAACGCTGACAATGGCCATCCAAGCGTTGCGATGGGCGATGCCGCAGCACCGCTATATCAGCAAATTGCCTTAAAAGTCATTGAGCGGGTGTCTGCACTGCCACAACGCGCCCGCGACAATAATCGGATTTTTTAAGCCAACAAGCCATCAGTGGGACGGTCTACGGTGAGATCGTCCCCTTGGGTATCGCGACACAGGTCTTTGCTGATTATCCGCAAATCGCGTACATTAAGCGCCAATTTGAAATTGCAGTCGCTAGGGGCAAACATGTCTATTAAGTCTGATCGCTGGATTCGCCAGATGAGCGAGCAACACGGCATGATTGAACCGTTCGAAGCCGGTCAAGTCCGTCATGATGCCGCAGGCAATAAGCTGGTGAGTTATGGCACATCAAGCTATGGCTACGATGTCCGTTGTGCGCGAGAGTTTAAGGTCTTTACCAACGTCCACTCGGTGATCGTTGATCCAAAGAATTTTGATGATAAAAGCTTTATTGATATTGAAGCCGACGTATGCATTATTCCACCTAACAGCTTTGCCTTGGCGCGTACCATGGAATATTTTCGGATTCCGCGCGATGTGCTGACCATTTGCTTGGGTAAATCGACCTATGCACGTTGCGGTATTATCGTGAATGTGACCCCTTTAGAGCCAGAATGGGAAGGTCACGTTACCTTAGAGTTCTCTAATACCACCAATTTGCCCGCCCGTATTTATGCCGGTGAAGGTGTGGCGCAGATGCTGTTTTTTCAAAGCGACGAAGCCTGCGAAACCAGTTACAAAGACCGAGGTGGCAAGTATCAAGGTCAAACAGGTGTCACATTGCCTCGCACCTAAAGGCATGAATTGAATATCGCAGACTGAAGCCGACGAACGGTAACAGCCTGTAACTCCTCGCCAGTGCTACCATTGGCGAGCGAGAACCGCGATCAGTCTTGTCAGACAACCGCTTGTCTTTTGCAATTTGCTAAATAAACAGCATAATGATGTTATGGCGTAGACCCTGTATGCCTTGGGATGGGATAAGCAGCACAACAAAAAGCACTGCTTGTCTAACATTGGAATAGCGCGCGACTGCGCATACGAAGGAAGGAATGACAGATGCCGGCTCATGCCCGATTTGCCACTTTAACGCTGTGTATGTCACTGCTCACCAGCCCTGTTTATGCGCTAGAAGCTATTAGTGATGCAGAGCTAGGCGAATCAACTGGTGAAGGCATTGCGATTCTGCCCGAAAATTTCTCGTTGGTCATGGCTGACGAAGACGCGTCTTATATCAATATTATCCCGCGTGGCGCACCCAAAACTGCTGGTGTCAGCCGTGCAGACATCTATATTCGTAACCTTGCCTTGACCCAAAATGATGCAACCACCACTCGTGCCAGTGGCACCAATATTGTGTCATGGGGGAGTGGGGCTAATCCTTTTTTGCTCACTGTAAAATCGGAGTCGCATCCTGACTATGTCAACGCAGCCCAGTCTCGAGCATTCTTACGAATCGAAGCGCCAAGCTACTGCTTTACAGGCGCCTTGACTGCCGAGTGTTCGGCTGCTGATACCGGTGATGCATTGTCGGCCTATAACTTGCGTTTGGGGGCGTCTGTTGATCTGTTGCTTAAAAGCAATACTCAGACACAGGGCTATGGCTCATCAGTTGGTACAGCACTGACGGGTGCGACAGGTATTGGCTTACAAGCGATTTGGAATGGCCTAAGCCTTAACGGCACCAAAGTCGATATTTTTCAAACCCCAAGCAACAGTACGACTGGGGCCAACGGTGGAGACCCATCGTATAACAGCACATTGGGCTTGCGTGCTTTGGTTCGTTTAAACACCGATGCCACCAAGGCCAATAATGGCTTGCGGCTATCTACAGCGTTAGATGGCGGCTATAACGGCACAACCAATCGTTTATTTAATGCCAACGAAGGCATTCGTATCCAAGACTTGGATATTAACTTGCCGTTGGGTATTCCACATTATCAATCTTTGGTGTTTGGTAAAGCGGATGCCGCAGGTAATTTCTATCTAGAGTTGACCCGCCTGCCAAATGACTCCGATGCTTACAATGCTGCATATATCGATTACAGCGGTACAGCAGCATCGATTGCTGCCAAGACCTGTAGCAGTACCTCCTGTGGCACAGCAGCGGTTCCAGCGACTCACGGCACCATCTCGATGGGGGCAACAACCTTTACCAGTCCGGCAGGTGCAGTCGTGAATGTGGGAACCAGCAAGATTGATGGTTTGTTTATTCAACATCTTAAACTCACCACAACTGGCTTATAAGGATATATCGTATGAAACATTTTTTTGTACCCAGTATCTTGTCGGCCATGCTCTTGCTGTTACAGCCAGCACATGCTGCGCTAGAAGCCTATAGCGATGTTGATCTACGCACGGTTGATGGCCAAGCTGGGATCTATGATCCAACGTCAGCTTCATTGACTATGGGTTTGGATTTACGCCTTAATATGGATAAAACCACAGCAGGCGTTTATAGCAACGTGTGTGCAAGTGGTGTTGTTGCCTGTAACCTCGGTGTGTCATTTAATAACCGATTTAGCACTGGTAACTTAAAAGACTGGTTGGTGTTTAAAAACGTCACGGGTTCGATCAATATTCCAGAGTTTATTATTTCTGGTCAAGATGTCAACATTAGTAATACTGCGACAGTATTAAAACCTGCATTGACCATTACCATGAGCAGTGCCAAGCCAATTATTATCAAACAGCTAGGTTTCGAGTCATTGGCGGTTGAAACCGATAGTGCGCTGGAGGTTGATGGTTCAGGTAACTTGAATCTATCTAATCTACCGGGTTATCGCGTTGCCACATTGGCGGCACCGGCGGGCAGCACCACAAACGTCTTTGATGCAGGTAAGTTTTCTGGGTTTATTGGTCTAGATATTACTGCCAAAATTGCCGTGAATGGCAACATCAAAATCTTTAGCTGCACTCGCTCAGCATCTGGCTGCTCGTAAACGGAGAGTTCAACGGATGAAAACGAAGTATACGTTGTTGGCCTTGGCAGTATTGGCAGCACAACATCCCGCATGGGCTTTAGAGAGCCTTGAAGACACTGCACTTGCTGACGTCAGTGGTGCGGATGGTATTGTGATTCAGAGCCAATCAGATCAAGTTGCGATTGATCAACTGTTTTATCAAGACAAAGCAGGTACATCGGCAAGCGGTGGTGTTGCTGCAGCTGATAGTGATTTATTTGCTCGATTTGAAAATATTACCATCAAGCCTGTTACCGCAGGTGAGACCCTCGGTTCAACCATTAGTATTAATACTGGATCATCTGCCTCAGGTGTGCCTGCGTTTAATCTAGAGCTGGTGAGTAAGCCTAGCTTGTTTATTGCAGAGCGTTTTTATGGTTGTACCTCCGCAGCAGGGTCTTCGGCAACCGATTGTACTGGTTCGGGTAACAGCGGCAATGCAACAGGATCAAACTCAGGTGAGTGGGCGATTAAAAGCTCAGGTCTAGGCTTGTCGATTGCCAGCTCAGATGGCTTGTTAAACAAAAATGCCTCAGCACGAGTCAAAATCGTGTTGGATCAAATGGACATGTTTATCACCGAAAAAAATGGCACATCTTATAACCAAATTATTTTGGGTGATATTCGTGCAAATATTGACGCAACGGGCAAAATTTGGGTCGATGCTGTTGAAGGTTTACGCTTTCAAGGTAATGTGACGTTAGCGTCAAGACCTATAGGTACGCCTAACTATGCGGCAGGTCTACAACTGGCGCTAAAGCAAAAAGCCAACGTTGGCGATCCAAGCACGCCAGCTGCAACACGCTATGACAGCAGTAATGCGGGTAACATTATTCGCTTTGGTGCCAGTGGTGACTTGAAGAACGTCGATTTTTATATGCGCGGTACCAACGAAACCGATCCTGATAATTCCAAAATCTTTGGTCGAGTCAATGGCTCAGCAACGGGTGACTCCATCGTAGGAAGCAGTGGTGTTGCGTTACGGGCAAAAGGTGAGTTTTCGCAGGCAAACTTTAGCTACGAGATTGGCGAATCAGGAACAACTGGGCGTTCTTTGCGCTTTAGTCAACTGACGCCATTCACCAATTATACCAGCACCGGCAATGGTACGTTTGATTTGGGCAATGTCTACATTGACTTGTTTAACTCAACCAAAATCGGCCTGCCGATCAGTAGTAAATTGGTTTCAGCATTAAAGTTTAATACCATCGAGACGTCATTAGCAGATAGCTTTGGCCTGAACTATGTTGATCTACAAACCAAAACAGGTGCATTAGCCAATACAGTAACACCTGCAATGTTGGCGATTGGTGTACGTGGCTTGTCTTTACAAGGCTTGGCGAAAAAAACTGAATTTATTAATAATAATACGGGTGTTGCAACCTCCTCTATTAATGGATCTTTAGTCACTGTCGTCAATAACCTAAACGGCAACATCGTGTTTTATGGTGATAACAATGATGGCAACAACAAAGCCGGTTTTGCTTTAGGCGTATCAACAGAGGGTTTAGCTGCCGATAACAAGA
>JBBKWH010000069.1:0-8756 GCA_037968855.1 Moraxellaceae bacterium | reverse complement strand
ATCTGTCCAAGTCGTGGAGAATCTGTGGGTTTAGCCTTGCCTGTTGCCAATACACAAGGGATGCGCCTGCATTTAGAAGAAATCTCCAAGGTTGTGCCTACGGGTCGTCACGCTGTGGTGGTCATGGATGGTGCTGGTTGGCATCAACCGTCGTTGAATCTACCGAACGTTAGTATTCTCAAGCTACCGGCGTACTCACCTGAACTCAACCCTGTTGAACAAGTATGGCAATGGCTGAAAAGCCGATATCTGTCGAACCGCTGTTATAGTGGTTATGAGCAAATCATTGAAGCTATTTGTGATGCGTGGTGTTGCTTTGCCGAGCAGCCTGATCTGATCAAGTCAATTGGGACTCGGGATTGGGCTATGGGTTAGGTTCATTTAATGGATTGGTATTACCTGTACCAGAAAGCGCCGACTGGCCGTGGAGCAAAGGATGAAGTGCATCCAGAGATGATAGATACAATGCTTGCTAGAACTATGACTTGGTACATGTGCTGCTACTCCGCACTGACGGACAAAATAGTATATATATTAAAATACACTACACACCCTCAGCAGCAACGCTTGCTCGCATCCGCAATACCGCAACCATCCCTACTACAATGATCGCGCCAAACAGCACGATTAATACGGATAACGACACCCCCGCTGCACGCAGGCCGCCATAGGTCAGCATCATCAGTAACACAGACAGATTTTCGCTAAAGTTTTGCACCGCAATAGTCTGCCCGCCATGACTGACCACCGGCCCACGTGATTGCAGCAAGGCATACATCGGCACCACAAAAAATCCGCCCAAAGCACCAGCAACCGCTAGCAGCAACACCAGCATCCAGACGCTATGCACCCATGCCAATAGCATTGCCACACCACCCATCAGCACACCCAGCCACAGCACCGACAGTGCTTTAGTCAACGGCACAAATCGCGCTGCCGCCGCCGCCCCTAGCGCCACCGAAAACGCCAGTACCCCCAATAACAAACTGCCACGATCAACCGATAGACCCAATTGCTGCACCGACCAATCCAACACCAACAACTGCAAGGCAGCACACGCCCCCCAAAATAACGTCCCCACCGACAGCCCAATACGTGCCAGCGGATCAGACCACAACACCCGCATGGCCTGCTTAAACTCAGGTAATAGCTGCGCCACACCACGCGATAACGGCACCAACTTGACACCCGTGCGTGGAATCAACACATTCACCAATGCCGCCGCTAGATAAATCAACACCAACACCAACAGCGCCGTATGCAGACCATTGCTGAGATAATGCTGTAGATACTCTGCCATTGGCCCTGACGCCAACGCACCGCCCAAGGCCGTACCCAAAATAATCGACAAAATGGTTAAGCCTTCAATCCACGCATTAGCCACCACCAGCGACGACTGGGGCAAAATTTCGGCCAAAATGGCATATTTGGCTGGTGAATATGCCGCTGCGCCAAAGCCCGCGACCAAACAAGCTAACACGGGCGACACCCCAAACAGCAGCAACACACAGGCCACAATTTTGGCAAGGTTAGACCACAGCATCACCTGACCTTTGGGCCATGCATCAGCAACAGCACCCACTACCGGCGCCAATAACACATAGGGCAACACAAACAAAAACTTGAGGCTTGGCATCATCCAGACCGGCGCGGCAACCGTGGCAAAAAATGCAATGCACACCATAAACAAGGCGTTATCCGCCAACGATGAAAAAAACTGTGCCAACAGCACTGCGCGCAAAGCGGCTGGTTGATATGAAGGATCAGTCAATATCAAGACTCAATCATTAATTAGAAGGCGGATATTGATCAATCAGCCGTTGCTGCTGACGATTTAAACGTAGAATTTTACGTAATGACACGACCGGATAACCCCGCTGACGGCAGGCATCGGCTATCTCAAACAAGATGGCTTGTTTATTTAAAATCATCTTAAAACCTGTCCACAGTGAATGTTGTGGGTCCCACGCGTCAATGGCCTCAGAACCGGCCCCATTGACTTCCATAATTTTTAAATCACGTCCGGCTTGTAAGGCGGCCAGATTGTCAAAGCGTAGATCAAAGCGGCCAAAATAAAACTGCGGCATGTCTTGCGCAATCCGATCAATCACTTCGATCAAGGCAGGCGTGACAAACGCAGCCCCATCGGTATAGCAACTGCCCACTCGCGTCGAACCAATCGTTGACAGCCGCACCACTTCGGCTATCGCAGGCACGCGATGTACATCAATATCGCATTGATGATCCATGCGTGTGAGCAAAGCAGCGGTGCGTGATTGCTCGGCCATCAGCTCGGCGATGGTGCGTATGCCATCGCCAATTACCCGTGGAAAATGCCGCAACGCAACGCCTAAAATCTGGCCCTTGACTTGATCCGGTCGGCGTACATAAAACACCCCTGCCTCACCCTCTTGGCTCAAATACGCTTGAATCACCAGATCAATGCCCAGCGGATACAGGCCAATATCACGGCATAAGCTGGCAAAATCATCGACACGGCGCACGCCATAGCCGCACAAGCCCATATCAGGCTTAATGACCAATGGAAAATCGAGTTGTGCTGCGGCCAGTTGCTGCGCCAGCGCCGCTGGGTCAAGACTGGCAGTCACTTTACATAGGATATAAGGCGCAACAGATGCCCGCGCGATTGGCCCCATCTGCTCAAAGTATTCGTGCTTGCCTTCGCCGACCAAGCCGCCAGCAGTAATGTTGGGATTGGCACTGGCAGGTAATCCCAAACTGCGGTAACGCAAGCCGAGCCAGCCCCATTGCAAGCCAATCGGAATACAGATTACCCATTTGGGCAATTGCTCCAAGCGGCCACGTTGCGGGATGTTTTGGCTGAGTAACGACCATTGCGACCATGCATTCATACAGTAGACATCACAAAAAAGACAAAATCGCATCGTACGCCATGCCAAACAACCGCACACATGACGTTGCCATTAATGATCGTTATTGACCACACCGAACGGTAGGATTACTGATTGAGCACATCCAAAAACAACCGTGCAGCGAACAACCCCACCGGATGGCCATTACGTTGCGGAGATAACTGCGTGATCAACTGTTGCACATACGCGTCACGATGCAGGGTCTGAGCCAGTTGTTGTCGAAACAACCGTTCGTCCTGTCCGAGCGCATAGGTTTGACGATGATGCGCGGCGAGATCGGCCTGCATCGCGTGCTGATCACCTCGATGACGCTGACGATAGGTTAAGCGATCTTGGGCTTGAGTGGTGACTAGGGCGTCACCCACAATCCAGTCATGCAATAACTGTTTTTCGGCGCTACTAAACACGCCAAACATCTCTGCCTTTGCGCCATCAATCAAACGCCAAAACCGACTGTGGTTGGCTGATTGATGACGCACAATCCAACCACTATCCACTAAGGTATCTAGCAAACGACTGGCATCAGCAGGATCACTTAACCAATCGTTAATACTGCGGCCTGCAATCCGACAATAATCTGCATGGGCATGCTGGCCGATCTGACCTTTGCGCGCCAATAGCGCCACCACCTCAGCACGCAGATCAATATGTGTCAGAATCTGATCCATACTCAAACCCGCATGATTCAGTCGATAGCCTCGCTCCACCCGTTGCCAAAACACCTGCTGATCACCCAACACAGGTACAGCAGCCAACACAGCGCGTACGGCTTGCTCTGCATGGCCGCTATCACCGTTATCAATGGTTACATGCAGGCTAAAATAATATGGATCAATCCCCAGCTCATTGAGTTCAAATTGACTGATCAACAAATGTAATGGCAGTTGCTCATAACCCAAATGAAAGCCCAGCACTTCTGGCCAATACCGCGTAGCCAAACGACCCAGCGCCAATTGCAACGCCCCCTGCACATAGTGCGCATCGGTTGGTGCATCTGGCTTAAGACCGTGCTGCTCTAATAAACGTTGATAAATCAGCACATGATGGTCGGCAGCCTGACCATTGCCTAGCTCGTCCAAGTACGTCCGAATTAATCCCTCAACCCGTACATCCTGCCAATGCGGCAATAGACCAGACAACCATGCACCATCTACCAACTTGGTTGGCGCAATATCACGTAACCACAATAAAGCATGCGCACGTTGGGCAAACATTTGCCGTGGTGCACCCGCGCGGCGTGCAGCCCGATAATCACGATATTGCTGGCCCACTGCGGCATGTTGCTGCTGCATCCACGTCATCAAGTTGCTAGGATCTTGTGGTAATTGATCACTGATATGCGCCGTCGCAGACAACTGCTGCTCGATCACCTGCTCAGCCAAACAGTCCAGCGAATCACTTGAGCCAGTATCACTACCGACTCGCTCGGCAGATCGAAGCCGTTGGTAGCTCAACTGATAACCGTCTGCATCAAGCAGCAACGACGGACGTGCCCGATGCAATGGGGATGGGCGCTTGGGTGACATCAGTGACACAGTCATGACCACAGTTCATCCTAAATAAAAGAAGGTCTCCATTAGACTGTCCTTTGCAGCACGCTTATGTGCAGGCTTTGTTATCTATTTTTAGTGTGATGCCGTTTTGATCGCATACTCTGTAATCAATACACCGACCATGTTTCTTTAGGACTTGATGCTATGACGCAACCCAACGTTTTATCGCCCCTGTTGAACGCTCAAGTCTCGTCATCTGATCCCAGCCCGATATCGACTAGGGCCGATATCACAGAACAAGCCTTACAGCAGATTTTATACCTGCTCACCCAGCATCACTACCGACACACCACCATTAGCCCTGCCAGCCATGCCACGATCATGCAGCGAGACTGGCAACACGATTCCCAGCAGCACAGCACGTTGATGGTCTTACAGCAGTTATTTGGCTGGAGTCGTGCAGTGCCCATCTCGGCTATTCCAGCCGATCTGTATCAACTAGGCGAGCAAGCACAGCTGTGGCAAACAACAGCCAACCGCCACGTGCAAAGCCGTTTACGGGTATCGAGCTTAGACGATGCAGGTCAGCGCTATTTTTTTTGGCATTCGGCCTATCCGACGGTGCAGGCCGATGCAGTTTTTTTTGGGCCCGACACCTACCGTTTTGTTCGGGCGATTGCGGCATGGTTAGACCAGCATCAACCAACGGTTCAGCGAGCGGTCGAAATCTGCTCAGGCGCAGGGCCAGCCGCCATCACCATTGCCAAGCGCTATCCACTCGCCACCGTGCAGGCGCTCGACATTAACCCCGCAGCGCTACAACTCAGCCGGATTCAAGCCGCCCATGTCGGTGCAGATCGATTCACGGCACAACACAGCAATCTACTGCATGATGTCGAAGGTCAATTTAATTTAATCGTGGCCAATCCACCCTATCTGGTCGATGCCAGCGAGCGGGCGTATCGACATGGGGGTGGGCCGCTTGGCGCAGGCTTATCTTTGGCGATTATTGAGCAGTCACTTAGCCGCTTGACCGTTGGTGGCAGTCTGTTGCTGTACACCGGTGTGGCGATGATCAATGGTATAGATCCGTTCTGGCAGACCATTGAACAAATGCACTTAGACGCCCAGCAATGGTCGATTGATTATCAAGAAATCGATCCTGATGTCTTTGGCGAAGAGTTAGCGACGGGGGTGTATGCGCAGGCAGATCGCATTGCAGCAATATTCTTGACCATCACACGCCTCGCTTAAGGCCTACCACGCTTGTGCAGACCAAAGGCTTGAGCGAACACTTAAGCCCATGGATCGCTGTGGTGTCGTTAGACCAGAGGAGTGTGACTGCGTGCATCGTCGATCATTTTATGGGGAAATGATCATGCCCATTTTTACTTAAAACTATTTAGTGATAAGTGCTGAATAGAAAGTAATTATGCATACATGATCTGACGCTCTATGTTTTGCCAAGCGACTCAATGGCAGGGTTGCATGATTACTTATCGAAACCCGCTTACAGCGAGATCAGATGGTATTTGAATTTGCCAAAAAACATCAGACTCCCATCATGTTTGTACTGGCCGGAGGCTATCAACAACTTGATCGATTAGTGGAATTACATCTGAATACGTATCGGGTCTGCCATGAGATTTTTTTTGCACAGCCGCAGGTCAAACCGATGGTTATGTCGCTTTAGCTGATCGATGTTGTGCTGATTTAAATCCCATGATCAGCAAGATGGTCCTCTGCCAGGCAGGCTAACAGAGAACCTCAGACACCATACTACGGTTGATCACTCTGGGTCAGTAACACGCGGGATGGTGTATCGGGTCGTATCCGGAACCACAACGCATACAGCGCAGGCACAAAGACCAAGGTTAGGCCGGTTGCGACCACCAAGCCGCCCATGATCGAGATGGCCATTGGCCCCCAGAACACACTATGCGATAACGGCAACATGGCCAAAATCGCAGCAGCAGCGGTGAGAATAACGGGACGCGCCCGACGTACAGTGGCATTAATAATCGCTTGCCACGGTGCTTCGCCTTCGGTGATATCTTGCTCGATCTGCACCACCAAGATCACCGCGTTACGCATGATCATACCGGCCAAAGCAATCACCCCCAGCAAGGCCACAAAACCAAATGGCACTTGGAATAACAGCAAAGCTGGTACAACGCCAATGAGACCTAATGGTGCCGTCAAAAACACCATAAACATGCGTGAGAATCCCTGCACCTGCATCATCAAGAACAACAGCATGGTCAGCAGCATGACCGGAAAGACCGCACCAATGGCTTTGTTGGCCTTGTTACTTTCTTCAATCGCGCCGCCTTGTTCAATCCGATAACCCGCAGGTAAGTCATCCATGATTTTTTGCAGACTTGGCCAAATTTGCTGCGTGGCATACGGTGCTTGGACACCATCCATCACGTCACTGCGCACATTCAATACCACTTGACGATCACGCCGCCACAGGACTGGATCTTCAAAGCGCGGCACAATACTGGCCACTTGTGACAACGGCACACTCTGACCACTTGGCGTAGGCAGGGTCACTTGGGCCAAGGCATCAAGCTGTTGACGCTCCCCCTCTACCGCCCGCACGGTCACTTGTACCAACTCATCGCCACGTCGGATTTGGGTCGCGGGTACGCCCGATAGCACTGCTTGTACGGTATTGGCGACATCGGCACTTGATAGCCCAAGTAAGCGCAACTTGTCTTGATCAGGTTTGACCTCAATGCTGCGCACTTGCTCGTTCCACTCAAGCTGGGTATCGCGCACCAGTGGACTCTGACGCACGGTATCGCGTACTTGTGCGGCAATCCGGCGCACCTCAGTTAGCTCTGGCCCCATCACGCGAAACTGCACCGGAAAGCCCACTGGTGGCCCAAACTCCAACCGCAATACCCGTCCGCGCACATTAGGAAACTGTTGATTGGCATCAAAAATCGCCCGAACCCGACCACGCACTGCCTCGCGCGCCTCGCTATTGGCCGTCATCACCACCAACTGGCCATAGCTTGGATTGGGCAGTTCTGGCAACAATGACAAGAAGAAACGTGGTGAGCTGGCTCCGATATAACTGGTGACAAACTGCACGTCTGGGTCTTTTTTGAGGATCTGTTCAAGACGTTTGACTTCGGTTTCGGTCGCCTCGAACGATGCACCTTCGCGCATACGCACTTCAACCAATAGCTCTGGTCGAGATGCGGTTGGAAAGAACTGCTGCTGCACCAAAGCCATGCCAGCAATCGCCACCACAAACAAGGCCACCACTCCCAAGATGACCGACTTACGCCATGTCACCGCCCACGTCACCAAGCGCGCAAAACGCTGATAGATCGGTCCACTATACGGATCGTGTGCCTGTCCTGCCGGTGTGCCATCTTTAGGCTTAAAGTCCGGTAGCATCTTGATGCCAAGCAAAGGAATAAAAATCACCGCAACCAACCACGAGGCAATCAACGCCGTACCAACAATCCAAAAAATCCCACCGGCATACTCGCCCGAGGTGGATTTGGCAAAGCCAACCGGCATAAAGCCCGCCACCGTCACCAACGTACCGGTCAACATCGGAAACGCCGTCGAGGTATATGCATAGGTCGCGGCTTGCATGCGCGTCCAGCCTTGCTCCAGTTTGACCACCATCATCTCGACCGCAATGATCGCATCATCCACCAGCAAGCCCAGCGCAATAATCAACGCGCCGAGTGAAATTCGATCTAGATTCCAGTCCATGGCGTACATCACCATCGCCACAATACCCAGCACCAATGGCACCGAGGTTGCCACTACAATACCGGTGCGCCAGCCCAAAAACACCAGACAGACTGCCAGCACAATCGCCAATGCCTCTAAGAACGCCCGCTCAAACTCCCACACCGAATCGGCAACCACTTTGGGCTGATCAGAGATTTTGTGCAGCTCAATGCCTACGGGAAGTTCACGTTGAATCTGTTGGATCGATTGATCTAGATGCTCGCCAAAGGTCAAAATATTACTGCCGGTCTGCATGGTCACGCCAACAATTAACGTCGGTTGACCGTCATAACGGACCTTAAAGCGTGCTGGATCTTCCGTCGCAATTCGGACGGTCGCCACATCGGACAAGCGCAGCAATTTACCGCCTGCACTAATCGACGTGGCAGCGACATCTTCGGCACTATGCAATGTGCCATCAACCCGCACAAACACCCGATCAGATGCGGTATCGGTCAGGCCCGATGGGGTGACTTGGTTTTGTTTGGCCAATCCATTGATGATCTGGGCAGGGCTTAAACCGAGTGCTGCCAAGCGCGCGCTCGAAAACAACACCTCAACCTGTTCTTGCTGCTTACCCAACACATCGACTTTGGCCACTTGCGGC
>JBBKWH010000068.1:0-22931 GCA_037968855.1 Moraxellaceae bacterium | reverse complement strand
TTGAAGAAAGAACAAGAGCAACTGATGATCAAGCAAAGCGCTGGCGTGTCTAAAGTGATCGAACGTTTGATCGAGCTGTATGGTTTTTATACCCCAGACACCTTTGGCACTGCATTACGGGCGATTGAAGCACCAACCTTGATTATTTGGGGCGAAAAAGATGCGATTATTGATGTCGGCGTGATTTCTGATCTGACCGAAAACCTCAAAAACGAAGAACTACCAGTGATTCTCAAAGACGTTGGTCACACGCCAATTTTGGAAGCTGAACAACGCGTGGCTGAGTATTACTTGCCGTTTCTGCAAAAGACCCAAGCCATACCGAATAAGTTTGCCTCAAGCGCCCCACAATAAACCTCAAACAGCCCATGCAGTGGTCGTGATGACTGCTGCGTCGGCTCGCACTATCCACCCCACCCTTTTTGATTGATACGGATGAGCGTCATGACTGATAAAACCAATGCCCTCGTGGCGGCCCACCTCAAGCATATTTTAGACAACCTCCAGTCTATCGACGTGCTAGCGCCAGAAATTGATGCCCTGATGGAATGGCTGGCGACCCAACCCATGGGCGAGCTGCTATCGCTTGAGCGCTTACAACGGATTGCCCAAGCCCAAGCGCTTGATTTGCCACTAACCGAAAACCTGCGTGACGAAATCGTGTTTGCCATTCAAACTGCGCTAGATCATCCTAGCAATGCCACCACCACCGTCGGCGACTTGATACCAACCAGCAATGCCAACACCGTGATCGACTACTTGTCCGAGCAACGCGAACACCGTGAAGCATTGATTCACGAGATTTTTCGTAATCCAGCCTATGCCACCATGTTGTCACAAACCATTAGTCATGCCATTAGCGACTATATGGAAAACAACGTCTTGTCGAAAAAAATGGGTATGGGCGGCCTCATGAAACTCGGCAAAAGCGTGATTGAGCGAGCCACTGACAGCAACCTCGACGAAGCGCTACAGCAATATCTGAATAAAAACATCAGCAACTTGATTGGTGTCAGCGAGCGCATGGCCAATAAGCATCTGAATGATGCACAGGTTAAAAGCATCTTGGCGCAAGCATGGCAAAAAATCAGTGCCAAACCACTGACCGAAGGCCGCCGCTACGCCCCTGCCAAAACCGTTGAAGAAAGCGCCCGTATGGTCACCGATATTTGGGATCATTTGCGCAGCACCCAATACATCGAAACCCAAGTCGAAACAGGTCTGGCCGCATGGCATGCCCGCAATGCCGACCGCAGCGTGATTGAGCTACTGGCCGACGTCAACGTCACCCCAGACACCATCCGCGCCGAGCTTGAAGACGGCATCTTGCCGATCATCAAACGCGCCATCGACAGTGGCTATGCCAGCGTGCGTATCGAAGCCTTGCTGCGCAAATTCTATGACTCAGCAGAAGCGCAAGCCATCTTGGCTTAATGTGCGATTTGCAAGCCATTGCAACAACTAAGCGTCGCCTCGTGCGGCGCTTTTTGATTAAAACCAACCAGACCCATACGGACAAACCAAGCAAATCTTGACAGAATTCTCTCATCCCATACGCCACATGGAAATGCACTCATGTCCACTCGCTTAAGCGAAAAAGTCCATGCGCTGCTGATCGAAGAAGGTTTAAACCCTGACCCGATGCCAGAAACCACCATTCACACGCCCAACGATAACGAACCCAACGGTGTGCATAGTGAAGAAAACGTCACCATGCTCAAATTGCCCGTTCAAGGTAAACAGGGCGAATGGGTCTGTATTGTACGGGTGTTTGAACAAACCGAACGCTTGCTGGTGTATAGCCTACTACCGCGTGATGTGCCCAAATCTGAACGCGAAAAAATTGCCCTGATGCTGACGCAAATCAACTACGGCTTGGTGCTAGGTAATTTTGAAATGGACTTAGGCGACGGCGAAGTTCGCTACAAAACCAGCATGGATGTCGAAGGCATTGAGCCATCACGGCTGATGCTGCGCAACTTATTATTTGGCAATTTTTTTAGCATGGATTTGTATTTTAAAGCATTGATGAATGCACTTGATAGTGACCGTGATGTCAGTAGCTTGGTGTACGAAGCCGAACATCCCGACAGTATCGGCCATTTTGATTTGGTCGATGATGTGGTGCATTAAGCATATTGAATCAAATCAAGTGCCTTTTTCGGTTTTGCGTATTCCGATATGTTGGATTTGTGTCCTGAATAAAAGCGCGTTAGGTTCGGCGTATTGGGGGCAGCATAAGCGTTGCCCTTAACTGTTTATATCAACTTATATCAACAGGATATGCAGCGTGATGATCATGGCTTATGCGTCAAAAGCGCCGTGTATTCTTAGTTGTCAGAATTTATTTCAAAATTATCATTAAATAATCAGAAAATATGATTTTCGCCACTAACACTCTAACTTCAGCGTCAAGTGCGACAAGCACCCAGCCGATTATTGTGTTTTTTTTGATATTTCTGATGTAATCTTATTTTTCAATTTTGTTATGGGTGCTTGCGCCTTGCGTGGGTAGTTATGCGTCTATGTCAGTATTAAGAATGCCAGAGCCTTCTTTATTCTTTATATTGCGTCAACTTGTCAAAGTGTAATCGATCTGCTACAGTGCGGCGTGTCCAAAGAGAAAAGCCTATGATTGAAATAAGACGCTTACCAGAGTTCGATGATTGGCTTAACGGGCTCAAAGACAGCATGACGATACGCCGTTTGGCGCGTCGCCTTGAAAAAGTTGAAGGTGGCAATTTTGGTGACATCAAGTCTGTCAGTGAAGGCGTTTGGGAAATGCGTGAACACTTTGGTTCTGGTTGGCGAATGTACTACATTCAACAAGGCGAAGTGCTGATTGTCATGCTAGGCGGTGGAGATAAATCCACACAACAGCGTGATATTGAAAAAGCTATTGAACTGTCTGAAACACTGGAGAATTAAATCATGGTTAAAATTGCAGACTTGCCTGTTTTTGATATGACGGATTACTTAGACAGCGAACAAGCAATCTCAGAATATCTGACGATTGTCATTGAAGAAAATGACCCTGCTGAATTGGCTCATGCACTGGGAGTAATTGCTAAAGCCAGAGGTATGACGCAAATTGCCAAAGACGCAGGTATTACCCGTGAAGCCTTATACAAAGCTCTACGCCCAAATAGTAGTCCTCGCTTTGATACGATCAATCGTGTTTGCCATGCGCTAGGTGTAAAACTAGTCGCTCAGCCTATCGCAGTTCACGCATAACTTGCGCCTTATGAAATTTAAAATCTTTAATATCAATATCTCACCCCACCAACACCAGTTTGGTCAAAAAGATCGTGCGTAAGTCCGCATCACATTAAAAAAGGCCGCCTCAATGGGCGGCCAATCTTTTGTCACCATACAGCCCATCGCTTACATATAAGCTTGATCACGTTGGGTATGGTCGGTCTTATCAATCACACGGGCCAGCTCTGGCAATTGTGCTTTTAACGTGGTTTCAACGCCTTGTTTGAGTGTCATATCGACTGCCGAGCAACCTTGGCAACCCCCACCAAACTGCAACACTGCCGTTAAGCCATGTTCTTTGTCTTCGTACAATTCGACCAATGCCACGTTACCGCCATGCGCTGCCAAACCGGGGTTGATTTCGGCTTGCAATACATAAGCAATGCGTTCTTCAAGCGAGGCATCTGCACCGACGCGTGGCACTTTGGAATTGGGCGCTTTAAAAGTCAACTGACCGCCAAAACGGTCTTTGTTGTAATCAATCACTGCATCGCGCAAATAAGGCGCTGACGGCGCATCAATAAAGGCCGGAAAATCGGGATAGTCGATTTTGAGGTCTTGTGGATTAACGTCATCAGGCGCGCTGTAGGCCATGCAGCATTCGGCGCGCGGTGTACCGGCATTTTCGACAAAAATACGCACACCAATGCCAGCCGTGTCTTGTTTGGCCAGTAAGTCACGCAAGTATTCTTGCGCTGACGCCGTGATGCTCATATTGCTGGTCTGGATATCGCCCTGCTCGGCGACGGTTGAATCGGACATGATGAACTCCTGACAATCCCCGCATGATAGCGCATGGATGGGGGCGATGTCGGCCTTTGGCAAGGTCTAACCGACACGATTGGCCAAATTGCCAAGGGAAAGGCGCGCCGCCACCTTGATTGCCGATTCTGGCACATGCTACTGTGACCACCTGACAAGAATTGCTGGTAAAGCAAACATCCACAGGATTTTTCGCACATGGTTTCTTCTGCACCTGTGCCTATCATTTCATCCAGACCACTTGGCATTGGCGAGTGGTTTTGGTGGCAAATGAGTAAGGCGCGTTCAGTCAACTTTGTCACGCTTACCAGATTATCTGGTCACGTTGACGCCGCACGCATTCAACAAGCCATTGCTTACGTCCAACAACGCTACCCTATTTTGCGTAGCCGGATTGTGTCGACTGGCTCAAGACCACAACTTGAAGTGTTAACCCACGTTCATGTGCCTTTTTTAGCGGTTGCTCGACAGAGTGCCGTTCAACACATGCAGTTGGCGCAACAAGAGATTTCGGACAGCATCCCTGCTGACAACTGCCCACTCTGGCGTGTGCACTTGGTGCATGGCGAAACGCAGAGCGAGTTGCTACTGACCTTTCATCACTGTATGTCGGATGGCTTGTCTTCAGTCCAAATCATGCAAGATATGCTGTTGTTTCATGCAGGCCAGCACAGTACCGAGCCTGAGCAAATTGGCATCCCACTTGCCTACGACGATTTACTGCCCAAAAGCAGCCTATGGCAAACCATGCGGCATTATTGGCCAGCCATTCGACGTTTGATCAAACCGCCAGCCTTGGCACAATTGCAGCAACGTCCTGCCGCCACTAGCGCGACACTGCCTCATCAGGCCGATGCAACAGCCTCGCCTATCGAGGCGTATAGCCAAGCACTGGTACATGAGTTCAGTGCAGAACAAACCAAGCAACTGCTCGCCAACTGCAAAAAAATGGGTGGCACCATTAACGACATGTTGAGTGGTGCATTGCTCAAGGCTGCTGCGCCAGAGCTGACAGGTGAGCAAGAACAATTGGTCTCGATGACCTCAGCCATCAATGTTCGGCCATTATTGCCACCGAGTTACCATCAAGCAGTGGGTTATTACTCATCGGGCATTGAGTCGCGCTTTTTGCTGTCGACCAACAGTGATCCACTGACCCTAGGCAAACAAGCCACCCAAATGGCCAAATCGCAATTTAATGTGCTGAACATTCAGTTTGGCTTATGGCTACGTTCTGTCTTGATCCGATTCCGACCTAACCCAACCGACTTGCTCAGCACATTGATGAAAAGCTCGCGCGCCAATATTCATTTGAGCAACATGGGCCGTGCTGACTTAAATCGACAATTTGGCGATGTCACTGTTGACGCACTTATCCCCATGGCAGGCGTGCATTACGCACACAAGCCATTGTTTTGCATGGTTACAGTAACTTTTGATCAACGTCTCACTTTGGTTGCAGCTTTTTGCCAACCCATGACGGGGATCGACCACGCACAGCAAATGTTTGACCGCTACTGCACCTTGATCGACCAATGGTCGGCCAGCCCTATCGCACAGTCTGCTTGAGGCATTGGCCTCGCCCGCTTTATTGATCATTTTTGGAGTATTGTCATGACGACTGCCACTGCCTGCCCGACCGAACTCACCGCCGACAGCAGCCATCCGTTTATCACTATTTATATGCCTGCCGAGGGCACTGCGCCCACCAGCCTGCCAAGTATCTTGCAAGCCAATCGGCCTTATTTTGTCGAGCAAATTGCCCGTCGTGGCGTATTGTTGTTTCGTGGCTTTGCCCCATCAAACGCGACCACCTTCCATGAACTGGTGACCGACGGCATGGGATTGCAGCCTTGGAACTCTTTTAACACCAATAATATGCCAGCCTTTATGGCCAGTCTGATGCGCAAATACAGCGAAGGCTTGCTCGGTGCTGGCGATTATCGCCGTTATCTGGACAAAAATACCGTGCAACTTGGCCCTGTCGAACAATCGATTCAAGGGCCACATGTGGAAGGTGGTGTACGCGCCGAACGCTCGCGTTATTTGGTGTTGTGCTGCTTTGAGCCTGCGCCCTACTTGGCCGAAACCGGCATGGTCGATCTGCATGAGGTCTACCAACACCTACCCGCCCAAAGCCAACAAAAATATCAACGCGCCCGCAATCGTTTCTATTACATCTCGGCGCGTAAAGTGAACATGATCGACCGCATGATGCTCAAAAACAGCCCGCTGACCGTGCTCCAACGACCAGACGGCTATGCGCACTTGGCCTTAGAGCCTTGCCCGCTGGTCTGTGCTGTGCCCGAAACTGGCGATCTGTGTTTGCAGCCTTGGGCCTTTGCCAAAAACACCAATCGTATTTCTTACGAATCAGCCAAAGCCACTTTTGAGGGTCGCGGCGACATCAAGCCAGACTCCACCGCTGATGGCATGAACCTAACGTGGGAGCTATGTGACGATCACGGCCAATCCATCGACTGGAGCGAAGCCGAACAACGTGCCATGTTTGATGAAATCTTTAAACGAGCCTTTTTGATGAACTGGCAAAAAGGCGACGTGGCCTTTGTCGATAACATCCGTATCGGTCACTGGCGTATGAATGGCGAGCAAGGCAATCGTAAATTGGTGCAAATCCAAGCCGAGCCATTTGATGCCAATCAACACGCCGCCACTCTGGTATCTGGCAAGCAGCCGCAAGTGGCTTAATCGTTCGTCTGTTTGAGCACAAAAAACCACCAAAGTGATTCGCTTTGGTGGATCAGGTGTCAGTGGGATTTGGCACTCAGTACATTTTTATTGTTTAAGATCGACTCAGTGATATCCAAAGTAAGATAGGCTAGACGTGCCAGATTAGCCATTTCAGATGGTATACATTGGATTCATCTTAAGACTCCTTGATGAGTAACGAGTGACTTGCGTAGGCCATTTTTCTGATGCTACATCCATGCAGAGAAACCTGACGCCCCTCTGTTTTAGCAAATTTTTCGTACAGCATCGTGCCTAATGGGGTAAAGGTTTCACCATTCGGTTCAAAGTATACATACTTGGCCAGTGGGCGACCTTGAAGATCAAAATAATGATTTGTACGCCGAAAAAAACCCGCTTGACCGCGATAGGGTCTTTTTGGATCAATCACACTCTCTTGCCTTTTATTGACAATATAAATCCACTGCTCGCTATTCATCACACCAGCAATCGGAATAAATTCAAGCTGCTCTTGTACAGTAGACTCACATGGATAGGGCTTCGTATTGCAATAACCTTCAGGACTATCATCCAACTCCACATTTGGATATAACTCATAACGTGCCTCAGCCGCACAATACCGATGCATCACCACACCGGTATAAATACTTTGCACAGCGTCATAGGCGAAAAAACCTGCGAGTGCGATTAGGGGGATTCGTTTAAACCAACTTTCTATATTCATAACTTAGCCATTTCAGAGGTATACATTGGATTCATACTAAGATTACTTAAAATATAAAGCCGAGATTAATCTTTCAAACCTAGGAATGTGGCATCCATGCAAAGAAACATGACGTCCCTCTGTTTCAGCAAATGTTTCGTACAGCATTGTGCCTAATGGAGTAAAGGTTTCACCATTCGGTTCAAAATATACATACTTGGCCAGTGGGCGACCTTGAAGATCAAAATAATAGTTGGTACGCCGAAAAAAACCAGATTGACCGCGATAGGGTCTTTTTGGATCAATCACGCTCTCTTGCCTTTTATTAATAATAAAAAGCCACTGCTCGCTATTCATCACGCCAGTAATCGGGATAAATTCAACCTGTTCATCGACCTTGAAATCACAAATATCTTGTATTGTGTTACAGTATTTTTGGGGATCTTCATCAGCATAGACATTCGAATATAACTCATAACGTGCCTCAGCCGCACAATACCGATGCATCACCACACCGGTATAGATACTTTGCACAGCGTCATAGGCGAAAAAACCTGCGAGTGCGATTAGTGGGAGTCGTTTAAACCAACTTTCTATATTCATCATGCAGCCTTGTCATCAATATTTGATTCATGCACTAAAATTAACTGTTCAAACCTTTAATCGTCCTTTATTCACTAAGCTAAAAGCTATTCAGCCAATACCATCTCAGCCGCCATCATTTGGCAACCGCCAACAAGCTAAAGGTCTGGTTTACATCGTGCGCTAAACACTATCCAAAACGCAGCAGACTTGCTATCCCCGCGCCATAAAAAAAGCGCCACAACCATCGATGTCATGACGCTTGGTATCTAACGGACTAGCAACTCGTCAGCCTTGGTGTTTTTTTAACAACTTAGCCACGCTTCATCACACCTAATCATGCCGATGGTTTAACCAATCGGTCTTGTGCAAACGCTTGCGCTCGTCGCGCCGTTCACGCTCACGCGCTTTTTCCACATCATCCTCGGCATGTACACCGCCTTTATGCAACAGCGGATGCAAAGCCAAATGATTGCGCTCACGAAACTGTGGCAGTTTTTTACTTTTCATCGTCTACCCCTTAATACACAGCACTTGGCGTAAGGTGTGAACCACCTCAACCAGATCACGTTGATTATCCATCACCGCATCAATGTCCTTGTAGGCCGCTGGCAACTCGTCCAGCACACCACTGTCTTTACGGCACTCAATGCCTGCGGTTTGTGCCGCCAGATCATCGACATTAAACAACCGCTTGGCCTTGCTCCGGCTCATGCGCCGCCCTGCTCCATGCGAACACGAGCAAAACGATGCGGCATTGCCTTTGCCACGCACAATGTATGACTTGGCCCCCATGCTACCGGGAATAATGCCCAACTCATCTGCTTGCGCGCTGATCGCACCTTTGCGCGTCACATAGACATTTGCGCCAAAATGCGTCTCTTTTGCCACATAGTTATGGTGACAATTGATGGCTTCTTTGCTCATTTGAAACGCTGGCAAATGCACACGCAGGGCCGCCAACACCAACAACATCATCTGACGACGATTCTCCATCGCATAGTCTTGCGCCCAACCCACCGCCTCCATGTAGTCGGCAAAGCTGTCTGAGCCTTCGGCAAAATACGACAGGTCTTTGTCCGGCACATGACCAAAGCGATGCTGGGCTTCTTTTTTGGCCCGCTCAATAAAGTAAGTGCCAATACAATTGCCCAAGCCGCGACTACCCGAATGCAACATCACCCAGACCTGATCAGCTTCATCCAAGCACAGCTCAATAAAGTGATTGCCACCGCCAAGCGTGCCCAGTTGTCGCTGCCACGTCCGATCAAAATCGCGCAACATCCGCAACAAGCCTTGGTGCTGATCGGTAATGGCTTTTAAGCGCCGTGCCAGCGGATCAAGCGTGGATGCTTTGGCCTTGGCCGCCTTGTGCTGCGCAAAACCAACCGGCACGCTGCGCTCAATGCTGCTACGCAACTTGCGCAAATCATCCGGCAATTGTGCCGCCGTCAGACCCAGCCGAATCGCGTTCATGCCACAACCAATATCCACGCCCACAGCCGCCGGAATGATCGCCGATTGGGTCGGAATCACACTACCGACCGTTGCACCCATGCCCAGATGCACATCCGGCATCACCGCAATATGTGAATGAATAAATGGCAACTGCGCCATTTGCTTGAGTTGCTCCAATGCCTCAGGCTGCACGTCACTGGTGTGTATCTGCACCGGCACGCCATAACCGCTATCGGCATTTAATACCATTTGAATGGCCATTTTAATCTGTCCCACATTCATCAAAAAACAGGCTTTGGTTTACTTTAGGCAACAGTGGTCTATACCCTGCCTAATCAACTGCAAAGCGCATATTAAAAACAGCAGGTTAAAATTTTTCATTTTAAAAGCTGTCATTAGAAACAGGCAAAAAACCGCCCGATTGCAAATAGCGGATTCATCCACTGTGCAAGCGATTGGCAATCGGTCACGATTGAAAAAGGAGGAATGCTAAAAAGCAAAACGCCCTAACGAATGTCAGGGCGCTTGATGCGTATCGACATTCGAACCGTTGACCTGTTGGGCAAACGATCCGAATCGGTGCGTTTGCCGGTTAGCCTGTTTGTTTTCCAAGTTGTACCAGCATGACGCACTCCTTAATTTGGGGTTTTGATGGGAGATCAAAACAATGCACGCAGTTTAGCGATTTAAACTGCGCTGTCAATCATTTTAAAACATCTTTAAATACCTTTGGTCGGCAAGTATTAGATCAATTTAACTATTGATCTAATTAATCGGCACTTGATGGGCTGGCTTGTAATTGCGCTTGCATATAATCGGTCACCACCTGTTGAGTATTGCCCAAAAACCGTGTCGGTGGGGCAAACGCTGCAATCATGGTGGCATGATTCACGCCTTTAATCTGGGCCGTTTGCACCGTACCGCCCGCTTGCTTGAGTGCCGCAGCCATGTTGGTTGCGTTAAATGCACCGACCACGCTGTCATTCTCGCCCGTCACCAACAGATGGGGCGGCGGGTTAGGCCGAACATGTCGATCCGGCATGATGTCATCAGGCTTTGCCTCAGCTGGAAACGCGATCTTGGTGGGGTCGGTGGTAAAGTCGTAGGCATACGGCCCTGCCAAACCGATCACCCCGCGTATGGCAGTATTGGGCATCTGAATCGTTGACCAAAAACGTGCATCATCAACAGCAGTGATGGCATTAAACGCCCCTGCCGAATGCCCCATCACAAAAATTTGCTCTGGATTACCGCCATATTGGGCAATGTTTTGGTAGGTCCAGCGCAGTGCATCTGCGGTGTCTTGCACAAAGGTGGGGTAACGATGTTTAGGCGTGAGGCGATAATCAATCACCACCGTGGTATAGCCCGCTTGCGCCAGACTTTTACCCACAAAGCCGTAGCCTGCCTTGCTGCCGTTTTGCCACGACCCACCGTAGACAAACAATACCACTGGCGGACGCATGCGAACATTAGCCGGAATCGCAGGTTGATAAACATCCAGCATTTGCCGCTCATCCTGACCATAGGCCAAGTTGTTTTGTACGGTAACGCCACGCTCTGGCGTTAGCTTGCTCAGCACTGTGGTTGGCGAGCACGCCGCGAGCAGACTGGCCAAAGCACCACCCACAACAGGAAGTCGATACCGCGACATAATGGTCTAAACTCAAAAAAGATGAGACTATTTTTGCAGCCAGTCGATACCCAGACCAGCCCTCAAGCGTTAAACGCTGTATCAGTCCTGCAAATTGAGTGCTACAAATGTCGCTAATCGACAACCTACCCACAAAGAAAAGGCCAGCAATACATGGCTGGCCCAGATCCATCACCTGCCAACGTTAAAGCAAATTACATCGAACGACTATTGAGGTTAGCCGATGCCATCTCGCTGCTACTGTTCGCATCGGTGTTGGCAGGCTCAGGTGCTTCTGCTAGTGGTTCACTGGTTTGACGTGGCTCTAGCGCCAATGGCGTGACTGCCACAATCGAAGAAGGTATACCCATGTTTGCAGATGGCTGTGTTGCACTCGTTGTTAATGAGGATGTATTGGCAGGCAACAAGGTGGGTGCAGCCTCACCGATGTTATCAATCAATGAAACAATCTTGACGATATTGGGTGTACGTTGCAGAACATCCATCATGGCAGCAGCCTCATCAGCCATCAATCGGCCCATCACGTACACCACGCCTTGCTCGGTGACAATTTTGACCCGTGTGTCTTTAATCGCTTTGAGCAACAAAATATTTTTGCGCACATTGGCGGTGATCACGCTGTCATTGACGATGGTGTTGTAATCGGCTTTTTCGCCCACTGTCAAATAGTTATGCACGGCTTTGACGTCTGTCATTGAACGCACATTTTGTTCGGCCAGTGTTTTGAGGTATTCGTCAGGCACTTGGCCAGTCAGCAGTACCACGCTATGAAAGCTCGACACATTGACCCGCGAAAAATTAAAACGTGGATCGAGTTTGTACAGATTAATCTCGGCAGTTTTGACAATGCCATTATCGGTAATGACTTGCGCAAACGAGCGATCCCCACTCACCACACCAACCGGCCCATTGGTGGTGGACGCTACAAACGACGAACAGCCGCCTAGCCCCAAGCTCAACACAATGACCGCAGACAATACCGATTGGGACAACACCGATCTTAGGAACAGCATGGCAGCATTCATCCTTGTTTAAAAAATGGTTAATAAAAAACCAAAAACAGTGACTTACGTCTAATAAAACAGTCTAACAAATCACCCTAGCAAAGACAGTCATTTTGCTGTCTCAAACATGGAGAAACCGTTCAATTAGGACAGCATAAACGCCGCTTCGATCCAATCAAGTTGCATGGGATGTTGCGACAAATTCACCGCGATGACGTCAAAACGACAGTCATACGCTGCCCATGCAGGATACTCGGCCAAAAACCATTCGGCGGTTCGAATCAGTTTTTTTTGCTTGGCTGGCGTGACACTTTCGGCGGCACTGGCAAAGCCTGAACGTCGCCTTGCTCGTACCTCCACAAACACCAACAATGCGCCTTGCTGCATCACCAAATCAATTTCGCCCCACGGACAATGCACATTGGCCGCTACCAAGACAAAGCCTCGCTCGACCAAATATGCCTGAGCCTGTTGCTCGGCTACAGCCCCAATCTGGTGGGTAGGGCTAGTCGAACGGCCAACGGTCAAGGCAGTAGTTTCAGCTTACGACCACTCACCACCATGCAGTCGGGCTGGCGCTCAATTTGTTGATTGGCCAGTTTGAGCGTGCCGGTTCGACCTGCAAACTGGGCGCTCGGTGCTTTCATTAACATCAAACGTGCCAATTGCCACGCATCACCACCAAAGGCCACCAGACGCTGATAGCCAACCGAGACCGGCTTACGCTTTTGCTCGGCCACCAGCTCAGGCCACTCTGGACGATACAAGGCCGGAATATCACAAAAGGTCATGCCCGAAGGCAATCGGGTCTTGGCCGAATACGCCCATGCGGTGGTGTATGTGCGTGTTTTTGGTAGGTTGTCTAATTGACGCTGCCAACTGGCTTGGCCCAGTAGCAAAACGCCTTCATTGTCTGCCAAGGTCGCGGGAATCTGTTTTTGACGCGTCAGTTCGCCTTGCCATGCCGCCTCAAACACTTGCTCAAAGCGCCGATTACTCTGCTGCTCTGGCTCGCTGACTAACGTAATTTTTTTGATCCCATCGGCTTGCATCCGACGGATCAAAGCATTGGCATCTTCTTCGGGCGCTAAGGCAAACTCCCAGACCCCTGCTTGGTTGGCAGAGACTTGGTTTAAGGCCAATACTGGGACCGGCAAATTCAACTCAACCAATTCTTTGACCCGATCACGATGCAACGGGCCAATCACCAACTCGGTGTCTTTGCGCATCTCACGTTTCATCAACTGATCAATCGGGGTTTGATCATCATTGACGAATCGTAACGCTGGCCGTGTGTTTCCGGCATAATAGCCCGCCATCAGGCCATCACTGACGCTTTGGGCAGCTAAGGCCAACGGCCCATCTGTCGGTAGCAACACCATCACTTCAGCATGGACGGGAGCGGCCAAAGTAGCCAACAATCCCACCATGATGGTTTTTTGTTCAATCAATCTGTTCATTTTGGAGTCGTCCGCATGAGTGCCATTTTATATGTCGTGGCGACACCGATTGGTCACTTTGATGACCTGTCGGTACGTGCCGCGCAAACCTTGCGCGATGTCGATCTGATCGCTGCGGAGGACACCCGACATTCGGGCCGTCTACTCTCGGCGTACACCATTTCGACACCCGTGACTGCATGTCATGATCACAACGAAGGCCAGAAGGTAGCCGAACTGATCCAAACCCTGCAAGGGGGACAGTCGGTTGCACTGATCAGCGATGCCGGAACACCGCTGATTAGCGATCCAGGCTTTCGTTTGGTTCGCGCGGCGCACGAGGCGGGTATTCGAGTAGCTCCCATTCCCGGTCCTTGCGCTGCCATTGCTGCATTATCCGCTTCTGGACTGGCCAGTGACCGTTTTAGTTTTGAAGGTTTTTTGCATGCAAAATCGCATGCACGCCGTCAGACCTTACAAGCCTTACAGCATGACACACGCACATTGATTTTTTATGAAGCGCCGCATCGCATCTTGGACTGCCTAGCCGATTTGGTGGAGATTTTTGGGCCAGATCGCGAGGTATGCATGGCTAGAGAAATCACCAAAACCTTTGAAACCATTAAAAAAACCACATTGGCCGAACTATTGGTGTTTGTGCAGCAAGACAATAATCAGCAAAAAGGCGAAATCGTCTTGGTCGTGGCAGGTGCTGTGAGCAACGCCGACAAACTTAACCAGCAAAAAACCGATGATCTGCTGCGTCGCCTGTTACAAGACTTGCCTGTCAAAACCGCGGCACAATTGGCCGCCGACTTGACCGGCATCAAAAAAAATGCCTTGTATCAGCGTGCATTGGAACTTAAAGATCAGCCCAACTCAGATGCAACGCCTTAAGACACCGCACAGATAACAAACAAAAACGCCTACATATGCAGGCGTTTTTATCACAGCAACGATTCCATCATCTAACAATGATTAATCGTGTGCATCGGCATCTGGTGGGACTTCAACAATCCGTCCACCTTGGGCCAAAAAGCGTGCAAGCTCGTCTTCGAGTTGCTGTCGTTGGCCTTTTTTGGCGGTGACAGTCAGACTTTCGGCTTCGGCAATTTCGTCAGCTTTTTTGCGCTCGGCTTCACTGAGCTTTTTGCCTTCGCCACGGCCTTCATCGCCATTGTCGTCGCCGTCATCGCTATCCGTGCTGCTGATATCAACATCACCACCATCGTCCACGTCGTCTGGGGTCAGGCTCTCGTCTTGCTCATCATCATAATCGTCGTTTAATACAGGCTTCATATTGGCCTACTCCACCTTCAACATGTCTACTAAACTCCGGCATACCGGCTGATAAAGCGGACTTTAACAAGCCCTTGCAGACTGTACTAGCCCCTATCGGCGTCTATTTATGCCGCTCATACCTCGCATGCTGATCTATTGAGCAGCGTAACGGGTGTGCTTGAGTCCGGCATGACCACCCGCCTGAGCGATCATGATCTGGCGCAACTGTGGCAAGCGCGACAATTGATGCATGCCTTCGCCGCGCAACCAGACCAAGGCTGGATGTTGTGCACCCTGAATCCAGCCCAACGCAGACAGCCCATGCATCATCAGACTATTGGGCAAACGACGGGTCCGTGCATAACGGGCCAAGGTTTGCCGGTGCGCCCACAGTCCGCGCGCGCGATCATGCAGCAAGGCATCGGCCAGTACCGCCGCATCAAGCAGCCCCAAGTTCACACCTTGTCCGGCCATCGGATGCACCACATGGGCTGCATCGCCAATCAAGGCCAAACGCTCGGCCACATCATGCTCGGCTTGTTGCGCACGCAAGGGAAACAAGCCACGCGATTCGATGCGCTGCACGTTACCCAGTACCCGCTCGCTGGCCTCGGTTAATGCGGCCATTAACGCTGTGTCATCCAGTGCCGACATCTCGGCAGCAATGTCTGTGGGCAAACTCCACACCACCGACTGCCAATGGCCAGACTCGGCATCGTCCATATCCGCCATCGGTAGAAACGCCAATGGGCCACCGGCCAAAAACACCTGCCGCGCCACGCCAGCATGGGGCAGATCTGTCCGAATGGCACAAGTCAGCGCCGACTGTTGATAGTCCAATTGCTTGGTCAAAATGCCTGCCGCTTGACGCACCATCGAGCGTCCGCCATCTGCGCCAATCAGCAAGCGTGTGCAGAGCACTTGACCGTCTTGTAGGCGGATTTGCCAATGATCAGGATACTGCTCCAGACTCATCACGCGGGTGTCACGTCGCCAATCCAGACCTGCCGCCACCGTTTGCTCTTGTAGCGCTAAGGCCAATACTGATGGCTCAACCATGCTGCCTAGCCACTCGGCATACAGGGCATCAGCTTGACCAAAATCTAACTGACCATAACCCTCGCGATGCCACACTTGCATGGCCTGATAGGGCGCATGCCGACGCACTCGCGCCCATACCCCAACCCGCTGCAACACCTGCAAATTGGCTGGACTCAAGGCAAATACCCGTGCATCACGCTGGGCCAGCACGCCGTCATCGACCGCAGGCGCGGCATCCAGCACCACCGGCGCAATGCCGCCTTCGGCCAATAACAAGGCGCATAGTCCACCGACCAAGCCACCGCCAACAATCACCACGTCATGCATGACATTGCTTGTCTCTGCCATTTGGCTGATTTCCTCTAGACCACTGTTTGGCCAATATCGCGCCATTACGCCTTGTTCAGATTAAACTTTTAGACCCATCGCGTAGGTCGCCACCAACTGCTTGGCTCCAGGGATCACATCAAACGCCAACAAGCCGGTATTCCGCGCCAACTTGAGCAATGGATTGTGATTGGAGAATCCACGCACCACCGAATCACAAAAACGAATCACCCGCTTTTGATCGCTCACGCGCGCTTGCTCATAGGCTTTGAGCATCGTGGCATCGCCCAGATCGGCTTGTTTTTGCGCTTGAGCAGCGAGGGTTTTGCTCAATACTTGGGCATCGCGCAAACACAGATTAAAGCCTTGCCCTGCCACCGGATGTAAAGTGTGTGCGGCATTGCCCATTAGTACCACACGGCCAATCGCTTGCTGATCAGCCAGCACTTGAGACAGGCTATAACTAGAACGCGGGCCAGTCCTTACAAATCGTCCAGCCCGACCGCCAAAGGCCGCTTGCAAGGCCGCCAAAAAATGTGCGTCATTCTGTTCGCCCAGCCATTCGGCTTCGCTCCCAGCAGGCACTGTCCAGACCACCGAGCGGCGATAATCACCAGGTAACGGCAACAACGCCAATGGCCCTTGCGGGGTAAACCGCTCAAAAGCAATCTGTGCATGTGGCTCGCTGGTTTCGACCGTAGTGACCAAGGCCACTTGCTGATAATCATGCACACTGGCGCTCACGCCCAACGCACGACGGCAGAACGAATCACGACCATCGGCGGCAATCAACAAGCGCGCAGCCAACGACAACGGCTGGCCGTTTTTATTGGCCTGTACACGAACGCAATCGGCGCTTTGCTGAAGCTGCTCAACCGATACACCGTCGATTAACTGAATCAGTGGTTGCGCGCGCACTTGGGCCAACAACACCCGACCCAGCCACGCGTTTTCGATCACTTGACCAAAGCTTTCAATGCCTTCTTCTGACGCCTGTAAGCGGGCCTTACCAAAGCCGCCACGCTCACTAATCTGTACCTGATGAATCGGTGTAGCATGTTGCTGCAATAACGACCACAAGCCTAAATCGCTATAAATCTGCACGGTACGACGCGATAACGCCGTATTACGGGCATCAAAGCTAGAATGATAGGCAGGCGGCTGTTGATCGGTACTCGCCGCCGGATAGCGAATCGCCTCTAGCAAGGTGACGGACAAGCCCTGTTGCGCCAACATCAGCGCAAGACTTAATCCCACCATGCCACCACCGACAATCACCACGGGTAATACGCTGTCAGTACTCATACACGTTCTGCCATTAGCTGTTCAATTGCGGCGATGGTTTTGGGCACGCCATCGGTCATGACCACTGGCCCATCTGCGGTGATCAGCACATCATCTTCAATCCGAATGCCAATGCCACGCCAGCGCGCGTCGACACTGTCATCATCCGGCGCAACATACAGCCCCGGCTCGACCGTCAGCACCATGCCTGCCTGTAGCGGTCGCCATGCGTCGCCGTCATCGTCTTTGTAACTGCCGACATCATGCACATCAATACCGAGCCAGTGGCCCGTGCCATGCATATAAAACTGCCGATACGCGCCCGACTCAATCACCTGCTCAAGCTCACCCTCAAGCAAACCCAACTGGATCAACCCTGTGGCTAACACGCGCACAGCAACCTCATGGTAGCCCTTACACGACGCACCGACCTTGAGCGCTTCTATCGCCGCCAGTTGTGCATCCAGCACCAATTGATACAGCGCCTTTTGCTCTGGCGAAAACTTGCCATTGACCGGAAAGGTACGGGTAATATCAGCCGCGTAATGATTGAACTCGGCACCCGCATCAATCAACACCAAATCACCATCATTGAGTGGCTGATTATTTTCGTGGTAATGCAAAATACAGCCGTTATTGCCGCCGCCAACAATGCTGTTATAAGCAGTCTGACAGCCGTTTTTGCCAAACACATACAGCAACTCGGCTTCTAAAGCGTACTCCATCATCCCGACGTGCACTGCTTGCATCGCGCGGACATGTGCTTGCGCACTGATCTCGGCAGCTTGACGCATTTGCGCGATCTCGTGCGGATCTTTGATCAAGCGCATCTCATCCAGCAAGTGGTCCAACTGAATCAACTCAAACGGCACTTTGCCGCCGTGTCGCTGGGTGGCTGCCACCGCCTTAATCCAGCCACTGACCCGTTGATCAAACGCCGCATCCTGCCCAAAGCGCACATAAATTTTGCGCTTGCCAGAAATCAGCTTGGGCATCCACTCATCCAGTGACTCAATGGCATAGGACTGATCGGCAGCAAAGTCAGCCACTGCACCCGCTGTACCCGCCCGCAAGCCATCCCATATTTCGCGCTCGCGATTACGCTCACGACAAAACAACAGGTATGGCGTCTCGCTCGACGGCATCAAACAGGCCAATGCCTCTGGCTCGGCAAAACCGGTCAGATAAAAAAAGCTACTATCAGCACGAAAGCGAAACTCGGCATCGTTATTGCGAATATAGGCATGGCTGGTTGGAATCAGCGCAATGCTGTCTTGATCCATCTGTGCCATCAAACGCGCTCGACGCTCGGCATACACCGATTGCAATGGAGCATGCACGCCTTGCGGTGCAGCGGTCAGGGTATTCATAGGCTACCTTTATCAGTCCTGCAAAACTTCATATCCATCTACCACAGATCATCTAGCATCAATCATCGACCAAACATCATCAGCCACTCATCATTGACCAAACATCATTGTCGACTCATGGCTGGGTATTAATCATAGCGCCTTAAGATGGCCGATCCTTAGTCAACATGTCTACCACATCATGCTGCTGATCTAGGGTTTGATCGACCTCATCATCGGCTTGATCCGGCAAAACCACTGATGGTTCGACCTTTAGCGACAACAACGCACTGCCCGCCAGCGATATTTTTTCGCGGCCTGTCGACAAACTTACCGGAATCAAACGGGCAAACTCGACCAGATCAGCATAGCCTTCCTCGCCTTCTTCATCGTCATCTTCGGCCTCAAAAGTGATGCTGGCCATCTCGTGCAAATCACGTAGCAACTCGTTTTCATCGGCGCGAACCGTCCCACTGGCCAGACCAAAACCAAGCAATACACCGCTACACCAATCGGCTAGCGCAGTGACTCGCTCTTCTAGCGCATGCTCATCATCGGGTAGTAAGGGCATGTAATCTAAGTGATCTTCACTCAGCGACAAGGCCATATCTTCGGCCTCCTCGGTCAGTAAGCGCAAGCTCACGTCATCGAGTGGCTCAAAGCCCAAGCGCGCCAAAATCTGCTGCCACTGATCTCCAGTTGGTGCTTTTGCCACGCAGATAATACCGGTCAATAGACCATGTAACTCGGCAGGACTACTCAGCTCTGGAATGCTATTAAAGGCTTGATCCCATTCGATCCAGCCGGAATTGTCATCATGCATTGCGTTGACCAATCTAAGGTTGTCCCCCTATATTAACCCCCAACTCCTAGCCTTGCGACCCGATCATGTTGGCAGAATTGCAGCGCCTGCAAGCGCTCATCGATACTTTGACCCGAACACTGCAGGAAGCACGTGTCGAAAACGAAGCACTGGCTGCTCGCCCAACCGCAGCACCAGAAGACCCTAAGCTGCGAGAAAACTTGGCAAAAAGCCTAGAACGCACCCGTCAGCTTGAGCAAGAAGTGAGCAATTTGACTGGACGTTATGAGTCCTTGGCCTTGGCCAATCAGACCATGAGCACCGAAATGGAACGTTTAGCCAACGAACTGGCGCAACATGCACTGGCCAAACAAGCCTTAATCACCGAACGCGACGCCTTATTGCAAAAAAACGACCATGCCAAACGCAAAGTTGAAGCCATTATTCAACGACTGGCCTCACTCGGCCAGCCAGCACCTGTCACATCATCTGCCGATGCCGAGCCTGCAACAGATACGGAATCACCCACATGAACGTCGAACTGAATATTTTAGACCGCACCTACAAACTGGCTTGTCAAGACAACCAAGCGGACGGCCTCAAAGCCGCCGCGCGCCATGTCGACAGCAAAATGCGCGAATTTAAAAGCGCCATGCCACGCATCGAAACCGAACGACTTGCCGTCATGGTCGCCTTACAACTTTGCCAAGAACTGATGGCCGCCAACATCACACTACAAGGCCAAAAAGCCTGCCAGCGTTTAATCAACCAAATGATTAATGACGTCGAAACCGCCATCGAAGCCGATCAATAAGCCGCACGTGATGGATCGTGCTTTTGACCGTTAAACGAAAAAAGCACCAACCCTCACCCATCGCACAAAATCGGTTAAAGATGCGACAAAGCGACACAAACATTGACTGAACAGCAATAAATGGGACTTGCGGCACAGATAAAGCTCGCTATACTGGACAGACTCTGGAGTGTTGGCCAGCTTTGTCCAATCCCCTGAGCCGATACGCAAAACCTCGGATTCATCCTTTTGCTTTTGTGTGCAGGTCTGCTCTTTGAGCGGAAAGCCTTTAAAGCATCGGTGTTTCCACCTTGAACTTTAGGGTTCAAGGGTCAAGACAGCGCAGCGGCACTTCGGAGAATTTATTCTCTCAAAAAGATCGGCTTAGACCGGTCTTTTTGTTTTTTTATTGAGCTTATTTTGCTGATCTTGTTGTAATGATCACTGCCATGACTGATCTCTCCGCCTCACCCTTATCGACACGCAACGCTCTACGGCAGCAACTGCGTCGACAGCGTCGGCAATTATCGCCGAGCAGTCGTCGGCAAGCGGGCAATGCCGTGATACGCCGTCTGCAACATCAACCGACATGGCATCAGGCCAAGCGAATTGGTGTTTATCTAGATGACTTTGGCGAAGTCCCCACGCGCGCGCTGATTCGGGCAGCCTTACAACAACACAAAACCGTCTACTTGCCGTTCATTCGCCCCTTCGATCAACGATTAGTGTTTGTGCCGATTGCACGACAGCATTGGCAACAAGGCCGCATGGCACGTCATCGCTTAGGCATGTTACAACCGCGCCACCAACGTGGCATTGCCGTTACTCGCTTAGACCTGTTGGTCATGCCATTGGTGGCCGTCGATACACAGGGTATGCGGTTGGGTATGGGCGGTGGGTTTTATGATCGTACCTTGGCACATGCGCCACATTGTCCGTATCGTTTAGGCTTAGCCTACGACTTTCAGCAGGTTGATCAGCTACAGACAGCCGATTGGGATCAACCTCTTCATGCCTTGTGCACCCCAAGCCAGTACTTACGCTATTAATTGGCTATTAAGTTGTACTCAAAACCAGCAACCCATACGCAATCCAACCAACAAAATAGACCTTTTAACCCGAACACCTCATCTAGCCCTTGTTTTTTTTTGATCATGCATCACTAATGAAGCATGACAAGCTGATTTGTCACTCACGAGGAGTGCTAAATGCCCGACACCATTATTCCGGCGACGACTGCCACACCCACCGATAGCACCCTACCCCTATTGGCATTACGCGATGTGGTGGTCTATCCACACATGCAGATTGCCTTATTTGTGGGTCGGCCCAAATCGATTCGGGCGGTCGAAGTTGCACGTGAAGCCGATGACTTGGTCTTTGTGGTTGCACAAAAAGACTCTTTGGCTGAAGGCATCGACAACGACAACCTCTACCAATACGGTACGGTCTGCCGCATCGTTCAAGTGGTCAACCACGAAAACGACGACAACTGCATCAAAGTACTGATCGAAGGGCTACACCGTGCCCGTCTGGTCGACATTCTCGATCATGACGATTACATGCGCGCAGAGGCCAAGCCAGAACCCGTCACAGTTGCCATGTCAGCCGATGCACAGCACATTGAGCGCACCGCCCTACAAGCGCTGTTTGCCCACTATGCCGAAGCCAAGCTCCGCAACGCACGCGAATTGATTGCCGCCAGTGAAAAAATCACGGAGCTGCTTGAGCTGGTGTATTTTATCGCCACCCGCACCCCGCTGGCCATTGACGTCAAACAGAAGTTCTTGGAAGAATCTGACGTGCCTGCGCACATTGCCGAGCTGACCGGTTACTTAAGCCGCCAGAGCGAAGAGCAGCAGATCGAGCAAGGGCTGCACGAAAACGTCAAACGCCAGATGGAACGCAACCAGCGCGAATACTTTTTGAATGAAAAGATGAAAGTCATTCAGCGCGAACTGTCCGACATGAACGGCGGCAGCGATGACGAATTGGCCGATCTGGAACGCCGGATGCAAGACTCCGACCTGCCAGAAGATGTGCAAAAGAAAGCCGAAAGCGAGTTTCGCAAACTCAAATCCATGCAGCCTGCCTCGTCAGAAGCCGCCGTGGTGCGTAACTATTTAGACTGGATCTTAAACACCCCTTGGAAAAAAGCCTCCAAAGTGTCGATCAAGCTAGACAAAGCACAACAGATTTTGGATACCGATCACTACGGTCTAGAAGACGTCAAAGATCGCATTACCGAATATCTGGCCGTGCAATCACGGGTCAAGCAAATGCGTGGCCCTGTGTTGTGCTTGGTTGGCCCACCGGGTGTGGGTAAAACCAGCTTGGGCGAATCAATTGCCAAAGCAACCGGTCGTGAATTTATTCGTATGGCGCTAGGTGGCGTGCGTGATGAAGCTGAGATTCGAGGCCATCGCCGCACTTATATTGGTGCAATGCCGGGTAAAATCGTACAAAACCTTGCCAAAGTGGGGGT
>JBBKWH010000067.1:0-6832 GCA_037968855.1 Moraxellaceae bacterium | reverse complement strand
CGTAACAATCGCTTGATTCTGACCAAATAAAAATGCTTTTGCAGGGATGTCGGAGTGCAATTGTTTGAGCCATGGATGGCGAGTTTTGCACGAAAAAGTACTTTTGCTTACTTTTGGTGCGTCAAAAGCAAGAAGACTTGCTATCCAACGTCAATAAAAAAGCTCCACGGCAATCTGCGCCGTGGAGCTTTCTTTTTACTTAACGGACTGGCATTAGGCCCGTTTTCTTTGCTCAATCACAACCCAATTTAGGCTGGAATATCTCGATTAGACACCCGACGGATGGCTTCTTTTAGCTCCGCATAACCATGCAATGCCGGAAACTGTGGAAATTCCGCAATCACATTAGCAGGCGCATCAAACAAAAAGCCGTGGTCTGCCTCACCTAGCATGGTGGTGTCGTTATACGAATCACCAGCAGCAATCACACGGAAGTTCAAGGCATGTAAGGCTTTGACCGACTCACGTTTAGGATCTTTTTGACGCAGTTTATAGTCGGTGATCATGCCGTTGGCATCGGTCTCTAACTTGTGGCAAAACAAGGTCGGCCAGCCCAACTGTTGCATCAGCGGATGGGCAAATTCATAAAAGGTATCTGACAAAATAATCAGTTGAAAATGCGTACGCACCCACTCAACAAACTCTTTTGCCCCTTCAAACGGCCCCATCTCCGCAATCACCGCCTGAATATCGCTTAAGCCCAAATTGTGCTCACGCAAGATTGCCAAGCGCTGAGTCATTAACACATCGTAATCTGGAATATCACGTGTGGTGGCTTCTAATGCTTTAATGCCAGTTTTTTTGGCAAAGTTGATCCAAATTTCTGGGACCAGCACCCCTTCAAGATCAAGACAAACCAGTTCCATCACGACTCCCTACGGCGCACGGCCAGCAATATTTACGATCAACACCCAAGCGCAGCCATCAGGTCTACGCCACCGATTGCGCGGCACTGTAACGCGGTTTTTTATAAAGGTCGAGACCCCAACGTCATCATCAGCGCACTGGCGGCAGATGCCATCTCATCTCTCATCATCCACTTTGCCCCCTTGCTGGTTTTTCATTAGACTGCGAGGCATTGATTGTTTGCGTCGTATCGAAAGCGTGGACGTATTTGTCCAACGCGCCTAGCCCATCGCCAAGGAGTGACCTTGTGTCTACCCCCCAAAAGATTGCCAGCATTGATCATCTCGATGCGCTTGCCCAAGACTATGCCAACAAATCGGCCAGCGAGATTATCGATCTGGCCTTAAGCCAAGATGGTGAGATTGCCATTTCGTTTAGTGGCGCAGAAGACGTGGTGCTGGTTGATATGGCCGCCCGCCTCAAAAAACCGTTTCGGGTGTTTTGTTTAGATACAGGCCGCCTGCATAGCGAGACCTATCAATTTTTAGAAACCGTGCGCAAGCACTACAAGGTTGATCTAGAAATCTGTTTTCCAGAGGCACAAGCGGTTCAAGACTTGGTCAATGAAAAAGGGCTGTTTAGCTTTTATGTGGATGACCACAAAGAATGCTGTGGCATCCGCAAAGTGCAGCCACTACGCAAAAAACTAGCCACGCTAGATGGCTGGATTACCGGACAGCGCAAAGACCAAAGCCCCACCCGTGCCGACGTGCCTGTCATTCAGCATGATGTTGGTTTTTCGGGTGTAGGCAAAACCTTGATCAAGTACAACCCACTGGCCAACATGACCAGCGCTGAGGTCTGGAGTTATATTCGGATGATGGAAATTCCGTATAACCCGCTACATGAACGTGGTTTTATCTCAATTGGTTGTGAGCCTTGCACCAAGCCTGTATTGCCCAATCAGCACGAACGCGAAGGCCGCTGGTGGTGGGAAGAAGCCACCCATAAAGAATGCGGATTGCATGCGGGAAATTTGAAATAAATCAGTCTTAAGTTCACTAAAATGGCTGACTAGATTATTAAATGACGAGGGCATCTTCTGTGCCCTCGCTCATGTTTAACAATTATTCTTTAACACCCAAGCCCTGCAACACAAACGGCAACACATCCACCGATTCATGTAGCGCCGCATCTTTCATCATTTGCGATGGCGCATGCACCAGTTTGGCCGTTAACGATTGTGACAAGCGCGCCAAAACATCTTCAGCCGACTGACCTTGCTGTAAGGCGTGCAGAGCTTTATCGAGTTCCTGCTGGCGCAATTGGTCAGCTTGCTGGCGATACTGAGCAATACTCGGCCCGACCTGTCGGCTACGTTGCTGTGCAATCACTTGCGCCGCCAACTGACTGACCATCACCTCAGCCTCTACCGCCGCTTGACGACGCTGGGCCATATTGCCTTCAATCACCCCTTGCAGGTCATCGACGGTATACAGATAAACGTCATCCAGCTTGCCAATACTCGGCTCAATATCGCGTGGCACAGCCAGATCAACCATCAGCATGGGTTGATGACGGCGTTTTTTCAGCGCGGCTTTGACCTCAGCCAAACCAATCACCGTATGCAAACTGCCGGTGCAACTCGACACAATGTCAGCACGATGTAGATTGGCCGCCAACTGATCAAACGGTAACACCTCAACCGTCACCCGCCCAGACAACTCCTGCGCCAACGCCGCGCCACGCTCCGGACTACGGTTACAAATCAACAGGCGACCCACACCCTGATCGGCCAAATGACGACCGACCAAGGTATTCATCTCACCTGCCGCCACCAGCATGGCAGTCGTGTCCGGTAAATGACTAAACACTTGGCGTGACAACTGCACCACCGCAAAGCCCATGGATACCGCTTGGCTGCCGACCGCTGTTTCGGTACGGACTTTTTTGGCCGCATGAAAAGCCTGATCAAAAATCTGTCCCATCGCAGACGTCACCACACCGGCATTTTTGGCATGGGCAAAGGCCGCTTTGACCTGACCCAAAATCTGCGGTTCACCCAGCATCATTGAGTCCAAGCCACTGGCCACACGCATCAGATGTGACAATGCCGCCTCATCTGTGTATTGATAAACATGAGGCAGCAGTTCGCCCTGCGTTAAGCCATGCGAAGAAGACAACCACGCGCTCAACTGTTCAGGCTGATGCGTAATGGTGTACAACTCCGTTCGGTTGCAGGTCGAAAGAATCACCAAGTCTGTCAGCTGACATGCAGCACAGGCTTGCTGTAAGGAGGCGGCTAAATGCTCCGGCACGAACGCCACTTGTTCACGTAACTCAACAGAGGCGGTCGTGTGATTAATGCCTAGCGCAAAGAAACCCATTGTGCGTCGATTGCTACCGGCAAATTATGCTATTGTGCGCGATACGCCCTGCAAACACAATTCCCGCGCTATCAGGGCAGGAGGTCGTTTGCTGCATTTACGTCCAGTCCTGCGTTCATCATCATCATATCGGATCAGCCTGATCTGTTTGATTTTGTTCACCTCCTTGCAACCGCAAGCGGGGGTAGAACAACTATTGACTGCCGAATTTGCACTACAACGTCAACATCCCAAGCAAGCCATTCAACTGTATCAACAAGCCGCACTGACCACGCGTGACATTGGCGTGCTTGATCGTGCCCTCGCCTTAACCTTGGATCAAGGCAATATTCACGACGCCCTACGTATTGCTCAACATTGGGTCGATGTCGATCCTGACCATGTGCCTGCGTTGTTTTATCTCGCTCATTTAGCCTTACGTGTTCACGACTACCCTTTGGCCGCACAAACGCTTGACCGTATATTGGCGCATGATTCTAGTGCCGCTCTTGATCGTATTTTGATTGGTATTTATCCCGAAAACACAGCCGACCGCCAAGCCTTATTGCACGCACTGACCACCATTAACACTCGTGGCAATCCCTCGCTATTGGTGCTGCATGCTGGCCTATTAGTCCAAGGTGGACAGCTAAACGATGCACTGGTCAAAGTCGATGCTGCACTTGCACGCAAGCCAGATATCACTGCGTTTATCACCCTAAAAGCCAGCATTTTGATGCAGCTACAAACGCCCAAACAAGTACGCGAGTGGCTGCATAGCCAGTCACAACGGCTACCGAATAACAAAAGCCTGCAACTGTTTGAAGTCCGTTACTTGCTCAATCAACACGAGCAAACATTGGCGTTGGTGCGTCTGGATCAAATGGCCCGTAACTGGCCAGAAGATGGCGAAATCACCCTATTGGCGGCACTGGTCAGCATTGATCAACAGCGCCCATTAGATGCCGAAAAATACCTGCTACAGCTGCTCACGCAAGATGCCTATATCGACCAAGCCTATTATTATTTGGGCGTTAATGCCGAACGGTTAAACCGCCCAGACGTGGCCGAAGTGTACTTACAAAAAGTACAAAGCGAAGATCTGTATCGTAAAGCACAGCGCAAGCTGGTCCTGCTGCGCATGATGCGTGGTCGTTTGGACGATGCACTCGCCAACCTGACCCAACAGCGGGTTGACCATCCAGAACAATCGGATTTTTTGTATTTACTACAAGCACAGCTGCTGCGCGAAAACGGACAGCGTGGCAAAGCCCGTATGTTGTTAGATGAGGCGCTGAGTATTAGCCCAG
Source organism: Moraxellaceae bacterium (assembly GCA_037968855.1). GTDB lineage: Bacteria > Pseudomonadota > Gammaproteobacteria > Pseudomonadales > Moraxellaceae > JBBKWH01. The sequence continues at coordinate 2,310 of JBBKWH010000067.1, read as the reverse complement.
ATCAACCCGAACTGATTTATGCACGCGTGTTATTACTCCAGCCCAACAATGATGGCCCACTGCTTGAGTCTGAGCTTGAGCACCTGCTCTCGCTTCAACCGGACAATGCCACCTACCTTAACGCCTATGCTTATGCCTTGGCCGAGCAAAATCGGCGCTTAGATGAGGCATGGACGCTAGTAGAGCGCGCCAACAGCCTTTCTCCCAACCAGCCCGCCATTTTAGACACCATGGGCTATGTCGCCTTACGCCAAAAAAAGCTACCGCAAGCGGTCAATATTCTTCAGCGCGCCTACCAACTTGATCCAAGTGTCAATATTGGCCTGCGCTTAGCCGACGCACTTAACCAAAACCAACAGATTGACGATTATCGCCTGTTGATATTAGAGCTTCGACAAAAACATGTCGACGACCCACGTTTGGCAAAACTCAAAGACTTGACAGATGACACTCAAAATAACAGCTCTCGTCTGCAAATCACCCGATCCGACAGCAATGCAACATCACCCTCTGCGGCTCAGGCAAGGCTATCTGCCGCCACACGCACCACGCCACCTCCTTAATCATCCATGAGCTTACCCGTTGTCATGCGCACTCTTTTTTTGCAGCACCCAACTGCCTCAATTGGCTATATCACTGTTTTGTCCCTTGCCTTACTGACCGGATGCCAACAACAGATTCAAACCACTGCACCCATCAGCAACATGCCCAGCTCAACCGGTCAAATTCAAGCCCCAAAACGCTTTGCCATTACCGGCAAAATCGGCGTGCGCACACCCAAACAAAATGGCAGTGCGTTTTATGCATGGGCGCAAGAAGATCAACGGTTTGCCATTGATCTCAGTGGCGCACTGGGTATTGGTCAAACCCATATTGAAGGGATTTCCGGCAAAGTCAGCTTAGACAGCAGTAAAACCGGCCATATCGAAGCCGAAACTCCTGAGATTCTTTTAGAATACGCCACCGGTTGGCAAGCTCCGATCTCTCATCTTAGCAAATGGATTGTCGGCGTCACCGCAGGTCAAGCTGAGACAGAAACTCGTGATACGCATGGCAGACTCGCCACCTTGCGTGAAGACGGCTGGGATGTGGTGTTTAGCTATGCAGACGCCCAAGCGATTCGCCCCGAAAAACTCAGCATGACCCAAGCCATTACTGGTGGCGAAAACCGTGTCATTCTCACCATTCAAACCCGTACAGAATCCCCATGAGCCTCAGACTCCCCGCACCCGCCAAACTCAACTTGTTTTTGCATATCACTGGGCGACGGGCTGACGGCTACCATCAACTGCAAACGATTTTTCAGCTGATTGATCGCTGTGACTGGCTGACGTTTGATGCTCGTAACGACGGACAGATCACCCTCAGTAGTCGCATGAATGTGCCCCATGAAGACAATCTGATTGTCAAAGCGGCCAAGCGACTACAACAACACACGGGCTGCAAGCAAGGTGCAAACATCACACTAGAAAAATATCTACCGATGGGCGGTGGTATTGGTGGTGGCTCATCAGATGCGGCTACCACCTTATTGGCCCTTAATCATCTTTGGCAAACCGGCTTAAATATCGACCAACTGGCAGCCCTCGGACTAAAACTCGGTGCCGATGTGCCAGTCTTTGTGCGCGGTCGTAATGCATGGGCCGAAGGTGTTGGCGAGCAGCTCACAGCCATCGATTTGCCAAAAAAACGCTATATTGTGCTCAAACCTGATTGTTTTATCGGCACTAGTGATCTTTTTTCACAAGAAACATTGACAAGAAACACGCCAATCACTACATTTGCCGCCTACCGAAGTCAGCCTGCTTTATGCAGAAACGACTGCGAGCCTGTGGCGAAAGTATTATTTTCGCCCGTAGCAGAAGCATTAGCGTATTTAAACGCGTTTGGTTCGGCAAGGCTTACGGGTACTGGAGCATGTGTCTTTATGCCGCTCAATGCGTCTATCGATGCCAAGCAACTGTTAGCCAATGCCCCATGTCATGGGTTTTTAGCGCACAGTCTTGATGTCTCACCAGTACACACGCAGCTCGGGCTGATGTGACAACTTTAGGGGTGTCGCCAAGTTGGTAAGGCACCGGATTTTGATTCCGGCATTCGTTGGTTCGAGTCCAGCCTCCCCTACCATTTTTTGTTGTTTGTACACGAACATACTGAGCCGAACGCCTACCACCAAATAGACGTTCCACCTTGACAGTCCAACTGTGGATCAGTATTGTTTTTCAGCGCTCTATAGGGGTGTCGCCAAGTTGGTAAGGCACCGGATTTTGATTCCGGCATTCGTTGGTTCGAGTCCAGCCTCCCCTACCA
>JBBKWH010000066.1:0-4498 GCA_037968855.1 Moraxellaceae bacterium | reverse complement strand
AGGTACTGGGCTTTATGACGCCAGACGAGGTATTCTCCCAAGAAGTGATTCGACTAAAAGCCGCTGTTGCACTTCAACCTTGAGACCGCCCTATTACTTACGGTTCGTCAGTTCCTTTAGAGCAGCCTATTAATTTGGAAAAAGATTCTTGCGAAAAGTTATCATCAGGCTACCAGTGTTTGGTTAGAGTAAATGGGCTTAAAAAAATGGTTATACTTTCTGAGCAATCAGGAAATTTGGCTATTACAGGTACAAGGTCGTTTGAATAAATAGAACGCCGAGTATTAGGGTGCGTTTTGCGCGCCCTATCCAAACCAATCCACCATCCTTAACCCCTAAATATTTTCAAAATCCTTGAGATTGCGTGTCACCAGCGTCAACCCATGCGCCATCGCAATACTGACAATCTGCCCATCGACAAATGACAGCATCAGCAGCCCCTGATTGTCATGCTATACATCAGCAGGTGACTGCACTATACTTTGGATATATCGCATATTAAAAGGATCTCATGATGCCCAACACACCAAGCATGATTGGGTCAGTGTTTTTAAACAACCGCACCCAAGCAGTCCGTCTACCGATTCAAACCCGCTTCCCACCCCACGTCAAACAAGTGCAGGTCAGAGTGAACGGTGAAGAGCGGGTCTTAACACCCGTCGGGCAAACATGGGATAGCTTTTTTTTGTCAGAAGATCGAGTGTCTGATGATTTTGAGCGAGGCGAGCAGGTCGAGTCTGTGCGCGAGTCGTTCGAATGATCAAGTACATGCTAGACACCAATATCGCCATTTATGTCATTAAAAACAAACCAATACAGGTGCTAGATCGCTTTAATCGTCACGCGGATAAGATGTGTCTAAGCATGATCACCGTATCTGAGTTGCTGCATGGTGCAGAAAAAAGCCAGTTTCCAGAAAAAACGCTGCGCCAAGTCGAGGATTTTATCTCACGCCTCGCCGTGCTGGACTACGACTATACGGCGGCCAGCCAATACGGTGATATACGAGCTAATTTAGAGCGAAAAGGGATGCCGATTGGAGTCAATGATCTGCATATTGCTGCACATGCCCGTAGTCGTGGCTTTGTATTGGTGACCAATAATCTCAGAGAGTTTGAACGAGTAGAGGGTCTAAGGCTAGAAAATTGGGTTTAGGCATTGGGACGCCTATCGCGCTCATCAAAAAATCACAACCCATTCATCATCCTTAATCCCTGAATATTTTCAAAGTCGCAATGCTGTTCGTTCGCCTATGATGAACTGAATAAAGTCTATCAGATTCGTCTCATCTGCTAAGGTCAACACTGGATAAAACGCTTTAACAGTGAGAGGTGCTTATGCCTTCCAATCCCATCTTCACCCAAACATGGCACACCGCATGGTCTGCCTATGCCTTGCCAGCCCCAAGCGAATTATTCCAACAACTGCTCGCCGCGTATGATCAACCGCAACGGCACTACCATACCCGCCAACACCTGCAAGAATGCCTACAGCATCTTGCCCAAACCCAGCACTTGGCCGAACAACCCGCAGCGGTCTGTCTGGCGCTGTGGTTTCATGATGCGGTGTATGCCGTGCAAGCTCACGACAACGAAGCGCAAAGCGCCGAATGGGCCAAGACAGCCTTAATACAGCATGGCATCAGTGTCGATGTGGCGGATCGAGTGGCGGCATTGGTGATGGCGACCGAGCATCATGCCTTGCCAACTGATCACGATGCACAGTTACTGGTCGATATTGATCTGGTGATTTTGGCTGTCGATCAAGCGCGCTTTGCTGAGTATGAGCAGCAGATCCAACAAGAATATGCATGGGTTGAACCCGCAGTGTTTGTGCAAAAGCGACGGGAGGTATTAAGCGGATTTTTAGCGCGGCCTCAGCTTTATCAGACGGCGTATTTTGCCCAGCGGTATGAGCAGCAGGCACGGCAGAATTTGCAGCATGCAATTGGCTAAAGATTTTTTTAAACAGACTTTGGTTTTAAGCGATTTAGTCGTCTAGCTCGCCATTTTGATAACGAATCAAAAACTTTTTCATAAAGCGGCGTAGTTCGCGTGATGCGGAGGTATCGAGGTCTTGGCAAGCGTCAACAAATTGATCGCGTAGTTCTTTGTCCAGCCGAATGACGAGTTGGGCTTCTTTTTTTGCTTTTGCTGGCTTAGACGTCTCGTCGTTCATGGGTGCTGTGGCCTAAGAGTTTGATGTACAGGCCATATGATCCTGCATGTGGTGCGTACACCACAAGCAGGCGATCAGATCTTTATCTGATTATACGGCTTTTTTTGCAACTTTTTTGGCAGCGCGTTTGGCTTTTTTGGTTTTGCCGTTAGTCACTGGCTTCATGGCAGCTTTGGTGGCTTTTTTGATGGTTTTGGCTTTTTTCTCTGTTACACCAGCTTGCTTAACCGCGTTCTTAGCGATTTTTTTGGCAAGTAGTTTGGCTTCTTTCTTGGTCAGTTTTGACATGAGAGTGTTCCTGTCTTGGTGAGTGAGAACACACCATAATGTATATACATTTGAGTTGCAAGTGATATGCGTTAATTTGTGTAAAGCCATAGAGATTGATGATTCCACGATTCATATACGGGATAGGTCAATGTGGTGAGTCAAGTTGGAGTAGAGTAATGGCATGGTTTGGAGTAGGTAGAAACAGGTAGAAGCACGATGAAAAAACAAGGCATAGATCAGAAAGGCAAAAATCAAAAATGGCTCATCATGGCGATGCTGGGTTGTTCGGTATTGCTCAGTGCTTGTGCGCAATATCCCTTAAAGCCAGCCTTGATGGTCGGCAATGATCGTGATGTGCATGGTTGTATTGCCTCGGCGGGTTATGCGTGGTGCGGTCAAGAGAATGCTTGTGTCCGTCCGTGGGAGTTGGCCAAAGCGAAGGGTTTTGATTTTGCCAGTGATGGGTTTAAACAGTATTGCGCGGGTCAGTCGTTGCAGACACGTTAATCAATTCAAGGAATCAGACGATGTATCAGATTGTTGAGAGTGCCAAAGATTTTGAGCAAGCGTCAGCCGATCTACAGGCCGCCGTCAGTAAGCATGGCTTTGGTGTACTGCATGTGCATGATCTGGCCAAAACTTTGCAGAGTAAAGGCGTGGCTTTTGCTGAGCAATGCCAGATTTTTGAGGTGTGTAATCCCAAGATTGCCGCGCAGGTGTTGGCGGTGGATATGCGATTAAACATGGCCTTACCGTGTCGTTTGTCGGTGTATACCGAGGCGGGCAAAACCTATATTGGCATGATCAAACCCGCAGCGATGTTGGCGTCATTGTCGCCTGATCCAGCGTTGGTTGACATCGCTCGCTCAGTTGAGCAGACCTTGAGTGTGATTATTGAAGCGGCAAAATAATCCCTTGATGCGTGAGAGTGTTGAGTGAAGACGGTGATGGTTCAGATTCGGCCGATGGATCAAGCAGATTTGGCAGCGGTGATGGCGGTGCAGGTGGCCTGTTATCCGCTGCATTTTCATGAGCCACTAGTGACTCTCTCAGCACGGTTACAGGCCTGCCCACAGACCGCATGGGTCGCGACGTGGGCAGGTCAGGTCTGCGGTTATGTGGTGGGCTATCGCTCGCGTTATGGCTGTGTTGCACCGTTGGGCAGTGGCTTTATCGATCATCCATCGGCAGATTGTGGCTATCTTCATGATCTTGCCATTCTGCCCAACATGACGGGCCAAGGCGTAGCAGCGCAATTGTTGGCTGCATATTGGACGTCTATGCAGGCGGATAGGTTGTCTTATTCGGCCTTGGTGTCGGTGCAGGATTCGCAGTTTTTTTGGCAGCGTTATGGCTATCAGCCCACCTCGTTGCCGACTGAAGGTGCAAGATTGGCATTGAGCAGTTATGGCGAGAGTGCGGTGTATATGGTTAAGGCATTGGCTGATATGAGTATTGATTTAAACGCCTGTATTGAAAGCTAGATTTTTAAAACCAAGGCTTTGAAGTGAGGCTAGGCAAATGATTCGAATCACGGGCATTGATCATGTGGTGCTGCGGGTGCGAGATCTACCGCAAATGCAGCAGTTTTATATCAATGTATTGGGCTGTACGGTCGAGCGCGATGAGCCGGAGATCGGTTTGTATCAGTTACGGGCTGGGTCAGCGTTAATTGATTTGGTTCCAGTGGACAGTGTGTTGGGGCAGCAGGGTGGCCAAGCTCCCGATCCCGTGCATGGACATAATGTTGATCATGTTTGTGTGCGGGTGGAACCGTTTGATGGTGAGGCGATTTTGGTGTATTTGGCGGCGCATGGGGTGAGTGCTGGGTCTATAGAGTCTCGCTATGGTGCCGAGGGGCGTGGCCCGTCGATTTATCTACAAGATCCAGAGGGCAATACCATTGAGTTAAAAGGCCCCGCGGCAGCCGTTACCGTCTAGTTACTTAACATGACTAAAAAACACCCAAGCAGAGTGGCTTCTGGCCTGAAGGTTGCAACTTAAGCCATAGGAGGCGGAGGTGACGCGCCAAACTGGTGCATTGCTTTTG
>JBBKWH010000065.1:0-46111 GCA_037968855.1 Moraxellaceae bacterium | reverse complement strand
GCGTACTCAAGCCTAAGGTCAAATATTCAGAAGAGCGCAAAGAACACATCATCAAAACCTATCTTGAGCGTGGAAGTCTGCGGGGAATGCAACGCTTATTTGGTGTTGCACCTGACACCTTGATGAAATGGATAAAAAAAAGCGACCAAACCGCTATCTGAATCTCTTCTGCCTGCCTGTACAGGGGATACGCTGGAACTAGATGAGTTGTGGAGCTATGTCCTGTGTAGAACCAACAAGGTGTGGAATTGGATTGCACTCTCTCGCAATACCCGTCAAGTCGTGGCATTTGTCTGCGGGGCACGAGATAGTGTCAGCTGCACTGAACTCCGCTGTCGATTAACCACAGGTTATGCTGATTTACCAACATGTAGTGATTACTGGTCAAGCTATGCAGAGGTCTTTGATCCAGATACCCATCAGTCTGTTGGTAAACATACGGGACTGACAAACCATGTTGAGCGTTTCAATGCCAGTGCAAGGAATCGTTTAGGCCGACTGACTCGAAAAACCTTATCATTTTCAAAAAAGCAGGAAAACCATGAGGCGGTGCTGCATGTCTTTTTGCTTCAATACAATAACGAGATACGCAAAAAATTGTTAGCACGTTAAACTTGTACACTACCTAAATATTGTGAGTGTCTTAGACACAGCCTATCTGATAAAAAAAACCGCCGATCTATCACTAGAGCAGCGGTTGATTTACATCACACAATCGCGTTTAAGGCTTATTTGCCTTTGTTGCGCTTGCGCTCACCTTCGGTCAAGAATTTCTTACGCAGACGGATCGACTTTGGTGTGACTTCAACCAGTTCGTCGTCTTGAATAAACTCAAGCGCTTGCTCAAGAGTAAAACGGATCGCTGGGGTCAAAGCAATCGCTTCGTCAGTACCGCTGGCACGCACGTTGGTCAATTGCTTGGCTTTGGTTGGGTTCACAACCATATCGTCAGAGCGTGAGTTTAGACCAACCAACATGCCTTCGTAGACTTCCAACTGTGGCTCGGCAAACAAACGACCACGCTCTTGTAAGCTGAACAAGGCATAACCCAAGCACACGCCATTGACCATTGAGACCAACACGCCATTTTGACGCTTGGCCACATCACCGCCTTTAAACGCGCCGTAATGCGAGAAGCTTGAGGTCATGATGCCGGTACCGGACGTCATGGTCAAAAACTCTGAACGGAAACCGATCAAGCCACGTGACGGGACAGTCGCTTCAATACGGATACGGCCTTTGCCGTCAACTTCCATATTGGTCAACTCACCACGGCGCAGACCCATCTGCTCCATCACGCCACCTTGATGCTGCTCTTCAACGTCAAAGGTGACCGCTTCGAATGGCTCTTGTTTTTCGCCATCGACTTCTTTCATGATCACTTCAGGACGGGACACACCCATCTCAAAGCCTTCACGACGCATGTTTTCGATCAATACCGACAAATGCAACTCACCACGACCAGATACTTTAAAACGGTCTGGAGACTCGGTGTCTTCAACACGCAGTGCGACGTTGTGGATCAACTCGCGATCCAAACGGTCACGGATGTTACGTGAAGTGACGAACTTGCCTTCACGACCCGCAAATGGCGAGTTGTTGACTTGGAAGGTCATCGATACGGTTGGCTCATCAACGCTCAATGGCGGCAATGCTTCAATATGCAATGGGCTGCACAGGGTGTCAGAAATATTCAGACCTTCCATGCCAGTCACACAGACGATATCGCCAGCTTGTGCATCGGTCACTTCGATACGGTTCAAACCATGATAGCCCATGATCTGCAAGATACGACCGTTACGTTTGCTGCCTTCTTTGTCGACAATCACCACTTGTGAGTTGGTCTTGACGCGGCCACGTTGAATACGGCCAACCCCAATAACACCAACAAAGTTGTTGTAGTCAAGGCTAGAGATCTGCATTTGGAACGGACCATCTGGATCAACTTGTGGCGCTTCAACCACTTTGACGATGGTTTCAAACAATGGCGTCATATCTTCTGCCATGTCATTTACATCTAAACCAGCAATGCCGTTAATCGCAGAGGCATACACCACTGGAAAGTCTAACTGCTCGTCTGTTGCACCCAAGTTATCAAATAGATCAAAGACTTGATCCATAACCCAATCCGGACGTGCACCTGGACGGTCAACTTTGTTAATCACGACGATTGGCTTCAAGCCTTGAGCGAAGGCTTTGGTGGTTACAAAGCGGGTTTGTGGCATTGGGCCATCAACCGCATCAACCAACAGCAATACACAGTCAACCATGGACAATACGCGCTCAACTTCACCACCAAAGTCGGCGTGGCCTGGGGTGTCGACGATGTTAATGCGATATTCTTGGTCGTTTTTTTTGTCCATCCAACGAAGCGCAGTGTTCTTGGCAAGAATGGTAATGCCACGCTCTTTTTCGATGTCGTTGGAGTCCATCACACGCTCGCCTTCATTGCCACGATCACCGAACGTGCCAGATTGTTGCAGGAGCTTGTCCACGAGTGTGGTCTTACCATGGTCAACGTGCGCGATGATGGCAATGTTGCGTAGGTGCTGAATATCGGACATATGAAAAACGCCGCAGGAGAATAATAGACGCGGCAGTATACCGAAAATTGATCAAAGATGGATGCCTGTTAGTCAAACGCAGACCAACGTCACAAAAAAAACAGCCGCCCGAAGGCGACTGTCTTAGTCAAACAACCAGATCAATGATTATTGAGCGGTGTTTTCTGTGGTTGCAGTAACAGTACGGCTACCAGTGATGATGGCATAAACACGACGGTTCATTGCACGACCTTCAACAGTATCGTTTGGTGCGATCGGACGAGTGTAAGCAAAGCCTTCAGTCATCATACGATCAGAAGCGATACCGAATTCGTTGGTCAGCATGGTTTTGACGGCATTGGCACGGGCCAACGACAGACGGTCGTTTAGCTTACGTGGACCAGTGTTGTCAGTATGACCTTCGATTTTCGCCATTGCATCTGGATATTCTTTCAGTTTATCCGCAACTTTAGCGATTTCTGGCTTGTACTGATCTTTGATGTTCGACTTGTTGATGTCGAAGAATACACGAAGTTCCATTTTCAGGTCTTCGGTCAGTTGTTGTGGGCAGCCTTTGGCATCAACCACAACACCAGCTGGTGTATTCGGGCATTGATCAAGGTCGTCAGTCACGCCATCACCATCAGTGTCAACTGGTGCTGGAACAACAACTGGCTCTGGTGTTGGCTCTGGCTCAACCGCTGGAGGTGGCACTGGAACCGAAGGCATCAAATGACCACCGAGTACAACTTGCAGACCGGCTAACGCCATGCCTTCCCACCAGTTGTTGTCGAAGTTGTGGATGGCACGAAGCTCACCACGCAACGACACGGTGTCGTTGAAGCGATAGAACGAACCTAGACCCAAGTTACCAATGGTATCTTGGCTGTGGGCATTCTTGCCTGGCTCGACTTCAACTTCGATTTTGCTCATACCTGCACCCAGCAAAACGTAAGGCTTAAACGCGCCTTCGTAGTTTTGAGTGATCAGGTCAGAAGTAACGTACATGTTACCGCTAAGCATTTGTTGTTTGTAGTCGTATGGCTGACCAGCTGAAGTCGCTTTTTCGTTAGCAGCGGCTTCACCGTTGGTTTGACCGTATTCAACTTCTACGCCCATCCAAGGAGTGACTTCGATACCAATCGCAGCGCCGACATATACATCATCTTGCAATGCAACGCCACCGTTAATAGGGCTGTTTGGCCGAGTGCCAGTCACTTGACCATCGCGAGTACGCAGAACATCGCGTTGATCGTCTTGTGCTTCACCCATGTAGTGATAGCCAAGCATCAATGGGGTAACAGTAATACCAGCGTTGGCGACCATGGGCAGCGGAGCTGCGATCATGACGGCCAGAGCGATCCGATTAAGTTTCATAGGAATCCTCCAGGGATTTAAACACGTTAGGTTCGGTCGAAACATTTATTGAAACTGATGCACTGGTTCACACACCATTTTTTGGTGTAAGCTTTTCCCCCAGAACAAGACGGCCAGCGTTGCCATAAGCAAAGCACTAGCGTGATGCTACATCAGTCCGTTGAAGCAATTGTTGACAAATTCACCTAGCTCGTCCGTTGCAGTTTAGTAAATCCATCAAACAAAAACTTGGGTCTATCCAATTGAAAATTTTAACCAAAACACATCAGACTAATGCTGATTCCACCACAAGCATTAACGCAAAAAAAACAGCGGCTACATCCTTTACAGCTGCTTTTTTTTATGGTCAGTGCTCATTTGCGCCTATTAAAGCATGCTTTAGACAAGGACAAAAAGGATTTACCTTGTTTGAGATGCTTGTCGTCCTATTAATCATTTCGATATTGGGAGTCTTAGCAGTGCCATCTTATGACTGGCAGCAACGTAACAGTGAGGTTAAACGCGTTGATAGCTTGATTCGTAGCATTCTCCTCCTCTCTCGCACCAGTTCACTATTACTGCGGCAACGTGTTGTGGTCTGTGGCAGTAGCCAAGGTACAACCTGCGATCAACAGTGGAAAGCTGGCATATTGTCCTTTGTTGATGCAGATCAAGACGGGCAGTTTAGCGATGGTACCGATGCTATCGTCCAGTTTGAACCACTACGGTTACGTTACGGCGACCTATCATGGAAAGGCTTTGGCAATCGTTCTTATATTCGTTATGAAGCGACGACCGGTACGCCCAACGCAAGTAACGGATCAATTACATATTGTACCGACGAGCCACAATTTAATCGTCAATTGGCACTCAGTCGGATGGGACGTGTGCGCTTAACGGGGGATCAAAACAACGATGGTCTGCACGAAGATACACAAGGGCGAGTGATTCGCTGTGCGTTTACCTGACCAATGGCTGCATTTTTTATGCATATTTTGACACTGTGCTGGACCACACTCTGTCCATAAAGTCCACTGATCAGCGACAGGTCTCCCTTGACTCTTGGTGCCACTGCCCCAATCCATCAGGCAGCCGAGGGGTTGATGGCCTGATGTAACCTGCCGTGCGCTATACTGTTGACCCAATGGATCAGATGGCTGTGAAACGCTGATCCGACTATCTTGTCATTATTCTTGTTGTCATTACTGATTTGTCTTTTTGGAGCATTTGTATGAGTGAATCTGTCGTTATCGTCAATGGTGCACGCACCGCAATGGGTGGTTTTCAAGGTGCGCTCTCTGGCGTCACTGCTCCTGAGCTGGGTGCTACTGTCATCAAAGAAGCCGTCAGTCGTGCTGGCATTGCGCCAACAGATGTACAAGAAGTCATTATGGGTTGTGTGTTGCCTGCTGGTCTAAAACAAGGCCCTGCTCGTCAAGCCATGCGTCAAGCGGGACTGCCCGATAGCACCGGCGCAGTCACCATTAACAAACTCTGTGGTTCTGGCATGAAAGCCGTGATGCAAGCCACCGATATGCTCAAAGCCGAAAGCGCCGATGTTGTGGTGGCTGGTGGTATGGAATCCATGACCAATGCGCCTTATGTGCTGCCCAAAGCACGCGGCGGTTTCCGGATGGGTCATGGCGAAATTAAAGATCACATGTTTTTAGACGGTCTAGAAGATGCCGAAACTGGCCGTTTGATGGGTTCATTCGCGCAAGACATGGCCAACAGCAAAGGCTATACCCGCGAGCAAATGGACGACTTTGCCATTCGCTCACTCAAGCGTGCGCAAGATGCAATTAACAACGGCTGGTTTAAAGACGAAATCACCCCAGTCTTGGTCAAAGGTCGCGGTGGTGATGTATCCGTTGATGTTGATGAGCAACCTGCCAATGCCAAATTGGACAAAATTCCAACCCTACGTCCAGCATTTGCTAAAGACGGTACGATTACTGCCGCCAATGCCAGCTCAATCTCTGACGGTGCGTCAGCTTTAGTGTTGATGCGTGAATCAACCGCAGCCGCCAAAGGCTTAAGCCCACTGGCGCGTATTGTGGCCACGGCCAGCAATAGCCAACACCCAAGCGAGTTCACCATTGCACCGGTTGGTGCGATCCAAAAAGTATTGGACAAAGCCGGTTGGACCGCAGAATCGGTTGATCTGTGGGAAATCAATGAAGCCTTTGCGATGGTCACCATGGCAGCTATCGACAAGTACAGTTTAGACGCCGACAAAGTCAACATTCATGGCGGCGCATGTGCATTGGGCCATCCGGTTGGCTCGACTGGCTCGCGTATTATCTTGTCGTTGATCCATGCGCTTAAACGCACTGGCGGTACAAAAGGTGTGGCGGCGCTGTGTATCGGTGGCGGCGAAGCCACTGCGGTCGCGATTGAACTGATCTAAGCTCTAAGCATAGTTGATGTAAAAACGGGACGTAGTGTCCCGTTTTTTTTATGGATTATCTAGCATCAGTCCTAAATGCTGTAAATCTCCAGACATCGCCAAATACCCAGTCGCCACCAGATTCACCACCACAGTCAGCCAAAACACATTTAAAAAACTGACCTTTTTTGATTTATGCCGCAAAAACAACTGCGCCCACAACGCGCCAGACCAACCACCTAGCAACGCCAATACATGTAAGGTATTTTCTGGCGTGCGCTGTTGTTGCTGTTGTGCGCGCATCTTGTCTGAGCGATACACCGCAAAGGTGATTACACTGATCAACATTGACCACGGCAAGAGCCACCATGGTAGCTGCGCCAGTGTGATCAACACTATCAGCCAGATAAACTGACCAAATGCCAGCATACTGCGCGGCGAACTGATCGAATACTTAGGCGATGCCTGCGACGGCAGAACCTTAGAGTATTCAATATCGACGGCACAAGGTTGGCCTTTTTTGTTTTGACCGATGCAAAAAAACACCACATCACCCTGCTGCGGACGACGGCCTTTAAACTCAGAGACGTGGGCAAAAAAACGCTGTGATTCGCCGATACGCTGAATAAAGCCAAAGCCCCGCTCATCGTTCCACTCAACCAACTGACCCTTCTGTTGCATTTGACTCATCTCATGCTTCTCTAAAAGCAGCTCAAAAAATGAAGGTTATTTCTGAATTTTTTTTAGCACTTCGGCCACCGCAACCAACCCGACACTGGCAGTCATCGCTGTGGCAGAACCATAGCCGCCGCACTGCAATCCGCCAGCATTGCATACCTCTGGCTGATACGGCTGCTCAATTGAGTAGACACAAGTCACACCAAATTTATCCTTGGGTTTTTTGCACATATTGTATTCACGGCGCAATTTGCTGCGAATTTTAGCCAGTAATGGATCGCTTTCAGTACGGGCCAAATCGGCCACACGAATTTTCAGCGGGTCAATTTTTCCGCCTGCACCGCCTGCCACGATCAATGAAATCTTGTTAAAGCGACAATGCAAAATTAGCGCGATTTTGGCTTTGACATCATCAATGCAATCTAACACCACCGTTGGCGGCTCAGCCAATAACGTGGTGACATTCTCGGCAGTCAAAAAATCATCGATCAAGTTGAGCCTGATGCGCGGATTGATCGCCAGCAATCGCTCGGCCATGGCACGGATTTTTTCCATACCCAAGGTTTGACTGAGCGCAGGAAGCTGTCGATTGACATTTGAGGCGACCAAAATATCCATATCCACCAAGGTGATCTGACCAATGCCCGTGCGTGCCAACGCCTCAGCAGCCCAACTACCCACGCCACCCACACCCACCACCATCACATGCGCTTGCTCAAATTGAGCAAAGGCGGTTGTACCATATAGACGGCCAATACCAGCAAAACGGCGGTCGTATTCGTCATCGTTTTGCCAGTCTAGCGTTGAGTCGATACTGGTGTGGTCTATAACAGGCTGGTCAGACGTTGGGAGGGTCATTAGGCAAATCCAAGCGCAAGCAATCGTGGCTATTGTGCCAAAGCTTTTGCGCCAAGGTGTTTTTTTCGGTATTCAATATAGCGGCGATGCTATCTAAGACATACGGCAAATTGGCTGGCACATTGCGGGTACGCTGCTCATTAGACTGCTGACAACACAGCGGTGTCATGTCGGGACAGTCGGTTTCTAACACCAGATGGTCAGCCCCGACGTGGGCCACCACTTGGCGTAGGCGTTTGGCATTGGGGTTGGTCACCTGCCCTGTAACGCCCAGCTTAAAGCCTAACTTAATCAAGGCATCCGCTTCTTGCACACCCCCGCTAAACGCATGCGCAATGCCCCCTTGAGTAAAACGATGCTGCTTTAAAATCTGAAGCACATCCGCATGGGCGCGACGAATGTGCAACATAACCGGTAGATCAAACTGCTGCGCCAATTCGAGCTGCGCGGCAAACAAATCTTTTTGCGCTTGATAGACCTGTGGCTGCTTCATCTCGGCCGTAAATGTATCAAGGCCAATTTCGCCAATCGCCAGACAGTCATGCTGATACAGCACGCGCTCTAGCTGGGCCAGATCGTCAGGTTGATGCTGGAGGATATAAAACGGATGCAAACCCACTGCCACATAAGCTCGTGGACTCTGCTGGGCGTGATGCCATTGATTCAGCGTCTGTTGAGTAGCCATCAGCCGATCAAAATAACGGGCCAGATAACCAATCAACACCAAGCCTTGCACACCGGCTTGCTGAGCCAATAACGCCTGCTGGGCGCGATCAGCATCAAAGTCTTTGACATCAAAGTGGGTATGGGTATCGATCATGGCCAGCGGGTAGCAATCATGCAAATCAAGCTGGCGATCGCTACTCATCATGTATGGATCAACTGGGCCGTTGCGATTGCACATCAAACAGTGGGTCGATCATGCTGTCGTCCTGATCAGCGTCAACCACCGTAATGCCAAACTCTGCGGCCAATGCCTTCATTTGAGGCAGATCCAAATCGCCATCTTGCATCAAACGATCTAGTTTGGCCTGAAATGCTTCGATCAAGGCTTGCTGAGCTTCAGGTGCGAGCGGCGGCAATGCCAACTGCATGGTAATCGCCTCCAATCCAGTCTCTGATGGCATATGTGATCGGTCTGGCTGGGTTATTTTATCCAGCATCTCGTATACCTCAGGATGCATATAATCCGCAGCACCATGCGGATTACCCATGCCTAGCGCAGCTTCCACTTGATTACGACGATTCCGAATAGTATTGACGTTGACTGCCAATACCTCAGACAGCATCGTCCCAACGGGTTCGGGTGCTGCGTGATAAAAGTTGTGCTCAAACAATGCCCACAAAATCCCACCGGCCCAACCACCCGCTTTTCCGCCTAGACTGAGGTGCTCTAAAGCCGCTAGCCGTTGCAATACCAACACAGCCACGCGCAAATAGCCCTGATCCAAGTACTGTTGGCAAACCTGCTTAATCACTTGCTCAATGGCCTTGCAGTGATCGGCATTGCGCTGAACGTTTTTGCTCGTCATAACACTCTCAACAACTTTTTAATCTCAAGACATTTTGCCCAAGGACCAGACAGAATGACAGGCCTACTTATCCTGTAGATCGTATTCTTTGAGCAAACGCTCAGTCTTGGCATTACTGATTTTTTTAATCAATTTATCGGCTTCAGACTGATCACGTAAGGTTTTGGCCATAGTAATGGTCGAGCCAGTTAAAAACAGCGTGCCCATCACCAAATAGCCTTTAATCCACCAATCGACTGGAATAAAAAAAATCCCAGCCAGCATCGCCGCCATCGACATAGCAAAGCTGACCTTGACAAAAAAAACCCAAGAATTCGAGTCGCGCTGAATGTGATCATCCATGCTAAAGCATCCTATTGTTGTACTGAGTATCATCGCTCGATCTTGCCAGAAGCCAGCACACTTGCACAGCATTGATTAGGATGATTTTACTGGAAAATATTCGGGTTTTAAGATCCCCTCTAACTGTGCATACGGCACAATCAGCTCTGGCATACCAACCACATAAGGGCCAATATCATACTGGCCATAAGCCATGGCCAAGCCATCAGCGGTCAAGCGCCATTGCTTGCTCAAATGAAACGGCCATAACGCTTCGTAAGCTTTAAGATTCACACTAGGATCATCACGCCGCACCCATGCTTTAAATGATTGATAAAATAACGGCTGCAAACGTTGGTTTAGATTGGCCTGTTGCTCTGGCAAAATCACATCGGCCAAGGCCAACACACGACGTGCTTGACGGTCTACAGTAATGTAACGCTGCACAGCGCTGCCATGTGCGCCACCGGTAAAATAATACCCATTTAGACCAATGACCAGTAACCCACGCCACTGATCAATGAGCTCAGCCGCAATTTGCATCTCATATGGTGCAACCTCCAAACCAGCAAGCGCTGGATCAGGCTGAACAAAGGCCTGCATGCGTGCATCAATTGTTTTTTCGGGGCTGGCTTGCTCGCCCATATTGGCATCTGCTAGCGCCAGCATAGCCTGATCCAACACTGGATTAAGCCAATCATCAGGTGCTTTAAAGTTCAACAAGGTTGCGCTGGCTTGACTACATTTTTTGCTGCATTTGGCTTGCTTGACAGTGCGATGACTTACGATTGGCTGTAATAAAGCCGGCTCTTGCTTGACCGCAGGTATCGGCTGTACTGTGGCGACGGCAACTGTGGTGGCTGGATCTGGACTGGCTGCAACCGGCGGCTTAGGTTCTTCTTGGCGCTGGCAGGCGCTCAGACCCACACACATCACTAGACTGATCACCGCCAGACGTATGCAATGATGTGGGCAAGAATGACTACTGATCAATCGGGTCATGACTCATCCTGTGTCACATAAGGAATCACGGCATCGGTTGCGGGTAATGCAATCGGGTCATCATTAAGCGCAGGCAAAAAATCTGCCCGAATGATCGTCGTTAACTCGGTATAAGGCAGTTCAAACTTGGCTAGACCAGCCGAATACGGGCCGATATCGGCTTGTCCATAGGCAAACACCATGCCTTTTTTGCCCATATACCACTGCTCTGCCACTTTAAAAGGAAACATGCTTTCGTAAGCATCAATCGGTTGTCCGGCTGCGTTTTGGCCAACCCACTCACGATAACGCTCATATAACAGTGTCTCTAATCGAGGGAGCGCTTCATCCTGCAATACATCAGAGAGCTTTAATATTTTTTTCTGATTTAAATTAACATTAAGATAGCGCTCGACCACACTGCCATGCGCACCACCTAAATAGTAGTTGCCCACCAGTCGAAACACCGCAACAGCCCCTTGCTGTTGAATCAGCTCAGTTGTAATCACCATCTCTGATGGATTGGCTTTTTGAGACGCTTGGATAAAGCGTTCAATGTTTTGCTGCATGCTGTGATTGGGATGTTTTTTGCCACCAACTGACACATCGGTCAGCTTGAGCAACGTTGCCTCAATCTGCTCATCTAGCCAAGGCTGACCTGTTTTGACATGTTGAATACTCATTTTGATACACCGATCAGATTGGCAGACCGGTAGATTGGGTTGCTGAATAGTCGACACGATGGTCAAAGCCGCAACCGCGGGAGGGGCGCTGTCGGTCGCATCAGTACCATTGAGCGCTTGCTCGGTCGTGGGCGCAATGGGCTGTTCTGGCTGACGCTGACAACCACTACTGATCAAGAGGCCGCTGATCAACAGCATGGCAGCCATTCGCTGGTGGGGATGGGCAAATAACGGGGTCATGTTGAGCGCTCCTGATCTCTGACAACCGGCTGCTCCTGCGTGGTATGAACAACGCAATCACGGCAACACTGGCTATTTTTGCAATATGAATAAATGTCATAGCCTTAACATGACAAAACCGGCTTGATCACTCAAGCCGGTTCTTGTAGAGCCTGTACAAACACTGTTTCAACGATGCAGAGAATATGTCCGTCACGCGCTGCGCAAAAATTAGTGCTCGCGGGTGGCACGAAATTCGATATCAGGCCAGCGCTCCTGCATTAACTGCAAGTTCACTCGACTAGGGGCCAAATAGGTCAGGTGACCACCGCCATCCACAGACAGTTGGTCGTGGGCTTTTTTCTTAAAGTCATTAAAGATTTTGTCGTCATCACAATGCACCCAGCGCACAGTCGAAATACTGACCGGCTCGTATACGCAGTCGACTTTGTATTCTTCTTTGAGACGAAAAGCCACCACGTCAAACTGCAACACACCCACTGCTCCCAAAATCAGATCATTGCTGATTTGTGGCATAAAGACCTGTGTCGCACCTTCTTCAGACAACTCTTTTAAGCCTTTTTGCAATTGCTTAGACTTAAGCGGATCTTTGAGGCGCACCCGACGAAACATCTCCGGCGCAAAATGTGGAATACCCGTAAAGTGAAGTTTTTCGCCATCGGTAAAGGTATCGCCAATCTGAATCGTGCCATGGTTATGCAAGCCAATAATATCGCCCGGCCATGCCTCTTCTAAATGCGCCCGCTCACCGGCCAAAAAGGTCAACGCATCCGAAATACGAATCTCTTTACCCACCCGAACGTGATTCATCTTGAGACCTTTTTCGTACTTGCCAGAACAAATCCGCATAAAAGCAATTCGGTCACGGTGACGTGGGTCCATGTTGGCCTGAATTTTAAACACAAACCCACTAAAGCCAGTCTCTGCAGCCTCAACCACTCGCTCAACGGCGGGGTGATCCTTGGGCTTAGGCGACCAATCGACAAAGGCATCTAGCACCATATCCACACCAAAGTTGCCCAATGCCGTGCCAAACAACACGGGGGTCTGCTTGCCGCTCAAAAACAGATCAATGTCCAGTTCGTCAGAAGCCATCTGCACCAACTCTAGAGACTCTTCAAAACGGGAAAACTCTCGTTCGCCCATTCGCTCACGAACATCAGGATAATCGTAACCATCACGGGTTTCGATCTCGACAATGTCTGAGCCATGGCCAGTTTGATACAAATAGGTTTTGTTTTGCGCTAGATGATAGACCCCAACAAAATCCCGCCCCATGCCCATCGGCCATGTGATTGGCACACAGCGAATCTTCAGCACGTTTTCGATTTCATCAAGCAGCTCTAACGGCTCACGAATCTCGCGGTCGAGTTTATTCACAAACGAAATAATCGGCGTATCACGCATCCGGCACACATCCATCAGCTTGATGGTACGTTCTTCAACCCCTTTAGCGCCGTCAATCACCATCAAGGCCGAATCCACTGCCGTTAAGGTGCGGTAGGTATCTTCCGAAAAATCTTCGTGGCCGGGTGTATCCAACAAATTAATAATGTGATCACGAAACGGAAATTGCATCACTGAGGTGGTGATCGAAATCCCACGCTCTTTTTCCATTTCCATCCAGTCAGAGGTGGCATGCCGATCAGACTTACGGCTTTTGACCGTGCCGGCTACCGCAATGGCCTTGCCCCACAACAGCAACTTTTCGGTCATGGTGGTCTTACCCGCATCGGGGTGACTGATGATGGCAAAAGTTCTTCTTATGCTTGTTTCAAAAGCAATTTGTGATTCAGTCATGAGTGTCTTTCTACATGTTTGTACACATTGATGTACACAGTGCGGTTGGTTGCTGCGAGCGCAACAAGTTGATGTTGGAATCATAACACATCGCCTATTGCATATCTTTATAGTGTTAGATATATTTAACACTATAGATTGATCAACAGGAGACACCAACATGGCAACAGCAAAAATCTTGTGCGCAGGCGACGGATGCCGTCAAAAGATCACTATCACTGGCATGAATCGTAGTGACGTAGCACGTAAGGCAGAATATCTGGAAGGCAAGCGCCTATGTGATGACTGCCATAAAAAAGAACTGCAAGCTGAGAACGCAACGCAAGCCGAAAAGAACGCAGAACTTGGGATGCCCGAGCTAAACGGATCGCCTAAGCAAGTGCTGTGGGCAGAGGGATTACGCTATAAAACCGTAGCGACCATGCAAGGTGTGTTGAGCAACTTCAAAACATTATCTGCAAATAGCCGACTAATCTTTTTGTTTAACAGCATTGCCGATGCACTGCGCCAAAGCGGCATTAACAAGCACACTGCACAAGACGCCATGGATCAAGGTGCGCTGCTTGACTGTGTTTTAAAGATGTATGACACCCGCACGGATGCGTCATGGTGGATTGAAAACCAAGAACTTGGCGACCTAGGTCTTGAGATCGGCGCTCACTTGGTCAACTGGATTAAAGCCAAGCAAGGCAAGGCAGAAGTAAGACCAGATGAAACCACGTTAGAGCATCAGGCGAGGATTGAAGCAATCGCAGAAGCAACCATCTTTCCAGATAGCCCTATCACACAGAACCCTGTGCTGATTGAGGTCAGTCTGCATGAAGTGGTGGTCACAATTGACCCAACCATTGCTGAGTGCCGTGAAGTCATGAAGTCCAGCCCATTTAGTCGCTATGCCCTAAGTAACCGCTACAGCGTGCAAGGCGGCACAGAAAAAATGGGTAGCGTCTATGACCGCGCTACGCAAATTGCCGCACAACTGCTGGAGGCCAAATTACCCATTCGGATGTTTTCAGAACAGGCACGTACCAAGCTGCTGAATGCAGACTACGAGCCATATCAGAAAGAATGGATTTCGCACGGACTGGACGGCAGCATCGTTATCCCGCATTTTTACAATGACTCGCTGTACACAACGATCCGCAAAATCAAAGGCAGCAAATGGAATGCGATACAGAAGCGCTGCGAAGTCCCTGCCAGCGCATACGAGGACATCCTAGGCTTTGCTGAGGTGCACGGCTACAAAGTCACTGGCGACGTGCTTAAAGAGCTTGAGGATGCCAAACAGGTCGCTGAGATGGCCTTGCTTAACCCAGCCAGCATTACCGCCAAAAAAGCCGAACAAAAACCTCGTCGAGCCAAGCGCCCGACACTAAGCAAAGACATGGCCCCTGTTGCTGCTGCTGACGGCCTGCTTGATGATGAATAAGCGCTGGAACACCACCACGGCATTGATGACGCATCAAGGCCATGCCGTGGCCAAACTAACGCCCTTAAAAGTTGGGGCGTTATACATGGAGATGGGCACTGGCAAGACTCGAACAACCATCGAGCTTGCTAAGTTGCGCCAACACAAAATTGATCGCGTGATTTGGTTTTGCCCAGTGTCTGTCAAAAACACGATTGCCAAAGAGTTTTTGAAGCACACAACTAGCAGCGAACAAGATATGTTGGTGTTCAAGAATTCAACCAATAGCCGCACACGCGGCCTATCAGACAAATTTTGGGTAGTGGTTGGCATTGAGAGCATGAGCTCGTCAGTACGCACCATCAGCGCTATTCAAAAACTGATCACTGATAAAACCATGGTGGTGGTCGATGAATCGACCTACATCAAAGGCCACCGCTCATATCGCACACGTCGAATCACACTGTTGGCCAAGATAGCGCGCTACCGCATGATTTTGACCGGCACACCGATGACCCAAGGCCCAGTTGATCTATTCGCGCAAATGAATTTTCTGTCACCGCAAATTCTTGGCTATGACAGTTTTTACACGTTTGCCAACAATCATCTTGAGTACGAACAAGTCAGAATGCCGGATGGTACCAAGCGCGACTCTAAGCGCATCCGAAGCACGCATAACACCGACTATCTGGCCGCACGCATTGCGCCGTATGCCTA
The DNA here is from genome assembly GCA_037968855.1 of Moraxellaceae bacterium. Taxonomy (GTDB): domain Bacteria; phylum Pseudomonadota; class Gammaproteobacteria; order Pseudomonadales; family Moraxellaceae; genus JBBKWH01. Next base: position 30,605 of record JBBKWH010000065.1, on the reverse strand, counting down.
CCAGATTAAAAAATCTGAATGCCTAGATTTACCCAAAAAGGTCTATACGTCGTATGAGTACGATCTAAGCAGCGATCAGCGTTTTGCATACGAGCAAGCCAAAGAGCGCTTTGCGGTTAATCTGATGAATCAAGATGACTGGAGCACGTCCAGCATCGCCATTTTTCAGTTGTTCAGTGAGCTGCAATCGATTGTCTGTGGTTTCTTGACGCTGGATGGCCGTACCGTGACGTTTGATCATGGCCGTGTGCGACTGCTGGAGCAAACCGTGGCTGACATCAATCCATCTGAGCGGGTGGTGATCTGGGCCAAATATCATCACTGTATTGATGAGATTACCGAGGCACTGACAGCCAGCTACGGCGAAGATGCTGTAGCGCGCTACGATGGTCGCCTCAGTGAGTCCAGACGCGAAAAAGAATTACAGCGCTGGGTTAATTCGGGCCGTTTTCTGGTCGGCACACAAGCAGCGGGTGGGCATGGGCTAAATGAGCTGGTGATTGCCAGCCACGTTATTTTTTATGCCAATGGGTTCAAATACAGCGAACGCCTACAAGCCGAAGATCGCACGCACCGAATCGGACAAACCAAAAGTTGCTGGTACGCGGATCTGTACGCTGAAAACACAATCGACGACCGGATCAGCAGCAATCTGAGCACCAAGGGCTGGACGCTTAAATCGTTCATGACGCGAATGGAGCAGCTAAAGAACGATGGATTAAAAGACCAGATTGTAAAAATGGTGATGGCGCTATAAATTATATTGACTATATCGTATTAACACTATAATTTAACACTATGATAAACGGAGGGCATGGCATGCTTTTCTTAAACCAGAACGTCTATGAAGCTGCAATGCGTCGCATGGCTTTGGTCTTTGCTGAGTTCGACAACGTGTATGTGTCGTTTTCGGGTGGAAAGGATTCTGGTGTGCTGCTGAACCTTGCCCTTCAATACATCAAAAACCATGCACCAGACCGCAAAATCGGTGTGTTTCATCTTGATTATGAAGCCCAGTACACCGCCACAACTGACTACGTTGATGCTGTGTATAGCGAGCTTGGCGACACGGTTGAGAATTTGCGCTGCTGCGTGCCGCTAAAATGCCCAACCTGTACCAGTATGTTCGAGACATCATGGCGTCCGTGGGACCCTGACAAAAAAGACATTTGGGTGCGTGATCTACCCCCTAAATACCTGAGCGCTGATGATCTGGATTTTGTCACTCCAGACATGAGCGACTATGAGTTCCAGACCCAATTTAGCAACTGGCACCATCAAAAGTCAGGCGCAAAAAAGACCTGTGTGTTGGTCGGCATCCGCGCTCAAGAGTCGCTAGACCGCTGGCGTACGATTGTGAGCGACCGCAACATCAACAAGTACAAAGGGACAGTCTGGACAACCAAGATGTACACCAATGTGTACAACGCCTATCCGATTTATGACTGGACGACCGAGGACATCTGGAAAGCAAACGCCAAATTTGGCTGGTCGTACAACAAGCTGTATGACTTGATGCACTACGCTGGTGTACCACTGCATGCCATGCGGGTGGCATCGCCTTTCCACAGCGCGGCAAAGGGCAGCCTGAGCATGTACCGGGTGCTAGATCCACAGGTCTGGGGCAAGATGGTCAGTCGTGTCAATGGCGTTAACTTCACCGCGATCTATGGCAGCACCAAGGCAATGGGCTGGAAAAACATCACCAAGCCTGATCACTTCACTTGGCAGCAATACGCAACATTCTTGCTAGATACCTTGCCGCAAGAGACCGCAGATAGCTTCCGCACCAAACTGGCCACCAGCATCAAATTTTGGCGCGAAAAAGGCGGCGTGTTAGGTGATAGCGCCCAAGCCGACTTGCGAACTGCTGGCATTGAATTTGATGTTGGCGAAAGCACCAACTATAAGACCGACAAGCTACCCGTCCGCATGGAATACGCTGATGAAGTGGATAGCAAGGATTTTAGCTTGATCCCAACGTGGAAACGCCTGTGTGTGACCATCCTAAAAAATGATCATGTGGGCAAGTACATGGGATTCAGCCAAACCAAACGTGAAACCGAACGGCGCAAAGCTGCGCTCGAAAAATACAAGGATCTATGACATGGCGATCAAAGAGTATATCCACGGCGAAGGCACCGATTACCAGCTATGGGGCAATGTAGGGCGGTATCTGGTTGACCTGCGCGTGCAAGAAAAAATGGGCAACTGCATTTCATCAAATGTGGGTGATATTTGGTGGGTCAATCTGACCACAAAGAGCAAAACGCTTGGTTTTTCGTCTGCACGCATGATGAAAAATGGCAGTCTATACCTACGCTATTTCTACAGTGAAGAAGAAAACTCACTGGGCTTGAGCGAAGTGAATCTGATCAACAAAGCCATCAATCACGCCAAGGCCAATGGCTGCAAGATGGTTTATACACTGTGGCATAAGGATTCAGAGGTTTTGCCAAAGCTGGGGTTTAAGTCTATTCCGCGTGACCGTGGCAACTTTTGCCGGTGGGAACTCAAGCTGGAGCCACAAGATGACTAAGCAATCAGACTTGTTTGACGTACAAGACACAGCGCCAGCACCGACCGTACGTAGTCCATCGCCTGTCTATAACGTGCGTGCCGTACCACTCGACAAGATCCGCGCCAACGTCTACAACCCCAACGCCGTAGCACCACCTGAGATGCGTTTGCTTGAAAAGTCTATCCGTGAAGATGGCTACACAATGCCCATCGTGTGCTACTACCTGCCTGACGAAGACGTGTATGAGATTGTGGACGGATTCCATCGCTATACCGTTATGACCAAGTGCAAGGACATCTACGAGCGCGAAGGCGGCATGATGCCCGTAGTCACGATTGATAAGCCGATCAGTAACCGTATGGCATCAACTATCCGCCATAACCGCGCCCGTGGGTCACATTCCATCGACCTGATGGTCAACATCGTGGGCGAATTGGTCGAAGCTGGCATGTCTGACGAATGGATTGCCAAAAACATTGGTATGGATGCTGACGAGATTCTGCGTTTAAAGCAGATTAGTGGCTTGGCTGCATTATTTAAAAATGACGAGTTTTCTAGGGCGTGGGCCAAAGATCCTGTCGATGCTGAATTTTATGAGGACACCAAAAATGGCTAAAACACCCGAATCAGTCAAAAAAGCCCAAAAGCTGTATGACCAAAAGATCACACACGTCAATGTACGGCTGAACCCAAAGACTGATCCAGAAATCGAACAGCAATGGCGTGATCTTGTAGATCAGCATGGGGGCGAGGCTGTGCGCGGCTCACAAGCTGCTGCGCTGCGTTCTGCGATTCTTGCAACAAAGCAGGAGCATGTGATTGATGAAATCCTTGATATGAGCCGTACCGTTGTTTTGCCATTGCGCATTGAGCAAGAGCTGCTTGATGTGCTGACAGAAGAAGCCGAACTCAAAGGCATCGGCTTGAATGATCTATTTTTGCAGAAATTAACACCACCACCAAGAGTCGAGTAAATAACATGGACCAAGACGATTTAATCCCACCAACAGTCACTGCCGACGTCACCATTGATGCCAGTCATGAACCCGCATTGGCACGCAAATGGAACGCCATGCTGCGCAAGCATGGTTCTGCTGCAAACGCTATCCACGCTCTGCTGCCACTGCATGAAGAACACGATATGTACGGCGAGATAGACCCTGATATTTATGATTTGACTGACAGCACAATTGTATCGATGCGCATCAGCAAATCTATTTTGCGTGATATTCAGCGTGCTGCTGAATTAAAAGGCGTGTCGGTTGAGCAAGAGATGGCCGCACGTCTGGGCTTTGATATGGCGTCGAAAGACACCGTTTTATAGCAAATAATTGTAATCAAATACCCCGCTAGTGCGCCGTTTTTACTCACACGGCGCACTCATCACACACACGGTCACCGGTACCGTGACGTTGACTGAGTGCGCCATGCACCCAGTCAGCATAAGACAGAGCAACAGGCTACGCATCAAGCCAACTCAACATCGTCTGTAGACGCATCAGCCGGTCGTTATAGCCGTTTAGACCGCCATTGATGCGACGTGTGACCGCATTTGCATCATTGCTATCAGCAAGCGCATTGAGACCACGGTCAGCCCAGTATTTGCAGGCAACGAGCATACCGATTGACGGCATGGCCACAATTTCGGGATTGTGCTCAAAGTCGATGCCTAACGCCTGTCCATAGATGCGGTAGTTGGCCCGACCTGTCAACTGGATTGGTCCGCGCCCTTTATAGCGTTGACCGTCACCCGCCAGAATATTGCCAAGGTCGCGTCGACCCTCGTATGCCGCACCGCTGGCAATCTCTTGCATGTATTTAAAGCTGCCGGACTCATGGCCAACCTGCGCGATGAAGTGAGCAAAGCGTTGATGATTGTCTAAGATGCTGTAGGTCTGCATGTGTACCGCAGCGGCAAGGCCTAGTTCGTCGGCAACGGCCTGAGATGCACCAAGACGCTTAAATAAGGCTGCGAGCGTAATGCGGCCAATCGCACCATCTGCAACAACACCGAGCTTGCGCTGTAAGCTCATTGCGTTTTTGATGTTCATTTGCGCACCTCGTCCTTAATCTCTTTGATCACATCAATGATCGTTGCGCCCTCACGAGCGTTGATAAAATTGAATGTCCAGCGGATTAGCGCCCACCCCGGCAAGCCACAGGTAAACAGCACGCCACCGATGGCCACCATACCAACCCACATCTCAACCGGATCAGTGACGCGAATCCACGTCAGCAGGCCCAGTTTGATGATCACTGCCGACCCAAGCGCGAGCGATGACACTACGGTACTAATCAGGCCAACGGCCCACTCTTGGCGTGTGCGTGGCATGCGGGTCATTAAGACAACTGCATTCACAAATAGGATTGCGAGCGTGAGGATTAAACCTACGCCAAACATCTTGATATAAGCAGCGGCACTGCTACTGATTGGCTCTGCCATAAAAACTCCATAAAAAAAGCCCCGCGTGGGGGCTACTAAAACAAATTGGGGGTATGGGGTCAGGGTGCGACTACTGACTAGCCGTTAGCCATGCATCTTTTAGCGCTGCATCAGATAGATCAAGTTGGTCGTCGATAGCCATAAAAATTGGTTTGATACTGGCAAACAGATTCACAGCAACGCCATACTCGTAATACTCAGAGCCGTAAATTGCGGCATACAGATGCGCGTATTGCACTCGATCCGCCGCTTTAACTTGCGCTAGTGCGGTCTGGATTTTGTCTGCAACGTCAATCAGCGCTAGTAGTACGCGCCACTGTTTGGGTGTTAGGTTTGGCAGTGGCTGCTCGTATGATTCAATTGCTGCGTTAATATCATCGTGATTGGCATCATTAACTGATTGCCAGATGCCGTCTATATTGACAATACCAAGACCAATGCTGTTTAGATGCTCGTGTAGCCCGATGCCTTTTTCCACATAATTAATCACGATCAAATCTCCTATGCAGCCGATAGTGCAACGACGGGGGCAAAATAACTCAATTTTTGTAGTGCCATAATTTCAGCGCCGGTTGTAGCCAGCACAGATTGTCCGGTCCCAAAATAAACTGTGGGCGGACTGCCACTCGCGGATGACATTCCACCAATGGGGCGTAAAACTTGAGATGCCAGCGACCGCAGATTTATCGTATTACCTGTAACTAACACACCAACCCAATATAGTTTTTTCTCTGCCAACGTAATGCTTGCAGTGACTGATTTATCGCCGGTTGTTGAGCAATCAATAATAGATGAGAGCAATAATCTGGCATCGGGATTATTTGACGCATCTGATGCGTAAAAAGCGATCTGTACTTTAGCGCCAGCACCTGCTGTTTGTACGTTTATTTCCGCCAAAGGTGCAGTCCAATCCGCATGTGATGGATACGGAAAATAAAATACAGTGCCAGAGTTTATAGATGCATTACCAGAGACATGAGGGATTGCATGAGCCTGATTATACTTACCCCCAGACTCGTAAAGACCAATAATCGGATTATACAAACCGTTTGCTTTTTTAATCTGCGCCTGTAGTTTGCCAATCGCCTGCAAGATATTATCGCTCTCAGTAACCGCCGTAGCGACCGCAGTAGACAGCCCTGTCAGTTTAGTTTTGAGCGCACTGACAACCACGCGCAACGAACCCGCTGGATCTAATCCCATTACGCCACCCCCCGTGCCACTTTAATATTGCCGTTAATCATCAGTACCGGCCATGTGTGCTGCACTACCGCTGACTGTGGATTGGTGTCGGGGTTTGGATCGCCGACGGTCAGTGTGCAGATGACTTGCATGTCTGCCCATGCGTCACCCACAAAGCCGCCGCGTACTTCGCCGGTTGTTCCGGCTGTGCCGTATAGGCGGTAGGTGTAGACGCTTCCGCTACCAAAGATCACGGTCGAGCTATCAGCCGATGTCGCTGCATCAAAAATCTGCTTCAGATTGCCATCGTTAATGCGTATTTCTTTCATGTTTATCACCCATTAAAAAGCCCCTTGCGGGGCTGTGTGATTAGGCTGTGCGCAGCCATGCAAAGTAGGTTGTTGTGCGTGGACGTATTGGCATGGGTTGTCCGCCACCCACCTCTTTGATTTCTGTCAGCGAGTCGGGCTTATCACTAAAACCAGCAACCTGAATTTCGTTGTCTAGCGCAAGGTTGTTGAGTGCATTGACACTGATTTCTGTTGACCAAACTTCGCTGCTAGCAAGTGCATCATCAGCCTTGGCAACCAAATGCTTGTAAATACCATTGGCGTGATTGTGCGCTGGCACCTCATCAATCGTGATCGTATGCGTATGACTACCGCTGACCGTATTGCCAACCAGCGTCACACCATCGCTGGTACCAGCAAATGATGGATGTGTGCCGCCGCCATACGTCACCCACGTACCGCCGCCAAAATATGCAGCCACCGCAGCGCCATCCGCAAAGACCTTTGTTGTCTGGTAGATATCATCAACGTCATACATCGCCAGCTTGCCAGCATTCAGCAGCGCTTGACCTGCCCACGGCAACCAGCCCGTCACAACACTATTCGGGTTGTTCATGTTGTCATCATCAACACAGACATACGCAGACAGGCCATCGTCAGTTTGGATAATTGCGCCGATCTTATAGCCGCCAATTGCGGTAGCTAGAGTGCTGTCGTACTTATAAATCATGCCAGCGTTCAGCCAGACCTGATGGCTAGATAGCTGGTTTAGGATGCCGTTCATGTCGCGGCCGGCGGGAGGTACGCCGCCCGCATTTAACGGGGTCATGGTTTTAGGTGGAAAGCCTGCCGACATCGAGGCAACTTCGTCACTGCCGGTTGTTGTCGGGATCGTGTTTTTAAGACCAGACTGTGCAAAAGGCACAGCGTTGTTTGGTGGTGCAGTAAGCGACATATCAAACTCCGTACAATAAAAAACCGCCCGTAGGCGGCCTGAGAGTTGCTGTATTAAGGAGCTGGTGTGTAAAAGGCACCAGCATCAAATGGCTGTAGTCCCGATCCGGCAAAGCCAAAAGTGCCGTCGGGATCAAGCTGTAAGATGGTCAACTCAACACCTGCTGGCCTTGGCATCACTCCAGACTGCGTTAGCAGTGCGTATTCAATAGGGGTCAGTGCAAACTCGAAAACATAGCGCATTCGCATATTGCCCAAGTCAATCACATAGCAGCGCCGATCATCAAACAGTTGGCGCAACAGTAGATTCAGCGTCTTGGCATTCATAGCACTGATGTTTGCCAGCGCTTTGATCAAGATCAGTTTTCGGTAGTCAGTATCAACAAGGTCAACAACAGTAATATCCGTTGCGCTGAAGAAAGGCGCTTGGTCAAATGGCTGGTAGACAATACCTTCGCTAAATCCAAATGCTTCGAGGTCTGCAACCACCCGCAATGACCGCCCAACGCCAACAATCTTGCCCCATACGTCTAAGCCAAAGCCCTCGGCGGTATCGACACTCCAAATATAATCATAGAACGACTGCATGTCAGTGCGCGGGTCGATATAGCCATTCATGCTGTCGATTAACTGCAAGAGTGTGGGGCTGTTGGCGTACTGACTAATAACCGTGTCACGATGATTCAGCATAGCAACCTCACACGATTTCGACGGTAATGTCAGACTCAGACACGGTTGGCGATTGGTCGATACCCAGCGATACAGCATTCAGCGTGGCAGCATCAATGCCAATCAGGATTTCAAGGATTTCAATGACCGGCGAGATGCTTGAGATGCCGCCATAGAATCGACTGGCAAACACCGTGCCGCCTATGCGCGCTCTTGATCCACCATCATCACCCGCAAACGCTGCGATAATCGCCGACTTAATCAGAGATGCAATGCCAGCGGGTAGCGCTGAGTTGCGAGCAATCCGAACCATGAATAGCACCGGCGTGATGGTTGGGCGCTGGAACTTAACGATGTATTCGGGCTGTGGATAACTATATGTATCATCAACCACGGTTATTTCGGTGTGGCCGTTGTAATTGCAGCCCACGTCCTTCTTGTCCCAAATCGCCTGTGCAATCTGTGCGTCATCACCGCCCGTCACAGCGATGTATAGGGAGTGTGGGGCCAATTCATAGTTGGTAGTACCTTTGATAACAGGCAGGCTGCTCACATTATCTATCGCATAAACATCCGCGACATCATCAAGGCCAAATACAGCAGCATAGATGGACGGCAGCGTTCCATGGGCGTTTAATGCGACCGACTGGCGACGGCGATATTCAAAGTCAGCACGACTCTCTACATCTGAGCCAGTGATGCCAGCAGCAGCATTGTTGACTGTCTCCCAACCTGACACCGAACGATAGATTTGATTTGCCGCATTCGCCGGACAAGGCACTGGTCCTGTCACAGTACAGGCGAAATTCACATCGACTGTTCCGCCTGCGCCAATCGTCGCATCCGCTGAACTGGCGTAGATATTGCCGTTTGTGTCGATAACCAGTGATGCGGCTGGAATCAACGTCCCTGCCACGCCACCACAGACACACGAGACAACCGTCGGCAGGGCTGGCTTGCGATTCAAAAAGTAGATGCGGCAAATAGCATCTTGCATGACGCCATCTGATACATCGGGATCAACCTGATTTACAAACTCAGCAAACACATTGTTTTTGTCACCAATAATTGCTGCCGTACTGCTTGCAAGTTGTCCTTGCGGTGTTTCAAGTGCAGGGTTTAGCCCACCCCCGAACGCTGCATTGATGTCGGCTTGCACACCTGCTAGCAATTCGGACTCAAGCGGCAGCACAACACCAGTCGGCGTAAAAACAATATTTGGAACACTAGAATCCGACACTGCCCGTTGCTCCTGAATCGGTTGTAAATTGAATTTGGCCGCTCACCGTCCGGTTCTCAAGTGCATTCAAAAACACACTTGCATTGACTACGGTCGGCACTGTCGTGGCTGCATCTGCTAGTAGTTGACGCAACAGTGATGGTGGTGGCAACTGGCCTAGCACTCGGTCAAAGTAAGGTATGCCACGGTCTTTGTTGTACCAAAGCTCCCCAGCAAACAGCCTGACCGCGCTGGCCACATCCTGAGCAACAGCGTATGGCTCGGACGCCACTGCGATATTGCCAGCGGCATCTGCGATCAAGTCCCATGTGTCGGTATCGAGTAATAGGGTTTTCATGGTGTTGGCGTCCCCGATTGATCACTTGGTCCGGCTGGCGGCTTGGCTGGGTGTCGGTGCGTTAATAGCGATATAAGACCAACAAGCACATCGGTTAGCGAGCGAATGACTCCGTTTGCGGTAATGCCGCCGCTCACCGTCATATCACCCTCAACCTCAGTGACCGGCGCAACGATGCGCACCTTTGTTGGCGACACAACATCGATACCATCAGCAGCAAATCGGATGTATTGCACCGGTACGCCATTCAAAAAACCGCCGAGGTATAGGCCATCCGCCCAGTTGTACTTGCGCATAGATGCTGGCATGGCCGCTTTTCGTGTGGCCACAACTGTAGAAATGTCGCGACTGCAAAATGCGCACATACCGATGTCGCCGACCTGCGGGTCTAAGATGATGGCGTTTGAGCCGCCTTGTACTCGCATGTACGGGATTTTATAGATGATGCCATGTGGCACAGCCGTCTGCTGGCCAGTGACCTGATGCACCAGTGGCCGCACATCAACCATTCCGACAGGCGATAGCTCGCCCTCATTTGTTACGGCTATCACTTCAACAAGCGCGATGGTCTGCATGTCGCCAAGCATTTGCCCGATAATAAATTGCAGGCGCAGCGTCTCGTCTAATGTTGCAAATCGACCCTGCTGGCCTTGGAAATTAGATGGCTGTGATAGCATTACCTTGCCTCCCCGCTTCAACCTGACAGAACCATGCGCCATTTGGCTTTTCGCTTTCCAGCATGTAGTGCAGTGCCGTAACAAACCATGCACCATTCGCAACATCAATATCTGACTCAACTTTGACCAGACCGCCAAACCGAATGGCCGGATTGAACAAAGAGCTAAATGAGATGCCTCCCTGGTGCCAAGCAGGATAGCCAACCAGTCCAGATGCCGGAGAAATCAATGGCACCTCGCCATCAAGCGGGACACCAATGGGGCTGATCGTCATGATGTCAGCCTCAATGATTAGCATGCACCCTACCTGTTTTGCTAAGTCTTGAGCCTGCTTCATTAGTGTGCCAGCCAGATATGGAGCACTAATCTTGACTCGCACGCCGTTATTCACAAACGTGTAACTCATCTGCTTTGCCAGATCCTCAAAGACCTGCGCGGCATCAACAATGGTCTGGTAGCTGTTGGGCGCGGCTGGCGCGATTTGTCGGTAATAGGCTGGGTTGGCTTGTATCACCATCGCAACCTCTGGCGCAGCGCTGTAGTCGGCCCAAGCGTTGATAATCTGGCCGCCAAACACATCAAACATACCCATATCATCATCACCTGCTGACACGATGATTTTGTTCAAATCAACTTGCAGGGTGGACCAAGTGAGAATGCTTAGACGGTTCATGTCGGCTTGCGTCATGCCGTAAATTCTTAGATTGGCTTGCGTTCCCTCGCCAACTGCACCGACCTTTCGGATGTCCGCCGTGACTCTTAGGCCGCTGAGCTTGACCACGTTTGCGCCGTTATCAAAAAAACTTCTTTGTGGGTTATCTGGGTTATTGGCCAAGACAATCGTGATGTCGATCTTTTTTCGAGTAAAGCTCGCCATCATTGCACCTCATTGACGTAGACCAGCACCCATCGCGCACCCAGTCCCGTGTATTCAGGATCGGATTGGCCGGTTTGATCAATCACCATGAAGTCACCAATCACGCCAAAATACTGCTGGCGCAACATGAATACGCCGTTGCGAATCAATCTAGTGTTGCAGACTGATTCGCCATTCACACTTAGATCAAAGTACAAACGACCAGCCTTTTGGTAGACGCTAAATTGACACTGCTGCCCACCAACAACGACGCTCACACGCTGGCTTGGCAAGGATTGGAGCGGGATGATTTCCATTTCGTAGTCCTATGGCTGCATCAAAATAGATAGCGTTGGGCGAGTTTTGCAGCCCTTAGCAACAAAGACTCATTGGCCTGCTGGGTTTGGACCTTGCCGCTACTGACTGGAGGTGATGCTTCTGGCTGCTTCGGGTTGTTGATTTGCGCGGATGTGTCAATTGTCGAATATGCCGCCTTTGTTTCTCTAATCTCGACAATCGATAGCTCAACCTCAATACGGTGAGCGCCAGCAGATTGCTCACGCCGATAGCTATACTCTTGGATGTTGCAACTGGTATAGGTTTTCTCAGGCGTGACAACGTGGTACAGATCAAGCGACTTGGATGCCGCGTCTATGGCATCCAGAAACTCGCCGCGCAGCCGCTCCGACCGCCCCCGCACGTCTTTTAGACCACTCAGCCCACCTTCCAACAGAGCATCAACAACTGACAGACCGCCGCCTTTAGATAGCCGAACCGTTGCCTCAAATGGCGACGCGACCTTGTTGTAACTAGCGAAGCCACCAGCCTGCACCGGATAGTTGGACACTTTGTTTTGTGCCCGATAACCCATGTCAAGAACGCTGTCAGCAACCGCTATCGCCACGCCGTCTTTGGTAAAGACGCCCCATCGGTTATCAGCGGTCAGCATGGTCCACAGGTAGCCCTCGATGCCGCTCAGCACGGCTCGCGCAATCACTGGTAATCCGCTACGCTTGAGCGCTGGCACCCCAGCAACATCTGGCACACTCGGAAACTGTGGTTTAATAATTGGTGTAAGCGGCATATCGAACCTCAGACATAAAAAAACCACCCTAAGCGGGTGGTCTCTGTAAATTAAAGGAATACCAGAATGAAGGCAGCCATCACTCTTTTACTTCTTGCGGCACCTTGCTTGAATGCCAATGCCGCGCCAGATGGGTGCTCTCCAGAGGAGCAAAAAGAATCCACAGCAACGCTTTTGGCTGCTATTGATTTTTGTGGACAAACCTCAAAAGAACCCATTTCCAGATTCTTAGAGATGGCGCTTGCGGCAGACCAAAAGGCTTGCAATGTAAGCCGCGAGCAACAGCAGCCGAGCGAAGCGCAAGTGTCAGAAAAACTTAAAGCGCTGAATGCAAGAATGCCATCCGCCTTTTCGCCAAAATCAATACTAGAGGGTGTTTTTCTTCGCGACAAACCAGAAGCAAAGAAACCTGCTTTCTGCTCATCCTTTGAATCATCTATTGAGTCGCTTACATCAGAAAAAACGCCAAAGCCTGAGCGAAAACCAGAACCCCCAAGAGATGATCGGATAAAGAGTGCTTATCGCGAATATCTTGGATTTGTTCCCAAGGATAGGCATAGCAACTGCCTGTTTTTCTTAGTTCAAACCGTCGCTATGCAGAAAGAGTTCCAATCCGCCTTTTATGGCAAAAAGTCACTTAATGAAGCAATCTTCTATTCAGAGCAAAGAATTGATACGAAGTTCCCGCCTCCGTATCAAAATTACTTCGCACGACTTGAGGCAATGCGCCTAATTCAAAAAAGCATCTTCTCTGGAAATTCAACAGATGCTGATTTGATTAAGTACAGAATCGCCTCCCACTCCCAATGCATGGCCGCCATTCAAAAAATACGCGATGACATGAGCCGTGAACGAGACTCAATAAAAAACCACCCTTACAACTACTCACAACAATAGCTACTGCTGCCCCGTGTCAAAATGATATGTCGCACCACTAAGCGAGCGCTGTAGAGCCATAGGCACGCCCATAGCAATGCCCTTCGCATCCGTCGCATTGGTCTGGATAACCACCTGACCAATGTTGTTTTCAACAGTCGTCCGATTGCCAGTGCTGGCTGCTGGCTGCGCAATGGCAGCTTGAGCGCGAGCGCCAGCCGCGTATTGCTGCGGCCTTACACTGTTGCTGCCACCCATACGCCCCTTGATCTGCTGGATATAATTCCTTGTCTCAAGAGGGGCGTTGTTCATGCCTTTTTTCTGGATGTTGCCAGAACCCCAGTTGTAAGCCGCTAGCGCCTTGTCGATATCGCCATTGTACTGCCGAAGCAAATCAGCATACATACGCGCCGCAGCGTCCGACGACTGATTAAAGTCATTTGGATTTTGCAGCTTGTACTGTCGCTGTGTCGCAGGCATGAACTGAAAATGCCCTTGAGCGCCAGTGCGCGACGGCCCCATGTTCTTACCACGCGATGACTCTTGCGCCCAAACAGCATCCAACAAACCTTTGGGGAGGTTGTATCTCTGCTCAAGGGATGCCAGTCGTGCAGCAGCTTGTGGGGGTGCAACGCTATTAGCGGACGACATCAAAACGCCGGAGCCAACACCTTTGGGTGCATTCGGGTTGCTGTATGTCTGAATCGGCTCTTTGTTTAGCGGTTTGCGACCATCATTTTCATCCCCCCAGTTGTTTACAGCATTATTCCACCAGTCAACTATTGGCTGCCCAATGCGCTGAAAGTCACCAAGCGACTCGACTTGCATCTTGATGTACGCATCGAATGCGCCCTTGAAGTCACCCTGTAGCAGCTTGTCAATAACGTCAGCCAGTCCGCCGATTGTCTTGATTGCCACGCTCACTTGCTCGCCAATCACCTTAAACACAGCGACAAAGGTTTCTTTTAGGCGGGTTAATACATTGTATTTACTTCCAAGGTTGGAGATCGTCTCAATCAAATCACCAATTCTCTTAATTGCAGGGTCTAGCTCAGCCTTCCACTTCGCCCAGTTAATCAGCGACTCGCCGCCCTTTTTCCAAGCCTGATAATCACTCCACAATCCGCCAATCGCCAGAGCCAAGCCACCAACCAAGATAATCAGAGGTGCGGCTGCAATGCTTGCCGCAATCAATGACGGCACAAAGTACGCAGCAATCACACCAGCAATACCAACAAGCACGGCTTGCACCATGTCTTGATTTTCCTGCATCCATGTAAAGCCGTCTTTGACAAAGCCGAAAAATCGCTCAATCGCTGGGGTAATACTGGACACAAACTCGCGAGACATTGCCGCACCGGACTGCTTAAGCTGTCCGAATTGCTCACTGAGCCGCCGCGCTTTGTCTGTCTGATCCTTGGTGACCAAGCTGTTCTTGCGCTGCTCTGTCAGATACTTCTCAAGCTCACGACGCCCTTTCATGACCACTTCGATCATGCTGGGATTTAATCCAGCCGACTGAGCCAGATTAAAGAAATCCTGCTTGCTCATGCGCTCCGATGTTGAGGCAAGATCCAGCAGAATATCGCTCTGATCTCGCATCTGACCGTTAGCATCAGCGATTCGCACGCCCAACTGACTAAACAGCATCAGCGTGGGCGACATCTCACCCTTGTACTTCATGTTGACCATGGCTTGCGATAATGCGGACATGCCTGCCTGCATGTCTTCAGCCTTACCGCCAAACAACTCAGCAACATTGCCAAAGGCTTGAAGCGACTCAGACGCCTGACCCGTGCGATCAGCAAGCCGCCCCAACTGAGCCTCAAGCGCAACCACCTGCGTGATCATTTGCGTTAGGCCAGTCGCGCCAGCCAGTACGCCAAAAAACTGTATGGCTGCGGTCTGCATCTGGGTGAAGAAGCGAGCGGCCTTTTGCCCCTCGGCCTCCATATCCTTAGCGGTCTTACCTGCATCCTCTTTGAGCTTCTTGAGGTTGCCACTTGCTTTTTTGGCTCCCGCTTCAAACTTGGAGCCATCCAAGCCAAACGCCATCACTAGCTCATCAATGACTGTCGACATTTAAGACCGCCTTGTTGTGTGCATCAATGTTAATAATCTCAAGCAGGTTGTAAGCATCCTCAACCCCATAAACCGTTTGCAGTTCATGGAGCGAGGCCAAGCGGCTTGATACGATGGTTGCGATCAGTGACGGCGTATTGACGTACTCTAGGACCCGTCTGTTTTCGCTGCCGAAGCCAACCCCGAAGTCTGGGTTAGATCGGCAATAGAAAAACCCAGATGAAGCTCTAGGAACGCCTTGCGCAGCTTGAGCAAGGTTGGGACTTCTTCAATGTCGCCGCAGCCCTCCATGATCGGACGCACCACACCGCCACCCATATCAATCTGGACATAGCTCATCATCTCAGTCAGCAATGGGGAGATGCGGTCATAATCAAGCGATAGAAATGCCTTCATGCCAAATACCGCCATGGTGGCCATGCTGGCCTGTCCAATTCCGTCTGGAACTTCAGCGCCGGAACTGGTCAGTGCGAGCAATGCGCGTGCCGCGAATCGCTCACCGGATTCTGCTGACATCTCGGTGATCACAAAGGTTTTACCTGCGTCACGACCAGCGTCAGAGATCTTGATGCTTACTGTCTTGCGAGCCATTCGTTACGCTCCCAGTAGTGAGTAAGCAACAGACTCAAACGTAATAACGTACTTCTGTGGCTGTAGAGTCTTTTTTGCATCAGGCATGACATTGGCATTGGTCAGCACGCCCTTGGTTAGCGTGTAAGACTTGCCGACGCTTGGCAGCGCGATTGAGCCACCCAAAAAGATCACATCCTTGGCGGCCTTGGTTGCAGCAATGAGAGCATCAAAGATTTTAATGCTTGGACTGTCCGCCTGTAGCGCGATGGTGATCTTGGTTGGATTTGGTGTGTAGCCCGCTGATAGCTTGCCATCAACACCCATCAACACCTCGGCCAAATCAATGGCATCGCTCATAAACGCATCATCGACTGCGTAGCCACCGAGCGACTGCGGAGCGGGAAACACTTGGGTTGCAGTCAGAATAAAACTGCTGTTTGAACTGGTAATCGACCCCATGGTCTACCCCTTAAAGTACGTTGATTGAGTCAAGGACGATGCCATGAATGCTGCCGCCATCGGTGTACCAGAACTTCATGGGCGGCGTGGTGCGAGCACTACGAGCCTGAGATGTGGCAGGCAAAATCTGTAGGTACCAACCGGTTGTTGACAGCACATCATCAATCCCGACACCCGCCTGCTGATTGACGATAGATGCTTGTTCGGTATCCAGCGGAATGCCTGCGCGGATGCTGCCAAAGCTCAGGAATTCAGCGGCTGGCTTCGAGATTGTTGCGCGAAGCATGTTGTAGCCGTCGGTGTTGTACGGGATCGAATTGACTGAAGCCAATAACTGCATAAGCACCTGCTGGATGCGGCTGTTCATGTAGATCTGGTTTAGGAACGTATCAAGCCACTTCCATTCACCCGCAATCATGCCAGTCTGGAACAACTGGAACTCGGCGCTCTTGGTTGCGTAGCTGCCGTAGAAGTTGTAGCCATTTGCCTTCAAGGTAGTGGCATCGCCTGCATCGGTAACGGTCGGCACTAAGCCAACCTGCCCTTTGTAAGCGAACGTGATGCGACCATTGGTTTGAGCAAAATCAATTGATGCAGCAGTACCCATAACAAAGGCAGCCAGCGCAAGCCCATCCGTTTCTGTTGGCGCGTAGATTGGTGATGTGCCTGAAAGCTCACTGGAGCGCAAGCGCAGGCCCAAGCAGTCCGCCGCACCAATCAGTGCGTTTGAGTCGGTATCCCATGCAATATAGGCATAACCAGAATTCTGGCCATTAACCCAACCAGCAAGAGCGTCTTTGCCATCGGCATCCGGCTCAAAAATCGTGGTGAATGTTGAGAACTTTTGAGTCAGACCAACAATCTGATCCATGGTTTCTGGTAGTGCGGCGCCGTTACTGCCTTGCGACACAGTGATTGGGAATGCTGTTGTCATGCGCAGCAATTGAGCCAGAGTGCCAGTTGCTGCTGTGATCGTGGATGTGTCGCCTGTGGTTTCTGAGCGAACAAAGAAGCAGAACAGATCGGCATCAAACTCGACAGGAATGTCGCCTAACGCGGCGCTCAAAATGCTGGCGGCATCGTCAAAGCTAGTCGCAGCAGAGAAGTCAATTGGATCATCAGCCAATGTAGCGCCATCAACATCAATACTGAAGTCGCCAGACATCGCCTGCAATTGAGCAAGAGTAGTTCCCTTTAGTGACGCCCCGCGCAAAAATGCAGAGACGCCGTCTTCAGCGGGAGGCAAGGGGTCGCCACCACCAATGGGCGGGACTAGGCCAATAGAAAGAGGAACGTAAGCCGCAAAATACACAGTGCTAGGCTTGCTTGTCGAACCTGTGTTGCCCTTGAAATAAGTGGATGCTGCGGCAGCCTCCACCGAAGCCGAGCCAAAATAGGCCGCCACTTCGGACGCCTTGGCAAAGCTCAGCACCGTATTGGTCGGTGCATAGGCGCTATCTGTTAAAAACAGGCCAGTAAGCGATAGCAGTGAGCTACCCGCATCAATGACCGACGGGTTGACAGCAACGAGCGTGCTGGCCGGAATACTTGACATTAAATCATCTCCACGCAAAAAAGCCCCAAACAAGGGGCGGTGACATATTAGGGTTTAGAGTGTTGGGTAAAGCGTTACCTCGCCCAGCACGTTTGCTGTCTCAATCGTAAGACTGATTGCTGAATTGATTTGAAATCGAGATTCAACCATCCAGCGCTGCTCATACTGCTGTTCAGCATTGACGATAGCCATCTGCTTTGGATCGTCCGCATGTAGCGGCTGAATATCCGCAGGGAATGCCATGGTGCCAATGTCATCGCGCAGCAGAGTTGACAGCATGGTTGCCCACTCGAATGCCTGCAAACCGTAGCAATCAATCTGGATTGCCACGTCATGCCGCTTGGTGACCGTTTGAGTGTCTTCCGTGTATGCGCTTGAGTTGGTGGCTAATCGATTGCTGTACAGCATCGTCATGGCGATAAAGTCACCCGACGGCATAGCTGCGCGATTAGTCAGCCCTTGGACCACCTTTGATCCATCGATAGCAATCATCGACAGAATGAAGCTCCGTAGATCTGTATACACATCATCTGCGGTTATGTTGATTGTAGGCATGCGATCACCCTCGTCCAGTCTGGCCATGCCTCAACCACCGATACCACCAGCCAATCTGATTCGCCAATCGCCGAATCAGTAAAGGTCAGCACATCGCCGCCATTCCCGCCATAACGCACTACGCCAAACCAATGGCCATACAAATAGACGGCGCGTAATGTGCCCTGCAAATTCAGATTATTGGCATGTTGCAGTAGGCCGCCATCGAGCGGCTGAACCTGCACACTACCGTCCAGCGTTTCAAACTGTGGTTCTTGCTTGCCTGCGCCATTGACCAAATAACCCGCTGACCGACGAATCGATGCGGGAATATCTGGGTTAACCGACTGTATTGCACCACGCACCAGCCCATGTAGATTCATTCTTTGCGCACCTTGTATCCCGTTGCGCGTTGCATCTGGCCAGTGTCGATTAGCGGCTTGTCAAAACCCTTGCGTGCAATCGTGCTGACTGCGTTTGCCGGGCTGGTGAAGTCAACGATGGACTTAGTCAATTGATCCTTGATGCCCTCGCCCATAAGCGGCAACACTCGGGTAAAATCATAGTTTTGGTTGCGTGCAATATTGCCAAAAGACACCCCCCACCCAGATTGCTTTGCGGCAATCATCTGCCGAAAAAATGGACGTGGGGGTGATTTATCTGTCCCGTATTCGTTGTGATATGCAACCTCGGCAACATGTGTGCCGTCTGGATACGTCTCACTTGCAAAAAAACCAACGTATAGCGTCCCCGCCTCTTTGATTTGCTGGCTAATGCGATCAAGGATCGCAGCAAGGCCATTGCCACCAGTCACGCTCGCCATGTGCTCATCTCCGATAGTGGAATGTGCGGTACTTGGCAGTTAATGCCCAGTAGTCCGCGCCATACGTTGTTTGGATGTACCATGCTTGGGTATTGGTTGTTGGCCCCATGTCAGCAGACACCGACACCGAACCCTCGGTCGCAGAGCTAACACGCCCAACCAGTCCGCCACCACTGGCAGCGGATAGGCGCATCTTGGCAACATGAGCAACTAGCAGGCTTAACAACAACGTCCGCTCTGTGATGCTGCTCACACGGCTGTTGTCGGTATTGTTTACCAACTGCTCAGCCTGTGCGAAATATTGCTGTAGTGCTGGATCAGCCACCCCCGCAAATTCAGGATAGGCTGACTTAAACGCTGGCAAATCAAAAACGACAATAGCCATGGCTTATTTATCCAGATCAGTGATGCCAGCAGGCTTGGCGTTCGGGTCAAGCTGCTCTAAGCCAGTCTTCTCATCGGCCATTTCGTTGGCTTGCGCCTTGGTGCTCGCTGCCTTTTCATGCGCAAACACAAAGTCGTTGCGCACAAAGGACAGGCCGGAGTTGCGCTCAAGCCATGCCGACCAAAAGTCAGCATCAACTTGGGTCAGGCCATAGCCGCCGATCACTTTGCTGCTATTTGAGCCAGCGATGGTTACTTCTACATCGTTGACGCGAAGCACTAGACCATTGGGGATCTTGCAACCAACGGTGACCACATTTGCGGTCTTAGGTTTTTTTGCTACTGCCACGTTACACCCCCAACATTGATGCGATAGCGAACGGACGGTAAATGATCGTACCGAACGTACCTTGTGATTTTTTCTGCTTGTAGCTGGAGGTTTCCAGAACAATGCGATGCGCACGCATTTTTTCGGTATATGCGCAGGTAGCGGTTTCTTGACCGTCAATCACATCAACCATCAACTGCACCAGTTCGCCAGCAACCAGCGAATATTCAACAGCAGTGACGATCTTAAGATTTGGAAAGTTCTTCTTAAGTTGGTCGGTCACGTTGACATTGAATTCGTTGGTCTTGTTCATCGCCACGCTGACGGTCGGAGACATCGTCAACGTCATTGGGGCTTCTTGGTCAATCGTGCCACCGCACTGGGTTTGCAGTTTCACGAACAGCAGGCGAATGTTTTCAAAAACTTCTGCCGCCGTTGTACCCGCATCATTGAATTGCGCGGTCGGGGTGATGGATGCTGGCAGGCTAGGGTCATTTAACAGGCCATAGTTTTGCAGACCAGCCACACCAAAGAAGTACGTTTTGTTCTGGTACTTGTTCAGCGTGAGGACAGATGCAATGTTGACGCGTGATGCCCAGTCGATACCTGCCAAGCCAGCTTTTTCAAGCTGCATTTCGCCCCATTGGGTCATGGTCTGATAGTGATAGGATTGGCGCTGCGGAAACGCTGAATTGACACCAGTGGAGCCGTTTTCGCTGTAATCACCGTAGCTTGATGTTTCGCCAGTGGATTCAATGACCGGAAAGGTTGCCGTTTCGGTAGTCCAGTCACCTTTCTTTGTTTCACCAACGATTTCAGCCGCTTTCATTGGCGCGACCAGCACGTCAATGATTTTGGGGTCCATGTAGTTGAGCAAGAATGATGGGATGCCACCGTTTGGAGTTGTTACTGTTGCAATCTGGGCGTCTTGGGCGAACGCCTCAACGCGAACGCCCTGCGGCAAATGAATGCCGTACATCGCCAGTACTAATGGATCCATTCGTTATACCCCCCAAGTGGTAATTTTGATCAATTCGTTGGCCGCCGCCGCGCTGGCCACCTTCCATTCGGTTTCGATATAACCGGCAACAGTTGCACCTGCGGCATCGGTTTTGACTTCGCCGGTCGTTAGTGACGCAAAGACCTTTTGACCAACTGTCGCAGTGGTGAGCGTCTTAGCCCAAAAATCACCAGCAACCATCAGCGTGATTTGACGACCAGCAGGGATGACGTTTGAACCTTCAGCAAGATATGTGGTAATGACCGCTTGCATTTCACGATGCACAAAGCCAGATGGAACGCCTGAACCAGCGTTAGTCACCTGAGTGCCGCTTACCCATGCGAAGCGCCCAATAGTGCAGCCAGCACTGCCAACGACCAGAGCGCCCTCGCCTGCCAAGCGACTAGCACGAGGATTGGCGCTAGCGAAGTCACCAGCGACCGCTGGAGCTTGCTGTAAATTTACAGTGGATTGAAAACCTGACATTGAGAACCCCCTTTATGCCATTTTGATACGTGCGAAATTCGGCTTTGAAGCCACATCTTTGACAGATGCAGCATCAGCAGCCATTCGCACTGGTTGTTTGGTTTGCTCGCCTTTTAGCAGCATATCGACCATCGGCTTGTAGGCGCTTGGATGCACGCCCTTGGTGTCAACGCCCTTTTGATCAAGCGCAAATTTGTAGACTTCTTCAGCACTGTCTAGCGCAACAGCACCAACCAGCGGCTTAACAGCATCACGAGCGTCATACAGCGCGGTAACGCGAGCAACAGCGGTGGTGGAGGCTTGGTCTTGGGCGATTTTGATTGCCTTGTCCATAGCGGCTTTTGAGACAGTTTCAGGCTCAGGATCTTCATCTTCAGCCTTAGGCTTGTCTTTCAGATCGTCTTCATCTTCAGCTTTCGGGTCTTCTTTCGGCTCAGGATCTTCATCCTCAACTTTTTTAACTTCGTCGGCTTCGTCTTGCGCCATCTTGGCTAAGATCGCGTCAATCTGCTCCGGCTTTGCATCAGTTGCCAGCAAAGCTGACAAATCTGTTCGTGCTTTATTACGCGCATTGGCGCGAGCCAACGCGAGCTTTTGAGCTTTGGTCATCGGTATACCCTCTGGTCTAAATGGATTTTGGTCTTGCACAACTACGTCATGACCGGCTCGGCCAACGTCTACGAGAGCGACGTGATTGCCTACGATGCCTCGCATCACGCCGTCATACTTGGTTCCTTCAAACTCGCCTGCGGTCATATCCGCTGTGTAGCGATAGCCGCTTGAAAGCTCGGCTTGCTCCTTGCTTTCAATCCCTGCAATTGCTGCGTCATCCCAAATCGACATAGAGACCTGTAGATAAGGCACGGCAAAGCATGCATCGCTACCCGTAGCACCCACGACCAACTCTTTAGGGTGATCGGTAGATGAGACGGGCTGATGCTTAATCAGGATTGGCAGGTTGCAAAAGGTTGGTGCCGCACGCTCCAGTTCGACCGGACAGCGCAGCAAGTAATAAATCTTGGTTGGGTCTAGGCCAAGCGACTCATGATTGGGAATCTCTTTGCCGTAGTACGGATTGACCGTGGCCTTACTGATTGGCGATACAGCAACGCGCAAATGACCATCAGCGGTCTTGGTTCGCACGCTGCGGTCAAGTGCTAGTTTCGTCATGATTTTATAAACCTTCGGACTTTTCTTTTGGGGCTAGCTCAGGGTCTTCGCCAACAATAAAGTCAACCACTGCGCGCACGTCTGAAAATTCTTCCAAAAGAATCGAACCTCGGTCGATCATGACCTTGATAATCTCAAGGCGAACAAACTGCTTTACCGCTAAGTCGCTCATAAAACCTCCATTAAAAAACCCGCACTAGGCGGGTCTGGTTGTTGAATTTCTGGATCTTATCTTGATCGTGTAACATCGAATAATCAGCCATTGATACAGCTTTTTTGGTAGAACTGGGCTGAACAGATCAAGCAAGATCACCCCATACCAGCCGTAACGCCTTAACTTGATGTCAGCTACCAATCTCATGGATTAAACCCCGCAATAATCGCTCGTGATGTACAGCGACAATTGAATTCCTCGGCAGGCTGAACCCATTTGCCGTCAAGATACATGCCCTTTTCAATATCGAATACCTTGCCATTGGCTTTGACGTGTGACGGTCGAGGCTTCTTGCCTGCGTGTGAGTGCTGCCAAATGGCCTGCGTGATACCTAGCTCAAGCCGCCGCGTCTTTTCAATCGCGGCCTTGGCCTTGGCGTTTTGGTCGCGTGCCGTAAATTCAGCCTGACGCCTAGTCATGCCGTAGCGCGTCTGTAGCTGGTCAGTCAGCGTCTTTAAGTCGCTACCTGTCCTGATGGCTTGCCACACGTCTTGCTCAATCCCCGCAAAGTAACCATTAGCCCACGAGTTGATCAGACTGACGTTTTCGCCAATTGCAGCCTGAGTCACTTCTTCAACTTTTTGAGTCATCGTAAAGTCGATAGCAAAACCAGCCTTCTTGAGCGCATTCATCATTGTTCGATCTGTGTGGCCAAACGACTGCCGAATAAACCTCTCAATCATGTCAGGCGCAATAGCATCCAAATTCTTGCGCCACTTGCTTGACCAGCCGCGAAAGAACGACTGGAGAAACTTTGGGATGCTTCGATCTTGAGCCATTGTGTCGGCGGTAAGCTCTGGACTAAGCCCTGTCAGCAAGTCCGCTTGCATATCAGCCAGCAGCTTGATCAAGCCCTTGCGGTAAGCGACCTCCACACCGATATTAGGCTGGATCGCTCTCAGTGTTGTCTGCTTTGACACTTGGCACCTCGTCAGCGTCTAGCCCGTTGTACCCGCTATCAGGATCGGATGCGATACGTGCGCGCTCCTCCTCTGCACTGATAACACCTGCATCAATCAGAGCCGCGCCCGTTTCAACCTTGGTCTTCTGGGTGGTTGCGGCTTGCTCAGGCGTCTCTTGATCAAGTGACTGATACTCAAAGCTGATGCCGTCATAAATCTGACCAAAAAGTGACAACTGCATGACCTTGAGCGCAAGCACCAACGCATCGGTAAGCATGCTCTCCTGCTGGGCGCGCACAAAATCATAAAAGACCTTGATCTCCCCCTCGCTTGATGCGTTTAAGCCGCTTGGCGTAATGCCTAGCAGTTTAACCAGCGGAATATGACAAGGTGTCGCCATTTGCTCTTGTGACTGAGCTTGCAGGGCATCAAGCGTGGACAACGGTGTGTTGAACTGAAAAAACTCCTCGGACTCTTTGTCCAGCAGCATCAAACCACGGTTGTCACGAGTGCGATTGTACAAATCCACCCGGTTAAACAGATCATCAGCCCCACCACCGTCATCACCACCAACACTGCCAGCCAACTGCGTCTGCATGTCTGTTTTTAGGCCATTGAATGAAAATGCCTTGATCACATCCGACACAGACTTGCGGGTCTGTAGCCACGAATCAACATACGGCTCAATCAATTGCGACATACTGATGCCACTAAAGTTATAAGCGGCTTTAAGCATGTCCGGCAGTGGTCGCGCAACCATCATCATTAGGCGTGATGCGTGGACCTCGCGCCCCATGACGTACCAGCCTGTTGGTCGGTAGAAGTCGCGTGCCGTTGGGTCGATTGAGTTGTATTGACTCGGCGTTGTCCAAATTGGCTCAATCGCTTTAAAGCCAACCAGTGAGCCTTTTTTGATTGTGCGCGGGTCAAGAACCAGTGGAGTGCTGTCAATGCCGCGCTGGTCCACATCGATATAGATCATGCCACGACCAAAAAACCCGTCGTGCTCAATCGCCTGCTTAAAGACATCTCGCAACTTAAGACGATCCATCTCGGCCGCAAGCGCATTGATTTGCTCAGAGTGATCATCATCACCAGTGCTAACCAGCTTGATCCACTCCCGCGTCATCTCTGTTGCAATCGTCTCAGACGGTGAGCGGAACTCACTAATCTGGGATAACTGCGCTAAATACGCATAGCCACGAAAGCGCGGGTAGATGCCGTAGTTGTTGGCATTGGCAACGCAGTCGCCCATGTAACCAAGTGACGAATCTTGCGCAATAGCGGATGACACACCCTGCGGAACAACACCGGCTGGAAGTTGTGGCACCTCAAAGCGGGGCGGCAGATGTTCAACAACCGGACGCCCTGCCTTCTCTAAAACTGATGGCCGGATGTGCGCCCACCAGCCCTTTTTGGTTTTGCTCATGCTCGATCCACCATTGATTTGCTGATGCGCATACGCGCTTTGAGCGGATATTCTTTGTAGATGAAGTAGCCACCCGCGTCATTCAGGTGATCAAATCCACCATCTTTGTCCGGTTCGCCATTTTCTTTCCAGATCTGACGCTCAAGTGACCGCGTGTATTCTGGGCAGGTATGCGTATTGACATACATGCGACGCTCGCCAACTGAGTTGCACAGCACGGCATTTTTGCTGTTGATGCGGTCTTTCACAGCAGGATTTGACTTATCAACCACCACGACAAAGCCAGCTTTGCGCAGTAGTGTTAAATCAGTTTCACTGGCGTTACTTGACTTGCGGTTCTGGCCAGACGCATCGGGATAGACACAAACCTTGTGATCTGCAAAACGGTTTTTAATGTTTTGGATCATCGCTGGGGTATCAAAAACCGTGTGCAATTCATCGACTGCGATTGGATTGCCACCGCGCACAACAAACACCACACCAGCCATCTTGCCCACGTTGAAGTCCATGCCGATATGCAGCACATCGCCCGCCTCAATAACCGCATCTGTGTGATTAAGACGACGATCAAAGCAGTAGTAAATAACTCCCTGATAGTTCTCGAAGCTAGCCTCGTACTCCTGTCGAAACGTGCGCGGATCCATCTTGCGACGGGCTGCATCTAGCTCCTCTGCGGGTACGTTGCCACCATCAAGCGACGTGTACAGCCATGACTTGTGGTCTGACTCTTTGCCCTGACCGTCCAGATAGGTGTCGTAGCAGTGATTAAATCCCTTGGGCGTACCAATGCGCAGAGCATGACCGCCTACCCGCTGTACGCCATTAACCGTGTATTTGCAGGTTGAAAGCATAGGGCGTATCACTTCCTCCCATGCTGCGTACTTGGTATCAGCCCACTCATCAATCAGAGCAAAAAACAAACCTGACCCGCGCAGGTCATCATAGTTGTCCAGTCCAACAACCCGCATCACATGGCCTGATATCAAGAGGATGCTGCACTCGGTCTCGTTCGGCTTGCCTGCCCGCCATGACTTCGGGATGGCTTGCTTAAGCCGTCGCCAGAACACGCGCTTGGCTTGTTTAAACGTGGGTGCGCCGTACCATATTTCATCCTCGACAGACACGCCCCATTGCATCGCTAGACGTGCAGCACGCCGCATCTCAGCCTTGCCTAAAAACGTCTTGCCAAAGCGACGACCGCACACTGCGTCACGAAAGCGGGCGTTAGGCTGCCAGCCCCACACATAGATGTTGGCTTGCTTGGGTGTTAGTTGTACTGGCTTGTCGTCAGAGGATTGGCTCATTAGGCACATCCTCATCCGGTTTGATTTGCAGCGTGTAGTCTGGTTTTGGCGTGTCTGGCGTATCAGGGGCTTTTTCTATGCGGGTGTTCGTGTACATACCACCCTCATCTTTGGCTGCCTGTTCAAGTGCGGCCATTATCAAAAAGCTATTTTTTCCAGCATTGTCGACAATATTCTGCAAGCGCTTGAGTCGGTATGCGCGGTTCGCAATAGCGATGTTCTCGCGCTCCTCTCTAAACCTCTTGCGCTCGCTTGCAAAGTAGTCACGCCATTTTTGACTGAGCTTCCTGCCTTGCGCCTTGGTTGGGTCGTAGATTGAGATGTGCTGCCGACTAATCTCTATGCCAAACTCAGCCTTTACAGACTCAGATACTTGAGTTGGCGTATCAAAGCCAGCAAGCGCCTGAACGATAAAGGCTTTCACCCCATCGTTTAGGGTTGCCATGATCCGCCACCTCGTAAAGCTAGGTAAATCCTAACGGACAAAAAAATTAAGCCAGCCGCAGCATACAAGTGCCGCAAGCGTGCGCGATATTTGCGCGTGATAGCGTCGGGCCATTGTTTGCGGCATCGACCATCCGTTGCACACTCTCAGATGCACCATAGCGACGTACAACGCCCACAAACTCCTCGACGTCATGCGCCGCAATCATCAGCGATGGCTCACCCGTCATGCGGCTGAATTTGGGTAAACCAAAGATGTCCTTGGCCTGTGCGATGTGGTAAATCTCGTGCTCAATCAATGCGCAAAAGTCAGCATCACTACACGCCCTGCAATGTTCCGCATCAAGCGTGATCAGGTACTCTGGTACCTCGCCAAACCAATCATTCATCTGTGACTCTTGCCGCAACTTCTGCCAGCCACCCGCACGAAACGCCACCTTTTCGCATGTCCCTAGAATCTGGCGTTGCTTTTGCGACGCCTCAACATCAGCCCACAAAAATGATAGGCGCGGCATGTCGAGGTGATGCAGGTGCTCATGGTCTGGGTTGTACAGCGTATGGTCTTTATCAAACAGTGTTGATTGCATCCACTCAAAGACCTCTGGCGCTGCGGCAAAGTCACCGGCAATTGGATATGCTGGCGGCATAGGACGCTTGGTCATAGTTTTATACGATGCTCAGTGATCCGCGCCCCACGCCGCACCTGATCATCAAAATAGGCCTGCAACCGAGCCTGCTCAATCTCAAACGCTTTGATCATGCAATGACGACGATATGCAATAGCAATGATCGCAATGAGTACGCCAGCGGCAACGATTAGCAACAACCAGTTAATCAATAGCATCTGATCCATGACGCGCTCCAATAATAAAAAACCGCCCGACCCTCCCCGTGCTGCGGTCGGACGGCAAACAAAAACCCGCCGAAGCGGGTCTGGTTAAAACTCAAATTCAGGACGTAAAAAAGCCCCGCGCAAATGGCAGGGCTATGTGTGTTTGATGCAATGACGGCAACATAACACTTTTATACTATGTTGCTCGTAGTTGTGCAAGCTGTCAATGATGTTTGTTTTGCGCTTCAATGCGTCGTGCAATACCCATCAAATACTCCTCCGCCTTAACCAAGATTTGCACCACCTTATGCTCAGATATACCGCCTTTGCCGTCAGACGCCTTGGTCATGCCTGCTAATGCCTTGAGCGGGATACCCTTGCGGTAATGATGGTCGATCCAATCAAACAAAATAGGCTGCTCAATCTTGAGTATGCCCATCAACGCATCTACTGACCCACATACATCATCACCAAGATACAGCGTCGGCATACGGCTCTTTTTGACCAACTGCGCACTATCGACCAAAGCGGCTAACTGACAACGATATGTCGTCGGCATATCCAATGCTGTGCGCGTCCAAATGCCCCACTGCGACAACACAAACGACATTTCGCGCAAGTCCTGCGGCACTTCGAGCTTTAACTGTCCCATCACGCCACTCCCTGCAAATGACGGGCATAAGCATGTGTCGACACATCGCCCTGCCGAATCTCATAAAACCCACCACCAAAATCATGCGTGATGATCCAAACACCAGCACCAAAAACGCATGTGACCTTGCTTCCCTGTTCCATCGCTTGCGCTCCCATCAAATCATCTCCATTAGTTTTGCTGCATCAAATGCCGTGATCGGCTTATGCAGCCGTATCGCCAGCTCAACCGATCCATGTTTTACCGGCTCACCCATTACCGTTAAGTCCAGCTTGATTTGCTGGTCATCCCGCCAAAAACCCGATTTTGTCAGCGCATCAAAAAGACATTTGCGATAGTTGTCAGAGTCATGGACGTGTCCGTTGTTTGGCTCATGCAAGACCATCACGATGTCGATCAATGCGCTGCCAACCTTGCCCACCAGTCGATTGACAGTGACAAGCTCCGCCACACGACTGATGTATGCCTTGCCAGCCCTACCGATGTGCTGACCACCATCGGCACTGCGCTCATACAGATGGTTAATAGACGGTGGCCACGGCAGACGCAGCGTAAACACCTCATCTGGTGTCAGCTTTGGGTCGGCTGGAGTGGCTTTGATGTCACGCTTGGCTTGCTGGGCGATCTTGCCGAGCTTGTGGCGAACGGGGTTATTGCGTGCGCGCTTGGGCTGCCATAGCTCAAGCAATCCGGTCTCACGCGCCTCTTGGAGCGTCATGGTGTTTGTTGCTTGTAACTTTTGATGTCCGCTCATGTTGTAGGCGCTCCCTGCCGTTGATTCCATTTTGCTGCCGCCCCCTGCGCACTCGTATGCGCCACAATCCCCTTTGCAGCATGTCGTGAGTGACAGTCAGCATTGCTGCACGCGATTTGATAACCGAGGCCAACTGGGGCGCGCCAAGACATTGCTTGGTGGCCGCAATAACGGCAGGGCGCTAAAATGTTTGTGTGTGTCATTCAGATACTCCCTGCTCGCCAAAACCGTTTGATGTGTGCCCACGCGTTTTTGTCATCCCGTGCAGTACGCATCTCCACATACGCCCATCGCATCACCCAAAAAAACCGGATCGGAATTGTCAGCACATTGCAAATCAAGCCAATCACTGCGACAAAACCAACTAAAAATTCACGCTGAAAAATCCAAACGATCTGCCGCTTAATGCTTGATGCGATACATGTTGCAGCCCATGCAGCGGCTAGTTTTAATGCTGGTTTTTTCATACATCACCATCCTTCTGCCATGCAAAATCCGGCATATCGACCAGCCACAAATGCCGAATATTGGCAACATTAACCACATCCCGATCAGGCGGATAAATCTCGACTGCGCACACATTGCTGTAACCGATCATGCGCTTGACGTGCATCAACTGATCCCAAGTAATCCCATCCACCCACATGCCATTTTTCCGCTTTGTCGAATTGATGGTTAGACGGGTCACGCCGCTTGGCTCGGCATATTCCTGCACCAAAAAATCAGTGCTTTTGTAAACCCGTACCAAGTGATCAGGTTGTTCAGGCCATTCTGATTTTGGGATTTGCTTAAAAATACTCATGCCGCTCTCTCCCTAGATTCCTGCGCGTTGAACAAGTGCGACAAATGCACCTGCAGCTTGTAGCGGTACAACACCATTTCCACAGGCGCGGACTTGATCTGATCGGGATGCGTCCACCATGTAGGCCACCCCATCAGCCAGCAAACAAACATCGGGTTCAGTCGCCGGGGCAAGATGCGCATGGTTGGCGACAATTCCACCCCATCGATCTGATTCAGGACCCGGCGCGAATAGCTGTTGACTGTCTGAGTTAATGACTGGCCGGACATGTTCGCTGTCTGCACTCCGCCCCGATCGCAATCCGAAGCCGAGGGCGTTGGCCAGTTGGCTGCTGATGCTGGTAGACCGATCGTTACTTTTGTCTTGGCCATATCCCTGACTTGGCTGCATACGTCCAGCGTAGGCCACCGTGCTGCCTGAGCTGCGATGCAAGGCGTGTTGCGACGATGATCCGATGGATTGTCCCCGCGCTTGTAGTCCGTCGCTGTTGGCGTCGCCCATGCCTTGGCTGCTGTTGATAGCCCGTCGCTGGATTTTGCTGTTAGCCCGGTGCGGTTGTTGTTGCCGCAAACGGTCACGGTAGGCCAGCATGAAAACTCGCTCACGGCGGTGTGTAGCGCCAACTTGGCTTGCGGCCAATACTCCCCATTCAACGTCGAACCCGAGGGTGACCAACGCTGTGATGACTGGCGTGAACCCGCCACTGGAAAGTAATCCCCTGACGTTTTCGAGAAAAACGAACCGAGGAG
>JBBKWH010000064.1:0-21993 GCA_037968855.1 Moraxellaceae bacterium | reverse complement strand
TCATACCACCGCCGCCGCGTTGACGACCAACCGCATCAATCTCATCAATAAAGATGATGCACGGTGCTTGGCGCTTGGCTTGCTCAAACATGTCACGGACGCGGGATGCACCGACACCTACAAACATTTCGACAAAGTCAGAACCGGAGATCGAGAAAAACGGCACTTTGGCTTCGCCTGCAATGGCTTTGGCCAGCAAGGTTTTACCAGTACCTGGTGGCCCCACCATCAG
Organism: Moraxellaceae bacterium; assembly: GCA_037968855.1. Lineage (GTDB taxonomy): Bacteria > Pseudomonadota > Gammaproteobacteria > Pseudomonadales > Moraxellaceae > JBBKWH01. The sequence continues at coordinate 21,761 of JBBKWH010000064.1, read as the reverse complement.
CACGCCACGCGGAATCATCGCGCCTAGACGTTTAAACTTGGTGGGATCACGCAAGAATTCGACAATTTCGACCACTTCCTGCTTGGCTTCATCGCAACCAGCGACATCAGCAAAGGTCAGTTTGATTTGATCTTCGGTCATCAGCTTGGCTTTGGATTTGCCAAAACTCATCGGACCGCTTTTACCACCGGCACCACCTTGCATATTGCGCATGAAAAACATGAACAACAAAATAATCAGCAAGACTGGGAAGCTGGCGATCAGCAACTGCATCAGCAAGCCTTGGCGTTCAGGCGCTGCGCCTTGAACTTCGACTTTTTGCTTAATCAGCGTAGGCATTAGCTCGGTATCAGTAACAGCAGGCCGCACCGTTTCAAATTGTGCACCGCTTTGCTTTTCGCCACTGATGCGTTCGCCATCAATTTTGACTTGCTTGATCTCACCAGCATTGACTGCTGCAACAAACTGGGAGTAGTTCAAGACATCCGGTTTGCTACGGCTTTCGAAGTTACTGAAAACCAGCACCAGAACGCCAATGATGACAAGCCACAATACTGTGTTCTTGACGAGATCACTCACAAGGCTTTCTTCCCATATATTTTAAGGCCACATGGCAACATAACGCCATTGCCGACTAGCGGCAACCCTGACAACGCGACCATGTCGACAGGTATTGTCAAAAAATGTTCCAAACGGTCATATTTGGCATTTTTTCAAGGCATTCGACGGGATTGTCCAAGCAAATACATTTCGCGGGAGCGTGCACGTGAGGCTTGAGGTTTGACCCCTTTGATCACTTTAAACTGCTCACCGAATAACTTTCTGTATTCGTCGTACCCTTCACCCTGAAACGTTTTAACCAAAAACTGACCCTTTGGCCCCAGCACGCGCGATGCAAAATCCAGCGCGAGTTCACACAGATACATCATGCGTGGCTGATCGACAGCGGGGTTACCTGATGTATTGGGGGCCATATCACAAATTACAAGATCAACTTCACGACCATCTAAAATTTCAAGTAACTGATCAAACACTTCTTGCTCGCGAAAATCACCCTGCAAAAACGTCACATCCGGCAACGCATCCATCGGCAAAATATCCGATGCCACCAACAAACCATGATCACCGACCAAACGACCAGCGATTTGCGACCAACTGCCCGGTGCTGCGCCCAAATCCACCACGGTCATGCCCGCTTTAATGATTTTGTACTTCTCGTTAATCTCAAGCAGCTTGTACGCCGCACGTGCGCGATAACCGTCTTTTTGCGCGCGTTTAACAAACGGATCATCCAAATGCTCTTGCATCCAAGTCTTGCTACTCTTGGAGAGTTTTTTGTTGGTAATGCGGGTAACCATGCGAAGAGTGCCTCGTACAAGCGAAAAAGATGACGAATACACTATTCTACGGCAAAAGCTGATCGACTCGCAGGTTGTATGACCAGCAAATGCGCTACAATAGTCGGTTCAGTTTATATGCGCATTTTACAGGTTGTTGTCATGCCCGCTTTGTCCAATCAGGAACGCAAACGTCTACGCCGGATCGGCCACGCCCTTAATCCCGTCGTCATGCTGGGCAACAATGGCTTAAGCGAAGGCGTTTTAGAAGAATGCTCTCGCGCCCTTGGCGACCACGAGCTCATCAAAATCAAAGTATTTGGTGAAGATCGCCAAGAACGTGCCGCCTTAATTCAGGGGCTTTGTGACGCCACTGGTGCTCAGCTGGTTCAGCAAGTTGGCAAAATGGCCTTGATCTTCAAAAAAGCCAGCAAGCCCAATCAAGATTTGTCTAACTTGGTTCGTTACTCTCATTTGGCTGACTAAACACACAATCAGCCGTAGAGCAAATGACACACTCATAAAAAAAGCGACTCAATCGAGTCGCTTTTTTAGTTCTAGTACCGCTTATTGATCGACGCTTTGGCTATCTTCAATCACAAAGCTGACAATCATCATCACGTTGTAATCAATAATTTTTCCTGCTTCAATGCCGACTTTTTGCTCTTTAATCCATGCACCTTTGACGTTTTTGACTGATTCGCTGACTTTGGCAATACCCTGCTGAATCGCGTCTTCAAAGCTAACAGTAGACGTGCTGCTAATTTCAATGTTTTTTGCAATCGACATGTGATTCACCTTTAATAGTCTGCCGGTATGGCGGTTGAACTAACCTATCACGCAGGCTTGTAACATCAGGTGAAGCTCTGTTAATTAGACAGTATCTACACAAGAGTCGTGCAACGACTTGCATCAGACTGTGACTTTTATTCAGATAAGGATACCTGGCCATGAAAAAACTACACCTCAACACCGATCAGTCGCAACACTTACAACCGTACGAACCCTTGGCCAGCGAGATCGCTCCACCAAGCATTCGAGTCAGCATTACCCGTTATCCTCGGCATAAATTGGTGTTGTCTTACCGCCTAGAGCATGCCGCAGGATCAGTGATCTGGCCCGATCATCTAAGCATGACTCATCCGCGCGCCGATAACTTGTGGGAACGTACCTGCATGGAAGCGTTTATTCGGCAACAAGGACATGCCGCTTATATTGAGCTTAATTTTAGTCCACGTGGGTTGTGGAACGCCTATCGTTTTGATCATTATCGTCAACCTAATCAAATGCCGCCGATTCACGAAAATGGCGTGATACTGACTGCACTCAATATTAGCCACCATGCCTTAGAAGCAACCGTGGATTTATCCGCGTTATTTCCATCCGACGAAATCTTGCAAATTGGCATGTGTGCGGTGCTTGAGCATCCACACCAGACATTAAGCTATTGGGCGTTGCAGCACAGCCAAGATCAAGCGGACTTTCATCAGGCAGATGATTGGATCTGGCCAATCACGCTGCTCAGTTAAGGCACGTACACATACAAAAAAGACGCATTGAGCGTCTTTTTTGTTCATTCATCAGAACTAAGCATTCAGGATTAGGTCACACGATTCCATGCATCTTTGGTCGCAAGTTTGGCTTCTTCCCATTTCAAGCGAGACTCACCTTTAATTTCTTCCCACTTACGCTCTAAATCCGAGTCGGCATCTTCAAAGCGATGGTCTTTGCCATATAGCGGACGGCTTTCGTAGCCGAGGCGATATGCTGCTTCGTAGTCACGGTCATAGGCCAGTGTGTCATTGTAATATGGTGTGGCAACGTGCGCCTCACGCCAGTAGGCTTCTTCGTGGGTTGGATCAATGGCTTCACCGGCAGCGTGGCCAGCCAGTCCACCAACTACTGCACCAATCGCGCCACCTGCCAAAGCACCCAGTGGGCCGCCAACTGCACCAATAGCCGCGCCTGTTGCTGCACCACCAGCTGCACCTACGCCTGTACCTAGCGGATGTGAACCAGGTTCACCAGTAATCGGATCAGCATTCAGATCTTCGCGAGTGTCTTCAGACATTTTTTTGATCTGGTCACGATCCATGTTGTCGTATACGTCATTGCTCATCGTTTTTACTCCACAAGGTTGTGTTTGGGTATCAATCAATAATCGGTTATTGGATTAGCGATGGCTGCATCGCCGTCCTGTAATCAGGTTAATGTGGTGTGTGATTGACCACTAGATAAATCGTGTGGTAGTCCGACATGCCAATATAGAGAGATGCGTAAGATTACGTGATCGAAGTAACGCTGCTGTAAATGATGCACTACGACGGCGCACTTATTGCTCTAGCATTTAGTCATCTCTAACCCGCAATTCACCGAAAAGCATGCGCATATCGAATGCTTTTCATGGACAAATTGCCAAGCCCTCCGTAGAATATGCCACATTCTCAAGCGAGCAGACCCAAGGAGGCCAGCGTTGATCCGTCGGCCCTGTCCTTAAATATGTCTACTCGTTTTTTTATAACCGGATTTTTGGAGGTTAGGCTTGCGCGCACCTGCCATTTTGGCCCTTGCTGATGGAAGTATTTTCTACGGCACTTCAATCGGGGCAGACGGTTCAACCGTCGGGGAAGTCGTTTTTAACACCGCCATGACCGGTTATCAGGAAATTCTGACTGATCCCAGTTATGCGCAACAAATGGTCACTCTGACCTATCCACATATTGGCAATACTGGCACCAACGACGAAGACGTTGAGTCAGGCCGTATTCACAAAGTCTGGGCCGCTGGCCTGATCATTCGTGATCTGCCTTTATTGGCCAGTAACTTTCGCTCGACTGCATCGCTTGATGACTATTTAAAGCAGCATGACGTCGTCGCAATTGCCGATATTGACACCCGTAAGCTGACCCGTATTCTGCGCGAAAAAGGTGCACAAAACGGCTGCATCTTGACTGGTGCTGATGCCACTGCCGAGGTAGCACTAGAAAAAGCCCGTGCCTTTGGTGGCTTAAACGGTCTAGACCTTGCCAAAGTCTGCTGTGACCCAGAAGGCTTTGCATGGACCAGTGGTTCGTGGCAGTTGAACCAAGGCTTTACGCCATTAAGCGACGAAAAATTCCATGTGGTCGCGTATGACTTTGGTGTGAAGACCAACATCCTACGCATGCTGGTGGATCGTGGTTGCCGCCTCACGGTTGTGCCTGCGCAAACGCCTGCGGCGGATGTACTGGCCATGAACCCAGACGGCGTGTTCTTGTCCAACGGTCCTGGTGATCCTGCGCCGTGTACCTATGCTATCGACGCGATCAAGACCATTGTTGATGGGACTGAACTACCCGTCTTTGGTATTTGCTTGGGTCATCAACTGTTAGCACTGGCCTCTGGCGCAAAAACCCTCAAGATGAAGTTTGGCCACCATGGTGCTAACCATCCGGTGCAAAACGTCGAGACTGGCGTGGTGATGATCACCAGCCAAAACCACGGTTTTGCGGTGGACGAGAACACCTTGCCTGACACCTTACGCGTGACCCATCGTTCGCTGTTTGATGGCTCCAACCAAGGCATTCATCGCAACGACAAGCCCGCGTTTAGCTTTCAAGGTCACCCTGAAGCCAGCCCCGGCCCGCACGATTGTGCGCCGTTGTTTGATCATTTCATTGAGCTGATGCAGGCTCGGAAGACAGGAGCCTAATCATGCCAAAGCGTTCAGACATTAAAAGCATCCTGATTATTGGTGCAGGCCCGATTGTGATCGGCCAAGCCTGTGAGTTTGAGTACTCCGGCGCGCAAGCCTGTAAAGCCTTAAAAGAAGAAGGCTACCGCGTTATTTTGGTCAACTCCAACCCTGCCACGATCATGACTGATCCCAGCATGGCCGATTCGACCTATATCGAACCGATCACATGGCAAACCGTTGCCCAGATCATCGAAAAAGAACGCCCAGATGCCCTACTGCCCACCATGGGCGGCCAAACGGCGCTCAACTGTGCATTGGCGCTTGATGCCAACGGCATTTTAGAAAAGTTTAATGTCGAGCTGATTGGTGCGTCCAAAGACGCCATCGAAATGGCCGAAGACCGCAAACTGTTTGACCAAGCCATGCGCCGCATTGGTCTGGAATGCCCACGTGCTGCCGTTGCTGGCAACATGGAAGAAGCATTTAAAATTCAAATCGACATGGGCTTTCCGTGCATCATTCGCCCATCGTTCACCATGGGTGGTTCGGGTGGCGGCATCGCGTACAACCGCGAAGAATTTATCGAAATTTGCGAACGCGGCTTTGACTTGTCGCCGACCAAACAACTGCTCATTGATGAGTCGTTGATTGGTTGGAAAGAATACGAGATGGAAGTAGTTCGTGACAAAAACGACAACTGCATCATCGTCTGCTCGATTGAAAACTTTGACCCGATGGGCGTGCATACCGGCGACTCGATCACCGTTGCCCCTGCACAAACCCTGACCTACAAAGAATATCAATTGATGCGTAATGCCTCGATTGCGGTGCTGCGCGAAATTGGCGTTGAGACCGGCGGCTCTAACGTCCAGTTTGGTATTTGCCCGAACACAGGCCGAATGGTCGTGATTGAAATGAACCCGCGTGTGTCGCGTTCATCGGCATTGGCGTCGAAAGCAACCGGTTTCCCAATTGCCAAAATCGCGGCCAAGCTTGCCGTGGGTTACACCCTTGATGAACTGAAAAACGACATCACTGGTGGCAATACCCCTGCCAGCTTTGAACCGTCGATTGACTACGTCGTCACCAAGATTCCTCGCTTTAACTTCGAGAAGTTCCCACAAGCCGATGCCGTATTGACCACCCAGATGAAGTCGGTTGGTGAAGTCATGGCGATTGGCCGTAACTTCCAAGAATCGGTGCAAAAAGCACTGCGCGGTCTTGAAGTGGGCATGAATGGCTTTGACGAAAAAATTGCGGTCGGCACACCTGATGCCGAAGACAAACTACGCTTAGAGCTTAAAGTACCGGGTGCCGAGCGCATTTGGTACGTGGCAGATGCGTTCCGTCATGGCATGAGCGTTGATCAAGTGTTTGAATACACTGCCATTGACCCGTGGTTCTTGGTCCAGATTGAAGACATCGTCAAAGCCGAAGAACAAGTGCGTCAAATGGGCTTTGGTGGCTTAAATGCCGACACCATGCGTCAACTCAAACGCAAAGGCTTGTCAGATTTACGTCTGGCGACCTTACTGGGTGTGTCGCAAAAAGAATTGCGTAAGCGTCGTTGGGCCTTGGGCGTGTATCCGGTCTATAAGCGTGTTGACACCTGCGCTGCCGAATTCTCGACCAGCACCGCCTATATGTATTCGACCTATGAAGACGAGTGCGAAGCTAACCCATCAACCCGTGACAAAATCATGGTGTTGGGTGGCGGGCCAAACCGGATTGGTCAAGGCATTGAGTTTGACTATTGCTGTGTACATGCGGCGCTTGCCATGCGTGATGACGGTTACGAGACCATCATGGTCAACTGTAACCCAGAGACCGTCTCGACCGATTATGACACCTCTGACCGTCTGTACTTTGAGCCGTTGACGCTTGAAGATGTGCTAGAAATTGTCCGCATTGAAAAGCCCAAAGGCGTGATCGTCCAGTACGGCGGCCAAACCCCGCTGAAACTGGCCCGTGCGCTTGAAGCGGCTGGTGTGCCAATTATTGGTACATCACCTGATGCCATTGACCGTGCCGAAGACCGTGAGCGTTTTCAGCAAATGGTCATTCGCCTCAACCTGCTGCAACCGCCAAACCGCATCGTCAAGAGCGCCGAAGAAGGCTTGATGGCTGCGGCAGAAGTCGGTTATCCATTGGTGGTTCGCCCAAGTTATGTGTTGGGTGGTCGTGCGATGGAGATCGTCTATAACGAAGACGAACTCAAGCGCTACTTGCGTGATGCGGTACAAGCCTCAAACGACTCACCTGTTCTACTCGACCGTTTATTAGATGACGCGATTGAATTGGACGTGGACTGCGTGTCCGATGGCGAAAACGTGGTGATTGGCGGTATCATGCAGCACATCGAACAAGCGGGTGTTCACTCCGGTGACTCGGCTTGCTCGCTGCCACCGTACTCACTGTCTGATGAAATTCAAGACGTGATGCGTGCGCAGACCATCGCTATGGCGCGTGAACTGAACGTGATTGGCTTGATGAACGTGCAGTTTGCGGTCAAAGGCAACGACGTGTATGTGCTTGAGGTCAACCCACGTGCCTCGCGTACTGTGCCGTTTGTGTCTAAATGCATTGGCACTTCGTTGGCCAAAATCGCGGCACGCTGTATGGCGGGTCAAACACTGATCTCGCAAGGCTTTACCAGCGAGATCGTGCCAGACTTTTATGCAGTCAAAGAAGCGGTGTTCCCGTTCAACAAATTCCCTGGTGTCGACCCTATTCTTGGCCCAGAGATGAACACGACCGGCGAAGTCATGGGTGTGGGCAAAACCTTTGGCGAAGCGTTTTATAAGGCGGTACTCGGCAGTAACGAGCGCCTACCCGGTAAGCCAGTCGATGGCGAAGTCAAACGCGCGTTCCTTTCGGTACGCGACAGCGACAAAGCGGCACTGCCAGACATTGCCCGTAAGCTGACTGCACTGGGCTTTCAGTTGGTCGCTACCGGTGGCACGCATCGTCTGCTTAAAGAGCAAGGCATTGCCTGTGAGCGGGTCAACAAAGTGACCGAAGGCCGTCCGCATATCGTGGATCGGTTGAAGAATGGTGAGATTCAACTCATTATTAACACCACCGAAGGCAAGCAAGCACAGCAAGACTCGTTCTCGATTCGTCGCAATGCACTGCAAGCCAAAGTGTATTACACCACCACCATCAGCGGTGCTGACGCGGTTTGTCAGGCCGTTGGCATTCAATTGCCGATGGATGTGTATCGCTTGCAAGACTTGCACACAATCTGATAAACCTATGCCGACTCGTCTATCCGAGTCGTCCGTTTCCCCCCGTGACCGACTGGTGACGGGGGATTCGCTTTAGAGGGACTTTAAAAATGCAACGCTACCCGATGACGCCAGAAGGCCACAAAGCCTTAACGATTGAACTGCAAGAACTTAAAAGCGTCGTGCGTCCGCGCATTATTGCCGCGATTGCCGAAGCACGCGCCCACGGCGACTTAAAAGAAAACGCCGAATACCATGCCGCCAAAGAGCAGCAAGCCTTTTGTGAAGGCCGCATCATGGAAATTGAAGGAAAACTTGGTGCAGCGGACATTATTGAACTTTCTAAGGTCAATCAAGATGGCCGTGTGATTTTTGGCGTGACGGTTGAAATCGAAAACCTCGACACCGAAGAGCGCAAAAGCTACAAGATTGTCGGTGATGACGAGGCCAACTTTAAGCTGGGCAAAATCTCAGTTAACTCGCCGATTGCTCGTGGCTTGATTGGCAAAAGCGAAGGCGACGAAGTGAAGATTCAAACCCCAAAAGGCGAAGTCGAATACGAAATCGTCGGTGTTCAATATCTCTAGTTGATCGGCAATATGCACCACTTGATGCCAAAAAGCCGAATCTAATTCGGCTTTTTTGTGTCATTCTTCACAGAATATTGATCTAGACGCCATCAATCGTCATGAACCTGCCGTCCTTGCTGGTGATTTTAGACCTAGACGAAACCCTGATTCATACCACCACAGCACCACTGAATAATCAGATGGCACATCTTAAAATGGCCAACTATTGGCTGTATGAACGTCCCTATGTGCGCGACTTTATCTCGTTTTGTTTAAGCCATTTTCGGGTAGCCGTTTGGACCTCATCCAATGAGCCGTATGCCCATGCAGTGATCACGCATTTATTTGAACAACCTGAACAGCTCGAATTTATTTGGGCAAGACAACGCTGCACAGTTCGTATGGATCATCAGCGCTGGGAGCCATTTTATGTCAAAAATCTAAAAAAAGTGAAAGCACTTGGGGAGCGACTTGAGCGCATCATCATGCTGGATGACTCGCCAGAAAAACTGATTCACCAATATGGTAATTTGGTGCGTATTAGCCCCTTTGAAGGGCAAGCCAACGATAAAGAACTGTTGCTGTTGATGAATTATTTGCTCTATCTAAATCAGCAACCCAATGTCCGAGATATCGAAAAGCGAGGCTGGCAGCAACATATGCTGCATCAAGCAATCCAACAACAGCGCGCCCAGCTTTATGCCAGCGGCGATGCTGATGCCAACGAGGAAATTTGAGCCACCGGAAAATGCATCTGAAAGTCCTCGATCATCATTGCTCCGATGACCCGTCCATTGATCTGGGCAAACCGCATAGCATCAACCTGCCATGTCCGCACACGGGCCAATCGCGCTCGTCCACGAGCTTGCGGGGCAAAACAAAAGCGCTGGCCTTGCCAATCTTGCACCAAACGCAACCATGATTCTGGCAACCAACGGCTATTAACCGGAAAACTTGGCCCGTACGCCTGCATACCAATATTAGCAATTGGTTCATGCTGCGCCGTAAACACATCACACTGCCACTGCTGCGCATGTCGTGTGATATTAAAACCTGCCAACGCCTTGGGAATGCCCCAGTTGTGTTGACCACTATCAACCGACACTTGGGTCGATACATAAATTCGCGTAATACTCGGATGACCCTGTACCGCCCCCGAACGTACATTAGCAATCCATAAAATTTCCTGATATGGCCCTGCATCACTATGCTGATAGTCAGCCACAATCAGCAAACCCATCTGCCGTACCTCTGGCTGCCAAATTATTAGCACAGCCCCTTGGCCACTGAGTTGCCATGGTGCGGTAATCATCGAAATATCTGGTTGTGCCGTTATCATCTGGATCATCCGCTTAAATGGGTCTACAAACTGTAGGCGATCTACTACATGCAGACACTGGCAAAAACATGCAGATACATGCATATACTGGATACATCATGGCAAGAACTGGCCGTTTGGTCATGATACTGACTGCCTCTGGCCCCATTGATGCGGAATGATTCACGTCGATTGATGTTGATCATATTTCACAGGTGACTCGCAATGCCGTCTTTGTTTACTGCCCTACTCTGTAGTGTTTTGCTGGTTATTTTGACGGGCTGTCAGCGCTTACCTGATCATCCAGATCACAGTGAGTCACAGCCGTTCCGGTATCAAAGCACGGCTCAAAGCAGCGCGTCTGCTCCGCTCATCACGCCGGTCACACAGGCAATGTCGACCTTACAAACAGCCTATGCCAGTCTGCAAAAACAGTATCCGAATCAACAACCCATTTATCCCATTCGCAGTGCCAACGATGCCTTTGCCTCGCGTGCGGCACTGATTCGTAGCGCACAGCATCGTATCGACCTGCAATACTATATTTGGAACGATGACTTGGTGGGACGGCTGCTGTTACTTGAACTAAAAAATGCCGCTGCACGCGGGGTACAGGTTCGCTTGTTATTGGATGACAACAGTACCAGTGGTCTAGATGGCTATTTAACTGCATTGTCCCGTCAACCCAATTTTGAAATTCGCTTATTTAATCCTTTTGCTCATCGGACGTTGCGCTTTATTGATTATTTGACCGATTTTGATCGACAACAACGGCGAATGCACAACAAGACCTTGATTGCTGATGATGCTTTTTTGATCGTCGGTGGCCGTAATGTCGGAGACTCTTATTTTAGAGAGGACTCCAAAGGCACGGTGTTTACCGATTTGGATGTGCTGACCGCTGGTGCGCCAGTTCAGCAAGCCAGTTTATTTTTTGACAAATTTTGGAATTCGCAATACAGCTATCCGGTCTGGCAAGTGATTGAGCCAAATGGCGATGACGAATATGACGCCATGCAACTACTGGCCAAAACACCACGCTTGCCGCAAGCACAGCGCTATATCAACAGTTTAAAAGATACGCCTTTTGTTCAAGATGCTTTAGATCAGCAACTGAGCTGGGTCTGGGCCAAAGCAACGTTTTTAAGCGACAGTCCTAACAAGCTGTCTCAACAACTTGATCTTGAACACTCGGTCGCGGCCCAACTGTTTACTCGCTTAAAAAACTCAACACAGCAAGTTGATATTGTTTCGGCTTACTTTGTCCCCACCGCAGAAGATGTGGCCACACTCACAGGCTTGGTTAAAGCAGGGATTAGGGTACGTGTGTTGACCAACTCTTTGGCCAGTACCGATGTGCCTGCCGTACATGCGTTCTATGCCAATCATCGCCATGCATTATTGGCTGGCGGTGTTCAGTTGTATGAGTTTAGGGCCAACGATCCACTGCCAACACTCAGCATTGGTGGCTCTAAAGGCAGCACTTTAACCAGTGATGCCAGCTTACATGCCAAGATTTTTGGTTGGGATTTGCAGCAGTTTTTTGTCGGGTCTTTTAATATGGACCCACGCTCTGACCGTTATAATACCGAGTGCGGTCTATTGGTCTACAGTCCAGCGCTGGCCACACGCTTAAGTGACTTAATGGATCGTCAAATGGGCTTATGGGCCTACCAAGTGATTCAAAATCCTGCGGCACTCGATCAACTACAGTGGGTCGAACAGGTTGATGGCCGTCCGGTCTATCATGACCAAGAACCCAATGCCTCGTGGTTGGATCGGATTGCCATGACCATTGCAGGGTGGCTGCCTATTCAGCAATATATGTAGCGATGCTTTAGCCAGATATTGTATGGATGACCTACCATGATGCTGATGGTATACCTACGATCCAATCAAACAGTCTCACCTTCAAGCTAGGTTATCGCTTGGTCTAATCAAGAGGATATCCATACGATGCGCGGTACACACAAATTTATAGTGGCCCTGATGGTCAGTGGACTGGCCAGCGGTTGCAGCACATTACCGCCTCAACCAGTCGTGACACCAAGTCAGAGTATCGTTGCATCGGTCAATTCAGCCACAGACTTAAGTCGCCGCATTGATCCGCGTATCGAACGTACCGACCTGATCTATCCACTCATCGATCCGCTCGAAGCCTTCTCAACCCGTGTACAGTTGATACAACGCGCACAACGCTCACTGGACTTAGCCTATTATATTTGGGGTAACGACCTGACTGGCAAGCTGATGTTTGAGGAGCTGCAACAAGCCGCCAAGCGCGGGGTACGTGTCCGCTTACTGCTGGATGACAACAACACCAAAGGGCTTGATCCTTTGTTATTGGCACTCAATCAAACACCTCACCTTGAGATTCGCTTGTTTAATCCGATGGGCATTCGTAGCGTGCGTCCGCTCAATTATGTGCTCGACTTTAACCGCACCCAACGCCGTATGCATGGCAAAAGCTTTAATGCCGATGGTGAGGTGATGATTATTGGTGGGCGCAATATTTCCGACCCTTACTATCGCGTTACTTCAGACTTCTTCTTTGCCGATTTAGACGTCATGGCCGCAGGCTCCATGTTGCCTGCCATGAACCAAAGCTTTGATCGTTACTGGAACCACGCACTGGCCTATCCGGTCGATAGCGTGGCACACGCCTCCGTCCAGCAACAGCATGACGCGCTACAAGACATGCAAGCCGCACTGAACGACCCACGCGCCGATACCTATATCGAGGCGGTGGAGCGTAATCGCACACTTGACCAATGGCTATTGGGCCAAAATCTGGCCACCACCTCCAATGCTGAAGCCAATACGATTCAGACCAGCGCAATACTGGTAGATGATCATCCGATTAAAATTGCTCAAGCCACACCGTTTGATCAAACCATTGGCGCACGAATTCGAGCGATTAGCGGTCAAGCACAGCAATCTTTAGATGTGATCTCGCCTTACTTTGTGCCCGAAGATGACGGCACACAAGCCTTAATCGAGATGGCCAAACGTGGTATTAAGATTCGGATTTTAACCAACTCCTTGGCAGCCACCGACGTGCCTGCACTGCATGGCTTTTATGCCAAACGGCGCGTCAGCTTACTTCAAGCAGGCATCCAACTGTACGAATTTAAGCCCACCGCCAACAGCCGACCGATTAGCCGCTGGCGCTTGCGTGAATGGCGTGGTCGGCAATCGAACGGCAGCCTACATGCCAAAGCGATCAGTTGGGATGATGACATGACCTACGTCGGCTCCATGAACCTCGACCCGCGCTCACTGATGCTCAACAGTGAAGTCGGCTTGATGATTACAGGCCCAGTTGCCGCCCAACAAATTAATGAAGTGTTTAATGACCGTGTGTTAGAAATGGCCTATCACGTCACCCTTGATCCGCAAAGCAAACTGCAATGGACCGAAAAAAACACCGACGACCAAATCGTCACCCATCACAGTGAGCCTGCCGCCAGCTTTAAACGCAAAGCCACCGCCAAGCTGGTCGGTCTATTGCCGATTGGATATTTGATGTAAGGCATTAGTTCTGCAATGGCTTAATCTGTTGCCACGTCAGATCAAATTTTTTCAGATATTTACGTAGCCGATCCGAATCATTCGGTTGGGCCTTGTCTTGCCGCGACACCGCAAACAACGCTCGTCCCGCATCGGCCAATGACGTATACCCCTGACAGACCTGCACCACCCGATCCAACTGCAAGCGATCAAACCAATCCAACTGCGCCAACTGCTCTGGCAACAGGATCTGGGCCAAACATTGATCTTGCGCTGCGCCGTGCATGGCCCCTTGGCTTTGCCCTGCCGCGACTGACCATAAGTGCTGTAAACGCTCAATCTCTGCCTGAACATCGTCTTTAGTAATACGTGAGCCGTCGGCCAAGGTTGCCATACGGGTCAAACTGGCGGTCAAATCGCGAAAATTACCGCGCCACAAGGCTTGTGGACTTTTGGCAAACTGCAAATAATCATCCAACGCCTCACGATGAAAGCGCAATTGCCGCTGCTGCTCAAGGCCAAAGCGCTGCAACTCAAACAACAAGTTCGGCTCAATATCCTCTACCCGATCTTTGAGTGCAGGTAAATCAAAGGTCCACGTGTTTAAACGGGCAAACAAATCCTCACGAAAACCACCAGCCAGCACCTCGGCACGCAAATCCCGATTAGTGCCTGCAATCAACTGAAAACTGGCCCGCTCCTCTTTGTCACTACCGACCGGAAAAAACGTCTTATCTTCTAGCGCCTTGAGCAGCATGGCCTGCTCATCCAAGCCTAACTCGCCAATCTCATCCAAAAACAACAAGCCGCCATCAGCGCTTTTTAGCAACCCCGCCCGATGATTGGCAGCCCCTGTAAATGCACCTTTGACATGACCAAACAACGCCGACATCGCGCTATCACCGCGCAACGTGGCACAGTTGACATCAACAAAACGGCCTTTAAATGCAAAGCGATCTTTTTTAAATTGATACACTTGCCGCGCCAAATGTGACTTACCCGCCCCCGTTGGCCCCATCAATAAAATCGGCGCAGTGGAGCGTGTGGCGACTTTTTCGACCTGCTCAATCATCCGATTAAACGCTGGATTACGGGTGGCAATCTCGGCTTTCAGCTGTTGCCAATTGGCCTGCTGCTCGGCTTCTAAGCGCGAACGTAGCGCATCGTAGCGGGCCAAACCCAAATCGATAATGTGATAACTGCCCGCGGGTTGACGATTGCCCGTCGGCGCACTTTGCAAAATTTTGGCCGGTAAATAGTGCGACTCAATCAGCAAATACCAACAAATCTGCGCCACGTGCGTGCCGGTGGTGATATGCAAAAAATACTCATTGGACGCCGGATCAAAGGCAAACGCCCGCACCCAGTCATATAACGCCGCATACACGTCCGAAAAATCCCACGGATCGCGCATCTTACACGGCACACCAATCACTTGAGTCTGCGGTGACACCTGCGCCACATCCTCAATAATGCGCGCCATCAGGCGTTTTTCACGCGGGTCATGCAGCAGATACAACTGATCAATCTGCAAATCATCGTGCATACACAAGCTCACCGTCGGTCGCCAGCGCTGCCAACGCTCCACACTTTGGCCTTGGTCTAAGGTCGCACCAACAAAACCAATCACCACGGTAGGCTTACTCATGCGCCAATCACTCTACAGACGATAAAATTAACGATCCATTTTTCTATAATACGATCTAAAATTCTATATTTTTCTATAAAAAACACAGATTAACAAAGCCTAAAATATTTAACTTAAAAAATATAATAATTAAAAATCAAATATATAAAAACTATTTTTATCAAAAAAACAAAACTTGGCACAGCGCTAGCAGTACTCTTAACAACGCAATGATATAGAGAATATGATGCAAGACCTGATTGTCGAAAAACGCCAACACGAGATCATCCAACCGACTGGCGGCGTACCGATCAAAATGTGGACTCAAGGCGTGCCCGTGGATGAAAAAGCCAAAGTGCAACTCTCCAAAGCCGCCCAACTGCCCTTTATTTATAAGTGGATGGCAGTAATGCCAGACGTGCATGTGGGCATCGGTGCGACCATTGGCAGCGTGATCCCCACCAAAGGCGCGATTATTCCGGCGGCGGTTGGTGTGGATATTGGTTGCGGCATGATGGCGGTAAAAACCAGCCTCAAAGCCACCGACCTACCCGACAACTTATCGGGCCTACGCACTGAGCTAGAAAAAGCCATTCCACACGGCATGACCAAAAACCGTCGCGGTGGTCGAGATCAAGGTGCGTGGGAAAACCCAGCAGAGCGCGTCGATCAAGCATGGGCAGGTTTGGCCGATGACTTTGATCTGATCTGCGCCAAAACGCCAAAGCTAAAAAACACCAACAATCGTAAGCATTTGGGAACGCTAGGAACCGGCAACCACTTTGTCGAAGTCTGCCTAGATGAACATGATGATGTGTGGATCATGCTGCACTCCGGCTCGCGTGGTGTCGGCAATGCGATTGGCAACCACTTTATCGAGCTGGCACGGCAAGATATGCAGCGGCATTTTATCAATCTGCCCGATAAAGACTTGGCGTATTTTCCAGAAGGCACCGAGCATTTTGATGATTATTGGTTTGCGGTCGGTTGGGCGCAGCGTTTTGCCATGACCAACCGCGAAATCATGATGGAAAACGCGCTCAAAGCCCTGCGTAAAGTGATTCCAATCGCTTTTAATGCCCGTGTTGAGGCGGTCAACTGTCACCATAACTATGTG
This sequence comes from Moraxellaceae bacterium, assembly GCA_037968855.1. GTDB lineage: Bacteria > Pseudomonadota > Gammaproteobacteria > Pseudomonadales > Moraxellaceae > JBBKWH01. The sequence goes on along the minus strand of JBBKWH010000064.1, from coordinate 5,380 downwards.
GATCGTGAGACCCACTTTGGACAGGAGGTGTTGGTGACGCGCAAAGGTGCGGTGCGGGCGCAGTTGGGTGAGTACGGCATCATTCCTGGTTCGATGGGTGCCAAGTCTTTTATTGTGCGCGGACTGGGTAATCAGCAGTCGTTTTGCTCATGCTCGCATGGTGCAGGTCGGGTAATGAGCCGTACCGAGGCCAAAAAACGCTATACCGTTGCAGATCAAATTGCCCAGACCGAAGGCGTGGAATGTCGTAAAGATGCCGATGTGATTGATGAAATTCCATCGGCTTATAAAGACATTGATGCAGTGATGCACGCGCAACGGGAGTTGGTTGAGGTGGTGTATACGCTGCGGCAAGTGGTGTGTGTGAAGGGTTAATCTTTGTGCAAGTAGCGAGCCTGCTTGCCAATTTAAAGTATTGGGCATGCTGTCATACAGGGAGCGACGCCGCCGAAAACGATGAATGTGCAGGCGGTCTGGGTAAAACCAGATGCAATAGGTAAGTGGGTGGATTGGCATGGTTGCGGATGCAGGTGCTGGCTCTTCGTCGGGGTCTACCACTGGCGCGCGTTTCCAATGATCCTTCTGGGCCGTACGACTAAAAACGGCGGTTATTGTATTGATACGGGTTCGACTCCCGTCGTGTCCACCAAACATATAGAGAAAAAACATGATTCAAATTGACGGTTCTATTGGCGAAGGCGGCGGGCAAATTTTGCGTACCGCGCTGAGTCTATCGCTGATAACCGGTCAGCCTTTTCACCTGAGCAACATCCGTGCAGGCCGTAAAAAAGCTGGCCTGATGCGTCAGCACTTGGTCTGTGTACAAGCCGCCAAAGCCATTGGCCATGCCAGCGTGCAAGGCGACCACTTAGGCAGCACCGAACTGACCTTTACACCGCATACCGTCCAAAGCGGTCATTACCACTTCCCGATTGGCTCGGCGGGTAGCACCATGCTGGTGTTGCAAACCCTGCTGCCAGTCTTGATGGTACAAGATCAACCCAGCACCCTGCGCATCGAAGGCGGCACACACAACCCGATGGCACCGACGGTCGATTTTATCCAGCGTTGTTTTCTGCCGGTACTGGCCAAGATCGGTGTTGAGGTGCAAATCAACTGCCCACAGGCCGGATTTTTTCCGGTGGGTGGTGGCATCACCGAGGTAAGTATTCAACCGTGGACAGACCGCAAAGCATTAACACTGTTAGATCGGGGCGAATTGATCGCACTGAATGCCTATGCTGGCGTACAACGGATTGACCCCAACATTGCCGAACGCGAACTGCAAACCCTTGGCAAACAGTTGGCCTTAAGCAGTCAGCAAATCATCAATGTCGATGGCTGTGGTCAAGGCAACACAGCGTTTGTTGAAGTCGTCAGTCAACAACACACTGAGGTGTTTTCGATCTTGGGAGAAATGGGCAAAACAGCCGAGCAAATTGCCAATCGTCTGGCTGGCAAGGTCAAACGCTATCTGCACCAAATGGCGGTAGTCGATGAACATCTCGCCGATCAATTACTATTGCCGTTGGTGCTTGGTCAAGGGGGTCAGTATCGTTGCCGAACCATCAGCGAGCACACCCGCACCCAAGCCATGATGATTCAGCGATTTTTATCTGTTGATATTGTGATTGATGAACAATCCGAAACGCCGCAGATCACCGTCACGCCCAAGACCATACCAACGACTGAATGACCTCATGCCAAACACCTTTTGGCGTGAGATTTTAGGCAGTATCAAGCCATAATTGGCTTATTTGATCCCTTGACGACGCAACTCAACTTGATGATGGCGAATCACTTGATTGGTCATATCACGGGCAAACATCACCACAGCCGCACTGCTGATGGCCAACATCAACTCCATACCCAGATCAGGCTTCATTTTGACCAACACGACACTGGCAAACATACCGGACGAACTCAGCAGCAAAATCAGCACAAACAGATCCATCTGTGGGGCAAACTTACTACGCAAGGCCAGCAAGCTACTGCTTAATAAGCCGTCTTGTTGCTGCCAACTGAGCAACACTTGGCGAGGTGCAAACACCAGTGCACTGAGCCAACCCATTGCCAAGATGCCTAGCCAAACTAGGCCAGTGATCAACGCTTGATGCATCAAGGACCACTCGGACATCAACATGACAGAAAAAAGCTTGAGTACCACTGCTAAAAACAGAAAAAACAGAGGGATAATGGTTGCCGTCCGCCCGACGATTAACCAATAACGCTGAATACCGGAACGCATATTTCGACCCTGAAGTGCGTGTAGTTCAATATCTTGGCATTGCATTCAAAAGAATACAATTCTTTACTTTGCGATAATAAAACCATCCGTCGAAAGATTAAATCGCACAAGACATTATCAGTGTTATTTTCTTCAATATATTAAAGCACCTGCACACAAAACCGTACAGAACCCGTGTTTGATGGCGTAATACCACCACCTTGTATCAAAAAGTGAATGGCCGCATTACTTGCCGTCGGTGCAGACACCAACTGACAACTGGCTCCAGCGGGTACATCCTGACAATGGGCCGAACCATAACCAGTCTGGCTAGGCAAAACATCACGAATATTCAGCTCACGAATGGTCTTGGTGCCATTGTTGACATACGCAATATGGTACTCCAACCAATCGCCGGTATTGGCTTGGTTGCTAGTGCTAAAGCCTGTCATTCCTGCGGGTGCCGCCGCACAGCTACTAACCACACGCACTTGTTTGGTCATCTCCAAGCGTCCCGTGTTAATGGTGGTCACATCCTGCCGTGTGTTGCCATCGCCGGTCAGCACCGTGCCGTCTTTTAGCGTCGCCTCATAATGTGCGGTTAACATCGCGATTTGGTAGGCACCATTGGAGGCACTGCTCGGCGCATTGATCCGCTGCACCACACAGATCTTATCATTGGGCAGTAACTGGCCATATGGTTGCTGCGCGACGCTTGGTTCGTTGCTATCGACGACGCCATTACAATTGTCATCGCGATACAACACCTGTACCCATGCCGCATCACTGCTATTGGCAGGCTGTTGCTGATTGCTCTGAATAAAACTTGGGATCAACACCGCATCGCTAGTCAAGATATGCGCATAACTGGCCGACTCATTGGGCCTAATACTTTGCTCTCCATCCGTGGTGAGTTTAAGTTTAAGCCACGCATCACCAAAATTAGCCTGATCATAATTGACCACCGAAGCGCCACTGGCTGTATTGGCATTGATCCATTGCAAGCGATCCAATACCCGCGAATACTGATAGCGATTACTCGGCACATCTACCCCACCACTGACCGAGTCATAACCAGTGACATTGGTCTGTATCACACACAACGTGGCATTTGGACGGATCGAGCGCGGCACAACAAACTGATAATCGCCTTCGCTATTACTGACTGTTTTTGCATAACTAAAACCACTGCAATCCTCTAATGATAATGTCGATGCAGCCAAGCCTAATTCACCCGTTTGCTGTAACCCATCATAGGCATTGGCGGCAATCGCTGTTGTGCCACTGTTATCATTAAACACCCGCCCCGCCACCAAAAAACTATTGGCTTCATTTCTATTTTGAAAGGTGCAACTAATATAATCCCCATCGCCAAGACTTTGCAGCGTGATGGTTTTGGATTGAGTAAATGGAATATAAAACGTCGTAGCGACGGTTTCACTAGGGACAACGGCAGTGGTATCTGTATTGCTATTACTACAGACCAATTTAACCTGATAAGGACTCACCCGTCCAAGCGGCACAGTACCGGTCACTGACTGTTTAAAGGTCAAGGTATGATTGCCTTGTGCCAGTAAAATCGGATCACTCAACTGACTGCTGCTGCCTGTATAGGCAAACTGCCCATCTGCTGCCACAGCTTTTCCATCAATCTCGATATGATAGGCATACGACTCATCAGCTCGCTGATCGGTATTAAGATTATCCTGTCCGACTCGCACCCGTGCAGACGGCAAAATATCGTATTCAATGGTGTTTTGTGTTGCGCCTTCACAGACCGGATTCGCACTCCGCCACTGACCTGAGCCGGTCGAACCATCCACACCAGGGTCAGATAAGCTAAACGTAATCGACTCTGGGTTTTCAAGCTGGCTATCTTGGACGGCCTCAATGGGAATGGTAATGCCGTAGCGTGTATCGCCTTTCACCTCACCCGCATCGTAAGCACCTGCTGGCACATACACCAACCATAGGTCAGCACTCGGATGACTAATCGTTGGTGTGGTTCCGACCAGTCCTGTGGGTGTGCCCAACTGGATATCTTGATCGACTGCCGAGCCATTACGACGTAGTGCAACGGTAATGCCACCAGCCCCAACCGTTCCATTAATCCGTAGACGCAACGCCTTGGTTGCTTCACTCGCATTGCCCTCTTTGAGCACAAACGTACCTGTACGACCCAAGTCAATCAATGGGATCAAGGTAAAGGTTAAATCATCAATAATATTACCTGTTGATCCTGTTGCAGGCAGTACAGCCTCCAGACCCAGTTGATATTGGCCTGCGCTTGGCGCGGTGAGTGTGGCTGTTTCGGTGGTGAAACCAGGGTTGGTGGTCGATGTAAAAGTACGCATCTGAGAATTTTTGGATGACAGCGCTGTTGCAGGATAGCCACTATTGATCGGCCATAAACCAACTTTAACCTGCTGATTACCCGCACCGCTACGCGGCGCAAACTGATACGCCACATTGAGGCTTTCGCCTTCAATCAAACAAATATTGTAATACAGCCGCGAGGGTGCAACCGAGTTGACCTCCGCCACAATCCGATTGCTGTTGGTGTAGCCATAAGTGCTGGCATAGGCCACTTCAATTCGATTGGTATTGCTACTTGGCGTAATAGTGGACTGCCAACCCAACACGCACTTACGAGGATTGCCACCACCGATACATGCTTCATCATCAAAATACGACCATGTCGATCCGTTGATGAAATTAGACTGTTGGAGCGTGGTACCGTCAGTGAACTGCTCAAAGCCAATATTGACGTTGACACGAGGGGCTGCATACGCCGTCAATAGACTGCTACATAGCAGCCATAAAGCAACACACGTACAAAGTCGACTCAATAAGCGATGAGGCAAAATACCAATCATGTATCCGTGCTCAAAAGAGTAAGGAAAAAAGTTCATAAATTTATGAACAAAATCTAAATAAAGCATACAGGAAGATTGTGTATATTCTAATTAAAAATGGATCTACTGCTGTATATTGCTGATAAAAAGCTGATATAGCGCTCAATATTTCTTGGTTCTGCAAATCAGTCAGATTGAAAAAACATTCATATAAATCCGAGCAATTACTCTAATACAAAACAAAAATTTATATATTAAAAAACTTCCAACCATTCATATTAAGTACATACTACTATGA
>JBBKWH010000063.1:0-14876 GCA_037968855.1 Moraxellaceae bacterium | reverse complement strand
GGTCAGTGAGTTGCTGTTGTTCTTCTAAACTCAGTGGAATAGTGACGATGCGTGGCATGGCGGAAGATGGGTTATGTAAAAGTTACTTTTTGCACGTTTAGTTTTACTTGTCAACTTAGCAAGATACGATCTTTATGCTTAAAATCACAAGAAGCTGCAATTGAGTAAGTTGGTACGTTATATAAAGCAAGCCTTATAAAATCTACCGCTCGAATACCACTTAGAGTCGAAATACGTTCTGCATGTAGTTTTGGTAAGGGCAAGTAGTCATCACCCAAAAAAAAATTCGCTGACATTCTGATAGAGAATCCCATGCTTTAAATTCATCTAAAAAATCATTTAATTCCATTTTTACATCCTATCCATCAGTCTAAAAATCTTAAGTTAGGCTTTTGAAGCAACTTAAGTTGATTAAGCATTGAAATGGCTTGCTCGACAAGAGATTAGAGTGAAGTATTAGGATTTGAAAGGTTTTTTAATTGACAATGTATATACACGTTGTTGTTCGTGGTTCATATTGAGTATGACGGGGAGTGCATTCGTTTGATCTCAGCACGTCAGGCCATCAATGAGGAGCGCAAAGATTATGATGCCGGATAAAATAAAAGCTCGTTTGAGTAAAGATCGTCCCAGTAAGTCAATCACGATTCGGATTCCTGTCGATCTGGTTGAGTCGATGAAAGAGATTGCGCCACATCGTGGATTTTCTGGTTATCAAGCCTTGTTGAAGTCGTACATCAGCGATGGTTTACGCCGAGACGAAGCTCAGTTTGCGTTTAGTGTCGAGGCTCGGCTGATGGAGGCACTTAAAAAACGTGGTGTGTCGGCTGAGATTTTGGCAGATGCAGCGAAAGAGTTACATGCTTAAGCGATGGGTGTGATGTTGGAAAAGTGATGCGTGGGCAGGGCATGAGGTGTACGCAAAAGCAGATAGCTGATTCATAGAATACCCGCTTCTAGCTGATGCAAGTAAATGAACTCAGGGGCTTCAACGCCAGCCTGTTTGCGAATGTCTACAAGCTTAGGGGATTCAAAGAATGCTTTTGCTTTTGCAATCGAAGTCCACTTGGAGAAATGCACCACTTTGTTTGGATCTTTCTCATACCTGAGGACTTGGAAACTTTGCTCCCCAGCGTCCCGTCGAATCGCCGCCGCTGCATCGAAGACTTTCTTCCAAGCGTCGTAATCATGCACCGCGTGAATGATCAGAATATATTGGACGGATTCTTCCATGTTGATTGGAGCCTCACTCATTTTATGCGTCAATACAGGCGTATAAGATTGTAAATATTACAACATAAGACGCTATCCATTCCTTCATAAGTTGAAGGAAAACTTGAATTTATAATGCTGTCAGAGTGCTTATGCAGCCAATCCCAAGTAAACACCCAAACGCCTGAATCGACAAGGCCTGTGACCAATACATCCACTCAAGCCCCATCCAACCCCACCAGTGGCCCTTTGCCTTCCACCGCTGCCATTTCCGCATCCACATAACTGACAATCATCCGGCAAATACCGTCAATCATCCCATCAAAATCAACCATATGGCTTGGAATGCTCAGTTGCCGAATCACAGTAAAAATACCGCAGTTAATACAAATATAACTAATGGTACTCACATCCGGCACACGTAAATAATGCGGGTTGAGCATCACATAGCGCATCACAATCTGAATCAGCGCGCTTTCGACTTGTTGGGCATATTTTCCGTAGTCAAAGTGACCCGCATAGCGTGTGCACTTGAGGTAGCGATCATCGTTTTTTTGCAATAGCTCGCTAAACTGAATCAGCATTTTTCGAACAAATTGATCTAACGACATCCGAACAAGCTCGTCGGTACTGTCGCGCAGCATCTTTAGCACTTCATTGACGAAGTATTGGTTCATCGCCTCATAAATCGCCTCTTTGTTTTCAAAGTACTCGTATAAAGACCCCACACCAATCCCTGCAATTTCAGCGATTTGACGAGTGGTTGAGCCTTCAATTCCGTATTGTGCAACCGAAATAAAGCCCGCTTCGATGATGGTTTCGACAGTGACTTTGGCGCGTTTTTGCTGTGGTTTTCTGGCCATAAAACACCCGAGTTGAATCCGAACAGAAGATCGGATTACTGTGGATGGATCAGGAAGTGTGATCAATTGCACAAAAGATCATGCCCCGTTATCAAATGAGCGAATTGGCCATGTTTAAAGCAAAACGGACGCATCAAGCGTCAGCGATTGTGACTGGTGCCGGCAGTGGGATTGGCCGTGCATTTGCGCTAGAGCTAGGACGTCGTGGCGGTCGCGTGGTGTGTTCGGATATCAATCTCAGCACAGCCGAGGAGACGGTCTCGCTGATCCATGCCCAAGGCGGCAAGGCTTTGGCTGTGCGTTGTGATGTGACGCAACTGATTGAGGTCGAGCAGTTAGCCGATCAAGCCGAGCAGTGGTTTGCTGGCCCGATCAGTCTAGTGATCAATAACGCTGGCGTCGGTGCGGGTGGCCAGCGGGTTGGTGAATCAAGCATGGCCGATTGGCAGTGGGTGATGAATATCAACATGTGGGGTGTGATTCATGGTTGCCATGTGTTTGCCCCTCGTCTGCGTGCGCAAGGTCGTGGCGGCATCATTAACGTGGCATCGACCGCCAGTTTTGCCGCAGCCCCATTGATGGGTGCATACAACGCCAGTAAGGCTGCTGTGTTGGCCTTGTCAGAGACATTGGCTGCCGAATTTGCTGGAACTGATGTGGCGGTGACAGCGTTATGTCCAACTATCGTTAAGACCAATATTTTTGCTGATGGCCGGATTGATGCAGCGCAAGGCCCGTTATTGGATCGATTGATCAAGCTGACTGGCGTATCGGCGGATGGCGTGGCTATCACTACTTTAAATGCGCTAGATCGGGGTCAGTTGTATGTCATGCCGCAATTTGATGCACGCATGATCTGGCGCTTTAAGCGTTTGATGCCCCGTTTGTATACCCGTGGCGCAGGGTTGATTAGTCGGTTTACCGCTCCTGCGGCCTAACCCTGATATCTGGCATCTGGCTCGATGATCGAACAACGATGCCACCCGTTCAATCAATGGCATAGACCGTCCGGTTTATGCCCAAGGAGTTCATCATGGCGTCCATTGATTTAGACAAAATGCTGCAAAAAGTAAAGAACACCCAATGGTCACTGTCGGATATCGACTGGGACGCACCGGGTGCAGAGCTGATCACCGCAGAGCAGTGGCCCAAGCTCAAAGATTTTATGGCCGATCTGATGTGGATTGAGCATATTGGCGCGCGGGCGTTTTCGGCCATGTCGAAAAAAGCCCCGACCGAAACCCTCAAGCAGATGTATGCGCATTTTCATGCCGAAGAACAGCGTCATGCCAATGCAGAAATGGCCCTCATGAAGCGTTGGGGCATGTTGCCTGAAGACGGCAGTATTCCAGAACCAAACAAAAACTTGCGCATCACCATCAAGTGGCTGGATACCTATGCCGACAAAATGCCGTTTTATGTATTGGGTGCAGTGATTCCAATGCTAGAAGTGGCGCTAGACGGTGCGCTGTGTACCTTCTTGCTCGAAAACGTCAAAGATCCGGTCTGCCATCAAGCCTTTGATTTGATCAATAACGATGAGTCGCGGCATTTGGGTGTGGGTTTTAGTGTGATGGAGGCGCAGGGCTACAATAAGACCTTGATTGAGCTATCAACGATGGCCGCTCGGATCATGGATCCACGTTTGATGTTGGGTATTTTGGCCTATGTGCCGTTACTGAACAAAATGCGCGACAACGTGATGAAAATGGGTCTGCCGGAAGAAAAACTGTATGCGGCGATGAACAAGTTTAATCGCATCGGTGGTCGTACCCCAGAAGGCCGTCGTAACCCATGGTTCCAGATCATTCGTTGGCAGGCCAGTATGGTCGTGGATCGTGATAATAAGCTGTATCACACCCCTGTTGATGCCATGGTTCGCGCCACTGACAAGTTGCCGCAATCGGCCATGCCTGCTGTACCGTCATGGGTCAAAGAACTGACCTATGAGCCAACAGCGATTAGCTAAAACTAGCCCATCACCATCTTGTGTTGAGTTTTTTGTTAAAGACACGAGATCACCTAGGGTGGTCTGGTGATCTGCAAGGACGCCTCAGTCATTGCAGCACGGCCAGTTAGAGCGCACTTGAGTGCATTTAAGCCCAGTGGTGTCATCGATCAGGCCGTGTTTTTTGATCCATCCGTATTGTGCGATGTCATTGCACACCTGATTTGAGTCTCATTATGAATACTCCCGACACCATCAGTTCGCCTGATCAAGCAGCTCCCGCCAAGCCGACGCGTTCGCGCCGTAAAGCCAGCGCAAAGGCTAGCGCCGCAAGTCCAATACCAACCGTTACCACGATCAACACCTTGATTATTGGTGCAGGGTTTGCGGGTCTGGGCACGGCCATTCGTCTAAAGCAGTCAGGTATGACCGATATGCTGATTTTGGAGCGTTCGGATCGGGTCGGTGGTACATGGCGCGATAATACCTATCCGGGTGCGGCCTGTGATATTCCGTCCAATCTGTACTCGTATTCGTTTGCACAAAACCCAAACTGGTCGCGTAACTTCTCTGGTAGTGGCGAGATTTTGGGCTATATCCATCATCTGGTTAATCATTTTGATTTGGCCTCTTTAATCCGGTTTGGTCAGAACGTCACCAGTATGGCCTTTGATCAAGCACAAGGTATCTGGATTGTGCAAACTGAGGGTGGTGCGGTATTTCACGCGCGCACGGTGATGATGGCGAGCGGGCCATTATCCAATTTTAGTTTGCCCAAACTGGACGGTTTGGCGCAGTTTAAAGGCAAAAAAATCCATAGCGCACAGTGGGATCATGACTATGATCTGACTGGCAAGCGTGTGGCGGTGATTGGTACAGGGGCGAGTGGCATTCAGATTATTCCTGAATTGGTCAAACAGGCCGAATTTGTCAAAGTGTTTCAGCGTACTCCAGCATGGGTCGTGCCTCGGCCCGACTTTCGCACCCCAGAATGGCATAAAGCGATTTTTCGCAAACTTCCGGCGGCGCAAACTGCCATGCGTAAAGCCCTGTATTGGACCCATGAATCCATGGCTTTGGCGGTGATTTGGAACTCTCCATTGACCCGTGTGGCCGAGCAATTGGCGCGTAATCATCTGCATCGACAGGTCAAAGATGCGTGGCTGCGTCGTCAATTAACGCCTGACTTTACCATTGGTTGTAAGCGAGTCTTAGTCTCAAACGATTATTATCCCGCGCTGCAAAAAGCCAACTGCAAGCTGATTACATGGCCAATTGTCAAAATCACCGAAAATGGCGTGCAAACCATGGAAGGCGTTGAGCATCTGGTTGATTGCATCGTGTTTGCCACAGGCTTTGATGTCAATAAATCGGGTGTGCCCTTTCCGATTACTGGACGAGATGGCCGTCAGCTTGGTGAGGAGTGGTCACGTGGGGCGCAAGCGTATAAAAGCATTAGCGTGTCGGGTTATCCCAATTTGTTTTTTACCTTTGGCCCCAACTCCGGCCCTGGTCATAACTCGGCCTTGGTGTACATGGAGTCACAGATTGACTATGTGGTCAAAGCCATTCAGACCATTTTGAAAAAGAACCTGAAGATGCTGGATGTCAAAGCCGAGGTACAGGCGCAATACAACCAGTCGATCCAAAAACGTTTGGCCAAAACCAATTGGAACTCTGGCTGCAAAAGTTGGTATCTAACCGAAGATGGTTTTAATGCCACCATGTATCCGGGTTTTGCCACGCAGTATGCCCAGCAGATGAACGCATTGACGCTGGCAGATTATCAGCAATCGGCTTAAGCACAGGATCAGCAAATAGCAAGATCTAGAAAAATCCCGCTATCTGGCGGGATTTTTTGATGCTTCACATCATCCGTTTAAGGCGTTTGCGGTTTGGCATCACGGGTTAGTTGATCTTTGAGTTCACGCGCATCGCGTTGATCAATGTCACCACTTTTTAGATAGTTCGGTAGCTCGGCCAGCAATTGGGTGGCTAGCTTTTGTTTGTTTTCTGGCGAGAGTGGAATATCTGTGCTTTGGTATTGCTCGACCATTTTGTTAAAGCGTAGCAAGTTGACCAAATGATTGAGTTCACTGTCTGGATTAGCATTGGTTTGGGCCACTGCTTGTAGCATGTTCCATTCCATGTCAGAGATAAAGTTAGGCCTTGTACGAACAGTGCCTTCAATCGGCAAGATCACCACCTGATTTGCGACCACTTGCTGAGCTTCTTTTTGCTCTTGCACGACTTTTTTTGTCAGTTGTTTGATTTCTTCAGGGTCTTTTGGAATCGCGACGGTCGATGTGTCTTCTACTGCCTCAGCGGTAGACGTGTCGACAGCAGGGGCTATTGCTTGAGTGGCTGTCTGTTCGGTGGTATCGGTTGCTGGGCTTGTTGGTTTTAATAACACCAATGCCACCACAATCAATACGGCAACCAGTACGCCAGCAATCATCATCCAATTTTTCATTCCCTTCCCTCATTAATAATCACGTATGACACAAAAAAATTACCCAAAGCCTAGACTTTGGGTAACGGTTGCAACAGCAGTCAACGTTAAGAATTAATAACGAACAGGTGCTGGTGCAGTGACGTTGAATGTAAAGGTCTGTCCGTCACCTGACATCAACGATGACATGATGGCAGAAATGATACAGCCTTTTAGTTTTGGAAAGCTGGTTGTACCGGTAAAGGTCAGATTACCGCTACCCAAAGCAGACACAGGACCATCAAAGTTCAATGGGAATGCGACTGGCTCAACCGTTTTACATTCGCCCACTGGGATACCCGCGACAGATGTGACCACGATATCAGCATAGCCAGTACCACGGATTTTCATCTGGCCTTTACCATCTAAGCTCACCATGCCGCTAATGTCAGAGGTTGGGCGAACAGAAATCGCAGTGGTGGCGGGTAGGCCAAGCACTTTAAGCTTCTGCTGAAAGTCAGGGATTGACATGCTACCGCTCATCAAGTTTTTGGTCATGTTGGCATCGACCATCAAGCTTGATCCTGCTGGTAAGATCACATCTTGCTTAAGCTTGGCCAGCCCCATGACTGCATCCAACTTCCAGTTTTTTAGCGAGACAATAAAGTCGCCATTGACTGGGTTAGAGGTTGAGGTTGGTGCAGCTTTAAAGCTTAAGCATGAGTTATTGATAGATTGACCAGTAAAGCGATCACCCAACCATGACAAGGCGGTTGAGGCACCTTGAAACTGAGTGACAATGTGTTCGCTTGGGAACAAATCATAGGTCACGCTGCCAAACTTTGAGCAGTAGGCTTTTTTCAAGTCATAGCTTTGTTCGACAGGAATAAACTCATCCGCTGCACCATGGTATTGGTACATCGGTACAGATGGCTTGGTGTTGCCAAGGTTTTGGCTATCCAGAACGGTTTTGATCTGTGGGTATTGCGTTAACAATTGATCTAGGGTTTTGTTGCCAGCAGTATAGGTTGACAAGTTTTTGTTCATAAACTCAAACAAAGACTCAAACACACACTGATCTTTGACCTTAGTGATGGCGGCTTGACCGGTGGCGCTGGCCAAGGTATTCAATGGAATCTCGGCTGGATATTGTTCGGCCAAACCAACGATGCCTTGCAGCATGAAGCTTGAGCCGTTGTTACCATCTAAGTAACGTGCAGTGGTCAAGAATGCACCCGGCACACCACCAGCCGCTACACCTACCAAGTTTAGGTTAGGTGCGTAGGTTTTTTGAACTTCGGCAGCCCAAGCAGCCGATTGGCCACCTTGAGAGTAACCCCAAACGGCTGACTGTGCGTTTGTGGCCAAACCAACTGACGGAATTTGTTTGGCCGCAGTGATAATGTCAAGAACCGCATTACCTTGTGACTGACCAGACAAGTAGGTTGGCGAGTTGCCAGTGGTATAGCCAGCGTAATCGCTGACCACAACGGCATAACCTTGTTTCAAAGCAGCCAAAATGTTGGCGTTCTCGTAGTCAGTGCCTTGCTGCATTTGCAATGATGGTGCACAGCGTTGGTTTAGACCATGTGTACCAACAGCGTAAGAGATGATCGGACGATCACCTGCACCAGCCCATGCAGTGGTCGGTACCAATACAGTACCAGTCACCAAATTGGCTGCGCCTTTAGAGTCTTTAGAACGATACATCACGTTCCATGCTTTTAGGGCTGGAGAGTCAGTACCCAAAGCAACCGTTGCATCACGATAAGAGACCAAATCGCCATTGGCACCAGTATTGACGCTGGTCATTGGAGTGTAAAAACCAATACCTGCCTGACCGACAACAGCGGCAGTAGCAGTTTGGCCCATTGCAACTGCCATCGTGGCCAGTAGAATTGATGTGCTGAGTTTGGAAAAGCGAGGCAGAGAATTTGCCATTTTTGTTTTGCTCCTAGGTTCCATCACGGAAAACTGATGAAATTCATGATAGTCATTTCCGATTTATGTACGCAAGTTGCTGTAAGAAAAGGGAATAGTGTGTTATGTATCACATAATTTTATGAAAACAAATTCAGTTTTGAATGATTTGATCGGAAAAATCATTCAAATCAATACGCTTATCTTTAAGATCACTTGATCGGGTTGTCTAGCCATAAAACGAGCTTGCCCAAGATTTATTCGATTGGTGCCTGTCTAGCGGATAGCTGACAAAACAAAGCGCTAATGGCTTACATGATCTATCTGAGAACCGTCGCTGTATGTTTTGCCAATCAATGATGTTTTGTGCGATGTATCACGTTTATTTTGCGCAGAGATAAGGGCGCTTCTAGTGAGTGTAGGGCCGAGAAAGGCGAGCCCAATAGTGGCTGTAGCACTCTTTGATCTAAAAAAACGATTATAAATAATTAAAAATTCAATTAGACCGATTGGTGGTTATTTTGTATGGTGCATCTACACAGTTTCATGTCGGCCAGTTATGTTGTATGGCCAATTTTCAACAGGAGCGTTACCGTGAGCTTGATCAATACCGAAGTACAACCGTTTAAAGCCAATGCTTTTCATAATGGCCAGTTCATTGAAGTGACCGAAGCGGATCTTAAAGGCAAGTGGTCTGTGCTGATTTTTATGCCAGCCGCCTTTACCTTTAACTGCCCAACTGAAATCGAAGATGCTGCCGACAACTATCCCGAGTTCCAAAAAGCCGGTGCAGAAGTCTACATCGTCACCACCGATACTCAGTTTTCGCACAAAGTTTGGCATGAAACATCGCCAGCGGTTGGCAAAGCCAAGTTTCCATTAGTCGGCGATCCGACTCATCAACTGACCCGTGCCTTTGGTGTACACATTGATGAAGAAGGTCTGGCCCTGCGCGGTACGTTCATCATCAATCCAGATGGCGTGATCAAAACCCTCGAAATTCACAGCAACGAAATTGCCCGTGACGTGTCAGAAACGCTGCGTAAGCTAAAAGCTGCGCAATTTACTGCCGCTAACCCAGGTCAAGTCTGCCCAGCCAAGTGGAAAGAAGGTCAAGCAACGCTGACCCCATCATTAGATTTGGTTGGTAAAATCTAAGCTGTTTGATTGACTGATCAATCGGTTGGTCAATCATCTGACTTGGCGTGTTGATACGCGCCAAGTCGCTCAATTATCGCAAAGCTTCCCGACATCTGATTGTAGGCGCAAGACGTGAACGCACGTTTTGCTCGTGCAATTCGCCCTTTTTTTGCTTGATGTTGAGTGATCCTCATCATCAATCTGTTCACCGCGTGAGGAGACCCCGCCATGTTAGCCGACAATCTCAAAGCCCAATTGGCTGCTTATCTTGAAAATCTGCGTCGTCCGATTGAGCTGATCGCATCGCTTGATCACAGTGAGGCATCGTTAGAGATGCGTAACTTGCTGAACGATATTGTGGCGGCATCGCCCAAAGTCAGCCTGCGTGAAGACGGTCATGCCACACGGCGTCCATCGTTTGGTATTGCCGAGCAAGATCAGGCGGCACGGGTTGAGTTTGCTGGCCTACCGATGGGCCACGAGTTCACCTCTTTGGTGTTGGCCTTGCTGCATGTCGGTGGACATCCGCCCAAAATCAGTGACGCATTGCGTGCGCAGATCGAGGGCTTGGACGGTACCTATCAGTTTGAGACTTATGTGTCGCTGACCTGCCACAACTGCCCAGACGTGGTGCAGGCGTTTAACACCATGTCCGCGTTGAATCCGAATATCCGCCACGTGATGATTGACGGTGCGCTGTTTCCTGATGATGTCGAAAGCCGCAAAGTCATGGCTGTACCGATGGTGTTTAACAACGATGTGTTGTATGGCCATGGCCGCATGACTTTAGAGGAAATCGTCGCCAAATTAGATCAACACAGCGCGGCCAAAGATGCAGCCAAGCTGTCTGCCAAGCCGATGTATGACGTGCTGGTGATTGGCGGTGGGCCAGCCGGTGCAGCGGCGGCGGTGTATGCGGCACGCAAAGGTATCCGCACGGGTGTAGTGGCCGAGCGTTTTGGTGGTCAAGTGGCCGATACGATGGGCATCGAAAACTATATCTCGGTGTCTGAAACCACTGGCCCTAAATTGGTCGCGGCGATGGAGCAACACGTCAAAGACTACAGCGTCGATGTGATGACCAGCCAAATGGTTGAGTCGATCAGCCGTGATGACAGCCAAGTGACCTTGACCTTAAGCAACGGCGGCACGCTAAAAAGCAAAACCGTGGTGCTGGCGACGGGCGCACGCTGGCGCAAAATGAATGTCGCCGGTGAGATCGAATACACTGGACGCGGCGTGGCCTACTGTCCCCATTGCGATGGTCCGTTGTTTAAAGGCAAGCGCGTTGCGGTGATTGGTGGTGGCAACTCTGGCGTTGAAGCAGCAATTGATCTGGCCGGTATCGTGCAGCATGTGACCTTAATCGAGTTTGACGGCAAGCTACGCGCCGATGCCGTGTTGCAAACCAAGCTCAACAGTCTGCCCAATGTGACCATCATCACCCAAGCCTTAAGTACTGAGGTATTAGGGGACGGCAATAAAGTGACCGGATTGGTCTACCAAGATCGCCAGACTGAGTTGTCACATACCTTGGCGCTCGACGGTATCTTTGTACAGATTGGTCTGTTGCCGAATACGGACTTTTTAAAAGGTGCGATTGATCTGTCTGCCCGTGGCGAGATTGAAGTGAATGCCAAAGGTGAAACCTCAATGGCCGGTGTGTTTGCCGCTGGTGATGCGACCACTACACCGTATAAGCAAATCATTATTTCCACGGGTGAAGGCGCAAAAGCGTGCTTAAGTGCCTTTGATTATTTGATTCGTCAGGCGGTATAAGTGTTCTGACGCTAGACTTGTTCTGGTGTGAGGGATCACAACAGCAGGCATCTATACTTGATTGTGTAGATGCCTATTTTTTGCGTGAGTTACCAGTTTTCGATGTCGTTTGCCCGTTGTTCTAGCGCCTGTGCTTTGGCGGCATCCACTGTATAGCCATAAAGCCCTTGTCGATAGGCCAGCGCTTGCCAGCGTAGTGCTGCCACCACATCACGATCCACGGCCGCTTGGACAAAGTCGTGTCCAACCTTGCGGTCTTGATCAGTTGGACCGTGTTCGACTAAGCGTTGGCCAACAGCAAAACGTGCCCATGGATTGCCAATATTGGCCAGCGTGTCGATCATGGCCATATCGCCTTTGGCCAACGTCTCCAGATAGGCTTTTTCACTTTCTTGATCGTCTGGCAACCGAGGTAGTGCGTTTAATTGTGCGCGTTCTGCGATTTCATCGAGTGCTTGTTGATCACCTTGTTGGGCAGCTTTGTCCAGCTCTTCATCAGTCATAATGCTGGTGCGAGATGGACAGCCCGCAAGACCAATACCAAGTATCATCATCAATCCGCCGAGTGAGCGGATGATGTCGCGTGTTGGATGGTGATGGGCAAGGATGTGTTGGCTCATGGCTTGATGGTCTGTTTTGGCAACGCATGATGGGTCACTGTGGCCGATCTCAGGGGTCAAAATCAAGCCATTGCGCTCCATGTATGTCGCCATCGTCACATCGGCGTGAGCAGCAACAGCCTTAGTGCTAAACTAAAAACGATTTTTGGATCGTTTGGGGACGAATATGGTGCGCTGGATGGAGCCAATGCAATCGGAGCAGGACACTGAGCTTGCGGTGCTGCCTCGTCGTAAGCAGCGGGTTGATCCCGATGCCGCCACCAGTGCCAGCAATGATGTTGAAGCGATTCAGACGTGGTTACTCGCTACCACAGGCCGCTCTAAGCATACCTTTGTTAGTTATCGGCGCGAGGCCTCACGATTTTTGCTGTTTATTGAGCAGCACGGTTTTGGCTTGGTTGATGTCACGGTAGAGCTGGTGCATGCCTATTTGGCGTTATTGCAACAACCCCCAGCAGACTGGTTGATTGGTGATACAACAGCAGGCGAGCGGCGCGTGACACAAGTATTTAAAGGCCCGTTGTCGGCCCAGTCGATTGCCCATGCCCGTGTGGTGTTGGCGCGGCTGTATCGTTACCTGCAAGACGCTGGCTATGTGCGCAACAATCCAGTGGCCTTAGCCTTTAAGCCCAACTATGCGCAAACTCCAATGCACGAAAAAGCCTTAGAGCCAGATGCATGGGGCGTGTTTTGGCACTGGCTCTTACTGCAAGAGCAGCAGGCCGAGCGCCGTGAGCAACGCTTGCAAGCGGCGCGGGATCGCTGGTTATGCGCCTTGCTGTATCACACTGGCTTGCGGCGGTCTTCGGTGGCAGCAGGATCAATGGCTGGTCTGACACGGCGGCGGGTGATGGGACAGGATCAATGGCGCTTAACCGTGCCAAGCAAAGGCGGCAAGCTGCATACTTGTATGGTGTCGTCGTTGTTACTAGAAGAACTCAAACATTATCGTCAACAGGTGGGCTTGGTCGGTTTGCCTGATCCCGATGAAGACGAACCGCTAGTATGCAATGTGCGTAACTGTCGTGAGTCGATTAAAGAGCGGGCGATTGGCTTGATCTTTGAGCGTTTAACCGAGGAAGCGGCGGCAAATTGTGATGATCCACACTTGGCCGCGCAAATTCGGCGATTAACAGCGCATGGCCTACGTCATACTCACGGTACACACCGCTTAATGTCGGGTGCATCCTTGGAATCCACCCAAGCCTCACTGGGCCATCGTGATCCAAAAACCACCATGATCTATGCCAAAGTCGCCGAGAACACCTTGCGTGAGCATGCCGAGCAGATGGATGAGTTTGTATTGCGTGTATTGGGCGATTAAAACAACCATAGACTAAAGTTGCAGACTGACTGGCATGATTGATGCTTATTTACAGAAGAATCAATGCGGTGCTAATGTGCGCCATTCAAACCATGCAAATGTTGGATCAACACAGCCACGTTGTCACATTGTCACCCATCAAACGTCGTGAACCAAAACAACAGGGTGCTACATGTCGGGAGACTGGGCATGGGTTGGTGACGGCTTGATAGCGATGTTGAAGAACGGCTGTTTTGAACCCCACGATTTGCCTTTTAGACTCTAACAATGGATGGACGAGGGTATTACATGCACAGATCTTTAGTTGCAGCGCTCATGCTCTTGATGGCATCCCCAGCCTTTGCGGCTGATGAGGTGGGTGGCATTGATGCTGCTATACGAGGGGTGTTTGAGCCTTTGGCCAATGCCATTGTGCCGATTGTATTTGCACCCATTCCGGGGACACCAATCTTGTTTATTGTCGCGTGGCTAGCCATCGCGTCGTTGGTGTGTACGGTGTATTTTGGTTTTGTACAGTTCCGTAAGTTTGGTCTGGCGATTGATGTGGTACGTGGCCGCTACAGCAAAAAAAGCGACCCTGGCGAAGTGACCCACTTTCAAGCCTTAAGCACTGCACTGTCGGGTACTGTTGGACTGGGCAATATTGCTGGTGTAGCAGTGGCTATTTCGATTGGCGGACCAGGTGCAACCTTCTGGATGATCGTCATGGGTTTGCTTGGTATGGCCACCAAGTTTATGGAGTGTACACTGGGGGTTAAATACCGACAGGTAAATGCCGACGGTTCGGTCTCAGGTGGCCCAATGTATTACTTGTCGGCAGGGCTGGCCGAGCGTGGATTTCCGCGATTTGGTCGTGTACTGGCAGTTGCCTCGGCGATCATGGTGTTTTTTGGCTAGTTTGGAGCAGGTATCTTGTTTCAGGCCAACCAAGCCACATCACAATTGATGACCCAGTTTGGTGTGACTAGCGGCGCGTATCTGTTTGGTATTGGTTTTGCGATTGCCACAGCGGTGGTGATTATTGGCGGTATTAAATCAATTGCCAGCGTGACCTCCAAACTTGTTCCATTGATGGCAGTGATTTATCTGGGTGCAGGACTGGTCATTTTGGCCATGAATACCGCGCACATTCCAGCAGCTTTGGCCGCTATTTTTCATGGTGCTTTTTCGCCAGAAGCTGGTTTGGGTGGTATTTTGGGTGTGATGATTCAAGGCATGAAGCGTGCTGCTTTTTCGAATGAAGCGGGTTTTGGTTCTGCACCGATTGCGCACTCAGCGGTCAAAACCAGTGAGCCAACCACCGAAGGCTTGGTGGCCTTGCTTGAGCCGTTTATCGATACCGTGGTGATCTGCACCATGACGGCATTGATTGTGGTGGTGACGGGTGCATATACCCATTCGACGCTACAAGGGGTTGAAATTACCTCATTGGCCTTTAACAGTGTTTTACCCGGCTTTGATGTGGTGTTGACGATTGCGGTGGTGTTGTTTGCGTACTCTACTATGTTGTCTTGGTCTTACTATGGCTTAAAGGGGTGGACCTACCTGTTTGGCCAAAAAAGCGGTTTGCTGTTTAAGCTGATTTTTTGCCTGTTCTGCGTGATTGGCGCTGCCATGAGCTTGGGTCCTGTGTTTGATC
>JBBKWH010000062.1:0-7722 GCA_037968855.1 Moraxellaceae bacterium | reverse complement strand
TTTGGTGGTTGCGGCTTGTTTGCAACCTCGTATTACATTGTGCAGCGCACTTGTCAGACCGAACTCTTTGCGCCTCGTCTGGCGTGGTTTACGTTCTGGGGCTGGCAAGCGGTGATTGTGGCCGCCGTGTTGACCTTGCCATTTGGCTATACGTCAACCAAAGAGTACGCCGAGCTTGAATGGCCCATCGATCTGTTGATCGCTGCGGTCTGGATTGCCTATGGTGTGGTCTTTTTTGGCACCTTGATCAAACGTCGCACCTCACATATTTATGTGGCCAACTGGTTCTTTGCTGCATTTATTATCACCATTGGCTTGTTGCATATCGTCAATAGCTTGGCCATTCCGCTCAGCCCGTTAAAGTCTTACTCGGTCTTTAGTGGTGCAACTGATGCGATGGTGCAATGGTGGTACGGTCACAATGCGGTAGGGTTCTTCTTGACCGCTGCGTTCTTGGGTATGATGTATTACTTCATTCCTGTGCAAGTTGGCCGTCCGGTTTACTCGTATCGTTTGTCGATTGTTCACTTCTGGGCCTTGATTGCCTTGTATATGTGGGCTGGTGCGCACCATTTGCACTACTCTGCTCTGCCAGACTGGACTCAGTCGTTGGGTATGGTGTTCTCACTGATTCTGTTTGCGCCAAGTTGGGGCGGCATGATCAATGGTGTGATGACCATGTCTGGTAGCTGGGATCGTCTGCGTACTGATCCAATCATTCGCTTCTTGGTTGTCGCATTGTCGTTCTATGCCATGTCGACCTTTGAAGGCCCAATGATGTCGATCAAGACCGTCAACGCCTTGTCTCACAATACCGATTGGACCGTAGGTCACGTCCACTCCGGCGCACTGGGGTGGGTGGGAATGATCACCATTGGTTCGTTGTATGTGTTGATTCCACGTGTGTTTAATCGTCAGTCTATGTATTCGACCAAGATGATTAACATTCACTTTTGGTTGGCAACGGTCGGTGTGATTTTTTACATCGTATCCATGTGGATTTCGGGTATTACCCAAGGTCTGTACTGGCGTGCAACCAATCCAGATGGCACGTTGACCTATAGCTTCGTCGAAAGTGTAACTGCGTCGCACTGGCCGTATGTTGGTCGTGCATTTGGTGGCTTGTTGTACTGGTCTGGCATGTTCTTCATGGCCTATAACCTGTACATGACCATCAAATCGCCAGTCCCTGCTGACGAAACCCAAAAGACTGTTGCGGCCTAAAGGAGAGCACACGTTATGGCAGGTACTCCCCATGAGGTAGTCGAAAAGAACACAGGCTTGTTAATGATTTTGATTGTGGTAGCAATTAGCTTTGCAACCTTGGTCGAGATTGTTCCGCTGATGTTCCAAAAGGACCTCAACACCCCGATCCCCGGTATGAAGCCGTGGACCGCCCTTGAATTTGAAGGTCGTGATGTTTACATCCGTGAAGGCTGTCACGTCTGCCACACACAAATGGTTCGTCCATTGCGTGCAGAGACTGAGCGTTACGGTGCGTACTCGCGTGCAGGCGAATCGGTTTGGGATCACCCATTCTTGTGGGGGTCTAAGCGGACTGGACCTGATTTGGCACGTGTCGGTCAAAAGTACTCGGATGATTGGCAAAAAGTTCACTTGATCAATCCACGTGATGTGGTGCCAGAATCAGTGATGCCAAGCTACCCATGGCTTGCGACCAAGACCTTAGATGGCAGCGAGACTCAAGCCAAAATGCGCTTGTTCCGCGATCACTTTGGTCTACCTTATACCGATGCTGATATTGCTTCTGCACCGGATATGGTTCAGGGCCGTACCGAACTGGATGCTCTTGTGGCCTATCTCCAGCAGTTGGGGATTGTCATGAAGGGTCAACGCTGATGAGCCTGTCCTTCTGGCATTCAGTTGCGACCATTCTGGCAATGATCGCTTTTTTTGGGGTCTGTTGGTGGGCGTACTCGCCTGCCAACCGGAAGCGTTTTGATGATGACGCTGATATTGCCATCAGCACTGATCCGCTACGCCCCAAGCCAGAAGTGTCCGACACCGATTCAAGAGAGAAACGACAATGACCCCATTTTGGAGTTGGTGGATTACCCTGATATCCATCGGATGCTGGTGCTTCGTTACTGGAGCGCTCATCTTTGTTTTACGCATGAAACCCAAGCTAGAAGAAGACGGGACAACGGGTCACGTCTACGATGGCATTCGTGAATATGACAAGCCGATGCCTCGCTGGTGGCTGGTGATTTTTTGGGCCAGCATCGTGTTTGCAGTGGGCTATGTAGCCGCTTACCCGTCACTGGGAAGCTGGAAAGGTCTGCTCCAAATCGAACGTGAAGACGGTAGCACGGTCAACTGGACCTCGGTCAACGAGATGCAGAATGACTTTGACCGTAACAACAGCGTGTTTTTGGCTGATTATCAAAAGCGCTTTGGTGGTCAAACCATCGACGAGCTTTCTGATAACAGCCGTGCACTTAAAGTTGGCCAACGTCTATTTTTGCAAAACTGTGCGGTTTGTCACGGCTCTAACGCCAAGGGCAACACTGGTTTTCCAAACTTGACCGACAGCGACTGGTTGTATGGTGGCAGCACCGACAAGATCGTCGAGACGCTGCATAAAGGCCGTAAAGGCGGTATGCCTGCTTGGCGCGAAAAACTCGGTGAAGACGGTATCAAAGCCACTGCCGAGTACGTCATGTCATTGTCTGGTCGTGGCGACCTAAATGGTGCTTGGGTCAGCGAAGGCCAAGGTCTGTTCAAGTCAAACTGCGCCTTGTGTCATGGTGCGGATGGCAAAGGCAATCCTGCACTTGGTGCGCCCAACCTGACTGACAACATCTGGCTGTATGGTGGTGATCGCGCCACGATTCGTCAGACTTTGCGCTATGGCCGTGCTGGTGTGATGCCTGCATGGGAAGCCAGCTTAGGTGACGAGCGGATCAATCTGCTGGCAGCCTATGTCTTCTCGTTGTCCAAAGCCAAGGCCGAGTAATCGCGTCTACACATGACTATTGGTCAATCATGATAAGACTCTAAGAACCGTCTGCCTTATGCAGGCGGTTTTTGTTTTTAGGCGGGGCTTACCCAACAACAACACGATCTAGATGATCAGTTTTGCTGTTAAGAGACAACACCCAAAAGCATTTGGATTGATCAAGGCGGAGGTTCATACTTGATGCTAGCCCGATCACCCTCATGATATGAGCGTCGTTTTGTAATCGTAGCAGCCTGTTTTTTTCCTTCCAGCCAATGGCCCAATGACATGAGCGAGAAGATTCCTGTTCGTAATGTGACGTCTGATGGCAAATCAGACGTTGTCCAGAGTTTTCACCCAGAGTTCACTGCCTCACGGCAAAAAATCCACACCAAGCTGATCAGCGGATTTTTTCAAAATATTCGAACGACCAGTATGTACAGCTTACTGTTGTTGTTTGTGGTGTTGCCGTGGCTGCGCTGGGATGGCCGCCAAGCGATTTTTTTTGATATTCCCCACCGGCAATTTTATATCTTTGGTATGACCTTTATGCCACAAGATTTATTCTTGCTGTCGTGGGTCTTTATCATGGCTGCTTTTGTGCTGTTTGTGGTGACGGTCTTTGGTGGGCGGGTGTTTTGTGGCTATAGCTGTCCTCAGACCATTTGGGTCAACCTGTATATGCGGGTCGAAAAACTGTTTGAGGGCGAGCGGCATCAACGCGCAAGGCTTGATAAAGCCCCGATGAGCCTCGGCAAACTGGCCAGACGTACTGGCAAGCATCTGGTCTGGCTACTGATTGCCTTAGCCACGGGCTTAACCTTTGTCAGTTACTTCTCATCCATTGATAGCTTGTATGGCACATGGAACTGGCTGGCTGTGGCAGGTTGGTCGATTCCTGTGCCGGTGCTGGGCACGTGGGAGCTATTTTTTATTGGCTTGTTTACCGTTGCGACCTATCTAAACGCCGGATGGATGCGCGAGCAAATGTGCTTTCATATTTGTCCATATGGCCGCTTTCAAAGTGTAATGTTTGACCGTGACACATTGATTGTCTCTTATGATGTCGAACGCGGTGAGCCACGTGGTGCGCGTAAACGCAAAAAGCAGCCAGCCACCAAAGCAGCTCCAATCAGTATCCCATCTGCGACCAGTACACCATCTGCGACGGCCATCGATAGTGCCGCCGAGCTGGGCGACTGTATTGATTGCAATCTGTGTGTGCATGTCTGCCCAACAGGGATTGATATTCGTCATGGGCTGCAAATGGAGTGTATTCAATGTGCAGCTTGCGTGGATGCCTGTGACAGCGTAATGGATCGGATGAACTATCCGCGTGGCCTGATCCGCTATACCACCGAGCGCGAATTGGTGGAGCATCAAAAAACCCATTGGCTACGCCCTCGCCTGCTCGGTTACGCGGCGATTTTACTGGTCATGTTTGGTTTGTTTGCATGGACACTGGTCAATCGCGTACCACTACAAGTCGAATCTATGCGTGACCGCAATCAGATGTATCGCATCAGCAGCAGTGGCATGATCGAAAACGCCTATCTGCTGAAGATCACCAACAAGACGCAGCAAGAGCAAGAGTATCGAATTAGTTTAAATGCACCCAATGGCCTGCACCTTGAGCGTAGCAACAACAGTTTGATTTTGGATGCAGGAGAAATTTATGACCTGCCAATTACCGTGGTTGGCGACCCAGAACGGGTGCGCCGTGGTGAGCTGCCTATTGTGTTTCGGGTCAGTGGCGTGACTGATCCCAACCTCAACGCCAGCGTTGAAAACCGATTCCGAGCACCTAGCGAGCGCGAGCGTGCCAAAGCACGACGTGCCGAACAAGAGGACGATTAATCATGGGATTGGTTCCTGATCAAAAACCTTGGTACAAACATGCCTATCTGTGGCTGGTGATTTTGTTGCCTGTGTTGGCTGTTACCGTGAGTTTGTGGTTTGTCACAGTTGCATTTAGCCACCAAGATGACGTGGTCCGAGATGACTGGTACATGGACGGCAAAACCCTACAGCAAGATCTATCACGCGACACAGTTGCCGCCCAAGCAGGTTTAAGCGCACAGTTTCAGGTAGATGCACAAGGCAATATTAATGCCACGCTCACCAGCGCTCAGGCCGATTTTAGCTGGCCTGCCACCCTTGAGCTGTCGTTGTTTCATCCCGTGCATGCCAGCCAAGATCAGCAAGTCACTTTAAGCGGCACAGCAATTGCTGGTCAGTACAGTGGTTCGCTGCAAGCCCTCCCTCAACTGACGGGCAAGTACCATGCGGAGTTGGCCAACAAAACCGTCTGGCGTTTACAAGGTGATGTATTGCTGCCCATCACCACGTTTGACTTAAGCCCACAAAACCAACTGCTCAAGCCTTAAAGTGCCTTATCAGTCGTGATTAGCAAGCCCCATGATCTAATCCATGGGGCTTGCTGCGTTCCGAGCGCTCTGAACGGCAACGCTCAGAGCAATAGCGAACCTCAGCCCAACAGCGCTGCCATTTTTTACGCCAAACAAAGTTACGCTGACAGACCGGACAGCATTTATGCGGCAAGTTCGGCTTTAGGTGTGCCATGTTTGCGCGCTCCAATTTATTGATCAATCAGCATGACAAAGATATTTGCTGTGGCCCATCGCTCAAGTCCTACACACATTACTGATGCTGCCGATAACAGTGATTTTTTTGTCAACACCACCATAGCTAAATCTGAAAGATAATTCACAAAAATACCTCGAATTCCTGCAACCTTATTTAACGATGATCAGCAGACCTTACCGATACCAAGCGCTTGGCTAACCTCACTTGCACAAAGGTTGACATTACTCACAACCCGACATCCAAAACGTCTGATCAATCACATCAGCGCGATGATCTAGCAAAAGCCACCCATGATCGCAACAAATTTAGCCACATTCTTATTGAGCAACTGCTCAAAAAAAAATCAATTAATTGTTGACTTTTTTGTATCGTAGACAAGATAAGCGATTTCAGAGTTTTCCACAGAAACTGTGGATAAGTCTGTGGATAAGTCAGTACTTGACATCATTTTGCAATGTAACCATAAGGGTTTGAGTTAGATTGTCCATTTTTTAACCAATCTTAAATATTAATAAATAACAACAACTTAACAAAATCAATCGCTTTTCACTGATTTATTTATTTTTTACTTACATCAAATGGTCAAAAAATAGACATCAAACCGTCATACGGCTAAAAAACAACCGAACAGTGTCTAAGACTTGGGCAAAACAGCGGTTGCTACATCGTGAGCGTTTGTTAAACTGTGTGACATTAAACGGAATTCAGGTGAACAGACATGCAGCGTATGCATTGCTCTATACGTTCAAATAAAATCGCGCTTTGCGCTTTGGTGCCCATGTTGGTGCCTGTACTGCTGTCGATGTCGTCGGCACATGCTGCCAATATGTACGTTTGCAAAGACAAAGATGGCAACTCCTTATTAACCAATATCTCCTGCAAAAACGCCAACCGCTCAAACAACAACTTTAGTAGCTACACCCAAACCGAAAAAGTCACGTGGTACAAAGAGACCAACGTGCACACCTACAAAAACTGGGGAAGCTCCGAATCCTCAGTCTTGCCCAGCTACAGCAAAAACAAAGATGCCTACGACAGTTTGATTCAAGCAGCTGCGGCACGTCATGGCGTTGACCATGGCTTGCTAAAAGCCATGATGCACACCGAATCCGGTTTTAACCCGCGTGCACGCTCACCTGTGGGCGCACAAGGCTTGATGCAACTGATGCCTGCCACAGCCAGACGATTTGGTGTTGACGATGCATGGAATCCAGAACAAAACATTGATGGTGGAGCCAAATACCTAAGCTGGCTATTGCGTCGTTTTAACAACACCGAAAAAGCGGTTGCTGCGTATAACGCTGGCGAAGGCAACGTGGACAAGTATGGCGGCATTCCTCCCTTTCGCGAGACCCGAGATTACGTCAAACGGGTCATGAGCCGGTATAACAACTTATATCGTGGAGCCAACGCCTTCTCTGCAAGCCAAAGCAGCACCAGTTCATCCTCGCTTGAACGACCTATTACCCTTGCGGCACTGACCCCAAGCGAACGCACGGATTAAACGGATCAACAGTTAAACAACGGTCTCCAATGCTGCATGATTTCTGCATAAATCATGCGGCTGTCTCACGCGATCACACTTGATTTTGCGACCAAATTCCTCATGATAAACCCGACTACAATTGTTTTTTTCTGACCACGATTACAGAGGGTTTTTTCATGTTGCGGATTGGTTTGTTTTTGCTGACCAACCTCGCGGTGCTGGTGGTTGTCGGCATCATTATGTCTATTCTGGGCGTAGGCTCGACCCATACGGCGGGCGGGTTAAACTACACCAACTTACTGATTTTATGCTTTGTCTACGGCATGGTTGGCTCAGGCATCTCCTTGCTGCTATCCAAGCCCATCGCCAAGTGGACCACCAAAACCCAGATCATCAAGCAAGCTGGTAACCAAGCCGAAGCATGGTTACTACAAACAGTTGCCGAGCTGTCACAACGTGCAGGTATTAAAATGCCTGAGGTGGGTATTTTTCCAAGTTATCAATCCAATGCCTTTGCGACGGGTTGGAACAAAAATGCTGCATTGGTTGCCGTGTCCACCGGCTTGCTAGAGCGGATGGATCAAAACGAGTTGCGCGCGG
Source organism: Moraxellaceae bacterium (assembly GCA_037968855.1). GTDB lineage: Bacteria > Pseudomonadota > Gammaproteobacteria > Pseudomonadales > Moraxellaceae > JBBKWH01. Next base: position 70 of record JBBKWH010000062.1, on the reverse strand, counting down.
TACTGGCTCACGAGATCGGCCACGTCGCTAACGGTGATATGGTGACCTTGGCGCTGGTACAAGGGGTAGT
>JBBKWH010000061.1:0-28509 GCA_037968855.1 Moraxellaceae bacterium | reverse complement strand
ATTGATACCAGCGGTTTGGTCATCGTTTGCACCAACCAAATCGGCCAGCGCTTGCAATGCACGAACCAGCGCAACACCACCACCAGCAACCACGCCTTCTTCTACCGCAGCACGAGTCGCATGCAGGGCATCATCAACGCGGTCTTTTTTCTCTTTCATTTCGATTTCAGTCGCCGCGCCGACTTTGATCACCGCAACACCGCCAGCCAGTTTAGCCACGCGCTCTTGCAGTTTTTCACGGTCGTAGTCGCTGGTTGCGTCTTCGATTTGCTTACGGATGGTCAATACGCGTGATTCGATTTCTGGTTTTTGACCAGCACCGTCAACAATCACGGTATTTTCTTTGCCTACAGTCACTTTGCGTGCAGTACCGAGGTCTTGCAGACTGGTGGTCTCTAGGCTCATGCCGACTTCTTCGCTGATCACGGTTGCGCCGGTCAGGATGGCAATGTCTTGCAACATGGCTTTGCGACGGTCGCCAAAACCCGGTGCTTTAACCGCACAGACTTTGATGATGCCGCGCATGTTGTTGACAACCAGTGTTGCCAACGCTTCGCCTTCAATATCTTCAGCAATTATCAACAATGGCTTGCCCGACTTGGCAACCGCTTCCAATGTTGGGATCAGTTCGCGGATGTTGCTGATTTTTTTGTCCACCAACAGGATCAGCGGGCTGTCTAGTTCGGCGGTCAGGGTGTCGGCTTTGTTGGCAAAGTACGGGCTGATATAGCCACGATCAAACTGCATACCTTCAACCACGTCCAGCGTATCTTCAAAGCCTGAGCCTTCTTCAACGGTGATCACGCCTTCTTTGCCGACTTTATCCATGGCTTCGGCGATCAAATCACCGATGGTTTGGTCGCTGTTAGCAGAGATCGAACCAACTTGGGCAATTGCTTTGGTGTCGTTGGCTGGGGTCGAAATGTTTTTGATTTCGGTCACGGCCACGCGCACGGCTTTATCGATACCGCGCTTAAGATCCATTGGGTTCATGCCTGCGGCGACGGCTTTCATGCCTTCGTTCAGGATGGATTGGGCCAATACAGTTGCAGTCGTGGTGCCATCACCAGCGATGTCAGCGGTTTTGATGGCCACTTCACTAACCAGTTGTGCACCCATGTTTTCGAACTTGTCTTTGAGTGTGATTTCTTTGGCGACAGACACACCGTCTTTGGTGATGTGTGGTGAGCCATAAGCCTTATCAATCACCACGTTACGGCCTTTTGGACCGAGGGTAACTTTAACGGCATCAGCCAATACGTTGACACCGGCAATCATTTTTGCGCGGGCGGAATCACCAAATTTGACGTCTTTTGCAGACATGGAAATGCTCCTAAAAAATGTGGTTTGAGATGTTAAACGGCGTTGATTAGCCTTCTAGCACAGCAAAAATGTCCGACTCTTTCATGATCAACAGTTCTTCGCCATTTACTTTGACGGTTGAACCGGCGTATTGACCAAACAGAACTTTGTCGCCAACTTTGACATCGAGCGCGCGAACGCCGCCGTCAGTGATTTGACCATTACCCACTGCCAGCACTTCACCTTGTGATGGTTTTTCGGCAGCAGAGCCCGGTAGCAAAATGCCGCCTGCGGTTTTGGTTTCTTCTTCAACACGACGAACGACCACACGGTCATGCAATGGACGGATATTCATGCAGTTATCTCCTATGCGAATGGGGACGGCCCTGTGCCATCCAAAATCGACTGCTGTCTGTGTGGGGTTAGCGCTGCATGCTTCAAGTGTGGATCGACGAAATTTTGCATGGATTTGTATTTTTTTTGATCAATTAAGCCATTAAAGCGTGATCGACAAGCCATTGCCCAAAAAACCGCCATGTTTTGAGCTTGATCACTATGGATCAAGATGGTGATATTTTTTAAATTTTTGCGCTTTTAAATGGCAAATACACGCTGTTTTTTTATAAGGCATTTAGCCGCTATCTTTAACTGTTTTTCTATTGTTTAGCTATCATCGTGCCAATCGGCAGACTCTCGGCCTAGCGGCCACATCCATGCACTGTGCCTAAAACCACCTTGGGTATGATAAAAATCCAAACGCTCAACCGATAAATCCGGATAAATCACATTGACCGAATTAGGCACACCTTGACGCAAGCGACTCGATAAACTCGTGCCTGCTTGTACATCCAGCACCGGACGATGCTGGCCCAGCAATAGCTGCTCGTTCAGGTCAAACACCGCCGGAATATGCAGATGACCATGCAAGATCATCTCTAAGCCGACATTGGCCCAATGCTGCACGGCACGCGGCATCAAGCGTGGAATATCATCGGCATCGACCGGATGATTTACTGCAAACGGTTGATGCGACACAATCAAGCGGCGTTTGCCCACAGGCGCTTGGCGCAAGCGCTCGCCTGCCTGCCAAATCTGCAAGGGCGAAATACTGCCTTGAGTATGGTGATGACGGGTAATCGAATTGACGCCGACCAAGTAAAAATGAGCCGTCTCTAGCACTGGCTCAAGATTGCCAAACACTTGATGAAAGCGATGAAATGGCATCAACAAGCGTTTGCTGACATGAAACAGCGGAATGTCATGGTTGCCCGCCACGATCAACAACGGACGCTCAAGGCTATGCAAAAAATCCCGCGCTGCTAAAAACTGCTCAAGCCGTGCGCGCTGAGTCAAATCACCACTGACCACCACAGCTTCGGGCTGTAAGCGTTGGCATAGGCGCTTGAGTGCCGCTTGGACGACGGGCTGCTCAGTGCCAAAGTGTAGATCAGAGAGGTGTAACAGCATGAGGTGTCATCACAGCTAAGGCATGGCGGGCGACTTTAAATTGTAGTGGGGTGTTGACCGTCACGACTTCGCCATCAATGGCCAATTTCATGGAACGGCTGCGAGACTCAATCGAGATGCGATCAGCACAAAAGCTATGCACCTGTGGCGACTGCTCAAACGTGCCCAACTGCATTCGCGCAATCAAGGCCAAAATTTGCAAACGATTGACCTCAGCCATCGCCACTGCGGCCAACTTGCCCGCCGCTGCACACTCTGCCAGCGCCAAGTGCATATCGGTGAGCTGCAATTGATTGTTGCCAAAAAACACCATAGGAGACTCAATCGGCTCGGGATGACCATCAATAATCATTCTAAGCCGCATTTTTTGGTGTTGACGCATTAACACCGCAAAGCCCGACAACATCGCTACAGTTTGATAACGTCCAAAACGGCCTTTGTCGGCTTCACGCTGCTCAATCAAATGCGGATACAAACCAATCGATGCATTGTTGAGATAAATATATTGATTGACCATGCCGACATGAATATCACGCTGAACCCCTGTTAAGGTGATCTGTGCGGCGGCCATTTGATCTAACGGCAAGCCCAATGCACGCGCCACATAGTTAAAGGTTCCTGCCGGAATAATCCCTAGCGGAACGTGGGTATGCAGCAATCGATGCGCCACGGTATTAATCGTGCCATCACCACCCACCACCACAATCACGCCCTGCTGCCCTTCTAGTTGGCGCGCATGGTGGACCGCTACTGCCGATTGCGCCAAGTGACTCAGCTCACATGGGTGATCTGCGGCATATAGCATCACCTCACAGCCTTGCTGCTGGTAATACTGGGTTAATTGCTCAGGAAGCGACCAGCCGTTCACCAGATGATGGCCTGCTTTAGCATTGACAATCAACGAGACTAACCGCCCGTTTGACACTCCATCCATACGTCTACTCCACGCATTTTTTGACGAAAAATCAATGCAACAAGAGATGATAGTGTAACCAAATCACGGCCACAAAAGACATTCGCTACGCACAGAAACCAGCAATGCAAATGACTCTTGATCTGATTTGTATGCCTGATACACGCCATAGCGCTTATAAATGGTTGCATTTTATGTTTTAATAACGGCCTATTTTTTCCGGTGGTCACCCGCGATCCGGTGGACCGCTTAGTCTTCAAAAAACGATAGGCCTCACCTTGACCCCAGTGAACGCTCCTGATTTCGTTCGCCACGCCAAGCTCATCGCATGGGTGGAACAGATCGCCACTCTGACCCAACCTGATCGTATCGAATGGTGCGATGGTAGCGAAGAGGAAAACCAACGCCTACTCAGCCTAATGGTTGACGCTGGCATGATGAAAAAACTGAACGAAGAAAAGCGTCCGGGTTCTTATCTGGCCTGCTCAAGCCCATCTGATGTGGCCCGTGTTGAAGAGCGCACCTACATTTGCTCCGAAAACAAAGAAGCCGCTGGCGCAACCAACAACTGGGCAGAACCTGCCGACATGCGTAACACCTTGAACGGTCTGTTCGAAGGCTGCATGAAAGGTCGTACCCTGTATGTTGTACCGTTCTCGATGGGTCCTTTGGGTAGTCCAATTGCCCACATTGGTGTTGAACTCACCGACTCACCATACGTTGTGGTCAATATGCGCATCATGGCGCGTATGGGCAAAGCCGTATACGACGTCCTCGGCACTGATGGCGACTTCGTACCATGTGTTCACTCGGTTGGCGCACCATTAAACGACGGTCAAGTGGACGTGGCATGGCCATGTAACGACACCAAATACATCGTGCATTACCCAGAAACCCGCGAAATCTGGTCATTTGGCTCAGGTTACGGCGGCAACGCACTGCTGGGCAAAAAATGCTTGGCACTGCGTATTGCATCGGTCATGGGTCGCGATCAAGGTTGGCTGGCAGAACACATGCTGCTGTTGGGCGTGACCAATCCAAAAGGCGAAAAACACTACGTTGCTGCGGCTTTCCCATCAGCATGTGGTAAGACCAACTTTGCCATGTTGATTCCACCTGCTGGTTTTGAAGGCTGGAAAGTCGAAACCGTTGGTGACGATATTGCATGGCTCAAAATGGGTAGCGATGGCCGCTTGTACGCCATCAACCCAGAAGCTGGTTTCTTTGGTGTTGCACCGGGCACGTCTGACAAGACCAACCCAAACTGCATGTCCACCATGTACAAAAACGTCATTTTCACTAACGTTGCGCTGACTGATGACGGCGACGTGTGGTGGGAAGGCATGACCAAAGAAGCGCCTGCGCATCTGATCGACTGGACGGGTCAAGACTGGACCCCAGACTGTGGCCGCAAAGCTGCGCATCCAAACGCTCGCTTTACCGTTGCTGCGGATCAGTGCCCATCAATTGATGAAAACTGGGAAAACACCGCGGGTGTGCCAATCTCTGCCTTTATCTTTGGTGGACGTCGTGCAGATACCGTGCCGTTGGTTGCCGAAGCCTACGACTGGATCGATGGCGTGTACAAAGCGGCGACCATGGGTTCAGAAACCACTGCTGCGGCTGTTGGCCAACAAGGTATCGTGCGTCGTGACCCGTTTGCCATGTTGCCATTCTGTGGCTACAACGTGGGTGATTACTTCCAGCATTGGATCAACATGGGCACCAAGCTAGAAGCCGCGACTGCTGCTGCTGGCACCCAAATGCCGAAGATCTTCAAGGTGAACTGGTTCCGTCGCAACGAAAACGGCGACTTTGTCTGGCCTGGTTTTGGTCAGAACATGCGTGTTCTGGAATGGATCATTGAGCGTTGCGAAGGTCGCGCTGAAGCCACTGCAACACCAGCTGGTTTGGTTCCTAGCTATGATCAATTGAACTGGACTGGATTGGACTTCTCACGCGAGCAGTTTGACACCGTCACCTCACAAGACCCAGAACAATGGGGCCGTGAGCTAGACAGCCATAGCGAACTGTTTGCCAAGCTGGGCAACCATGTACCAAGCGAACTGATCGCTTGTCATGACAAACTCGCTGCTGCAATTAAGGCGACCGAAACCGCCTAATCGTTTAGTAAGGTCAAAAAACCGTCTCAATAGAGGCGGTTTTTTTATGTGGGATTTTTCTCGCTATGGATTGGATCACCCACAAAAAAATCCCCGATATGTATCGGGGATTTTTTTAACGTCCTCATCTATCACATCAGGCTTAAAAGCTCTCGCGATCAAATGTGGCAGAGACTTTGTGAATACTTAAATCAGCACCATGGAACTCAGACTCAGGATCTAAACGTAAGCCTAAAATCTGCTTAATCACACCATACACCACAAAGCCACCGATCAATGCCACAGCGACACCCATAACTGTGCCGACCAACTGCGCCATAAACGACACACCGCCTAAGCCGCCCAGCGCCTGCAAGCCAAACACACCGGCCATAATGCCACCCCATGCGCCACACACGCCATGCAGTGGCCAAACACCCAACACATCATCAATCTTTAAGCGATTTTGGGTAAAGGTAAACAACCAGACAAACATCGCACCGGCACTCGCACCAATGGCCAGCGCGCCCAAAGGATGCACCAAATCAGAACCCGCACAAATCGCCACCAACCCAGCCAACGGTCCATTATGCATAAAGCCAGGGTCATTACGACCAACCCACGTGGCCGCCAACGTACCACCAACCATCGCCATCAACGAGTTAATCGCCACCAGACCAGATACCGCATCTAGACGTTGCGCGCTCATCACGTTAAAACCAAACCAGCCCACGATCAAAATCCATGAACCTAAGGCCAAGAATGGAATCGATGACGGCGGATGCGCCGAAATACGACCATCTTTGGTATAGCGCCCCTTGCGCGCACCCAAGAGCAGTACCGCAGGCAAGGCAATCCAGCCGCCCATCGCATGCACCACCACCGAGCCAGCAAAGTCATGAAAAGCAAAACCAAAGGTTTTGGTAATCCAATCTTGCACACCAAAGTTGTTGTTCCACATGATGCCTTCAAAAAACGGATAGACCAGCGCAACCAATACAAAGGTCGCCATCAACTGAGGCCTAAACTTGGCACGCTCGGCAATACCACCGGAAATAATCGCCGGAATTGCCGCAGCAAAGGTCAACAAGAAGAAGAATTTGACCAACTCATAGCCATGATCAAGCGTCAGTATCTCTGCCGGTTGAAAGAAATTTTTGCCATAAGCCAGCCAATAGCCAATAAAAAAATACGCAATCGATGACACGGCAAAATCACCTAAGATTTTACCCAGTGCATTGACTTGGTTTTTGGCGCGAACAGTCCCTAGCTCCAAGAACGCAAAACCTGCGTGCATGGCCAAAATCATCACCGCACCGATCAGCAAAAACAGCACATCACTGCTTGTTTCCATTACTGGCTCCAAGATGGTTCAAAAAATGCGCCATATTGCATCATTTTGTAGGGTTTTGACAAACTTACGACCTAGTTTCATCCATTTGCCATGCTTTGTGCACTGTTAAGTGGCTAACGGCCTTGTGGTAGCGTTTTTACACTAGACAGCACACGATGTTTGTCGTGATCATCATGATCTATCAGTAAAAGAGGTGTTGCGCTCATGGGCGTTCGAAGATTGGGTCAGCGGGTCACTCAGGTCATGACCACAGGACAATACCGTCAGATCGGTCTGGCGTTGCTGGTTGCTAGTGCCTCAATGTCGAGTCTGGCCTTAACCCCCTATAGCGCAGATTATGTGTTTAATATCGACAATAAATTTAACGGCAAATCAAACCGCACACTGACCCAAGAGGGCAACAACTGGCGCTATACCTTTAGTGCCAAAGTGCCTATTTTGGCGTCTGCAACCGAAATCAGCACCTTTAGCTTGCCTGACGATGGTCAAGTCCGCTCGCTCACCCACAGCATGAATTACAAAATTTTGGTCAATAACAAAAAATCCAGCATGACGTTTAACCCTAATAACCAGATGATCAACGTCAATGACAAAGGTAAAACACGCAGCTATGCCGGTCGCGTGGATGCATTGGACGAGTTAAATCTAGAGATTCAAGTGCGCGAAGATATGAAGCGCGGTGGCCTCAAAAAGCAATACTGGCTTGCTGACGAGAAAGACATCGAGCCGATTCGCTTTGTCAATGAAGGCAAAACCAAAGTCACTACCCCAGCAGGCACGTTTGATGCCTATGCGATTCGCCGTGTGCATAAACGCCCCACGCTGACCAGCACATTTTGGCTGGCCCCTGCGCTGGATTACCTGCCAGTCAAAGTGGTACAAAAAGATGATGGCACTATCTATGAGTTTAATCTGACGACCTATCGGTAGATTCAGTAGGCTGTAGCTTGGGCAGGCGCTCAATCACCCACATCAGCCAATACAACACATTGATCACCAGTAGGCTTTCGATACTACCCAGTAGCATGTCTAACCCACTATGCAAGATGGTCAATACCGAGAAGCCTAAATTGAGCAAAATCAGCATGCCTGCCAAGATCAACATATTGCCGTTTTTGGCGGGCCATAACCAAGGCAACAATACAGCCATCAGCAACACATTAATGCCCGCCAATCCCCACGCCGCATTGACCGGCATTCCCGTCAGCATACGCGCCATCGGCATCACCACACCCAGCCATAGCAGCCAGACCACAATTGACCATCGTAAGGCACCTTGCTGCTGCGCCAATGTCCACGTTCGTCCATACAACTTCATCGTATTGCTCCAGCCTGTAAGGTACAGACCAAGTCAGCCAAGCGTTTGCCTTGTGCCATACATAAGGTGCGCTCATCAACCGTCATGGCTTGATCATGCGCCGCACCACTGACATGAGTCGCGCCATAGGGTGTGCCACCACGCTGTGTGCTGGATAAGGCTGGCTCGCTATACGGTAAGCCCATCAGCAACATGCCGTGATGCAACAACGGAATCATCATGGTCAGCAAGGTGGTCTCTTGGCCGCCGTGCATACTGCCTGACGAGGTAAACACACAAGCGGGCTTGCCTTGTAGTGCGCCCGACAACCACAGCGTGGCTGTTTGATCCCAAAAAAACTTCATCGGAGCGGCCATATTGCCAAAACGTGTCGGACTGCCCAGCGCGAGGCCAGCACAGTCTTGTAAGTCCTCCATGCTGCAATACAGCTCCCCTTCGGTAGGAATGGCCGGTTGACTGCTGGTGGTGACGGTTGCCACCTCTGGTACGGTACGAATCCGTGCGGTCAGGCCAGTTTGCTCAATACCCCGTGCGATTTGCCGTGCCATCTCACGGGTAATGCCGTATTTGCTGTAGTACAGCACCAAAATATGGCCTGTCGATGTAGCTGTCATTACCGGACTCTCCCGAAAATTTCTCAAAACCCATACGGATAGAATAACCGTGTCGATGGTACGGTGACGACTGTCATCGTTAAATGAATGGTTGACGACCTGTATCGAGGCGTCAATCTGTTGGGGGAATACCACGAATGCCTAAACTCATGGACAAGCTGCCGTTTAAAGAAAGCTACTGGTTTAAGTTAATGATGTTTGTTGGCAAACGCTTTGAGGCTGATCGTTGTCGCGATAAAGCAGGTTCGCTGACCTACACCACCATGCTGTCTTTGGTGCCTATTTTGACGGTTTTTTTGGTGATCTTGTCGTCGATTCCTGCGCTATCGTCGATTCGCGCGCAGATCCAACAAACGGTTTATAGCAACTTACTGCCTAGCTCTAGCAGCCAAGTGACGCAATATCTCAATGACTTTGCCGAAAAATCAGCCAACCTAACCGCCATCGGTGTGATTTTTTTGTTCATTACCACCGTCATGACTTTGTCCACCATTGAACAATCGTTTAATCAGGTGTGGCGCGTCAAACGGCCTCGCGGCGGTGTCGTTGGTTTTATGCGCTATTGGACCATTATTTCCTTGGGACCCATTTTGTTAGGGGCTGCGTTTGCGTTGTCGTCGACTTTGACGTCGATTGAGCTACTGAACCGTAATGTTGCCGGTTATTCGATTGATTGGGGTGTATGGGTCAAATTATTTTCGACCTTGCTTACCTTGCTGGGTTTTACCTTTTTGTATTGGCTGATTCCCAACTGCAAAGTGCCTGTGCGAGATGCCGCGATTGCAGGGGTGGTGACGGGACTGCTGTTTGAGTTTTTAAAAGCAGGCTTTGGTTTTGCCATGGGTAACTTCACCAGCTATGACCAAGTGTATGGTGCATTTGCAGCCCTGCCCGTCTTTTTGCTGTGGATTTATTTATCATGGAATTTGATTTTGTTGGGTGTCGAACTGAGCTATGCCTTAACGGTTTTTCACTCCTCAGAAACCCGTCCACATCATCCAGTACTCGGTTTAATGTCAATCTTGCAGTTGTTTTATGATCGCCATAATGCAGGCGCTGCGGTGTCGGATCTGGATGCCATGCAAGTCTTGGGTCGTGGTGAGGTTGAACGATGGACCGAGTACGAAGAAATTTTGCATGACAATGATCTGATTCAAACTACGGAAAACGGCGATTATATATTGGCCAAAAACCTCTCACAGATCGACTTTTGGTCGTTTTATCAATCCCTACCGTATCCGTTACCACGCCGAGCAGATTTTTTGTCGGTTGAACAAAAAGACGGTTGGGCAAGATTGCTAGGGCCACAGATCATTGAGTCGGATGACCTGCTTTCGGCCAAGTTATCGATCCCAATGTCAAAAATCTTTGAGACAAAATAGGCTAATCAGTCACAACATCGACACCGCAGCCCGCCCGCTGCGGTTTTTTTTCGTATAATCGGCGGCGAAGATTCATGCCATCGCCTGACTTTAGTCTACAGAGAGCCGTCATATGACCACGATCATCAAGCAAGATGACCTGATTCAAAGCATCAAGGATGCCTTGCAGTTTATCAGCTACTACCATCCGCTGGATTTTATCCAAGCCATGAACCGTGCCTATGAGGCCGAGCAAAACCCTGCGGCCAAAGATGCGATGGCGCAGATTTTGATCAACTCACGCATGTGTGCCGAAGGACATCGTCCAATTTGCCAAGATACCGGCATCGTCAACGTGTTTATGAACATCGGCATGGACGTCAAATTTGACCTGACCATGAGCCTAGATGATGCGATCAACGAAGGCGTGCGCCAAGGCTATTTAGAGAGCACAAACGTGCTACGCGCCTCGATTTTGCGTGATCCTGCCTTTGGCCGCAAAAACACCGGCGACAACACCCCTGCGGTGATTCACTACAAAATGGTGCAAGGCGATAAAGTCGAAGTGATGGTCGCAGCCAAGGGTGGTGGTTCAGAAAACAAATCCAAACTGGCCATGCTCAACCCATCCGACAGCATCGTCGATTGGGTACTCAAAACCGTACCGACGATGGGTGCAGGCTGGTGTCCACCGGGGATGCTCGGCATCGGTATTGGTGGTACGGCCGAAAAAGCCATGCTGCTGGCCAAAGAATCGTTGATGGAAGAAATCAACATGCACGAGCTACTCAAACGCGGCCCAAACAGCCCGATTGAAGAACTCCGTATCGAGATTTACGAAAAAGTAAACGCGCTAGGCATTGGCGCGCAAGGCTTGGGCGGTCTGACCACTGTGGTTGACATCAAGATTAAAGACTACCCATGCCATGCTGCTGGCAAACCGGTCGGTATGATCCCCAACTGTGCTGCGACTCGTCATACTCATTTTTATCTCGATGGCTCTGGCCCTGCGCATCTACAAGCGCCAAAACTGGAAGACTGGCCAGAAGTCACGTGGTCCACCAGTAGCGCCAAACGCGTCAACTTGGATACCTTAACCCAAGAAGAAATGAATGCATGGCAACCGGGTGACACCTAGCTGCTATCTGGCACCATGTACACTGGCCGCGATGCGGCGCACAAGCGCATGGTTGATATGATTGATCGTGGTGAAGAACTGCCAGTCGATCTACGCGGCAAAATGATCTACTACGTCGGTCCTGTTGACCCTGTGGGTGATGAAGTGGTTGGCCCAGCCGGTCCGACCACGGCTACCCGTATGGATAAATTCACCGACAAAGTGCTCGAACACACCGGCCTGTTTGGCATGATTGGCAAGGCTGAACGTGGTGCAGCAGCGGTTGAATCGATCAAAAAATACCATGCCACCTATTTGATGGCGGTGGGTGGTTCGGCCTATTTGGTGTCTAAAGCCATTCGCCAAGCCGAAGTGGTCGGCTTTGCCGATTTGGGTATGGAGGCGATCTACAAGTTTGTGGTCGAAGACATGCCGGTGTCGGTTGCGGTTGATGTAAACGGCACGTCGGTTCACGCCACCGCGCCTAAAATCTGGCAAGCCAAAATTGGTAAGATCCCTGTGGTTGACGCCAGCAACTAAATCAAGAGGGCGCGATATGCGCCCTTTTTTTAAGCTTGTTTTAGCGCTATTTTTCAAGTTTTGATGCCGTTTGACCAACGAGAATCACCTGATGAACGCAGTACCAACTCCCTGTGGCACTGTCCTCCGCTTACAGATTGGCGAAGCGATGCCCTTTGCCCGCGAACAAGCCAGTGCCATCAACAAATCTGCCGTCGATCATGTGCAAGTCACCTTGCAAGGGGTAGTCGGCGACGAACAAGCCGATACGTTTTTTCATGGCGGGGCCATGCAAGCCGTACATCAAATGCCCAGCAAGGTGTACGAGTTGATTGGCCAGCACTTCCCCACCGTGCCAAACTATGCGGGCATCTTGGGCGAAAACTTAATCGTCTCCGACATGAACGAAGACTCTGTATGCATTGGCGATGTGTATCAAATCGGTAGTGTGCAACTACAAGTCACCCGCCCACGCCGCCCCTGTTGGAAGATCGATAGCCAACTGGGCAAAAGTGGCATTGCCAAGTTTTTGCAAGATCAAGGCTGTGTTGGTTGGTACTATCGCGTGCTACAGGCTGGCGAGATGACGCTCGGTGATCAATGCCTACTGATCAATCGTGTGGCTGAGTTTGCCACCCTGACCCGCTTGTGGCAGATCTATAACGATGGGCGCTTTTGTGAGTCAGTCGAGATTGCGCAATGGCTAGCGCTAGACGCACTGGAAAAAAGCTTTAAAGACAAACTGCGTAAACGCCTCAAAGCTTAATTAAAGACGCGTGGTCAGTCGATCTATCTATGCCTAATCTATCTGTTGCTCAGTCTCGCGATCAGCCACTGGATCTGATCAAATGGCTCGCTATCATTACTATGCTGCTAGATCATACGCGCTTAGTCTGGCCGTCCTTATCTGGCCTAGCGGTGATTGGGCGTTGGGCTTTTCCGCTGTTTTGCTTGGCCATCGCAGCCAATGTCTACCGTGCAAGACAAAACCCTCTATGGCAGCGCAAAAATGCGCGCTACCTCGGCTATATGCTGCTATTCGCACTGATATCCGAGTACCCCTACCACCTACTCTCACCGCAATCGATCACCTTTAACATCATGCCGACCCTCGCTATGGGCTTGCTGCTGTGTTGGTGTGTGGCTTATTCCAACTGCTATCACATGTTGTTTGGTCTACTACTGATTGCATGTGCCTATCAATACAACACACAACTGATGTACGGCTGGTTGGGTGTCTTATTGCCTGCTGCTTGCTTACTGGCCATCACTTATGGCCGCAAGCTGTGGTGGCTGGCAGCATTGATCGCGGCATTAGCAAACGTCGTGTATGACACAAGCTTTGCAGTGGCATTACAACAGGCTCAGCCCATTAGCTTGATCAGTGCTGCGCTGGCAACAGTGTTTGGTTTAGGGCTACTTTGGCAACGGCCGCGATTACCACCGATAACACCCGTTGGGCATTGGGGCTATTGGTTTTATCCGCTGCATTTGCTGGCGCTGTACCTACTCGGATCTCTGATTAAAATGATCGTCTGACCCATTGGCTTTCACGATGTAATCGCTCAACCGCCCACTAGACTGGCTTGATCCACTCACAGCACATCTTGCATACTCAGGTCGCTGGTTTGACCGTTAATGGTTGATCCCTTAGTACACCCTTAATACAACACCAATAAGCAAGCAGACGCTTTTTTATTCGCACTTTGATGAGACCCATGATGAAAAAATCACTTTATCTGGCAATGCTGATCTCAATCAGCAGCTCTTATGTTTGGGCAGCCGTGCCGACTGATGCCTCAGTGGATCAATATATCCAAGTGACCCAGACCGAAGCACTGCTTGATGCAGCCTTAAAGCAGCCTCTACCGCTTGATCAAATGGCCGAACAAATGGGCCTAGATAACGCGCAAAAGAAAGAAAAGTTTCAAACCTTTATGAAAACGTTTAGCCAGCGTCTGGATCAAAATATCGATCGGCCAGCATTGATCAGTAGTATTCGTCAACTGATCCAGACCAGCCTGACACAAGAAGAGGTTGATGCCTCAATTACCTTTTATCTCACGCCAATTGGTCAGTCCTTATTGCAAAAGACTCCAAAAATAGCCCAAGACATGAGCCTCATCATGATGCCAGCGCTGCAAAAAGCCATGGCCAGCACCTTAACTGAGCTACAGGACACACTCAACGCCGAACGCACCAATCCAAAACCATCCTCCAACTGACAAAAAAAACCACTCACAATGAGTGGCTTTTTAGAGAGCGGGATCAGACAGCCATGATACGACGGCTTACCAAGTGATTGGATTCCACAACTTCAACGGTACACCAAGCACTACATTTTCTTTTTCTTCCACACGATCCTTAGGCACAGGCGACTTGGCTTTTTGGTTAAAGCTGGCCAACTGTGTACCACGGGCTGGATCAGGATTACTGATAAAACTATAGCCGGGTGTATTTAAGGTTGTTGAGCGAATTTCCTCTAATGCCATGTTCTCAGGCATCTGGCTCAATGGGCCTTTTTGCAGCAATCCCAACTCTTTGTTAGGATGACCACGGAAGTTTTGCTCGTCGTAACGCAAATAGTAAGTTTTGCCAGCTTCTACCGAAAAATCAACCACAGTGCCTTTTTGGAAGTACACCGTACCAACCGGACGACGAATCGCCAGACGATACGTGCCGGTAGGCAACTCCAACCAATAATAATGATTATTGATCAGGCTAGAAATCCGTTCACCATTTAAGAAGAAGCTTGGTGCGATAATCTCTTGAAAGTTCCAAGAACTGTTTGGACGGTACAAATAGACAATCGCCGCACGGCCATCAAGCGGCGGTACTGGCTGAAACAATGGGCCATCACTACGCAAAAACTCCGGACCATCGCTACGACGAATCCATGCACCCAGACTAAAACCATGCGGCTTTAGACGTTCGGAGAATTTCTCAGGAACGCTGGTGTCGATTTTGGGCAATTCTGGCTTTTCAATCACTTTAGGATCGGCAGCCGTGCCATGAGTGCTCGGCAGCATTTGACGGACTGATTGCATCGTGCTGCATCCTGACAACACGACTCCCAATAAAAATACCGCTGGCAAATGACGCATGGCTTCCCTCAGGCGCTTGATCTTGTTGTTTGCAGAGATTCCGCATAGATGCAGAATCGAGTCATCCTAACACCGTCGGGTCATGCAAAGGAACATTTCAAGGACAGATGACGCGCGGTCAGCAAGTCCAAAGCACAAAAAAGCCAGTCGAAACTGGCTTTTTTGCATCTTGCCCGATGTGTCGGGCGCTACATCAATTAAGAAACAGATGCAGGTGGGTTGATGCTGATTTCAACACGACGGTTTTGTGAACGGCCTGATTCGGTGGCGTTGCTGGCCACTGGGTTGCTCATGCCATAACCAACTGCTTGGATACGGCTAGACGCGACGCCATTGCGGATCAAGTAGCTTGATACGCTGTTGGCACGGTCTTGTGACAGACGTTGGTTGTAAGCAGCGCTACCAGTGTTGTCGGTATAACCACGAACAGTGATGGTCGATTTGTCATACTGGGCCAAGGTGGTCGCCAGTTGAGTCAAGGTACCTGTAAAGCTACCGTTAACCGCTGCGCTGTCGGTTGCAAAGGTAATGTTGCCTGGCATGATTAGATCAACCGCGCCAGTTTGCTGGTTACGTTCAACTTCTACGCCAGTACCTTGCATTTGCTCACGGATTTTCTTTTCTTGGTTGTCCATGTACAGGCCAACACCACCACCTAATGCTGCGCCAATGGCGGCAGCACGACCCATTTTGTCAGAGTCACCGTTTGATTTAGCAACGGCTGCACCAGCAGCTGCACCAAGCAAACCGCCAAGCGCGCCTTTGCTGATCTGTTGCTGACCGGTATATGGATTGGTTGTACAACCCGACAATGCTAAGCCACCGACCATTGCCGTTACGATTAATGCACGCATAAGAAAACTCCTCATTAGGTTTTATAGTGCCAACGGATGCATTCTGTAGGCAGGCACACATACGCTACCATTCTAGTTTTGTTACAAAATCCGCCTTATTTTACAAGATGATGGTGTTTGCTCTCTCAATGTGCAGATTTTTATCATCCTGTGCGACAAGCCGCATGACTCCTGTGGTTTGTTTGCAGTCGAGTTCTTTCGCCAGTAAGCGTCTGAGCCTCAGGCGTATCTATTTTGAGCATCCAATCAAAAAATACAGCCTGCAACATCTCGGCATCGTTGATATCGTCGGCATAGACAGATGCGTGCGCTCAGGCCAGACTCTACTGATCATTATTCATCTGATCTGTCACCGGCTTATGTCTAAACCCACCATGTCAACCAGCCAATCATCCACGCCATCGTCTACCCCGCCAGAGATACAGCATCACCAACAAAGCCGCCTAGGCATGCTGTATGACATTGGCATTATGATTTTGATTGTGATCAATCTGCTAATGCTCGCCATCGATGCTATTTTGCTCAGTCGCGTTGGTTTAAGCATGGCTGAGTTTTTGGGTCAGGGTGGTTTATTAATGCGTTACCGCGTCAGTATTCACCCGATCTTTGAGGGTGTTGATGACTGGATTACGGTCTTTTTGATTGTAGAGCTGGCCGCACGCTGGCTTTGGGCCATTTCTCGGCAGCATTATCATCGCTGGTTTTTCTTTCCTTTTGTGCATTGGTACGAAGTGCTGGGCTGCCTACCAACTTTTCGGGCGCTGCGTTTGCTACGGGCGGTGGTTTTGGGTTATCGCCTACACAAAATGGGGTACACCGTATTACCACAAAGCTGGATCAAGTTGGGCCATTTTTACTATCAACTGGTACTCGAAGAAATCTCTGACCGAATTATCTTAAATGTGATTGACGGCATCGAAAACGAACTGCGCAAAAGCACCACACACGGCGAACTTATTCGGGATTTGGTGGAGCGCCACCGCCCCCAACTGGTGGCTGCAACAGGCGAAATCTTGCAAGCGGGTCTAGCGCCCGTCTTGGCTGAACGCACCGACTTTTTGCGTGAGCAAGTCGGTCAAGCCGTACACCGAGCCTTGGCTGATATTCCAGAGCTGCATCAATTGCTCAGGTTAATTCCAGTGGTTGGTTCGCGTATTGAGTTACAAGTGCAAAGCATTGGCAAACGGATTGGTGACAACCTAACCGCAGAACTCATTAAGCCGTTTAGCGATGATGCCGCACGTGGACAAACTGCCAACCCCATGTTGCAAGCCATTGCCGAGCATGTGGGAGAAATCCCCCTGCAAACGGAGGCGGTAGAAGCCTTGGTCGAGTCCTTGGTGTTTGAGAGTTTGGCCACTATTCGGCAACAAGTGGCCGTGCAACAATGGAAAATTCAAGCTGCGGCAGATGATGCCTTGCCACTCCATGACATCCCGCCATCACAACCACATTGAACTGCAAAAAAGCCATGGATCAGCTAGAAGCCATGGCCGTTTTGCTCTAGGATGACCTGCATTCTGTTTTGCTAGACTCATGTATCGCTTGGCCCGCCACTCTGGGTCATTCGATACCCTCAAGGATGTATCATGAGTGATATTCGCCTCACCGGAAAAATGGTTAGTTTTTCGAGACTCACCATCAACACCCCAGATTTTGCTCGTATCGAGAGCAGCCTCAAAGATCTACTCGGTCAAGATGGGGCCAATCAAGGTCTGCCTGTCCTGATTGATAGCACCGTCGATATCGACCTGCACGTATTGCTAAAGCAATTACGCGCGCAAGGTCTACAAATCATGGGCGTTGTTGATGGCCAGTTGGGTAATCAAGCGCGCGCACTGGATATGACAGTGCTGCCTGCTGATCGCCCAATGCAACGGATACAACCTAGCGAACCAGCCCCCGCAAACACAGAAAGCGCAACGATCACGACAGCAGTTGTCGAACCAGCCGCCACCTTGTTGCATCATGAAGTGTTGCGTACTGGCCAGCGGTTGGTTGCCGAACAGGGCGATATTGTGCTGACCGCTGATATGAACAGTGGCTCTGAGTTGATCGCCATGGGCTCAGTCCATGTTTATGGCACAATCAGAGGTCGAGTGATTGCAGGTGCAGCAGGTCAAGAGAGCGCACGGATTTTTTGTCAGCGTTTAGAGGCAGAACTGGTCTCGATTGCAGGCACCTATTGTGTCGCTGATGACATTCCACCCGACATGGTTGGCAAAGCGGTTCGTATCAGCTTGAATAGTCAAGGCGAACTCAACTTTCGACCCTTGCATGGCGTAGCTTGATCCTGTACACCATTCACATGGCGTTTTTAACGCTTTAGGAAACATACTTTCAAGGAGTTTGACCGGTGGCAAAGATCATCGTTGTAACCTCAGGCAAGGGAGGCGTGGGTAAAACCACCACCAGTGCATCTTTTGCGACTGGACTTGCCCTGCGTGGCCACAAAACTGTCGTCATCGATTTTGATGTCGGTTTGCGTAACCTTGACTTGATCATGGGCTGTGAGCGCCGTGTGGTGTATGACTTTGTCAACGTGATTCATAACGAAGCACGCTTGTCTCAAGCATTGATTCGCGACCGTGAACTCGAAAACCTGTACATTCTGCCCGCCAGCCAGACCCGCGACAAAGACGCCCTGACGGATGAAGGCGTGGCACGCGTCATTGACGAGTTGTCCAAAGAATTTGATTTTATTATTTGCGACTCGCCCGCCGGTATTGAGCGCGGTGCGATTTTGGCCATGTATCACGCTGATGAAGCCATCATTGTGACCAATCCTGAGATCTCCTCGGTACGTGACTCTGACCGCATTATTGGCATGCTGCACAGCAAAACCAAAAAAGTAGAAGAAGGCTTAGGCCGCGTTCGTGAGCATCTATGCATTACGCGCTTCGATCCTGATCGTGCGGGTCGTCAAGAAATGCTGACCATTGATGATATTTCAAAAGACATTTTGAAAGTCGAAACCATGGGCGTCATTCCAGAATGCCCGTCCGTTTTGACCTCATCCAACAGTGGTGTGCCCGTTATTCGTGATACCGAATCCCGAGCAGGTCAAGCCTACGATGATTTAGTTGCACGATTCTTGGGTGAGGACCGCCCATATCGCCATATTCAGCCGCAACAAAAAGGCTGGTTGGCTCGTTTCTTTGGAGTGTGAAATGGCTGGATTCTGGAGTAATCTATTTAAAGCGGACAACACCCCGCCCCCAAGCGCTCGTGTTGCGGCTGATCGCCTCAAAGTGATTGTTGCCACCGAGCAACGTCTTGGCAATCGTCTAAGCCCTGACAAAATCGAACGCATGAAGAAAGAAATCATGGAAGTGGTCAGTCGTTATGTGCGCGGCGTTGATGAGCAAGACGTACAAATGTCCGTTCGCTCAGAAGCCAATATAGAAATGCTGGAAATGAACATTAACCTGCCTGAAGAACGCTAAGCTGTTCTAGGCGGCACAATTGGGGCAAAATGGCGCACTGTCATTTTGTCCTTTTTTATTGCCTGTGGAGTCGATCATGGCCTTATCACAACCTGCAACCTTTAACGAGCCTTGGTCAGATGAGCGTGTATTCGCCTATCTCAACATCTTGCCACCCGCAGGCGTTGATGCTGACTACCATGTGCTCTACAACGCCTACAAGCACATGCGTCCACACGATTTTGAGCGTTTGTTGACGCAATTTAAAGCCGATGGCCGCAATGTCAGTGCCACTGCACCCAACGGTCAGACCTTGGCACAAGAAATCCAAGTCCACCCTCAGCAAAGCACACCGTTTATCGAGCTGCTGGCCCGCTACGCTTAATCTGAGCGAAGTAACAGTAAGTCTAGCAGCCCATCACTGCTAGGCTTTTTTTGCGCTGGACTGGTATGGATCTATTGATTCGCTGGCAAATACCTATTTATTTGTCACCATGCCTTCATGCTTTATTCCGAATGACCGATTTGGCAGCAGACGCACAACAGCGCTGCACAGCTTTCTACTGACTTTAAATTTATCCTGACCTGATACTGACCTCAACGCAAAGCCTTTTGCATTTGATCGGAGATTCGTCATGAATATTAAGTCTGGTATTTTATTGCTAACCTTAGCGCTGGCTACAGCATCCACAGTTCAAGCCAAAACAGTGTTGGTTGATGAACACCATGCCAAAACCGAGCATGTCATCTCACATCATGTCAACGCCAAACAAACGGCCGCCCAGAAAAAGGTTGTAGCAAAAAAAACCGCGCTCGCCCGTGCCAAAGCACAAAAAGCCAAAGCTCATCTAATTGCACACAAGGCGCTGTATAGCCGTTATAGCAGCTACAAAAATGATCATCGCTACTATTGGAATGGCACACGCTGGGTGTTGCATGCCCGCTATCGCTAAGCCCACGGTTTAACCACACATCAAAAAACGCGCTCAATAGCGCGTTTTTTGTGGTCAAAAGCCGCTGATCTTAGACCAACAGCTCCCGCTTCCCACTTGGCCCCATCGCACTGACAATCCCAGCGGCTTCCATCGCGTCGACAATTCGCGCAGCACGGTTATAGCCCAAGCTAAATTTACGCTGGATCGACGAGGCCGATATTTTGCGTGTTTCTAGTACAAAAGCCACCACTTGATCGTACATGGCATCACGCTCTGGATCGCCACTACCATCGCTGTCATAACCACCGCCTTTACTGCCTCCTTCTTCATCAAAGGCATTTAGAATGTCATCAACATAATCGGGGCTGCCGCGCTCACGCCAGGCATCGCAAATACGGTTCACTTCATCATCGCTAATAAATGCACCGTGTACCCGTTCAGGCTCAATTTTACCGGGTGCCAAAAACAGCATATCGCCATGACCCAGCATATCTTCTGCCCCGCCCGCATCCAAAATAGTCCGCGAGTCGATTTTACTGTTGACCCGTAAGGCCACACGCGTTGGGATGTTGGCTTTGATCAAGCCGGTAATCACATCGACCGATGGACGCTGGGTCGCCAACATCAAATGAATCCCCGCCGCCCGTGACTTTTGCGCCAGACGGGTAATTAACTCTTCAGCCTTTTTGCCCACCTGCATAATCATGTCGGCAAATTCATCGGCCACAATCACAATCAATGGCAATGGCTTTAAGCGAGGTGCACGGTCTTGTACTGCGCTGTCTTCAGGCTTCCAGAGCGGGTCAAGAATGTCTTCTCCGCGCTCCATGGCTTCGGTGACTTTGCGGTTAAATTCGTCAATCTTGCGTACCTTAAACAAGGTCATCAGCTTATAGCGCCGTTCCATCTCACCCACACACCAGTTGAGTGCACTAACCGCATCTTTCATGTCAGTAACGACCGGCGTGAGCAAGTGCGGAATATCGCTATAGTTGGCCAATTCCAACTGTTTGGGATCAATCAAAATCAAACGCAATTGATCAGGACCATATTTAAGTAGCATCGATAACAGCATGGCGTTGACCGCGACTGACTTACCCGAACCCGTCGTGCCTGCCACCAACATGTGCGGCGCTTTGGCCAGATCAGCTAGTACCGGACGGCCTGCAATATCCTTACCCATAGCCATTGAGATCAATGCCGTTGGATCCAAATAAGCCGGTGCTTTAAGCAATTCGCTGAGGCGTACCATCTCGCGTGATTTGTTGGGCACTTCAATGCCGATATACGGTTTACCGGGAATCACTGGCACCACCCGCACCGAGGCCATCGACATCGATCGTGCCAAATCACTCGAAATATTGGTAACTTTACTGGCCTTTAAACCGGGTGCAAGCTCTAACTCAAAGCGCGTCACCACTGGGCCGGGTTGTGCCTCGACCACCCGCGCTTTGACATTAAACTCTTGCAGCTTGATTTCCAATAATTCAGATAAGCGCTCTAAGTCTTCTTCGGTATAACTCGGCTTACGATTGGGATCAGGTTCATCAAGCAAATCCATACTCGGCAAGCGCGATAGACCTGCCCGATGCTGTGCCACTTGCATTGAGCGCGACATCGGACGGCCCATGGCATCGGTCAAGGGCGCATCTAGCTCGGCGGCAATTTGCTCTGGGGTCAGCGGATTAATCCGAATCCCCTTGCTTGCTGGTTGCTCTACCACTGGCTCAGGTGTAGCGGGCTGTTGCTGTTGTGATACGACAGGCAATACCGTTGCTGCAACTGGGGCAACCACTGGCAAGACCTCAGCAACAGGTATCATCTCGACTGGCGTCACGACAGGTTCTGCAACCACTCCAGCAGTTAACAGCAAATCATCAACAGTAACCTTAGCTGACGTTGCTTCGGGTATCGCCCATACTTCTGGCGCTGGCTCATGTATCGGTTGCAGTGAATCGGTAATACCGTTGAGAGCAGCATCGACCTCGTGAGGACTACCCGCTTCAATGGCTACTGATGGCTCTAATAACGCTGATGGCTCTAATAATTCTGCTGGTTCTAGGACCGGCGCTAATGGCTCTTCTATCACCGACTGTGGCTCAGCCAATGCCTCATCCATCAATGACAATACGTGGTCAAAAGGATCCACATCGCCATCTGTCGCTTCGGGCGTGCTGGTTGCAACTTCTGGTGTTGGAACAGCCTCTAATAATTCGTTAAAAACAGACTGGTCTTCCCAATCAAAGGTTGGCTCAATACGTGTTGAAGACATTGATTCTGGATGGTCCTGTATGGCATTTTCTACTTGGTCTGTCCGATCTGAGGCTGCACTCACCGCCGCACCTGCTATGGCAACCTGCAATGTTGGAGACATTTGAGCAGGCTCTACTGGCTGAGCCGTGAGAGGCTCTGGCACTATCATGGTGGCATCAACCAAACCATGTGGCCCAACAGCACTGGGTTCTGGCTGATTGCGATAAAACAGCTCGCGCAACAGTGATGGCAACTGCCCTGCACTATCTAAGGTACGATCCCATCGAATGCCAAAGGCCAAAGTCAGCATCAACAGCAGCAGCAATACCAAAAACAAGGTCAGCGGCCACATGCCCAACAAGCCCATCAAACGGGAAGACAGCTCAAAGCCCAAAATGCCACCCGCAGCGTTTTGCATGGTATCGGCTGGCTCTAGCACATGCAGGCTGCATAGCGAGGCAATAATTACCAGCAAAAACACTTGCGCAGCCACACGAAATGGCCGAGCCACAAAACTATGTGGCCACCAAATCTGCACCGCCTCTAGCAACACCATCACAGGAACTAGCAAAGAGGCCCGTCCCAAAAAGCCATACATTAGATCGGCAATCCATGCCCCTGCTACACCACTGGCATTGGTCACCTGCAAGGTATCACTCGACAGATGCGACCAGCCTGGATCGTAGGGTGTATACGTCAGCATGGCGATCAACAGGTATGCCCCGAACGCCGTCAAAAACACTGTAAACAACAGGCGTTGTGCGTATTCGGCCAATAAAAATCTCATCAATATCCCTATACAACCACAGGCATGTCAAACAGAAGAAGAACGTCCACTCACAGACGTCATACCAGCAACATCATACCCAAAACCGAGCATAAATAGGACACATCGCACACAAAGCATGATCAGACAGATCAATCATTCGCATCACCATTCATGATGATCTACACTTCGCGCTTCGTGTCATTCTTGTAGTTGGCCCAACGGACTGCTACAGATTTCTTTATAATTGCCACCATAGCTGATTTAACGTCAAGGAAATTCCCATGAGTGCGCGTCATTCACACCTTCTGATTTTAGGCTCTGGCCCTGCCGGATATAGCGCTGCGGTATATGCCGCCCGCGCAAACTTAAAGCCTGTGATGATCGCTGGTATGCAACTAGGTGGCCAATTGACCACCACCACTGAAGTCGACAACTGGCCAGGCGACCCGCATGGTCTAACTGGCCCAGATCTGATGGAGCGTATGCAGGCCCATGCCGAGCGCTTTGGCACAGAGATTGTCTATGACCATATCGAACGGGTGGATTTTTCTACCCGCCCCTTCCGTCTGTTTGGCGATAGCCAAGAATACACTTGTGATGCCTTGATCATCGCCACGGGTGCAACGGCTCAATATCTTGGCCTACCCTCTGAACAAGCCTTTATGGGTCGTGGAGTCAGCGCTTGTGCCACTTGTGATGGTTTTTTCTACAAAAACCAGCCCGTCATGGTGGTTGGCGGCGGCAATACAGCGGTTGAAGAAGCCCTGTATCTGTCCAATATTGCCAGCCATGTCACCTTGGTACATCGCCGCGACAAAGTACGCTCCGAAAAAATCCTACAAGACCTGCTGTTTGCCCGCGAAAAAGAAGGCAAAATCTCAATCATCTGGAATCATCAAGTCGACGAAGTCTTGGGCGATGACAAAGGTGTTAGCGGTGTACGCCTACAAAGCACTGTCGGTGATACGCAGCAAACCGTTGACGTACAAGGCTTGTTTATTGCCATTGGCCACAAGCCAAACACCGCCATGTTTGATGGTCAGCTCGACATGCACGATGGCTATTTGACCGTGCAAAGTGGCATTAAAGGCAATGCCACCATGACCAGCGTGGCAGGTATTTTTGCGGCCGGCGATGTGGCTGACAATATCTATCGTCAAGCCATTACCTCAGCAGGCTCAGGCTGTATGGCTGCACTAGATGCCGAAAAATATCTGGACGGTCTCGACACCATCGATTGATAGCGGATTGATATCAGCCTCCTCGCTGTTGCATCATGGCATAGACCACACCTCAGTGTGGTCTATGCTCAATAGCTGATAAACAGCTCCATAACTCGATGAACCTCATTGTTGAATGTGCTGGATAAGGAATGCCTGCATGACCCAGCGACGCTTACCACGCTCACCGTATTTGTTCCCCGATCCACAAGTGGTCGATCCCACTGGAACCGGCATGATCGCTACCGGTGGCGATCTTGCGCCAGCCACCATTTTAACGGCTTACCGCCAAGGGCTTTTTCCGTGGTTTAGTGAAGACGACCCGATCTGCTGGTGGTCACCCG
Organism: Moraxellaceae bacterium; assembly: GCA_037968855.1. Taxonomy (GTDB): domain Bacteria; phylum Pseudomonadota; class Gammaproteobacteria; order Pseudomonadales; family Moraxellaceae; genus JBBKWH01. The sequence goes on along the minus strand of JBBKWH010000061.1, from coordinate 3,538 downwards.
ATCCGCGTTGCGTGATCTATCCAGACCAATACCATCCCAGCAAATCACTCCAGCGCAATATGCGAAAAAACCAATATAGCATCACGCTGAGTCAGGATTTTTCCGCAGTAATTCAAGCCTGCTCTGGCGCACGCAGCTATGCAGATGGCACGTGGATTAACGATGAGATTATTGCTGGTTATACCGGTTTACATGACGCTGGACTGGCTCATAGCATCGAAGTCTGGGAAGACAGCACCTTAGTCGGTGGCTTATACGGCGTCCAATTGGGCGAGTTGTTTTTTGGCGAATCCATGTTTAGCCTGCGCACAGACGTGTCCAAAATGGCCTTTTGTTTTTTGATGAAACTCTGCCAAGACTCGCACTTTCCACTGGTCGACTGTCAACTACCAAACGATCATCTGATGAACTTGGGCGCAACCACCCTACCCCGCGCAGATTTTTTAAAACAACTTCACGCCTCTCTCAAAAAACAACCACCAGACTGGTCAACCGTACAAGATCAACGCTTTGACACGGCACAACTATTGACCGATGCGCCTTTTTCAGGCCTGATCAGTCAAACATGATCCCAATGATCACTTCCCTTGCAACCATGCTCTGTACAGCGATAATACGTCCATGACCAAGGACATTCAGTATTACATCACCCCGCCCCATCGTTGCAGCTATCTCGAAGATCGCTCGGCACGCATGGTGTTTATCGATCCGCAACAACCGATCGATAGCATGACCTTGTCAGAGTTGTCTCGGCAGGGATTTAGGCGTAGTGGCGACTTTATCTATCGACCAGAATGTCATCATTGCCGGCAATGTTTATCGGCCCGCGTCCCCGTACAACTGTTTAAACCCAATAGCAGCCAAAAACGCGCGCTCAAAAAAAACAGCGACTTGAGAATGGAAAGCCGTCCAACGCGTCAGGCCACCATGGTCCACTATCGCTTATACGAGCGTTACATCAACGAGCGTCACTATGACGGCGATATGTACCCGCCTAACCGCGAACAGTTTGATAAATTTTTGGTCGAAAGCTGCACCAGCAGTTTTTTCTTAGAATTTTGGCAGGCAGATCAACTGCTCTGTGTGGCTGCCTGTGACGAGCTGGATGATGGTCTCTCTGCTGTGTATACCTTTTTTGACCCAGACTTATCTGCACGCAGCTTGGGTACCTTTGCTATTTTGATGCAAATTGAATGGGCACGGCAGCGAGACCTACCGCATGTCTACTTAGGCTACTGGGTACCAGAGTCTGCCAAGATGCGTTATAAAGCCCAATTTAGTCCACTAGAAATCCTGCTAGATGGTCGCTGGCAACGGCTACCGCGCCCGCTGGATACCGCCGAAACCAGTAAGCTGATCCAAAATTTATCACGCCCAGAAAATCTCTCCGACTATCGACGATTACGCTAAACCGCAAACGGATTGCCACGCGTTAATGCCATCAACACCGCGTCCTCGCGACCTTGTGGTGCGGGGTAATAATTTTTGCGAACACCCATTTGATGAAAACCATTTTTTTGGTATAGCGCCAACGCCGCTAGATTACTCTGCCGCAGCTCCAAAAACACCATCACACAGCCCTCACCTAAACGCTCAATCGATTGCTCTAACAACTGATGACCCAACCCTTTGCCATGCTGCGCAGGGTCAATCGCCATCAACAACAAATTCGCTTCATCAAGTACAGGCTGCAAAATACAAAAGCCCACCACCCGATTAGCTTGCTCGATCACCGTGCATTTTTGTCCAGCCTCAATACTTTCAATAAACTGTCGTGCCGTCCATGGATGCGACTGAACACGTTGCTCAATACTCGCCACAACGGGCACGTCCTGTATGGTCATTGCGCGAATAGACACCGACATCATAGATCTACAACTGCTAAAAATCTGATTATACGCAAGCCATACAGCTCAACCATGATTTGATTTTATCAATCAGCACCGTATGATCTCATCAGATACAGGATTCGTTTAGAGGCAGAACAAGCGCTTTGCAAGCTTTCAGCCTGAATTCAACTCTCGCATCCCATGCTAGATTGCAGAAAACCCGATACTTGGTATCGGGTTTTTTAATAAGCCGCCTATTGACTGACTTAGCGGGAGTTTTGTGCTTTCACATTCAAAAACTCTAGCTTGTTTTTCCAGTCAGCCAACAATGCCACGGTATCGTGGTCATTCGGATGGAAGTTTGGACGGAAATAATCTACAAATTCTGGCACCATATTGGTAAAGAAACCATTACGGCCATACATGGTTTTGATCGCATGCAGCCAATGACGTGGCGACGCCAACTTGTCTTTACGCATCAAAGTGTACATAAAATAAGACTGGGTAAAGAAAATCAGCACCGTCGCCAAAACCATCGCCACACTACGCATGGTGTAGCCTTTGACCGTCTTGCCATACAGCGTGTTGTATACGTCAAAAGCAACGGCTTTATGCTCGTTTTCTTCTACCGCATGCCACATCCACAGCTTGTACATGATCGGATCTTGCATCATGTCTTGGATATCACCACGACGCATCAGTTCGGCAGCAATCGTTGATGTGAAATGCTCTAGCGCACATGTCGCGCTCAAGTTGATAATTTCATCACCTGCAAATGGCACAAAACGCTTAAGATCAATGACCTTACGGGTTAAACGCTCTAAACGATTCACGTCATGGCCGTACTGCTTACCCGCAGCATTAAAAGCTTCATGCTCTTTTGAATGCATGGCTTCTTGACCAATAAAAGCACTGATCTCTTTTTGCAGTTGCAAGTTGTCTTTGAGCAACGGGTGATAACGCACCGCACGCACACTATCCACAAAGAACTGCTCGCCTTCTGGAAACAAGGCTGACATTGCAGTCATAAAATGAGTTAGACCTGCATCGCCACCAAACCAGTAACGCTGCACATCCTGAAAGTCAAAATCCATCCGGCGAACTGGAAAGGAAGACTTAATGACAGGTGGGTTTACTTTGGCATTCATGAATAATGCTCCTTCACAATGAGGTGGGCGACGGTCGAAGAAATGCTCGAACTGCGCTGATATACCCAATGTAATAGAGTACAAGCGTTCACCAACAGTGCAGATGGGGTCACAAATTATCGAATAAGGACAAGATCGATTTTCGTCCAAAAAACATTTAAACCCATTAAAAACATATATTTATTCTAAAAAACCTGCTTAAGTTGCCAAAAAATCATCTTAAATTGACCAAACTGATCATTTAGTCATCTAACAAATGAATATTACAGCCAATAGCACAACCTTTAAAAAACAAAAAGGACGCTCGAAAGCGCCCTCTTTGAGAGTCTCAACCAGTCAAAGACTTAGTTCAGAACTTCAGCAACAACACCCGCACCAACAGTACGGCCGCCTTCACGGATCGCGAAACGTAGACCTTGGTCCATCGCGATTGGATGAATCAGTTCTACGGTCATTTGGATGTTGTCACCCGGCATAACCATTTCTACGCCTTCTGGCAGTTCAATCGCACCAGTAACGTCCGTCGTACGGAAGTAGAACTGTGGACGATAGCCTTTTAGG
>JBBKWH010000060.1:0-54544 GCA_037968855.1 Moraxellaceae bacterium | reverse complement strand
GTGTTCACTAAAGAAATGCTCAATGCTTACATCGAGTTGAAGATGGAAGAAGTCCGTCGTCTGAACACCACAACTCACCCTGTTGAGTTTGAAATGTACTACAGCTGCTAATTCGTTAGTTGCGTAAAAAATCCCGCACTGGTTGCGGGATTTTTTTATGCGATTCTGACAGTAGGGTTTTCAAACACTTGCTTGATCTGGTAGGGGCGGATGGGGTGCAGTTCGTAGATCGGTTGTTTGAGCAAAAGGTAGTGGGTATGAGAGCACTGTTGATCACGAGTGGCAGGATCTACATCGGTATATAAAAAAGTTTCTTGCTCAGGATCAAATACAACCCCTCGGTCAGGTATGGATTCAAGCTGTTTGTATAGCAAAGGGTAGTTGCTCAATTCTTCAGCATTTTTTTGTGGAGGGAAGGTGGTGGGTTGTTGTGGCTGGCTAGATAATGCAAATTGCAAACGATTGTTAAAACCAATACAAAAGGTCTCTTCTGGCAAGTCGCAGCCATGCTCTCCAACAATAATCGGTATGTCATATTCGGAATCAGTCTGTAGCATCAGATATTTTTGCTGAGAGAAAACCCAGACGGCGTACATGGGATAGGTATCATCGAAGTTTAATAATACATAAGGTAGCCAACCCGTGCGATAGGCAAAACCGAGTAAAAGCTCATCAGTGAGTTCATCGGGTGGTGCAGCGTACTCATATAAATAATCGCTGAATTGCTCACCTAAATGATCTTGTATAAAAGCATCAAAACCACTTCTAAACTCAGGTTCAAAGCCCCCTAAAGCGTTAGGCTTTCTCAGTGATTCAAGCAAGATTTGACGATAGATTTGTTGTGCAGATTCGAGGTCATCAAATACTTGAATGATTCTATTGATATAGTAGCCACTAGGATTGGAATCAGCAAAATAGTACTCATCAGTGTATGGAAAATCTTGCTTCCGAATGACATATTTTGTAGCCATAACATTCCCCTAAACTTGTAATTGTCTTAACCGCTGCAACTGCTTCGCACTTGGTGGCACGTCGCTACCATTATCCATCCATAACTCAAAGCGCATCTCATTAAAAATAGCATCAGGTGCAATATCAAAATCAATTAATTTGGGCTGGCTCTGCATCATCATCGGTAAAATGGTATTGATAAACCAACTGTTGTGGGTAATCAGCAACGACTTTAATTGACCCGTCACTGCAAGCGGCGAGAGCATCCGCGCCGAAATGGCATCATCTTGCACCACGTCAGCATGAAAGCGCTCAAGCCGCTGCGCCAAACCTTGCGTGGGTATATCGCCCATTGCCGCCACAAAATCGCCAAGCGTGGGAATAAACCGATGCTGAAAGTCTTGCAACAAGTGGTCTTTTTCGCATAGGTCTTTGACATCAATACTCTGGCCTGCACTGTTGTTAATGGTATGACCAAACACCGGAATCACGATCTCTTGCACCGCCCAAAAGGTATGCAAAATCCGATGGCGATTGTCGCTGCACAGCATCTTGGTGCTGTCGATTAAGGCGTGGATATCGACGTAGTCTTCTGGCTCACCACCACGGCGACGGGCAGATAGGCGAGCATGTTGGATGGGGTTCATGGTCATTCTGGATCATTGTTTGGCTTAAATAGTGGCAGATTCTGACGACAGGTCAATTGTTAGACGGCCCGTTTTTTGGATCTGCGACGCTCTGTGACGCTGTTGATTTTTGCATCACCAAGTGTTCCTACCGTTATCAAATTTACCGCTATGTGAGGTTTTGATGAGGCTTGGTCATGATCTCTACACGATAAGGTCTATCATGTGGGCAGCGTGCAAGTGAGCGAAAATGTGACGAAAATGAGGAGGCTATGGCGTTAAAATCGTACAGTCAAAGGCTTAAAGAATGCATTATGATCTACAGCGTTCGTCTTGGCGGGTGCTTCACTCGGCAAAGGTCGTCAGGAAAAGATCAGGGAGTTTGCTCATGTTGCGTTGGAAATATATCGGCCTGATATTTGGGCTAGTCGTTTCATCAGCACATGCTGAAATTTATCGCAGTGTGGACGCTAACGGAAACGTATTGTTTTCGGATATGCCTGCTGCCAATGCTGAACGGGTGCGTTTGCCACCGTTATCGATTGTTCCCGGTATGAGTGCGGATGACTTGGCCCGTGCCAATAGTCGTGGTGATGTGGCAAAACAAAGTGCCTCACGACCCAATAGCTACAAGGTGAGCTTTACTGCGCCATCAGCCAATCAGAGCTTTAGAAAACCGAGCGATATTATTGAAGTCGCTGTGGATACTGATGTGGATTTGGCCACTGGTGACCAAATGAGTTTGTTTTTGGATAATGCACCACTGACCGCCGGATTTAATGCGTCGATTCCAACCGAATCGTTGGATCGTGGTGCGCATGTGTTGACGGCACGAGTGACTTCAAATGGCCGTGTATTGGGCGAGCAGTCGGTGACGGTGTATGTGCAGCAGGTCAGCAAAATGAATCAGCCACAGTCAAAAAAAAAATCTCAATAAGCACGCATTAGCTGCCTTCTGATTGCTGTGTCAAAATAGCGCCATTAACCATGAATGAGTGTGCGTAATGGCGCGATGTCCACATTGGCAATCTCCTCAGCGTTTGATCAATAAACCACCTTTTTTGCTTCGCCCATGGCTGTTGGCGCAAGGGTCGTTGACCTGTCAGTTGCGTGCGCATGGGGCGGGGCAGTTTAGGGTGCAGCCCATACGTGAGCAGTTTGCAAGACCTGCACGGCATGAGGCGCGTTTGTTGGGCATTCCGGTGCATCAATATGCGTGGATTCGTGAGGTGTATTTGCATGGCGCAGATGATCAGGCGTGGGTGCTGGCGCGGAGTGTGATTCCGATTCGAGCGCTCCGTGGCCGAGGTCGGCGATTGCGTCATCTGGGCTCAAGATCACTAGGGTCATTGTTGTTTGCCCGCCAGCCACCACGATGTCAGCGTGAGGTGGCATTGTTAGCCGCAGGCTGGGCTAGGCGCAGTCGTTACGATTGGTGTGGACAACCGCTGTTGGTTCAGGAATGCTTTCTGCCAGAGTTTGCGCATTCGCTGGAGTGTTAATTGTCTTTTTTTATGCCGAATATCCTATTGCGTGATCGCTTGTGGGCTTATGTACAGCTCACGCGCTTTGATCGTCCTGTGGGCATTGAACTGTTGCTGTGGCCGACGCTATGGGCTGTGTGGGTTGCCGCAGATGGTCATCCAACGTGGTCAATGGTGTTGATCTTTAGCCTTGGTGCCATCTTGATGCGGGCCGCTGGTTGTGCGATCAATGACTTTGCCGACCGCCATGTTGATGGACAAGTGGCGCGTACCCAACATCGGCCTTTAGCCAGTGGTCGGATGAGTGCCAAAGAAGCCTTGCTGGTGTTTGCGGTGTTGGTGTTAGCCAGTGCCAGTTTGTTGTTGTTTTTGCCTTTATCGGTGCTGTGGTGGTCGTTTGGGGCGTTGTTTTTGGCCACGCTGTATCCCTTTATGAAACGCTATACCTACCTGCCGCAGTTTGTACTAGGGGCTGCGTTTTCGTGGGCGATTCCGATGGCCTTTGTGGCGCAAGGCGTGACGCCCAGTTGGACCTGTTGGCTGCTGTATGCGGCCAATCTATGCTGGACGGTGGCCTACGACACCCAGTACGCGATGACGGATCGGCCTGATGATCTAAAAGCAGGGATTAAATCGACGGCCATTTTGTTTGGTCGGGCGGATTTGCTGATCATTGGTCTATTGCAAGCGGCGTTTGTGCTGTTGTTGCTGGCAGTGCTGGTGCGTGAACAGATGATGCAGTTGCCAATGCTGCTGGCGCTATTAACTGTATTAGCTATGTTTGCTTGGCAATATTGGTCTACGCGTGATCGGTTGCCTGCGCATTGCTTTGCCGCGTTTTTGCATAATCGTTGGGTGGGACGGGTTATTTTTGTGGGCCTAGTTGGAGTAGGCTGGTTATCGCGTTGAAATGGATCGGCTTGACTCATTTGATCAGTCTTTTTGCCATGCCAATACCAAGATCTATTGTTTTTTGTGCTCGTTACATATCGTTGCAAGGGTTACAGGCGGAAGACATCCGCCATACAGCTTAGGCATGGGCGGTTAACGTTCCTTCTGGCATTGTAGGTTCATCGCTCATCTTCAAGAGAACTTATCATGACTCAGCCTTCAGATAGTAAATATTCCCCAACTGCCGAGCAACAAGATGGCGGTACAACACCGGTCGGTATCGCTCAACCGGATGGCAAGGCGCAAAGTAGCGAAGGCAACCAAAGTGTCAAAGAGGCGGTCGAAAATCTGCATCCAAAAGACATGGCGCGTAACTTAGATCCAAGCAAGCCGGATCAACAGTCTGATCCGCGTGATCAAAATCCGGCACCTTTTGCACCGTATGCTGATGGTACTGTGCCAGATACTGCCAAGGGACAAGATGCTGATTCGAGCCTGCCAAAGACATAAGCTGATTGATCAAAAAACCGCGATTCACGCGGTTTTTTTATGCACGATCTGTGGTGTCTTGCAACAGGTGAATCTGCTTCATGGCCGTCATTGTTTTGTTCAGCGCAGATCCCCTGCCAAAGGCCTGAGATCATGGTAGAATGCGCCGCTTTATTGCCTTGACCGTCCATTCGTCCGCTGATTGGGCCTTGCCTAAAGGGTGCTGCCATGTTTGCCAATATTTCGATCCATGAATTTGATCCAGAACTCGCCGCTGCGATGGATGCTGAAGACCAGCGTCAAGAAGCACACATCGAGTTGATCGCCTCCGAGAACTATTGCTCTCCGGCAGTGATGGAAGCTCAAGGCTCAAGCCTGACCAACAAATATGCCGAAGGTTATCCTGGCAAGCGCTACTATGGCGGCTGCGAGCATGTTGATGTGATCGAGCAGTTGGCCATCGATCGTGCCAAGCAATTGTTTGGTGCAGACTATGCCAACGTCCAGCCACATGCCGGCTCACAAGCCAACAGCGCAGTGTTTCTAGCCTTGCTGCAAGCAGGTGATACCGTACTAGGTATGAGCTTGGCGCATGGTGGTCATTTGACCCATGGTGCCAAAGTCAACTTTTCGGGCAAAAACTACAATGCTGTCCAATACGGTCTGAACGTTGAAACCGGCGAAATCGACTACGAAGAAGTCGAGCGTTTGGCGCTTGAGCACAAACCACGCATGATTATTGCGGGCTTCTCGGCCTATAGCCGTGTAGTTGATTGGGCGCGTTTCCGTCAAATTGCCGACCAAGTTGGTGCGTATTTGATGGTTGATATGGCCCACGTTGCTGGTCGGTTGCTGCGGGTGTCTATCCAAACCCAGTCCCATTTGCTGACGTGGTCACCACCACCACCCACAAAACTTTGCGCGGCCCACGTGCAGGTTTGATCTTGGCCAAAGCCAACGAAGAGATTGAGAAAAAACTCAACTCTGCGGTGTTTCCTGGTAATCAAGGTGGCCCGCTGGTACATGCTATTGCTGCCAAAGCCATTTGCTTTAAAGAAGCAATGGACCCAAGCTTTAAGACTTATCAGCAACAAGTGGTCAAAAACGCGCAAGCAATGGCTGCGGTGTTGATTGAGCGCGGTTATGACATCGTGTCAAACGGCACAGACAATCATTTGTTTTTGTTGTCCTTGATCAAGCAAGACCTAACCGGCAAAGAAGCCGATGCATGGTTGGGCGAGGCTGGTATTACGGTCAACAAAAACGCTGTGCCAAACGACCCACGTTCACCATTTGTCACCTCAGGTATTCGTATTGGTACACCTGCTATTACTACTCGTGGCTTTGGCGAAAGCGAAAGCCGTGAGCTGGCCGGTTGGATTGCAGACATTCTTGATAATCGTGGCGATGCCGCTGTGATTGCCAAAGTTGCTGATCAAGTCAAAGCAGTGTGTGCTAAGCATCCGGTTTACACAGCCTAACGTTTAGCCTGTTCAAATCTTGCTACGCTAAAGCGGTCTTTTCGTTCTGAAAAGACCGTTTTTTTATACGGGTTAGCGATGACCATTGAAGGCGTAGGAGATCATGATGAAAGCGATATGGAATGGGCAAGTGATTGCCGAGTCAAACGATACCGTGGTGGTTGAGGGTAATCATTACTTTCCGCTGCAATCGGTTGATCAACAGTATGTGCTACCCAGTGATCACACCACTGTTTGTCCGTGGAAAGGCACAGCACACTACTACTCATTGGCCGTCGATGGTCAGCAAAACTTAAACGCGGTTTGGTATTATCCGACCCCAAAATCTGCTGCGGCTGAGATCAAAGATCGCGTTGCTTTTTGGAAAGGGGTCAAAATTGAGTCTTAATTGACCTTGCCTTGGATTGAGATCATTACACTGGAGTCATGATGCAGGTTGCTGAGTTGATGAACCAGTACGGCTATTTTGCCGTGTTTTTTGGGGTAATGATTGAGGGTGAATCGGTCTTGCTCGCGGCTGCTTATGCGATTCACCAGCATTATTTACACTTATGGCCGGTGGTGCTGATCGCAGCTTGTGGTGCGGCATTAAGTGACCATATTTACTTTTATTTGGGGCGCCATCAAGGGGCAGGTTGGCTGGCACGCCATGACAATGTGCGTAAGCGCGCAGAGCGGGTGCAAAATTTAGTCTATCAGCATCAGACGTTATTACTAATGTTCTTTCGGTTTATGGTGGGTTTTCGCACCATTACGCCGCTGCTACTAGGTATGGCAGGCGTGGCGCGTTGGCGGTTTTTTTTATTTGATCTGGTGGCAGCGTTGCTATGGGCAACACTCATCACCTTGGCCGGTAATTGGTTGCTTAAGCAGTTACACAATCTACGCGTCTATGAGCGACTGACCGAAAACCACATGATCATCGCATTACTTGTGTTGGCCAGCTTGATTGGTGCTGGGCATTTGTGGTGGATGCGGCTTAAACGGCAACGGTCTACGCCGAAGCCGCCTATGCTCTAAATCGTACAACCAAGCACTTAAGGGGTCTGTGGTAAAAATAACAGCGGATCAACCCGCTGATTATTTAGGCTCATGCCCCAGTGTAAATGCGGGCCTGTTGCACGGCCTGTTTTGCCCACTGCGGCAATCGCTTGACCTTGTTTGAGTAAGTCACCGACCTTGACGTCAATTTTGCTTAAATGGCAGAGCATCGAAATGATGCCTTGACCATGATCAATCAAAATAGTTTTACCATTAAAAAAATAATCACCTACACCAACCACGGTGCCATTTGCAGGTGCAAGCACTGTTTGACCAATCGGTGCTGCAATGTCTAAACCAGAATGTGCTGCACGTGGCTCGTCATTAAAAAAGCGCTTCAGGCCAAATGGGCTGGAATAGCGTCCTTGGGTCGGTTGAATAAAATCTGGAAAGCCATCGCTCTGTCTAGGACTAAATGATTGGTAGATGTTTTTTTGTTCGGTGGCTTCGCGGCCGTATCGAGCGAGTTGCTCTGGGTCGGGATTGACTTGGCTTTTGTTGGCAATTTTTAGTCGCTGTTCTGGGTAGTCATAGCTTGAGAGCTTGATGTTTTTGGATTCTGTTTGGCCATTAGCCTGTTGTAGTTGAACCGTTAATGTATTGGTATCGAGACCAGTCTCAGGATTAAGAGGAATACCAATCACGGCAAAACGCTGGCCATTTTGCTGTGCAATGGCAATCGGTTGTTGATCCAAAAACACCTGTATGGTGCTGTCGGTAATCGGCAAAACGGCAATTCCACCTGCACGATAGGCGCTTTGTGGTAACGCGGCTAAGGCGGCGTTTGTGCAACACAAGAGTGCGGTGGTCAGTAAAATATTACCCTTCATCATAAAATGGTACGCCAAAACACTGAGCTAAGCCGTTAGGGTAGCAGAGCCATTCGATAGCGTTAGGCGCATTTTTGTTTAAAATCAATGTAAATGAAGCAGAGCTGTAGGTCAGCACTAAAAGAGTGATTTGGTTGGCATAAGGTTTGCATTTTGACTGCTGCGATTCAGGGTGAAGTCAGTGTAGGGAGTACGCTGCTTGCCCTGAATAGCCCCCATGTTTTTGATGCCTAATCAGGATGAGGTGTTAGAGGATGGGGTTAGGTCTTTTCGCGAACTAAAGGGGTGTGAGCTATGCTAAATCGCGATCAACTATTGGAACTCGGTCGCTTCAAGCTGATGATGCGTCGTGTGTTTGCAGAATCAGTCCACATTGAACGCTTTTTGGAAGAGTCGGCCTATCAAAGTCGTCTGCTGGACATGGCAGAAGAGTCTGACGACGATGAGCTATTGATGTTGTCGTTAACGCTACGCGCTCGTTTGGGGCGTCTAGGTGATGGTGATGCTGAGTTTTATACGATTCGGCAACATCAGCATGTGAGCTATAACGTTGAAGAAACCTCGGCAGTGGCCCATACAGCGCCGCTGCTCTCGTCAGATGCCATAGATATGGTTGATCAGATTCCAGATCGAGTCGGGGTGGGTAGTCGCACACTGCCAGTAATGCCAGCGTTGAGTCGGCAAGCCTTGCAGTCCTCAGTCGATGCTGCACCGCCACGGCCACGGGGCTTGTTGGGTAGCTTGTTTGGTGGCAATCACAACAGCACAACTACCAAGTCAGGAAGCCATGAGACCAATGCGCCACGATATATTGCGAGCTTGCGCTAAATTTTTGTCCATAAATGGGGTGTTTTAATGAACAAGCAAGACTGGCTTGTTCATTTTTTTTGTGCGACTTGAAATCGAAAAACAACAACCAATCTATAGCTGTAGTGAATAAGCAATGTCCTATTGCGAGGAAAAAAACTCATGAGATTTGAAAAGTTTACCGAACGTTTGCAAGCTGCGTTGTCGCGTGCACAAAGCCTTGCGGCTGGTCGTGACCATACGGGGATTGACCCGATCCATATCTTGGCTGCGCTACTTGAAGAGCCAGCCAATTTAAGCTTGCTGCAACAAGCAGGTGCGAACGTGCAAACGGTGAAGTCCCGTTTAGACACTGCACTCAGTGACGCGCCAACGCTGGCATCTCCAGATGGTGATATCAAGCTCACCCCAGAGTCGGTGCGGATCTTAAATCTGACCGACAGCTATGCACAAAAAGCCGGTGATGACTATATTGCCAGTGAGTGGGCGCTGTTGGCGCTGGCCGAACAGAGCACGAGCAAAAAGATCATTGAAGCAGCAGGCACGGATGGCAAAAAGCTCCGTGTGGTGATTGAGCGTATTCGTGGAGATGAAAAAGTGGTCAATCCAAACCAAGAAGAGCAGCGTGATGCACTCAACAAATATACGGTTGATCTGACTGAGCGCGCCCTTGTTGGCAAGCTCGATCCAGTGATTGGGCGGGATGACGAAATCCGCCGCACCATTCAAGTATTGGCCCGTCGCACCAAAAATAATCCGGTGCTGATCGGTGAGCCGGGTGTGGGCAAAACCGCGATTGTTGAAGGGCTGGCCCAGCGCATCGTCAATGGCGAAGTACCAGAAGGACTCAAAGGCAAGCGCGTTCTATCACTTGATCTAGGTGCATTGATTGCCGGAGCCAAGTTTCGTGGTGAATTTGAAGAGCGTTTAAAATCGGTGCTCAATGATTTGGCCAAACAAGAAGGCCAAGTGATTTTGTTTATTGACGAACTGCACACCATGGTCGGTGCAGGCAAGGCCGATGGTGCAATGGATGCAGGCAATATGCTCAAGCCCGCCTTGGCGCGTGGTGAGTTGCACTGTGTTGGTGCGACAACCTTGGATGAATATCGGCAATTCATTGAAAAAGATGCTGCGCTTGAACGTCGCTTTCAAAAAGTACTGGTCGACGAGCCATCGGTGGCCGATACCATTGCGATTTTGCGTGGTCTTAAAGAGCGCTACGAGCTGCACCACGGTGTGGATATTCAAGATTCGGCCATTATTGCGGCTGCACGGATGAGTCATCGTTACATCACAGACCGTAAGCTGCCGGATAAAGCCATTGACCTGATTGATGAGGCTGCCAGCCGCTTACGGATGGAAATGGACTCTAAGCCAGAAGTGCTCGACAAACTTGACCGCCGCTTGATTCAGCTCAAAATGGAGCGAGAAGTCCTCAAGCACGATGACGATCAAGGCAGTCGGATTCAACTCAAGCAAATCGACAGTCAAATCGAGCAGCTTGAAAAAGAATATGCTGATCTAAACGAAGTCTGGCAGGCCGAAAAAGCACTGGTCAAAGGCTCACAGCAGTTTAAAGACGAGCTAGATAAAGCCCGTATTGCCTTTGATAAAGCCCAGCGTGAAGGCGATGTGGCCGAAATGTCACGACTCAAATATGGCGTGATTCCAGAGCTTGAGCAACAATTGGCCCAGAGCGACCAAGCCAAAGATGCAGAAGAAACCGGCAAGCCCACCTTGCTGCGTAATAAAGTCACTGACAATGAAATTGCCGAAGTGGTTAGTGCAGCCACGGGTATTCCAGTCAGTAAGATGCTGCAAGGCGAGCGTGAAAAACTGCTAGAAATGGAAAGCTTTTTGCACAAGCGTGTGGTTGGTCAGCATGAAGCCGTGGTTGCAGTGTCTAATGCGGTCCGTCGCTCACGGGCAGGCTTGTCTGATCCCAACCGTCCAAGCGGCTCGTTCTTGTTCTTAGGCCCAACGGGTGTGGGTAAGACGGAACTGTCTAAAGCCTTGGCAAACTTTTTGTTTGACAGCGATGACGCCATGATTCGTATCGACATGAGCGAGTTTATGGAAAAACACAGTGTTAGCCGTTTGGTTGGTGCACCTCCAGGCTATGTCGGTTACGAAGAAGGCGGCGTGTTGTCTGAGGCCGTGCGTCGTAAGCCGTATAGCGTGGTGTTGTTTGATGAAGTCGAAAAAGCCCATCCAGATGTGTTTAATATCCTGTTACAGGTCTTGGATGATGGTCGTTTGACCGACTCGCAAGGTCGGGTGATCGACTTTAGAAATACCGTGATTATCATGACCTCAAACCTTGGCTCACATGCGATTCGTGAGATGGCAGGCGCGGATGCCGAAACCATCAAGGCTGCGGTCATGGAGGCAGTTGGCGAGCACTTTAGACCAGAGTTTATTAATCGAATTGATGAGCTAGTGGTGTTTGATGCTTTGGGCGAGGCACAACTACGTGGCATTGCCGAGATTCAATTGGATCGTCTGCGTGTGCGGCTCAAAGAGCGTGAGCTTTCATTAATCTTGGATGATCAAGCCTTTAATCGTTTGGTCTCCATTGGCTATGATCCAGTATTTGGTGCGCGACCTTTAAAGCGTGCCATTCAATCTCAGATCGAGAATCCGCTGGCCCAGCATCTATTGGCCGGTGATTTTGAGGCTGGGGATACCATTTCGGTTACAGGTCATGACGATGGGCTGCATTTTGAACAAGCGCAGTTTCACTGATTGATCAACACTAAAAACCGCCAGCCGCCCCATAATGGTGTTTGGCGGTTTTTGACATTACATCTAGCGAATGATCCATTCGTCACAAGTAGTATTTTTTGTGTGAGCTATGTCTCATAAAAACTGTATTTTACAGTGACGACTGGTCAGGTGATATTGCAAGCGACATTGGACGCTGGCATAGTGCGGTTATCCCAAAAAAATACTACTTTACTGTGATGTCTAACGTTGTTGAGGCTCGCAGATAGTGTTTTTTGATAAAAGTGGCAATGGGCTACTTGATGTGGCTCAGAACTCCAGCCGAGATGGTGACATACGGTCGAAACGTGTGGTGGAGATGAAGCCGAGGCTACAAGCATCGGCGAGATGACCAGCTAAGGTGTGACGCGAGAGCGGTTACAGAGCAGGTCAAACAAAAATCAAACCGAGGAAAGCTCATGAGCAAGTTTAATCTGCGCCGTCAGGAACCTACCGGCATTTTCCGTCCTATTGAAAAGTTTTCTGAGCGTGATCTTCAACAGATGTATTCCATCTACCAGAAGTATTACGAAAACACCCGTTATGATTTGTTTGTCAGCGACTTCCGTAAGAAGACTGGCGCATTCTTGATTTTGCATCCTCGCACTCGTGAAATCGTTGGCTTTTCAACCGTGTTGAATTGCGACATCAAAGTAGGTAACAAACAGCATCACGCCTTCTTTAGCGGCGATACTGTGATCGAAAAAGAATTCTGGGGTTCACGTGCATTGCAACGCTGCATGTACCGCTATTTATTGACCATGAAAGCCAAACATCCGTTTGAACCTGTGTATTGGATGTTGATCTCTAAAGGGTTTAAAACCTATCTATTGCTGGCCAACAACTACTACAGCTACTGGCCGCATCCAGAAGGCGATTGCAGCCGTCTTAAGCCAATCGTCGAAGGCTATTGCGAGCAATATTTTGCCGAATACTATGACCGCACAACTGGCGTATTGAACTTTGGTGATGACTATCAACCGCTTAAAGGTGATGTTGCCCCCATTACCGATGAGATGCGTCGTAAGAGTCCAAAAATTCGCTTCTTTGAAGAAAAAAATCCACAGTGGGTACAAGGCACTGAGCTGCCATGTATTGGTGAGATTGTTTGGAGCGACATTTTTAAATACGTCCAACGCTTTGCCACCAAATCTTCTAGTCAAGGTAAAGTGGATGCTGTTAACGCGCGTTCGCAGGCAGTTTAAACTTAATGAGTTTGCTTAGTCGTGCAAGTCATGTGGCGTTGGAAGTGGCGTGTCTGCGTGCAGACCGCCGTTTTGAGCAACAAAAACATCAGTTAGAGCAGGTACAGCGTCAGCGATTGACGCAACTGCTCAAAACGATGGTGCTGCCTAAAGGCATGCCCCGTCCCAAAAATTACGTCGAGTTTGCGCAGCAATTGCCGTTAACGCGGTACAAAGAATGGAAGCCGCGTGTTGAAGCCATGCGTTTGGGTCAAGATCGTTTGATCAACAGCCCGTTAGTGCGTTTTCAGCCGACCAGTGGGTCGAGTGAAAGCATCAAGTTTATTCCATATACCAAGCGTTTTTTGGATGAGCTAGATTCGGCAATTGGGCCATGGCTGTCGAGTATGTATCGTCAGTACCCTGGTCTTAAAAAAGGCTTTCATTACTGGTCAGTCTCGTGGCTGCCAGAAAGCCAGCGTGAAGTCTTAAAAGGTGAAAACCTCAATGACGACAGCGCGTTGCTTGATTTTAGCAAGCGTATTTTATCTAAGTATACCCAAGCCGTTCCATCCGATGTGGCCTTTGCTGCGGGTGCAGATGACGCCCTCTTTGCAACGCTGTGCTACATGGTGGCGCATGCCGATCTGAGCATGATCTCTGTGTGGAGTCCGACCTTTGCTTTGCAATTGTTGGATAACTTACAAGATTGGGGCGCAGAGATTGCACAAGTCTTGGCGCAAGGTCATTGGGGTAAGCGTACTGAAGCGCTGAAGCAAGTGCCGATTATTGCCTCTAAGTCGCGTGCGTGCTTATTGATCAAGTTACTCAAAGCGCCTCAGATTGACCCTGCCAAGTTGTGGCCAAAACTAGCCTTAGTGTCGTCTTGGGATACTGCTGGTGCGGTGGTCTGGGCAGAGCAGTTGCGTGAGCGTTTGCCGCATGCAGGCTTTGAGGGGAAGGGCTTGTGGGCAACCGAAGGTGTGGTGACGTTTCCGTATAATGGTCATTATCCGCTGGCCTATCAAAGCCATTTTTATGAGTTCGAAAATCTAGACACGGGTGCAATTGTGCCGTGCTGGGAGCTCAAGCTCGGTGATCATGTCAGTCCAATTCTAAGCTGTGGTAATGGCTTGATGCGTTACTGCATGGATGACCATCTGTTGGTCAGCGATTTTTATGGTGGATTGCCTTGTTTTACCTTTCAAGGTCGTCGCTTTGGTGTTGATCTAGTCGGCGAAAAGTTGGATCCAAGTGTTGCCACGCAAGTGATGCAGCGCTTAGCAGAGCAGACACCAGTACAGCCTGTTTCTTTGTTGGCTGTTGATACAGAAGGCAAAGCCAAGCCATATTATGTGGCCTTGTTTGAAGGCCAACCAGCCAATGCACCGAAGGCTACCGATCTGGATCAGCAGTTGCGTGCGCATTTTCATTATGAGTTGGCGCGTGATCTGGGCCAGTTGGCAATGCCACAAGTTCTGTGTGTCGAAGATGGCTGGGCCTACTACAAAAAACTGGCCATGCAAGATGGCATGATTGAGGGCAATATCAAGCCTGAGCCACTTAAGCGTATTCAGTTGTCTGCATTTGGCATTTAAACAGTCGCCCAGTATTGATGGATATCACCGCTGGGCGCTGAGATGGAGTGATCTGTAATCATGACGGCAGACCTGAGTCCTCAACAACAGCTACAACAATCCACGCCTATGCCACCATCTGGATTTATGCCGGATGGGAGCTTTCGCCATCCGGCTGCCCCACAGTTAATGATGCGTTTGGCCGATATACAAGATAATGATCAGTTGCTTGAACTGATTTCTGCGCCGATGCCATCGAATGGTGTGATGGTGGGGATGGAGCGCTCGCCAAGTTATTTTAATGCCACCCAAACGCAATATACCGATCCACAGCCATGGGTGATTTTTTCGGATGAGCATCCAAACGTGATCATGGCGATGTATAACATCGGCGAGCGTCCTTGCTATGTCAATGGTCAGGTCGAGCAAGTTCGTTATATTGGCGATTTACGGGTCAATACCAAGGTTCGTGGTAAGGGCTTGGTTCGTATGATGATGAAGCATTTGCCGAATTTTATTCAGGGTGATGCCTATGTGCAGACCTTGATTTTGTCTGGTAATACCGCTGCTCGAGAAATGCTGCATCAATCTCGGTCTGGGTTTCCGCAGCATTATGAGCGGGATTTGATTGAGACCTTGACCATGACAGGGCTGAAATCCAAGGTTGCAAAAAATCCTAGCCTCAGCTTTAAAACCGCATTGCCTACTGATGTGCCCGCAATGAGTGATTGGGTTCGGCAGATGTCGGCGTATTTTAATTTTTTGCCTGATTATCATTTTGAAGATTTGTTGGCGGGTGCGCCGTATTGGCGTGGTTTAAACATTAACGATTTTACTTTGGTTTATCGTGATCGAGTCTTGGTCGGGTTATTTGGTCTATGGAACCAAAAGCCATTTAAACAAACTCGAATCGTTGATTATCACCGTCTGATTAGTGTGGCTCGGCCATTTTATAATATCTTTGCTCAGGCCACAGAGCGGATGCTGTTGCCTAAACGTGGTGAGTTAGTGCCTTATTTAATGCTGCATTCGGCGTTGTGTGATCCGGCTGATGTGGCATTGTTTGATCAGATGGTGCGTGAGGCGTATCGTCAGACCAAGGCGCGTGGGCAACATGCGTTGTGTTTTAGCTTGAGTCAACATGATCCTCGTGTGGCGGCAAATGCCGCGTACAAAGGTGAGCGGATCATTGGGCATCATGCGTTTCATTCGTACGGTCAAAATCCGTTGTTGTCGTTTGATGCGCATCGAGTCAGTTATATCGAGTGCGGGCGGGTCTAGTGCGGTCGATATATCATCAATGCTATTGATGAGTTGACCAAAGGGCATTGCGGCAATCGAAAGATTGCTGTTAGATTGCTAGAGCGTGGACGAGCATAAAACAATCATATGGACAGGGAGCCTTCCGTACCATGTCGAACCTTTTGACCCATATCTGTCATTACCAGACAGTACCGTTGCATATTCTATTACGCCATCATCGGACAGCAAGTCTGTTGGCGGGTATTCTGCTATTACCCGCGTGTTCTGTGTATGCAGCGCAGCAGTTAAGCGATGCTGAGCTAGATCGACGCTATTTGGATAGTGAGGCGCCAAGCCTGACCATTACTGACGATCAGATTCAAGCGATTGATAGTGCCGAGGCTGTGTTTAATAAAGCACGTGTACTGTTGGCGCAATCGGCTCAAGCGCCGGATGTTGCGCATGTGCAACAGACCATTACATGGCAGGACACACAGCTAGTCAATCGCAATACCGGAACCCATGCTGATAGTCTCAATACTTTTGACCAATTGGTGGTGAGTAATCTGGGTAGTGAGCGTTATAGCTACCGTTGGGCCGGAAATTTGCAAGACGTTGTGCAGATTGGTCGACCTTTGTATCTGTCCACCCGTTTGACGGGCACGGATATCGAGCTGATCAATTTTGATAGTCGTCAGATTGGTATTGATGTGACGTATAACCGTTTCTAAGCGGTTGAGATCTGTGCATTCTGTCGTTGCATACAGTGCCGCCAAAATATAAAAGCCATCCATAATCGTTATGGATGGCTTTTTTGTGAGGACGGTTAAGCGCGTATGGCTGTTATTGTGAGGCGCGATGAGTAATTTGCCACGCACGGTGGATGCCGGTGTTGCGTTTAAAGTCAAAGCCCACAGTCATGTTACTAATTTCTTGCACATCAAACAAATGTGGCACTTCGGCGTCAAGTTCAAAGCGGCGGAAGTTGTTGGAGAAATACAGCACACCATCATCGGTGAGTCGGTTCATGGCACGCTTGATCAAGGACAGATGGTCACGTTGAATATCAAAGGTGCCAGAGAACTTCTTCGAGTTGGAGAAGGTCGGCGGATCAATGAAGATCAGGTCGTATTTTTCGGTGCCTTCGCGTAGCCACTCAAACACATCGGCGGCAAAGAATTGATGCTGCTGATCCGGATGGTCAACAGTCAGACCGTTTAAGGCAAAGTTGTTTTTGCCCCAGTTCAGGTAGGTGTTGGACAAGTCCACGCTGGTGGTACTGGCTGCACCACCCAATGCCGCTTGCACACTGGCGGTGCAGGTGTAAGCGTACAGGTTGAGCATGTGCTTGCCTTTGGCGTCTTTGCCGATTTGTTGGCGGATCGGTCGATGATCCAAAAACAAGCCAGTGTCCAAATAATCGGTGAGGTTAATAAACAGACGGGCTGGGCCTTCTTGCACGATATAGCGCTTGCCGGAGTCGCCTTTTTTCTCGTATTGATCATTGCCTTTTTGCCGTGCGCGGGTCTTGATAAACACGTTTTCGCGCGGTAGGCCAGTGACTTGGCGAATCGCATGTAAGGCCAAGTTAAAGCGTTTTTTGGCTTTTTCGGGGTCGATGGTTTTGGGTGGGGCGTATTCTTGGACGTGTAGCAGATCGCCATACAGATCCACGGCGATATTAAAATCGGGTAGATCGGCATCGTACAGACGCATGTTGGTGATGCCATCTTTTTGCGCCAGCTTGCGTAGGTTAGCAAGGTTTTTTTGTAGACGGTTGGCAAAGTCTTGTGCGTCGGGCAGCTCGACGGGGATGTTTTGCCATTGGCTTAAAAATGGTGCTTTGTCTGATAGCGGCAAGACACGGCCACTGCGCACATAAATTGGCAAATTGCCATTCATCAGGCGTGTGGTGCTGGTGTCGGCCAGCGGTAACACGTCGGCTTGTTCGACTTGAGCGGCAATAATGGCAGCATGTTGACCGGCCAAAGACTGCTGCAAGCGCAGTCCCAGACCTTGATACAGCGCGCGGTTGCTGACTTTGTCACCCAAGCGCTCACCATATGGTGGGTTGGTGATCAGTAGGGCTGATTCGCCTTCATTGAGAGCAAAATCGGGCCAGTCGGCCAAGGTGCGCTCTTCTAGCCAAATGCGTGGCAGATGGTCTTCAAAACCTGCGGCGATTAAGTTTTGACGGGCTGCTTTAACCGCTTGCCAGTCGGCATCAAAGGCAAACACACGCGGTAGCACTTTGGCCATGCCGATTTCTTTACGTTGTTCGGCCTCAAGGCGAATTTTGGTCCACAAACCCGCATCGTGACCCGCCCAACCACTAAAGCCAAAACGACGATTAAGTGCTGGTGCGCAGTCGGCGGCCATCATTAGTGCTTCGATCATAAAGGTGCCAGAACCGCACATTGGGTCAATCAAGGTGCTGTAGTGGCCTTTATGCCAGCCGGCAATACGCAAAATGGCTGCGGCAAGGTTTTCTTTGAGCGGTGCTTCTGTCATGGCTAAGCGATAGCCGCGACGGTGTAAGCTGTCGCCTGATAGATCAAGGCTATAGGTGTGTTCGGTGACACCAGCCCAGACGGTTAGGGTGATTTCGGGCTGGTGGGTGTCGATGCTAGGTCTGCGGCCATGGCTGTCCATAAAGGCATCGACCACGCCATCTTTGGCTCTTAAGGTCGCAAATTGTGGGTTGACCTTGACGCCACGTTCGGTATGCAAACGAATGGCAAAGGTACAGGCTGGGCTAAACACCAGTGACCAGTCAAAGTTCTGTGCGCCTTGATAGATCTCTTCGGCCACATCGCGCACATCGCCAGTGCGTTGTTCTTCGACTTCATAATGATGAATCGGCAGGAGTACGCGCGAGGCCAAGCGTGACCACAAGCAAATACGATAAGCCGTCTCTAGTGTGCCACGAATAACGATACGGCCATGGAGACGGTCTTGAACACTCGCGCCTAGTTCGATCAATTCTTCGGCCAGAAGTTGTTCTAAACCATCGGCACAGGTGATCCAAAACGTTTGCAAGCGGGTCTGGGTCGTCATCATGGGGTTCCAAAAAACAGCGTCAACAATGGGGCGCAGTGTAACCGATCTAGGCTGTTTTGCCTTGGTTATTGCGGCCAAACGGCATCAAGACGGTGAGAATGAAATTTGATCAACTTGTAATAATCAAGAACATAAGTGATAATGCTTATCATTAGTTGGTGAATTCTTGTTTAAGGAGTGTGCTGATGCGCATGGTAAAACGTCTGGTGTGTGCAATTGGTCTAGTCAGTGGCCTGATCTCGGTTCAAGCGTCGGCAGACGAAAACCTCTTTGGTTATGTCAAAGGTGCAGAAACACTGCCACAAGGTGCACGAGAGCTGTATCAATGGGCGACTATTCGTGAGGACAAAGGCGCAGGTGATTACACCGCAGTAGATTGGAAAACTGAATTTGAGCAAGGCATTACCGACCGCTTTACTGCATCGGCAGCGCTAAAAATGCAAAGCTTAGACACCAGCGGTATTGTGATTGATGGCTACATGCCATCAGACAAAAAAATTAACTTGAAGTTGTCGGGCATTGAATTGGGTGCCAAGTACAACTATTTAAGCCCTGCGGCAGATGATTTTGGTTTGTCCAATAGCTTTGAGCTGAACTACAGCAGCATTGATCCGCATTCGGGCCAAGACAAAGATACTTTGTCGTTTGAAACCATGCTGATTGCACAAAAATATTTGATGGATGCGCGCTTGGTTTGGGTGGGTAACGTGGCACTAGAAGGCACGTATGCCAAGCGTGCGGCGATTGCCAATTTGCCAGACGGCTTTGAGTGGCCAACTGATCCGGAGATGGAGCTGGAGATTAAGCTTGGCACGGGTCTGAGTTATCGCTTTGCGCCCAATTGGTATGCTGGTGCTGAGATGATGTACGAGACCGAGTTTGAAACTGAAGTCGGCCAAGAGCGTTGGAGCGTGTTTGCAGGGCCAAGTTTGCATTACGGTGCGCAAAAATGGTGGGCAACCGCCACATGGTTCCCTCAATTACGCGGCGGCAAAGAGCAGTTTGATGCCCAAGACGACAAAGACTTGCACTTGATCGAAAAGACCAAGCACGAGTTTCGTTTAAAACTTGGCTATAACTTCTAAGTTATTTTTTGTCTTGATCATCACGCGGAGTGCATCATGAATTGGAAGCCTTTGACCAATACGCTGGCCACCACATTATTGTTGGGTAGTGTCGCGCCTTTGGTGGCACATGCCACGGTGTTTATGTCGGTGCAGCAAGCACAGCAAGCGATGTTTCCTGCCGCGACCATGCAAAAAGTAGCGGTGCAGTTGAGTGATGATCAGGTCAAGCAACTGAAAAAAGCCACCGGTATCTATCACGCTTTTAAAGGTGATCAGGTCTATCAAGTGGCTGGTGGTGGTTGGTTTGTGGTTGATCAAGTGCTGGGTAAGCACGAGATGATTACCTATGCGATTGGCCTTAATCCTGATGGCTCGGTCAAGCAAGTCGAAGTACTGGAATATCGCGAGACCTACGGCGGCGATGTGCGCAATGCCTCGTGGCTGGGTCAGTTTAAAGGCAAAACCGTGACCGATACGCTCAAGCTCAATAAAGACATCAAAAATATCAGTGGCGCGACCTTGTCGTCGCGGCATTTGACCGATGGGATTAAGCGGGTGTTGTTGATTCGTCAGATGGTTCGCGTGGCATGATTGAGCGGATGCGACCGGCGCTGGGCACCTTTGTACAGGTGTCGGTCGATCCGCTGGGCTTGAGTGATGTACAGGTTGAACGGGCAATGGCGGTGGCTTTTGCTGCGATTGACCTGACGCATCAGTTAATGAGTGTGCATGATGCGCACAGTGATTTGTCGGTACTAAACCAATCTGCCCATTTAATAGATTATCGCCCACATCCTTGGACGTTGGCGGTGCTGCGTCGTGCCTTGCGTTTTTATCATTGGTCGGACGGTGTGTTTGATTGTGCGGTGGCTGCATGGCGGCTCACAGAGTGGGGAATGTTGCCACAGCATTCATTACATCCCGTCGATAAGGCGGCCCAGCCTGCAACATTGGCTGATGTGCATTGTTTAACTAACGGAGCGGTACGGTTTGATCGACCATTAGCCTTAGATTTTGGTGGGATAGCCAAAGGCTTTGCGGTAGATATGGCGGTGTTGGCGCTGTATCGGGCAGGGGTTCGTACGGCGGTGGTGAATGCTGGTGGTGATTTACGCGTGCTTGGTGCGACGGCACAACCCGTTGCCGTTCGTCATCCGCAAGACCCACAGCAGTTGGTGGCAATTGGTGAGTTGGCCCACGGTGCAGTGGCCAGTTCGGCGGTGTATTATAGTGCCATGCAGACGGCTGCTGGCCAGTCGGTCAGTGCATTGGTTAATCCACGTGATCAACGGGCCATTGTCGCAGCACAGAGTTGGACGGTGATTGCACCAAATGCGACCCTAGCCGATGGACTGACCAAAGTATTGGCTGTGACCCAAGATCAGCAACATCCGGCCTTGATCCGTTGCGGTGCACAAGCGATTATTCTCGGTTCATTTGAGTTGAGTGCTGATTAAGATGTCGATGTTGACCGGATTAACCACCATTCGTATGCTGCCATGGGTTCGCCTTGCCGGTTATGCCATGTGGCTATTATTGGCTGTGACTGGCGTCTGGTGGTGGTGGGATCAAGACATGCAAATGAATGATCCCACCGAGCGCGCCTCGTTGCTGGTCAAACTGCATGGGATTGCGGCCGCGTTTGCACTGGTTTGGTTTGGCTCAATCTTGTCGACCCATGTGCGGGTGGCGTGGCAGCGCAAGCGTAACCGTGTGTCTGGTCTGTTGGCGTTGACCATGATGGTGTTGCTGAGCTTAAGTGGTTTGGGGCTGTATTACGCTGACTATGACAGCCGCGAGTGGGTGCATTGGGTTCATCTGTGGGTGGGTGCTGTTGCGATATTGATTTTGCCAATGCATGTGCTGCTGGGTCGAATGAAGCGCGGTAAAGCCACACAAGGGACGGTGGTTGGGCGGCATGTACGTGATTAAGGTGGGTATTGCACTTAGGCATCCCTGCAAAAAGCACTTCAAATGCTTAAATGACTGCATGAGTCAATGAGTCAGTCGTTTTTGCACTGCATCCTACCGGTGGCTTGAAGTGGTTTTTATGATCAGATCAATATATGAATTTGGCACTCGTTGCGTATGTCGTTTACCGCGTGGCGTGCTAATCTGAACGACCCACAAGCACTCGGATGCGCCTGATGACTGTTCAAAAAAATGTGATTCCCTTTGTGCAAAAAACCGAAGTCCCACAGGGTTTTTATCAGTTCTATTTGGGTGAGCATCAAAACTTGGCTTGCCGTCGTTTGCACTTTGTTGGCACAAGCTGTGGCGTGTTGGGTATCGTGCAGTCGATTCGTAAGCGTTCGGTCAAGCCATTGCTTAAAGGCATTGTGGCGGGTTATGCCTGTGCATGGGTTGGGCACTTTGTATTTGAAAAAAACAAACCAGCCAGTTTTAAGCAGCCGATTAAAAGTTTTGCGTCTGATTGGCGGATGTTTAGCGATGTGTTGCGTGGTCGAATCAGCCTGACCGATCCGCAGCAAGACCAGATCTAATCTCAGCCCTTTTTTTGTGTTGTGATCGTTATGTCGACTTTGAACATCGCTGCATCAACCACGCCGCGTGGTTTGTATTTGATCACCAATGATGATCCTTGGCCTATTTTGCAAAACAAGCTGCATGCAGCGTTGTCTTGTGGGGTGGCGATGGTGCAATACCGTCGCAAACAAACCCCTACTGATCAACAAGAGTCAGAGGCGGCAGCGTTGTTGGCGATCTGTCAGCAATACGATGTGCCATTGATCATTAATGACAATCTCGCGCTTGCTAAGCGTCTGGGCTGTGGGGTGCATTTGGGGCAGGGTGATGGCTCGGTGCAAGCTGCCAGAGCGTTGCTGGGTGAGCAGGCGATTATTGGCCGGACATGTCATGGTGATTTTGAGTTGGCCCAACAAGCGGTCCATGATGGGGCCAGTTATGTGGCTTTTGGTGCGGTATATCCATCCGGTACGAAGCCGCTGGCCAGTCGCGTCGAACAGTCGATCCTGCAACAGGCCAAGCAGCAACTTGATGTGCCAATCTGCGTGATTGGTGGACTGAGTGTTGAAAATAGTTCTGGATTGGTTACGCTAGGCATGGATCTGTATGCCGTTGTTGGCGATGTGCTCAATGCCACTGTGGATCAAGTCGACGCACGAGTGATGCAGTGGCGAGCGATGCTGGATGGGTCGTGGTAGACCGACTCGTGTTGTCGATGGCATTAAACAGTTAGATTGGTTTACTTATGTCGCCCATTGATATTGATGCCTTGTTTACCCCTTTGCCGCCTTCACCCTTACAGGCGGTGTCGCATCCCATGTTAACTGAGCGGCAGATTCGGTTGTGGGTCAAGCGTGATGATCTGTTGCACCCCGCATTAATTGGCAATAAATACCGCAAATCTACGGTCTACTTTCGGCAAGCAGTTGCCCAAGGCATCACCACCTTGGTGAGTTTTGGCGGCGCATATTCTAATCACTTGTTGGCGCTGGCGGCCATGGGGCAACAAGTGGGGATGCAAACGGTAGGTTGTGTACGTGGCGAAGTCGATCTACAGCGCTCGCCAATATTGGCTCAATGTGCGGCGTATGGCATGCAGCTGATCGCATTGACACGGCAAGCCTATTACCCCGAACAACAGCAGATGAGTGCCATGCTCCAGCAGCAATTACAGCCCTTTGCGCCATATTTGATCGTCCCCGAAGGTGGAACCTCCGCGGCGTGCGTAGCAGATGTTAGCCGTATTGTGGATGAGTTGGCTATTCAGCAAGCGTGTGATGTATTGGTGTGTCCCGTTGGATCGGGCGGCACATTGGCTGGTTTGGCCTATGGGCTGATGCAGCGTCACCGGCTGTCGGTTACACAACCAAAAAGTGCTTTGTCGCAGTGTCGCCTACTGGGATTATCTGCGGCAAAAGGCTATACAGCATTACCCATGCAAGGGCAGCAAGCGTTGCAGCAGGCTTGTGCCGAGGATGCCGATCTGCAACAGCGCTTATTCAACGTATCGGCATGGTTAACGGTTGATTCTAGTGCAGCACTCAATGGCTTTGGGCGGATTAAACCAGCGCAATTGCAACAACTGTGTCAGTTGCAACAGCAGTTGCAGATACCTTTAGATTATGTATACACCGGCAAGGCATTGCTGCATTTGTGGTCGAGCATGCAGCAGCAGGATCACTGGGTTGGTCAACGAGTGGTTTTTGTGCATACAGGCGGCTATCAGACAGCGGCATTACCGTGCCAAAACTAGCCGATAGATCGCTAAAAAAGCTCAGACCATGAAGTATCAGTTGATCCACAACGATCAGATTCAACCTGTTCTGGCAGAAGTTGACAGGTGATTTTTTGCTGGTTAGTTTGGTAGCTAAGCATCTAACAACATTATATTTTTTATGAGAATGATCAGGGTATGATATCACGAACAAGAGGCGGTAAAAGGATATGCCCAAAACATCATTAAAGAACTGGATCAACCTTCGTCTGGTGATGCTGCTCATCTTGATGATGTTGGGTGGAGCCACAAGCTCATTTTTATTGATGGGTTGGATTTTTTCTGACTTTGAACAACGACGTACCCAAAACGAATTGCAACGCGCCGCGATTTTGTTAGAGCGAGATGGGCAGTCGTTTGCCGCGTCTGCGGGAGATTACGGTTATTGGCAAGACACGATTGATTTTATTCATGGTATTAATCCTGACTATTGGAGTCACTTTACCCCCAATTTGATGACCAATAATCAAATGGATTGGGTGGTGATGGTCGATCAGTCTCGACAACCTTTTGATGGTCGGGTACTGCACGATTTAACCGTCCATCCGATGTCTGCCACAGTGCTGGCAAGCATGTCAAAAACGGCGCTGCAATCGATGCCGGTTGGGTGCTCACAAAAAGGAAAAACCATTGTTTGGTATGAGCAACAGCCTGCGCTGATGGTGTATGCACCGATAGAGGATTCCTTGCAACAAGGACCGATACAAGGCTGTGTGATTTTTGGTCGATGGTTGAGTCCGTCATATAAACAACAGATTGCGGCACTGACGGGGGTTAGCCTACAGTTATTACCCTTAACAGACGGCCAGCGACCTGAGCATCAGGCCGATGTGGTGCTGGTAGACCAAAGTTTGCAGGTCATGTTGTATACCCAAATAGACAATATTTTAGATGATGAAAAATGGATGGCGATTGCGGTTTTATTGGCCAATATTTTATTTTTGATCTTGGTGTTTATGCTGGTGCTAAGTTCGATTATTGATCGAAAAATTATTAAGCGAATTTTACTGTTCTCTCGATTGGCTGATCGGTATCGACATCATCACGATGCCAATGTGGTCTGGCCGACTATGGGCTGCGATGAGATTGATAATTTAGGCAATGCACTGAATGAGCTTGTGGCAAAAGTCGAGCATCAGATTCGGGATGTAGAGTTTGATGCGGAGCATGATCCACTCACAGGTATTGGCAATCGGCGTTATTTGCTAAAAGCCTTGGCCGATGCCACTAAAGCTTATGATGCCGACCTGACCGCAAGGCTAACAGGATGTTTAATTCTGGTCGATTTGGATGGTTTTAAATTGATCAATGACCATCTTGGGCATCAAGTTGGGGATGCGACCTTGGTCACGGTGGCACAGCGCATTGTTGAAGACTTACGCAGTGATGACGTGGTGGTACGTCTAGGCGGGGATGAGTTTGCGGTGTTTATGCCACAAACGGCGAGTGACGCTGCTATGCAGACGGCCCAGCGCTTGTGCGAAAAAGTAGCCCAACCTTTGGCTTACGAAAAAACCATTAGCTACGTCACCGCATCGATTGGCGTGGTGTCTTTGGGTGCATTATCGACACCGATTGAGCTATTACGTCATGCTGATTTGGCGATGTATGAGGCCAAGCGCCGAGGTAAAAATCAGGCGGTGTTGTTCGATGTCGGGATTCATCAGGCATTTACGCGACGGGTTGAGATCGAAAAAGCGCTCCGATTGGCCTTGGAGCATGGACATTTGGAAACGTGGTTTCAGCCGATTGTCGATGCGCGTCACTATCAGGTGACGGGACTAGAAGCCTTGGTCCGTTGGCGTTGGAATGATGTGTACGTCGGGCCGGACGAGTTTATTCCGATTGCCGAGGAGGCTGGATTAATTGTTGCGCTTGGGTCGGCGGTATTGCGATCTGCCTGTGAGACGCTACGACGCTTACATGATGCAGGCCATGCGCTCAGTTGTAGTGTCAATGTGTCGATTCGGCAATTGGATCATAAGGATTTGCTGAGTGAAGTACCGTATTTATTGTCGCACTATCGACTCGATGCTGGCGTGGTGCATTTGGAAGTGACCGAGTCGATGCTAGAAGATCGTGAGGATGAACTACAAAAGATTTTATATGCGCTGAAGTCATTGGGTGTGCATATTCATTTGGATGATTTTGGTACGGGATATTCGTCGCTAAGTCGCTTGCAACAGTTGCCGCTACACGCCATCAAGATTGATCGATCGTTTGTTGCACCATTGCAACGGCACGAAGTGACCTTGGTGCGCGCGATTGTTGATATGGCCAAAAACTTAAACTTAGAAGTCATCGCCGAAGGGGTCGAAACGACACTACAACGTGACCTGTTGCACGAGATTGGCGTGGATAAAATGCAGGGTTATTTGTTTGCACGCCCCATGCCGGAGGCTGCATTGATGGCATGGCTAGAGGCAGGTCATGGCCATCCACACAAGTCATTGATCAGTTGAGGATCTATGGGGCATGATGCTGATCGCATGCGTGGATGTGTTGCAAAATAACTGTTGTTGACTCGGTATATTGCGACAGATTGGACGGCTGATATTGGGCAGTCTGATGTTTTGCTGTCCGATAGGGGCTTGAGTATGCCGACCTTTGATTTGCCATATCGACCGACCACTGCAAGCCAGATAACCTTGTCAGTCGATATACCAGCCGAGTTACCGCCAACACGACAGGCACGGGTGACATCAAGCAGTTTTGCTTATGATTTAGATTTTAAACAGATTGATTTTCGGCAGTCACCGCAGTTTTATCGGGTGGGTCGTGGCGAGCAAGGGGTACTATTGGTGGAGCCATATAAGTCGGAGATTTTACCGCATTGGCGTTTTAAAGACCCTGAGGTTGCGACGTTGAGTGCGGATACAATTTTTGCTTTATTTGAAGATTATCTGGCGGCGGATGATTTTGTGGGCGCAGATATGGCACGTAAGTTTTTGCAGATGGGTTTTACCCGTGCGCGGCGCTATGCCAATCATCAAGGGGGAAAAAAATACCAAGGCCCCGTGCCGTTGGATAAAAAAGGACTATCTGGCGCGCATGGCCGCGAGGAATTGCCACGGATCAATGATCCGGTAAAAGCCGAAGCCGCGCGGATCTTTAAGCAAAAATGGGATCAGGCCGAAGCCAACCCACAGTACCAAGCCGAAAAAACTGCCTTTAAAGCACGGTTTGGCTAAATCATTTGTGTTACGACATGATCAAGCTTACATACTCAAGCGTTTAGGATTAAGGACAATAAGCATGTTGCATACCATGCAAGCCGATATCACCACCTTAAAGGTTGACGCGATTGTCAATGCCGCCAATAGCAGTCTGCTTGGCGGCGGTGGCGTGGATGGCGCGATTCATCGTGCAGCAGGGCCACAGCTACTCAATGCCTGCCGTCTGTTAAATGGCTGCCCAACCGGCCAAGCCAAAATCACGCCTGCTTTTGATCTGCCTGCACAGTGGATTATCCATACCGTTGGCCCTGTGTGGCATGGCGGACAGCAGAATGAGGCGCATCTGTTGGCCTCTTGTTATCAGTCATGCCTCATACTAGCCGAGCAGTATGGCATCCATCGTTTGGCATTTCCGTGTATTAGCACGGGCGTATACGGCTATCCGGCGCAACAGGCGGCCGAAATCGCTGTGCATAGTGTCTCAAAATGGCTGCAAGTGTCGTCGCATGATCTGGAGGTGACATTCTGTTGTTTTGACGCGACTAGCGTGGCGATTTATCAAGATCTATTGGCGGGCTTGGCATTGGCGCATGCCGATGGCTAATCGAGTGCCAGATCAAGGCGGTTGCGACCAATTCTATACCGTATAAGCAAAAAAACAGGGCCAAAGAATGCTATAGTGCGGCCCGAAATCTGCATGGTCGAGGCGAGGATAATGACTGAGGAACGACTGACCCACTTAAAGCAATTAGAAGCTGAAAGTATTCACATCATCCGTGAAGTCGCGGCTGAATTTGCGAATCCTGTCATGCTGTACTCGATTGGCAAAGATTCGGCAGTGATGTTGCATCTGGCGATGAAAGCGTTCTATCCGGGCAAGCTCCCGTTTCCGCTGATGCATGTCAATACCGGCTGGAAATTTAAAGAGATGATTTCCTTTCGTGATGACTTGGTGGCCAAGCTCGGTCTAGAGTTAATTGAGCACAAAAACCTCGAAGGGATCGCAGCGGGTATTAATCCGTTTGATCATGGTAGCTCTAAGTACACCGACATCATGAAAACCCAAGGCTTAAAACAAGCCTTAGACAAATACGGCTTTGATGCCGCGTTTGGTGGTGCGCGTCGTGACGAAGAAAAATCACGTGCCAAAGAGCGAGTGTATTCATTCCGCGACAGCAAGCACCGTTGGGATCCCAAAAACCAACGGCCTGAGCTGTGGAATATCTACAACGGCAAGGTCAACAAAGGCGAGAGCATTCGGGTGTTCCCTTTGTCCAACTGGACCGAGCTGGACATCTGGCAATACATCTACCTTGAAGGCATTCCAATTGTGCCGTTGTACTTCTCCGAGCTGCGTCCTGTGGTCAATCGGGGTGGCACGTTGATCATGGTTGATGACGAGCGTATGCCGCTCAAAGAAGGCGAAGTGCCTGAAATGAAATCGGTACGCTTCCGCACATTGGGTTGCTATCCATTGACCGGTGCGGTCGAATCGACGGCAGCCACCTTGCCTGAAGTGATTCAAGAAATGCTGCTGACCACCAGTTCTGAGCGTCAAGGTCGCATGATCGACCACGACGAAGCAGGCTCGATGGAACTGAAAAAACAGCAAGGTTATTTCTAAGGTCGCATTTAAGGAATCATGGCATGTCACACCAATCTGAACTGATTAGCCAAGACATCTTGGCCTATCTAAAACAACACGAGCAAAAAGACTTATTGCGCTTTTTGACCTGCGGTAACGTCGATGACGGCAAAAGTACGCTGATTGGCCGTTTGCTATATGACTCCAAGCTGATCTACGAAGATCACTTGGCTGCGGTCACCCGCGACAGTAAAAAATCCGGCACGCAAGGCGATGCGCCTGACTTGGCGTTGCTGGTCGATGGCTTGCAGGCCGAGCGCGAGCAGGGCATCACCATTGATGTGGCTTATCGTTATTTTTCGACCGAAAAGCGTAAGTTCATCATTGCTGATACCCCCGGCCACGAGCAGTACACCCGCAACATGGCCACCGGTGCCTCGACCTGTGACCTTGCTATTATCTTGATTGATGCGCGGTATGGCGTGCAAACGCAGACTCGCCGTCATAGCTTTATTGCTGCGTTGTTGGGCATTAAGCATGTGATTGTGGCAGTCAACAAAATGGACTTGTTGGGCTTTTCGCAAGATCGCTTTAACGAGATTCAGCAAGACTACTTGGGCTTTGTTGAGCAGTTGGGCGATCGTAAGCCGTCCGATATTCGTTTTGTGCCGATGTCCGCACTCAACGGTGATAACGTGGTCAATGCCTCTGAGCAAACACCATGGTACGACGGTGGCACCTTGATGCAGTTGCTGGAATCGGTGCAGATCAATCGTGATATTCAGCAACGTGGCTTCCGTTTGCCAGTGCAATATGTCAACCGTCCAAACCTCGATTTCCGTGGTTTTGCTGGCACGATTGCGGCGGGTTCGGTTAGCGTTGGCGATGCGGTATTAGCCCTTCCATCGGGCAAAAGCAGCACGGTCGAAGCGATTGTCACCTACGACGGCAACCTGCAAACCGCAGGTGCTGGCCAAGCGATTACCCTGACCTTGACCGACGAAATCGACGTCAGCCGTGGCGATATGCTGGTGCATGCCGGTCAAGAGCCAACCTTGTCGGCTTCGCTACGGGCGACCGTGGTCTGGATGGCGGATCATCCCTTGGTGGCGGGCAAGCTGTATGACTTTAAAGTCGGCACGCAAACCGTACCGGGTAAGATCGCCAAGATTAATCATCGGGTCGATGTGAATACGCTTGAGCATGTTGCTGTCGATGCGCTAGAGCTGAACGGCATTGCTGACGTGGTGGTACAGTTGGATCGCCCGGTGGCCTTTGATCGCTACCAAGACATTCGCTTGACTGGCGCGTTTATCGTGATTGATCGCCTGTCTAACGTCACCGTTGGCGCGGGTATGGTCGAAGAGTCAGTGCTCATGACTGACGATGCGGTAACCGTGACTGCCGAAGATCGTGCCGCACGTTTGGGTCAAAAGCCTGCCGTGGTTGCACTGTCGGCGGTAGTATTGGCCCAAGCCGAGTTACTTGAGCGTGCCTTATTGAACAAAGGCGTGGTCAGTTTGGCCAAAGCCGATGCCAGCAGCAATGAGGTGAGTTTGGTGCGTGCAACCGGTGTGACCTGGTTGGTTGCCGATGTTGCCGTGGCCGATGCTGATCTCACGGCTGTCAGCCTTGATGAAGCCATTGAGCAAATTGCTGAGTTGGTTCAGCTTTAAGTAAATTGTCGAACCGAACCAAAACGGCTGCCATCGGTGGCCGTTTTTTATGCCACTCTTGATCTCGTTTTTATGCTGATCGTACCTGTAAAAAATGGAGCGCCGCGTGATTCATGTGATTTTGTTTGCACCAGAAATCCCTGGTAATACCGGCAATATTATTCGGCTGTGTGCCAATACTGGCGCGCATTTGCATTTGATTGAGCCGCTGGGTTTTAGCCTAGAAGATAAGTTGCTTAAGCGGGCTGGTTTGGATTATCACGAGTGGGCGCGAATGAAAATTTGGCCTGATCTCGATGCCTGTTTGCAGGCGGTACATGCGGCTGGGGTTGAGGCGATTTTTCCACTGACCACCAAAGGCAGTGCGGTACCATTTGACACCGATTTAAACCGTCCCGTGGCCTTTATGTTTGGCCCAGAGACACAAGGCTTACCGCTGGCCGTGCGTGAGTTATTTCCGGTGGCACATTGGTTGCGCCTACCGATGCAGCCCGAATCGCGTAGTTTAAATCTGTCCAACAGTGTGGCAGTGATGGTGTATGAAGCGTGGCGGCAGCAGGGGTTTAGCCAGTTGCCTTGTTAGGCCGTTCGCTCAATGGATCGCTAAACGGCCTCGTTATCCTGTCGCCATCAAATGCGATTAGACAACTGATGCAACAAGACAACGGATACCAAACCACTGCGATTAAGGCAATGTTTCGGTGCTTTGCGCCGATAGCAGCGTGGCCTCTGATTTGGTGAGTTTTTCTTTGTCTGTGTTAGGTGCTTGCAGAATATATACCGGCACAAAGCGCACCTGTAATCGAGTTTGCAGTCCTTTAGGGCTTGGTGGCAAATAACGCTCAATGGCTGCGATTTCTTTTGGGTTTGGAATACGGTCACCACGTAACACCACACGAGCCAACATATAATCTTGTCGTTCAACTAACTGATTGGTGACCACAATATTGTCACCTTGTTGCAGCGACTGAACCAAAACCTGCTCGACATCATTGGCATAGCGCTGTTGGCCTATATTGCCCAGCAAATTGAGCGTCAGATAAATGCCTAGCCCAAATAACAGCAGTAAGCTGATCATGTTACGTTTAACAAAGGCCAAATGGGTGTTTTCTTGGTCTTCTTCGCTTAAGCGTCTAAAGCCTGCAATCCACAGCACCAGCGACGAGGTAAATTGAATCGCTACCATGTTGGTAAAAGCGAGCAGCAATGCACCAAAGGCTGCTGACCACGAGGCATGCGCCAACAAAATACCACTGGCCACCAATGGTGGAACCAATGCCGTTGCGACCGCAACACCGACCACCGCAACCGAGAGTCGCGGCGATACTGACGCAAAAGCACCAGCGGCACCCCCTGCTAAGGCGATCATGAGATCCATTACATTGGGCTGTGTTCGGCCCAAAATTTCGGCGGTCATTGGTAGGTCATAATGGACCAAACCCAATACCAGACCCACGCCAATCACCACCGCAACGCCACCGCTTAATGTTTCTAGTGAGGTGCGAAGCAATAACAGCCGATAATCAATAATGGCCAAGGCAATGCCAGAAATTGGCCCGAGCATCATGGCGACTAGCATGGCACCGATCACCACCGCAGGCGAATTGGCCAGTAATCCATAGCCTGCAATGACCGCCGACAGGCTGTTCATGATGTAAAACGTTTTAGACGGTAGTGCGTTGGCCTGAATGCTTAAGCGCACTTCTTTGTGGTTGATCTTGCGCGAGGCTTCTCGTTTTGCCTGCTTATAGCGCAGTTTTTCTTTGAGCGCCTCAAACTTTTCGTCGTTGGGATCGTCTTTATCTGGCAGTGTTGATTCTGGGTTATCTGACGATTTTTTTTCAGAGTCAAGTTTGGGGAGCTTTGATTCGGTCATGGTGAGTCTGTACACAGAGATTAAGCATCGCCGCAGATTGCCTGAAGGCGATAGAACTTGTCTATGACAGATCCGTTGTGCCGACTATGCAAGCCAAAAATACCCAACCACCTGAACAAAAAACAGCCCCAATGAAGGGGCTGTTTCTTTTTGGGTGTAACGTCAGGTGGTCAACTTAGCCAAAGGCTTTTTTGAGCACACTCAGAAGGTCGTCTAAACGCGCTTCTTTTGGGTTGTAGATGATCGAACCATCATCCAGTGCTTTTTCGGCAATTTCTTGCAGTTGCGATTCTTGTACCTTGCCGGTTTCTTTCAGGGTGCGTGGCAGCTTGGTACGGGTGAACAACTCATCACGCATGGCGCGAATCACATCAATCGATTTTTGCGCGCGTTGTGCGGCTGGCGTTGCGGCATACACGTCGGCACCGGCCAATGGCAACAGCAATTCAGCGATTTTGTCGCCATTGACGTCTTTGTTGTATTCCAGCACGTAGGGCAGATACAGGTTCATGCATAGGCCGTGTGGCAAGTGCGCAACAGCACCTGTGGCATGACCGAGCGAATGCACCAAACCAACCATCGCATTCGAGAAGGCAATACCGGCCATAGTCGAGGCTTGGGCCAATTCTAGGCGGCCATCTTCGTCTTTTGGATTATCCAAGACTTTAAACAGGTTTTCGCTGACTTTTTTGACGGCTGCAAAGGCATACGCATCCGAAATCGGATTGGCGGCCATACAGGTGTAGGCTTCGACCGCGTGGGTCATCGCATCCATGGCCGTCATGGCGGTGATATGTGGTGGCAGGGTTAAGGTCATGCGTGGATCAAGGATCGCGGCGTTTGGCATCAAGAAATAAGAGGCAAACGGCAACTTAACATTCTTTTCGGTGTCCGAGATCACCGCAACCATGGTCACTTCAGAGCCAGTGCCTGCCGTGGTGGGCACGACATAAAATGGCTTTAAAGGACGGCTTAAGTTATGCGCGCCAGAGAACTTAACCAGATCGTCGCCACCTTCTGAAACCAGAATGTTGACGCCTTTGCTGGTGTCAATCACCGAGCCACCGCCTACAGCGATCAGTGCATCGCAGTTATTGTCGCGATACATCTGTGCGGCAGTGCGTACAGTCTGTAGGCTGGAATCTGGTGGCACATCATCAAAAATAGCGGCGATGGTGCAGTCGGTGTCTTCAAAGGCAGCTTCTATAAAGCTGAGCAGGTTGTTGCTGCGTACACCTTTGTCAGTGATGATCATTGGGCGCTTGGCACCGAGAGTGGACAGCTCAAACGGAATATGTTCGAGGGCCATTTTGCCAGCGATGACTTTGACTGGGCAGAAAAATTCGTAATACGACTTGGACATGATTTAGTTCCGTTCCAAAAATGTTTGAGCGACTTTGAGGTAGATACGCATGGCTTTGCCGACTTTTTCACTGACCGGCAATAATGGATAGCGTTTGACCGCCAGTGCAGCGATTGGTTTGGGCAAAATCAAGGCTTCCATTTTGTCCAAACAACGCACCAAGCGAATGGCGTAGCAGACTTCGCCATCGGCGATCATTCGGTCATTGGCAAATGCTCGTGCGGTACCTTCTTGGAAAGAAAATACCAAGAATGCCAAAGCGTTGTGCTTAAACTTAATCGATAAATCTGGCTTACCAGTAAAGTTGGCCAGACGCTTAAGCGTACCGTCTTCTTGTACTTTTGCTGCAAAGCTTGGGCCTGCAGGCAAAACGATCATCTGGAAGATAAAGCCTGTGGGAAAGCCGGCCACTTCGGCACGGATCTCGTCATCGACTTGGCTGGCAGAGACCAGCCCGCGACCAATAATATCCATCATGGTCGCTACATAGGCCCGTTGGGCTACAGGTAGCAATTGCTCAGGTTTCACAAAATGCCCTTTCTTTAGTCGGTGGGATGGGGTCTGTATTGCAGTGTTGATCACCCTTTAATGCAGTCTAGAGTAAATACTCTAGTTTTGGCAAGTCGTCATTCTCATGGATCTTGACATGATTGTTAGCATGGTCAGCTTAATCCACTGAGATATTGATTTTAATGAAGAATCATTCCGTGCTGCTGCCTGATAATCTGGGCAAGATGCACGGCAATCTCTGCATGTGTGGGTGCAGGATCGAGTAAATCACAGACACGGATCATTTGTAATCCTTGATAGCCACACGGATTAATCCGAGCAAAACCATCTAAGGCACAATCAATGTTCAGCGATAGACCGTGATAGCTACAACTCTTGCGCACCTTAAAGCCCAGTGAGCCAATTTTGCAGTCGCCTACATACACGCCCGGTGCATCACGCCGTGCTGCCGCATCAATGCCATAGTGTGCAAGCAGTGCAATGATGGCGTTTTCGGTGTTGCTGACCAGTTGGCGTACATTCCAACCCAGACGTTTGAGATCAAACAACAAGTAGGCCACTAATTGGCCTTGACCATGCCATGTCACTTGGCCGCCACGGTCCGTCTGTACCACGGGCAAGTCATCGCTAGGCCACAAGATATGCTCAGGCTTACCGGCTTGGCCTTGGGTCAGCACGTTATGGTGCTGCAAGATCCACAATTCATCCGGTGTGTCGGCGTTGCGTTGCTCTGTAAAGGCTTTCATTTGGGCAAAGGTTTGCGCGTAGTCTTGCAAGCCATCTAGCTGACGAATGATCAGCGTAGATTGGGCTTGCAATGGGGCGTGCATGGTCATGCTTACAGTGCTGTTTTGATATGCGGACACTCGGCCAAATCTGCGTAGATGGCGTTGACTTGATCACGGTTATCAAACGGCAGAACGGCGCGAATGGCGTGGTATTTGCCAGCACTAGATGGTTGAATCACCAAGGTCGCCAGATCAAAATCTGGAAAATGGCGAATGATAATTTCGCGGATCGCAAACAGCAGATCATCTCCGGCTAGGCCAATCAGTTTGATTGGGTAGTCCATCGGGAAGACCCAGAGTTCTTCGTTTTGGATTTCGGGGCGTTGGGGTGGGGTTTTATCGGTCATAGTGGGCTAAATGGGCGTAAATACGATGTGCCAATGGTAACGTAAAACGAGAAATGGCAGCAGTTGTGGGGGCTGTTTTTTTGTGGGTTTGGGGTTGTGGTTTGCGTGCTGGTAAGGCAGTGTTTACGACAAGCCGAGTGGGGTGCGCCTTGTACAAGTTTTTAGCTAACTACTCGCATAACGCGCAAGTACCCACAACAAAATTAAAAGCTGAGATTACCTCAGAACCATAAAAAATAACACAATAATTGGCTGGGTACTTGTCGCAGTTGATGCACAAGTTAGGCATTTAGGACACCGAAACTTTAAAACACACCTGCCTTACCTTCATTGAATAACGATTTCCATTCATAATAACCAACCAATTCTTCTTGTTTAACTGGGCTATGGCCAATGTAAACTTGCCCGTGTGCCGCACCTGGAGCCCGATTCGGAATATGGCTCATTTTAACATTCCACTTTTCTTTTTGAGCAGCGGATTTTAAAGCCTCTAATGTGGAGAATTCGTCTTCACCATAGGACATGCTAACAATCAATAAGCAGTCTTTTTCTGGAGCAATAAAAACCTGACCTTGAATACTAATAGAATCTCCAGCTTCCAAACAGATGTTGTCTACTCGTAAAACCTTATTGATTGCGTATTTACCATCAGCTTTTTGACTAGCTAGTAAGTCTCCTTCTTTAAATGGAAATTCCTTGAAATCTTGTGGGAAAAAATTGCCTGCCATAGTGCTTATACTCATTAATATGGTTACAAAAAACAGTAATGTTCGCTTCATAATATGCCTAACGCAGAGTGCAGCGGCAGTTTGTGGAGTGGCGTTTTGTGCAAGCGTAGCGGCCAGCACAAAAAAAGCCACAGAACAAACTGTCCGACTGGCACGTATTGTTACATGCGGGGACATTCATAGCTCAGCTAACAAGGCTTTTGCTTCTTCTATGTCTGCTTCACACATGTTTGGATTATTAATTGCCAACTCCAAGTAATTTCTTGTAGTTTCAATTTCATTGTCACTCACTAAGTATAGCTTTGCCAATTCTAATGCGCCGCTAC
This sequence comes from Moraxellaceae bacterium, assembly GCA_037968855.1. Lineage (GTDB taxonomy): Bacteria > Pseudomonadota > Gammaproteobacteria > Pseudomonadales > Moraxellaceae > JBBKWH01. The sequence continues at coordinate 18,412 of JBBKWH010000060.1, read as the reverse complement.
CGTCACCAGCCTCAATTGCTTTGAGGAACCACTTTTTGGAATTACGTATATCACCCTTAAACCTATAAGTAATCCCTAAGTTTACCAACCCCGTTAAATCTCCGGATTCTATTGCATTCAGCTCTAGTTGTTCTGCCTTCGTGTAGTCACATTGAACACCTTCTCCGCAAGTATACATTGAGGCCATTCTTAGCATTGCAGCAGTATCTCCACTTTCTGCTGCTTCAGAAAATAGCCTGAATGCTGATATAAATTCGCCTTTATCATGAAGCTCATCAGCACGATTAAATAAAGATTCTATCTGCATATTTCTGCCATGTAACGCCGCAATAAGCGGTGGTTTTTAAGTTGCACTTTTGCCATAAAATGGAGCGTAGCGAAATGGCAAAAGTACAACTTAAAGGCCATCCGTTTAATTGCTTTGTTAGCTATTTCACTCTTGGCTCCACCTCTTCAATATTTCATAATGGGAAAAACCAGCTCCCGCATTGGCACTTGCATCCATATTCATTAATTTGAAATACTCATTACATTCAGCACAATTGAAAACCTTTTCACCTGCCGCCACTGCATCTATTTTTGTATTCCAATGAATTATATCCGCATATTCAGTATCGCTTTTCTTGATTAGCTCTCGCTTAATAAATCCAAGCTGCTTTACTAAAAATACAGAATTAACAATATCAGCAGCATCAACTAATTGTTTATCAGTAACTCCTTCATTTTTTATAAATGGAGCCCACTCTACCGACACGACTCCCTCAGCATTCGAAACCACCGAACTAGCTAACATAGCAACCCCCATAAAAAATATACTTACGACTCTCATTTTCCTTCTCACATTAATTGAAACCCACGCACTGTATATATAAACAGCTGCAATGTAAAGATGCCTGAGGTTTGATTTTGATAGCTAACTAAGGATATACGGCGTTTTTGACGCATAAGCCATTCTCATTCTGCCGTATATCCTGCTAATACCAAGTGTTAAGGGCGATCAATCTAACCCACAGGACACAAAAGCTAACATGCTTTGACTTAGGATTCAAATCAAACCTACTCACACCCCCAAAACCAAAAAAATGACTTGATTTAGTTAAAAAAATGTATAGATACACACACGACAGCTTATCCACAAAGTAACGCTATTGTCGCTGTGTCAAACGCTGTGCTTTACTCCACAATAAGCATCACGCTGTTGTCATGAGTCCATAAGAAATGACAGCATATTGATCCTATTGAATGGTTGAACAAGGCGTTTCAAGCGCCACACATCAACAAGCGCTCTTTGTACGATTCTTTTGACTCAATAAAGCTGTGGTGCGCATGGCGCACGATACGATGACTCAATAAAAAAACCGCCCAAATGTATGAGCGGTTTTTTATTCACTGACTAAGTGTCCATCAATCGTTTTCTAAGAACGAACGCAGATGCTCTGAGCGCGATGGATGACGCAGCTTGCGCAATGCCTTGGCCTCAATCTGACGAATCCGCTCACGCGTCACATCAAACTGCTTACCGACTTCCTCAAGGGTATGGTCGGTAGGCATATCGATACCAAAGCGCATTTTGAGCACCTTGGCTTCGCGTGGGGTCAAGTTAGCCAACACATCACGGGTCGCTTCACGCAAGCCTTCAGAGGTTGCGGCCTCAATCGGACTGGTGATGTTGACGTCTTCAATGAAGTCACCCAAGTGCGAATCTTCATCATCGCCGATTGGGGTTTCCATCGAAATCGGTTCTTTGGCGATCTTCAGCACTTTACGTACTTTGGTTTCGTCCATCTCTAACCGTTCACCCAGTTCTTCTGGCGTGGGTTCGCGGCCCATTTCCTGTAGCAACTGACGTGAGACACGGTTGATCTTGTTGATCGTCTCAATCATGTGTACCGGAATACGAATAGTGCGCGCTTGGTCGGCAATCGAGCGGGTAATGGCCTGACGAATCCACCATGTGGCATAGGTCGAGAACTTATAACCGCGACGATATTCAAATTTATCAACGGCTTTCATCAAGCCGATGTTGCCTTCTTGGATCAAGTCCAAGAACTGCAAACCACGGTTGGTGTATTTTTTGGCAATCGAGATCACCAAACGCAAGTTGGCTTCGACCATTTCTTTTTTGGCGCGGCGTGCTTTGGCTTCACCAATCGAGATACGGCGTGAGATGTCTTTAATGTCGACAACTTTAAGACTCAGACGATTTTCGACATCTGCAATCAGTTGTTGGTGGGTCACGATATCTGCACGGACAGCCTGAAGCGTGGTAGCCAGTGTTGGGTCAAGGCGAATTTGTTCGTCTACCCAGTCCAGACGTGATTCTTGACCTGGGAAGTGATTGCGGAAGTGATCACGATTCATACGGCCACGTTTGATGGCAAAGCGCATGATTTCACGCTCGGCTAAACGGACTTCGACCATGGTGTTACGCACCATTGAGGCCAGTTGTTCAGATAGACGCGGGGTCAGTTTGAACATCATGAACACATTGGCCATGTCGAGCAGCGCATCGACCGCCTGTTGGCTATTGCGGCCATGTGCCTCAACCGCGTTGATCATGTCTTGATGACGATCAGTCAGTTCTTGAAAACGGACGCGGGCGATTTCTGGATCTGGGCCAGATTCGGTTTCGGTGTCGTCGTCGTCGCTGGACTCTTCCTCTTCCTCGTCGTCATCTTTGTCTTTGCTTTTGTCTTTACTGCCCTTGGTGCTAACCACAGGTTCGTCGTCTTCATCACTGTCATCTTCTTCTTCCAATACCTCAGGCACTTCTGGCTCTGGAGTGTCGGGGTCAAGATAGCCAGACATGATGTCGGACAGGCGACGTTCGCCGCGTTGGGTCTCGTCGTATTCGCTGAGTACCGTTTCAACCACACCTGGCCAATACGCCATGGCATTTAGAATATCGCGAATACCATCTTCGATCCGCTTGGCAATGCTGATTTCGCCTTCGCGGGTCAGCAGTTCGACCGTGCCCATTTCGCGCATATACATGCGGACGGGATCGGTAGTCCGGCCGGGTTCGCTTTCGACCGAGGCCAATACGGCAGCGGCTTCTTCGGTGGCAACGTCATCATCGGAAGCTTCTGGGCGGGTATTGCCGTCAAGCATCATGTCGTCAGATTCTGGCGCGCGTTCGTGCACCGGAATGCCGACGTCGTTCAACATCTGGATGATGTCTTCGATCTGTTCGCTTTCGGTGATGGAATCCGGCAGATGGTCGTTGACTTCGGCGTAGGTCAGGTAGCCTTGTTCTTTACCACGGCTGATTAAGGCCGCTATTTGAGAGGTCGGCGTCTTGGTTTCGCTCATCGTTCATCACTCATCGGTCAATCGGGCTGCCTACGGGCAATCGCAAAGGATAGCATGCGGACAGATGAATTTAGAATCCTATGGCTAGAATCCTGTTGGGTGGCATATGCGGCTGTAATGGAGTCTGAGTGGGTGTTTTTCAAGGTTTTACCCTGATTTACTGTGTTTTTGTAGTTTAGCCATCCATACTCATGGGGATTGGTTCTCTAAAGTGTAGGCGATGTTGAATGGCCATGACTTGGTGTTTGAGTGCTTGTACGCGGGACAAATCACTGCTGCCAATTTGGCGAAGCTGACGAATCAAGCTGGCCTCGGTCAATTGTAAGCTTAGTTCTTGGCATAGTCCTTCGAGCCGCTCTGGTCGTTGCACATAGCTGTCGATATCGACGTGGTCAAGCAGTTGACAGAGCTTGAGTCGGCCTTGTTGGTCTGGCCATGCGCCAAGCAAAAAACACAAGGCATGGTCTGGGTCTTCTGGCAGTTGACCTTGGCACTGCTGGAGTAGCCTTAAGAGTTGACCGAGTGGCTGATCGATTGCACTGTGTTCGACCAGTGGGTGTAGGTTTTTGGCAAGGACAGGGTAGTGCAATAACAACAACAGGGCTTTTTCTTCTAAAGAACAGCCTTGTTCAAACGAGATCAGATGGTCTTTTGGGGTGGCGCTACGGGCTTTCCAGCCAATGCCTAGACGTTCCCGTAATGATTGGCGTAGTAGTTGCCGAAACGCGCCGTGCTGCGGCAGTTGCACCAGTAGTTTTTGTGCCTCGTTCATCAGGCTACTTTTGCCTTCTGGCCGGTTCAGGTCAAATTGGCGTGATAGAGTTTCGTAGAGATAATCAGACAGCGGTGGGGCGTTGTCGATGCGTTGGCGTAAACCGCTGGCTCCTTCAAGTCGCACCAAGGAGTCGGGATCATGCGCGGCAGGTAAGACCAAAAAATGCAGCTCGCGGCCATCTGAAAGCGCAGGCAGTGCCAGTTCTAAGGTGCGCCATGCGGCACGTTGTCCGGCGCTATCGCCATCAAAAGCCAACGTCACGCGTCGATCATGCCGAAACAACATCTCTAAATGGTCGCTGTTGGTTGCTGTGCCGAGGGTTGCAACGGCTCCGGCTAGACCGGCTTGATGCAGGGCAATCACGTCCATATAGCCTTCGACCATCAGCCAATACTCTGGCTTGGCTTTGCGGCTTTCGTACAGGCCATACAAAATATGTGATTTTTGAAAAACCGCTGATTCGGGCGAGTTGATGTATTTGGGCTTGATCGTGTCGTCCATGGCGCGACCACCAAAGCCCACCACACGGCCCTTACGGTCTCGAATCGGAAAAATCACCCGATCACGTAGCAAGTCAAATTCGCGTCCTTGTTCGCTGGTCCGCACCAACCCCAACGCCTTTAAGCCATCGATATCTTGCGGAAACTGTTGCTCTAGGTGTTGCCAGCCGGTGGGTGCATAGCCTAAGCGCCAATCGGTACACGCCCCGCCATCTAGCCCGCGGTTGCTCAGGTATTGACGTGCAGGGGCATGTTGTTGCAATTGTTGTTGATAAAATAGGGTGATGTCTTCGAGCAGGTCGTACAGGTTGCCTTCGCACTGATCGTTTGGCTCAAGGCTTGGCGAGGTATCGCTGATCGGGGAGGCATCGTCGGGATACCATGATCCTGTGTCTTGATCATCATCACTGGGTAAGTCAAATGGATCAAAGCCCATGCTGCCTTGATCTAGCGCATGTGGCTGAGTCGGTGATGCTTTAGGGCTAGGAGCCGCTGTTGAGGGTTGCAGCGGTTTTTTGTTGGTTGGCTTGCGATCTGTGGTGTTGCCTTTGGCGTATTTGTATTGCGGCGCAGCGTCGCTATCGCGTTTGGGTAGTTCGATGCCGGCACGTTGCGCCAGTTCGTTGATGGCTTCGATAAACGAGCGGTTTTCGTAGTTCATCAAAAAGCCAATCGCGTTGCCGCTGGCCTGACAACCAAAGCAATGGTAGAAGCCTTTGTCGCGCTGGACGTTAAAAGATGGCGATTTTTCTTGATGAAATGGACAGCAAGCGGTGTAGTTCTTACCGGCTTTTTTTAGCTTGATCCGACTGCCGATGAGTTCGACAAGATCGGTACGATCAAGAATTTGGTCAACAGTAGACTGTGGAATGCGCATGAATCCCCCGTCCGGCACACCAGCGCACCGGAGGGGAATATTAGCATGTCAGCTTGGAATCAGGGAGCGGTCTGATCGTTGCTGCTGTCTAAAGATGCAGGGGCTTGTAAGGCCGGTTGTGCGTCAGTCACGGCATTGACTTCGGCTTCGTTCGGTAGGCCAAGACGAATTTTGGCCGAGGCATTGCTTTGATTGGCTTGTTGCTGGGCTTGACCTTGGGTTGGGGCATCGGTTTGTTCAACGTTGGCCACACCACTGATCGACTGATTGACCACTGCGGTATTGGATTGTGGTGCAGGCGGCAAGCTGTTGCTTGCCCGACGACCGGCAATACCAAGGGTCAGACGATTGAGCCATGATCCTTCCAAACGTGCCGCATTAACGCGTACTTGTTTGCCGTTGAGCAGCTCAGGGTAGTTGAGTCTGAGCAGTTCGATATACGGTGCAGCCAGTTCTGGCGAGCCCATTTGCTGGTAGGCATAAGCGGCAGTGGCGAGTGCTTCGGGGATTTGCGGGGTTTGTGGATAGTATTCAATCACCCAGCGTGCCCGTTGAACCGCAGCGACCCATGCTTTGCGTTGTAGACTAAAACGCGCCACGTTCATTTCGCTTTCGGCAAATTGATTGACAATAAACCGTAGACGTTGGGTGACGTCTGGGGTAAAGCGGCTGTTGGGGAAGCGCTTTAAAAAGTCGTTAAAGTTGTCGTAAGCCAAGCGCATAAAGCTGGTATCGCGATGCGCTTGATTAAGGTTGGTATAGCGCAGCAAGCCGTCGTAACCGGTTTCCATGTTGGCGACACCACGCAAATAATAGGCGTAGTCGAGTTGGTCATTGGTTGGATGCAAACGAATAAAACGATCCGCAACACTGGCCGCACCAGCAAAATCGCTCTTGCGCATGTTGGAGTACATCAAGTCAAGCTGGGCTTGCTCGGTGTATGGGCCAACAGGGTAATAGGTGTCTAGCGCTTCGAGTGCAGCAGAGGCGTCAGAAAACTCATTACGCTGAAGATTCTTTTGTGCATCAGCGTAATACGCTTGCTCACTTTTCTTTGGGCCAGCATCAGGCTTCTTGTCCCGATTCACAAAAGGCATGCTGCTACAACCGGTCATCACGACTGAAACGGACACGACCAGAACAGCCAAACGGGACATCGACATAAATACTCCTCAGGGGCCGGTCAACGATGGGCTACAATGCGGGCTATTTAAGCACTTTTGAACTGCCGATACCAAATGACCCGCACACAAAGCCAACACCCGAACACCGATGATACGAATGAACCGCTTGTCGACGATTTAGATCTGGTCGACGAAGAGGGGGAATCATCAACAGATAGCACAGCAACCCAGATTCATTGTGAAGCCGTGATCGATGAGACCATGGCGGGGCTTCGGATTGACCAAGTGGCTGCCAGCGTATTTAACGACTATTCGCGTGAGCGACTCAAGGGCTGGTTGGCCGATGGTCAACTGACCCTTGATGGCAAGACCGTCAAAGCCAAAACGCGCGTGAATGGTGGTGAGGTACTCCGCCTTGATGCCACCTTGGCCGCCGAAACGCATAGCTTGCCACAAGCCATGGATCTGAACATTGTCTATGAAGATGACGATATTATTGTCATCAACAAGCCCGTTGGCCTAGTGGTACACCCTGGTGCAGGCAATTGGGACGGCACCTTGGTCAATGGCCTGTTGCACCACGATCCACGCTTGGCTGAGCTACCGCGTGCAGGCATTGTGCATCGGATTGACAAAGACACCAGTGGTCTGTTGGTAATTGCCCGTAATTTGGCCGCACAGCATCACTTGTCACAGCAGCTTGAAGAAAAGTCGGTGTATCGCGTGTATGACGCGGTGGTGGTCGGTCATGTGATTGCCGGTGGCACGATTGATGAGCCGATTCGTCGCCATGCGGTAGATCGTCTGAAAATGAACGTCCAACCCGGCGGCCGTCCATCGGTTACCCATTATCGGGTCACTGAGCGTTTTGGCACACATACCTTGTTGCGCGTGCAACTAGAGACAGGCCGTACCCATCAAATTCGTGTCCATATGGCTTATATGAACTGGCCATTGGTCGGCGATGGCGTGTATGGCGGGCGAGTGCGCTTGCCGCGTGGGGCAGGTGCCGCGCTGGTTGAGGTGCTGCAAAACTTTCGTCGCCAAGCCCTACATGCGCGTGAGCTTGGTTTGGTGCATCCGGCCACTGGCGAGCAAATGCTGTTTGAAGCACCATGGCCAGAGGATTTTGTACAACTGGTACAGGCATTGCGTGATGAACGTCGCTCCCATCTCTAAGCTCGACCCTCAAACGACATCATCCGCGAGTGCATGGCCGCTAGCGGATGGTCTGCCGCCAAGCGTCTGGGCCGCTCAAACCTTGCGCAATCACTCACAAGGCGTGAGCTGTATGCCGTTTGATACATTCAATCTGGCCTTACATGTCAGCGATGATGCCGCACTAGTGCAGACCAATCGGCTGATGTTGTTGCAGTCACTGGCCGCGCTGGGTGTGCATCAGGTGCACTGGCTCAATCAAACCCATAGCACCCGTGTGGTACGGATCAATCATGACTCGCCGCTGGCCTTTGATCCACCGGATGCCGATGCCATCGTGACCGATCAAGCGGGTGTGGCGATTGTGGTAATGACCGCTGATTGCTTACCGATTGTGCTGTGTGATGCGAATGGGGGTGAAGTAGCCTGTATTCATGCCGGTTGGCGCGGTTTGCTGAATGGCGTGATCGAATCAACGGTGCAGGCCATGCGTGTTAAGCCGAATATGGCGTGGCTAGGTGCAGCAATTGGGCCAACCGCGTTTGAAGTTGGCGATGAAGTGCGCGCTGCATTTATGTTGCATGATCCGGCAGCAGTGACGGCGTTTTTACCATCGGTCAACGGACGCTGGTGGGCAAATCTGTATGATCTGGCGCGGATGCGTTTGCAAGCGTTGGGCATTGTCCAAGTCAGTGGCGGTGATCAATGTACCGTGATGGATGAGGTGCGGTTTTATTCGTTTCGGCGAGAGCCACGTACAGGACGGATGGCAACGGTGGCGCTGATTCGGCCACGTTGATGGTCTGCCTGCCGTGTACACCGTCTCGCTGTAACACCATGATGCGCATCAGTATGCGATGTTTATTTTTTTGACTGTGGATGGGATGCTTGATTTTGACTCTGCCAGTGCTTTGTATCGTGTATCACAGTGCCTACGGCCATACCGAGCGGGTGGCACATGCCATTGCGCAAGGCGCACAGCAAATGGCTGATCTACAGGTTCATGTCATGTCCGTCGAGGCGGTCGATTGGGATCTATTGGATCAAGCCGATGGCATTGTGTTTGGTTCACCCACCTACATGGGTAGCGTGACCGCAGATATGAAGCTGTTTATGGATGCCAGCTCTAAGCGTTGGCGCGCACGGCAATGGTCCGGCAAGTTGGCGGCAGGCTTTGCTAATTCTGGCGGGTTGTCGGGTGATAAGCTGGCCGTGCTGCAACAGTTGTGCTTGTTTGCCATGCAGCATGGCATGTTGTGGAGCGGTTTGCCGCTCATGCCAAGTGGCCACGAGCCGACAGATTTAAATCGAATGTCAGGTTTTTTGGGCTTGATGACCCAATCAGACAATGCACCAGCAGAGCAGACCCCACCCAGTGGTGATATCAACACAGCCGTCTGGTTTGGGGATTATTTGGCAGATCTGCTGACCAATCGGTTATCTAGCGTTTAAGTCCGTGCTGATTTGGATACGCATGCTGAAGGATGGGGTGTGCGGTATAAGCCACGCTGATAATCCCGAATTTGCTTAACGGCTTGATCTAAATGAATGAGGTGGCTGAGTTCTAAGCTGGCATCCGGCCCTTGTCGGTGCATGATGATCAAGCGACGGCCAAACCAACTAGACTCAACAGTGACTCCAGCTAGCGCTAACCAAGACACACTATATTCGGGCATCTGGTCCAAAATACCAAAGTGAATGCCATGGTCGTCAAGGCTTAAACGATGCCGACGCAGATCAATACAAGTCCATAAACAGACGGTGATACTGATGAGCAGCGGCAGCAGCAGCCAGAGTGTCGGAATACGCACAGCGATTAATCCCAACGATAATGTCAGCACTGCCAAAGCCAAAATCGGTGCACACCAAATCAAACGACTGGGCAGATAATCTTGTCGCTCTAGCACATAGGGGCGGTGAGTGGTGTCGTACTGTGGCTCGACCAGTGATAGACCTTCGGGTTTACGTGGCAGATTGGCTGGTAAGCGCCAGACCAGTTCTTCACTTGAAATACCAAGCGCATCAATATCGGTATCATCGCCAAATCGAAGGTCGTTATGCAGTGAGAGTGATTGCGTCATGTGAGGGTCATCTGTTTAAATTGTTGGATGTTGTGTTGGTTCACCATATTGGCGGACAGTGTTGTAAGGGCTGTCTTGGTTGTAATTATAAACGTATTGTGGTCAAAAAAAAGCCTGTTTTGATCCAACAGGCCATTTATTAACGTGATATGACCGCGACAATCCCCAAAATCAATGATCTTGAAGATCGTCTATCGCGTGTTGTCATGAGGCATTGATGTGCATTGATTTAGCCGTGTGGTAGCAAAACACGCATCAATGATTCGATGTCTAGTTCACGTGCTTCACTGTCACGGCGGCCACGGTATTCAAAGGTGCCAGCATCCAAACCACGTTCGCTGATCACAATCCGATGCGGAATGCCGGTCAGTTCTAAGTCAGCAAATTTGACGCCAGGGCGTTCGTTACGATCATCAAGCAGCACGTTTAAACCAAGGTCGGTGAGTTCGTCATACAGTTTTTCGGCTGCTGCAACGGCCCGTGGTGACTTGGCTTGGTTCATGGGTACAATGGCGATATTAAACGGCGCAATCGACTCTGGCCAAATAATGCCTTGCTCATCGTAATTTTGCTCAATGGCTGCCGCAATCACACGAGTAACGCCAATGCCGTAGCAGCCCATGGTGACGGTGACGGGCTTGCCGTCTTCGCCCAAGACTTTACAGCCGAGCGCTTCGGAGTATTTTTGGCCCAATTGAAAGATATGACCGACTTCAATACCGCGACGGATATGCAGTGTGCCACGGCCATCGGGTGAAATATCGCCATCAACCACGTTACGAATATCTACCACACGGGTGATCTGGGCATCACGTTCCCAGTTTAAGCCCATCACGTGTTTGCCTTCGATGTTGGCTCCCGCCACCATATCTGCCAAGACAGATGCAGCACGATCAACAAACACGGGAATTTCTAGCCCCTGTGGTCCAATCGATCCAATTGATAGACCCAAGCGACCTTTAATTTCGTCTTCAGTCGCCATGACCAGTGGTGAAGCGGCTTCTTCGATGGTTGCGGCTTTGATTTCGTTGAGCTGATGATCACCACGCAACACCAAGGCCAATAACGGATAAAACCCCTCTTCATCGGTTTTGCCACGAATGATCAGGGTTTTGATGGTTTGTTTGGCGTCGATATCCAATAGCGCGCACACCTCGTCAATGCTGTGGGCATTTGGCGTGTCGATGGTATTGAGTTGTTGGCTTGGTGCTGGACGCTCGCCATCCATCACCGCTTCGGCCATTTCGATATTGGCGGCGTAGTCAGAGACGTTAGAGAAGGCAATATCGTCTTCACCGCTGTCGGCCAACACATGAAACTCATGTGAGGCAAATCCACCAATTGAGCCGGTGTCGGCTTGTACGGCGCGAAAATCTAAGCCAAGACGGGTAAAGATACGGGTGTAGGTGTCATACATGACTTGGTAGGTATCGGCCAGCGACTCACGATTGGCATGAAAAGAGTAGGCGTCTTTCATGATGAATTCACGCGAACGCATCACACCAAAGCGTGGACGAATTTCGTCACGGAATTTGGTCTGAATCTGATACATGTTGAGCGGCAGTTGCTTATAGCTACGTAACTCTTGGCGAGCAATCGATGTAATGACTTCTTCGTGCGTTGGCCCCAACACAAAATCGTTTTGATGACGATCTTTAAAGCGCAATAACTCTGGGCCGTAGCCTTGCTCGCGGCCAGATTCTTGCCACAGCTCAATCGGTTGAACCACTGGCATTTTGACTTCGAGTGCGCTTTTGTCCATTTCTTCACGAATGATCGCTTCCACACGATGTAAGACACGCATTCCCATCGGCAACCATGTGTATAAGCCGGTTGAGATTTTACGAATCAAACCCGCACGAATCATCAACTGATGGCTGATAACTTCGGCATCACCTGGGGTTTCCCGCAGAGTGGCGAACAGGAAGCGGCTAGCACGCATGAGGCAATTCACCTGAGATTTAGAATCGGGCTATGGTAGGGGCTATGGAAGTCGCTGAAAAGGGGGCAAATCGGCATTTTCATTGATACTGACCAGTAGCCGTGGCATGATTTGCGCCCAAATAGATCCAGATTGCGATGCAGATCACCTGTCTGATCGATATTTGTCTGCTGTCTGCAAGTCTGATTGATCTGGATGATGTGGCTAACCAGTTGATCATGATTGTTTTACTCTAGTTGCTTTGTCCTATTTGGTCCCTATAGTTAAATGGATATAACCACTCCCTCCTAAGGAGTAGTTGCAGGTTCGATTCCTGCTGGGGACACCATATATCTATAACAATTCAAATACTTATCTATAGTTTGGCGTAAACGCGGCGTATTAGCCGCGCTTTCTTGGTCGTCCGTCGGGATTGTCACACTGCACATTGATCCAGTCGGACAATTCTTGAGCGTTCCACCGGCGACCATGGCCGCCGACTTTGCGCGGCTTAGGAAAATCCGGCAGGCAAATGATCTTATTTTGAAAGTAAGTCGGGGCATAGCTTAGGTATGCCGCTGCTTGTGCATCATCAAACCAAACATGGTTGGCTGGTAGCGCGATAATCTGCGCCGCATCGATCTGCTTAACTGCGCCCATTAGGTTTGCTCCTGTTCTTTTAGCTTATAGGCAATGCCACGCGAACTGAACAATGCGCCACAACCACAGCGTTTCCCGCCAGCACACAAAGACCATTTGTAGGCTGTAACGTGTAACTCGCAGTAAGGGCAAACGATAATCATCGTGCTTTTCCCATGTTCTTTTTTTCCCTCATATGCCGCGTAATCCATTTTCTCGCAGTCCGATGATTCTCTATCAGCCCAAGTGGTCTTTTTGTTCATGCCGCAATCTCCTTAGCAGTTTTCACATGCAATGACGTAAAAAATAGGGCCATGTCTTTTGACGTGACGATTCAGCGCCTCGGTAAGACTGTACCGCTCACCTGTAAGCCGCTCATTTTCGTCAACATCATCAAGCATGATAATGTCCGCCTCCTCCTTGCTAACGAGGTGGAAGCCCTCTAGGTAGGTAGGTGCGTCGGCTTCGCCGACAAGATCGGTATAGCCTTTGATAAAATCTTCTTCTGACTTTGCTGCGTAGTAACCATCATCTACTGCATAGTAGATTTGCATTGAATTAGGCATGAGCTTGAGCCTCCTGACACTTGGGGATTTTCATACCTTCACTACCTTTTTCCATCCGCATTTTTCGCAGCACATGACGTACTTTTGTCCGACCATGTACCCATCATCAGTGATTCGGATCGTTTCGATATGTCGCCACTGGTGACTACAACGCGGCATCTTGAGATACAAAGTCAGAATGATTAGATCGAACAGGACGATAATCACGCATAAGATAAGCACTGAATCAACCATGAGCTTTAGACTCCTCGTCTTGTAGTTTGGCCATGCGAATACGAAGCGCGTCATGCAGGCGTAAGCGTTCTTCATAATTGCGGTGTGCATTGATCCGGTTGACCAGTGCGGCGGCTTGTACTGTTGTTTTGGCATAGCCAATAGCATCAATTAGCTCGGCGTATGTCGGTGGTGTAACGTCGATGGTCATGCCAGCGCTGACCTTGTAGCGCCATGTATTACTGTCTGCTGCTGCTTGATTTGGCATTAAGACGCATTCAGCATCGCCTATGCCGAGTTTTAGCATTAGCGTCCTTACCGCAGCCTCTTTGCTTTTTTCTGACCGGCTGCTGTTATGGCTATATTTTGCATACCAGCGTGATCCACGTTTCTCAACGCTGATAACCCTACAACCATCCTCTAGCTCTACCTCCTCTGGTGCTGTGTCTTGTGGCAGGTACTCATGTGGTGATAGGCGCGGGTCTTTAGCGGTCTCGCTTGCGATCTGCTCCTCGATGTCGATCTGTACCAGTGGTTTTTTGAGGGTGCATAGCGACAGCGCCGCCGGTATTAAAAAATCATCAATAGCTGCGCCTTGGGCGATCTCGGCTTGTAGCCAAGCTGGTTGTTTGCCGCGCCCCGTCCATGTCTCGCCGGTTGTTGGGTGTTGATAGCGTGGCTTGACAGCGCTGCGACCGCCTGTATCTTCTTGCGCCTGCTCGAGCGTTACGAGAATTCCTGTATCGAGTTCCTGTTTTTCAACATGAAATGAGGGTAGTTGTTGGCTAAGGATCAACTCACCGTCTGCGGTTTTCTCGATCAGGTCATTGAGCCATTTATCAGCGTCTAGCCTAGACGTTTGCAGCATTAAACTACCTAGCAGTGCATGGCCTTGCTCAGTGAGGTTGATACACTCGCCTTTAATGCCGCCGCTGCCATTTGCTAATACCGGCTTGATGCCAGTCACTAGGCCCAATCGCGCATATAAATAAAATGCTGCATCGCCGATGTCTTGCTTGTTGTTTGCGGCTGTTAGATCAGCAATGAAATGCTTGCTTGATGCCCATTGACGAGGCTGCGCTTTAGCGGTCTCTGGTGCAGGCGCGCCTTGGTTGTATCCATCTGGCAAGTCACCATCTAAATCGCGTAGGCGCTGAGCTATCGCCTTTGATTGCGGCTCTAGCTCAGCAAACACGGCTTTTGATTGCGCGATTGATTGCTCTAGTTCGGCCAAACTGTGCGCCGACTCGCGGATGTATGTCTGCACGTCGGCAAGCTCTGGCTTGTGCCAGTTAGTGATGCGGCCAGTCTCTAAGTCAATGATGATCTGAGTCGGCGCAAAGCTCGGCATAGCGCGCTGTTCGGCGACACTTGTGCCGTCGGATGCGATCAGGGCGGTGTGTGCGTCTGCGACAACGATGGACAGTGACGCGACTGAGCGCTTGACCACCTGCACCACTTCGACTTCGTAACACATGATTAAATCCTTTAAATGGGTGCGCCCCATTGCTGGGGCGCGGGGTGGTTAATGGCAGTCTGCAAAGTCGCGTTCTTGACCAAAATTAAACGGATCATCTAGGTCGTCGATCACGTCCGGTACGGTGTTCATTGCCTTGTACTCGGGCGATTGCATGATCATGTTTTTGATAAAATCAATCTGCTGCTGGGCAATCGCTAGATCAGGCGCATCGTCTTGGAACGAGAAGTATTCGATGGCATTGACGCGCGCCGGAATTTGCGTACCTTGCATGGGCTGCATGACTGTGTTCACCACGGCTTTACCGCGCGCATTGTGAACAACGCCCAGCAAACAAGCCTTATTCAGAATTTTCTTGAGGTCGAATGCTTCGAGTTCGGTAGGTGTGAATGCCTTGCCGCGCCATGCTTCGAGGTGATGGCGCAAAGTTGCTTTATCGCCCAGTGACAGTGTGTAGTTGCGTCCGATTTTAAGCGGCACACCTTCGCCGTTTTTGTCGTTGCATAGCTCCCAGACGATGCGCACTTTGCGCATGGTTTTGATCTCGCCTTTAAACTCATCTTGCTGAGTACCGAGGTCAATGATGCCGGTGCAGATGGCGAGTTGCGTGCCAGCGCGCGCGGGTAGCAAGTCTGATTGTTGGTTCTGAGATACGATCACAGTGCGATCTCCCAATAGTTCATGGCGTTAGCAATGCTAAGAAAGTGAGCGACTTGAGCCTTGCGCTCTGGTGTGTGGATTTCCTTTGCCTCGGTGAAGTTGGGCGGCATGGCCACATACTCGTCATGGCCATGATTGACCGCTGCCAGTGCTTGCTCGAATTTGGCTTGATGCTCTGGCGTCTTGGTCTTTGGCACCCATGAATTTTCCCACGACCACCACCAGCGACCGGCTTGGCATAGGTAGACTGGCGACTCTTGGTGGCGACCGACCGGCGCATACGTCGAGTACACGCCGCCATTTGGTGCAAAGCCGATGATGCGGACTTCATGATCTTGTGTCTTGCGGTCGTACACGGTGCGGGTGCGTTTAAATAGGCTCATTGGTGGCGCTCCATGTGTTCGGCATTGCTGTCGAGATGGCGCGCATGGCTTGCGCTACGGATCGCCGCGCCGCTGGCGTGTACGCGGTGGCGGCTGGTGGCGGCTAGGGCGGCTTTGTTGACTGGGCGATCAGGGCGCGGCACAAGGTCGGCCTTGCCTTCGTTGACAGCCATGATTGCGATCTTTAGGCGCGCGGCAAGTGCAGGCTTGTATGTGTCGGCAAGCCAACGGTTCGGGCTGTCTTTGCTCAAGGCTTTAGGGTTTTGATGCCAGAATTTGCCGCCTTGCTCGACCATAATCTCGATGGTGTTGTGATCTTCGACGGTGAACATCACGCTGTCATTTTTGGTGAAGCCGATGATGCGCACGACAGGCTGCGGGAATGGGATGATGTTGATCATTTGATCACCACTCCGGTGATGACCAGTACCATGTAGGCAAAGATCATTAGCGCGATGACCTGTAGCAGTGCCTTGATAAAATCAGCAAGGCGGCTGCGCTGTTTTGGGCTAGGGCAAGGGTGGTACTTGCGGCCAGAGGATGTATGACTCATAATCTTGTTGCTCCATCTCAGGTGGGGTGTGCCTCCGGTCGTTCGCGCGATGCGGGGGCTTTTTATTGCCTGCGGGTTGTGCGGCATGGGTTTATTATTAGGCATTCCTAATAACTTGTAAATAGGCATTCCTAATTTTTTATGGGCTTTGTCTGAAAATTAGGCAAGAAAAAACCCGCGCTAGGCGGGCTGGTTGTTCTGGTGGATCGGCTAAGTCTATGAGCCGCTAATGATCCATCTATAGAGCTTGGTCAGTGGCTTGTAGAACACAGTTGTCAAAAGTGACAGTGACCATGCTATGACAATGGTTTCATCCATTTCGATTTCATCAAATAGGTATTCATTATCCTTAAGTATGTAGATAGCTGGGATGGTGCTAACTACCAGTAGCAAAAAGTTGGCACGTTGTATCTTTGTCACCAATAGATTACTCAGGCTTATACGCCTAATTGCTATAAATCCTAAAATCGGAATAACAATGATTAGAACAAGGTAGAGAGTAGCTTCTAAGTCGATGTTATCTAACATGCTGTGAGGTTCTTGCTGTGTGATCATCACTGGATTAGCTGTAAATTCAGCAGCAATAGGGTATTTGTCAGCGTAGCCGTAGGGTTTAAATTTCTGATCTTTGGTATCAGGCTTGGACTCATCTGGGGTGATGCGTGTTATTTGTGCTATAGCCTTATTTGCTTGCTGTATCGCAACCTCAGCATCAGCCCTGTTTTGTTCTATCTTTGGATCAATCGCATCAGAACCAAGCGACAGGCTTTCATTAAGTAAACTTCCGTCAGCATTGAATTTTGGGTTGTTGCGTGTTATTTGCGCCAAACGCTGATCGGCTTTCTGAAAAGCCGCCTCGTTATCAGCTAGACGCTGCTCTAGTTCAGGATCATCAAATTTAAGTTGCTCTGCCGTTTCAAGTGTAATGATATCTGAGGGATTGCTGATCGGTTGCGCTGTTTTCATTGCAGGCCCTCTTGGTATTTCTTATTGTTTTTCAAGACTATTGAATGGCGCGCACAAGAGCCTATGTGTGTAATCAAGCGCTGTATCTGGGATGATATGTTCGATAGTGTCGATTTGGTGAGGCTGTTTATCTACTGGCTTACCAGCTTCATCATAACCGGTTGAGGATCTGATGATATAGGTTCGTGATGTACACATCATTTCTATTCTGACTTTGTACATTGGATTCCATTTGTTTTTTTTGAGAAATTCTACAGATTGCCAAAAAAGAACAATAGATTTTTCCCGATTGATCAAGATGGACTCAAAATCCACTTGATAGCGCAATTCTTCATCCGACACGATCTCTTTCCAGTCAGAAGCATAAACTTCTGACCCTAGTAAAATCAAAAAAACAGTTATGACTTGAGATATCAGCTTCATATTTAGGCACTCCTATTCATTGCCGGATGGTCTCCGGCCTCGATTTCATCTTGCTTTTCTTTGACTTTTGACACGAGGTCAAGCGTGCTACTAAGCAGCTTGATTGTATCCTCTGATAATTCGCCGTCACTATTTAACGACTCAAGTTTTTTCATCAACTCAGACAGCGCAAGATTTTTTTGAGCTTCTGTTTTTGATGGCTTCATCTCTCCAGTGCCAGTGGCAAGCCACATAGGATTGACGTTTAAAAATTTAGCTGCCCGTAATAAATTCTCTCCCTCCATGGTTTTAGATTTGCCGCTAAGCCAATCACTGACTGATGGCGGCTTAACATCTACAGCCGCAGCAAGCTCCACCCCTTTAACCTTTTTGGGTGTTGCAACTTGCATGGCATATCTGAGGCGTTCGGCGAGTGTGTTCATAAGGAAATCCTAACATGAGCTAGATTAGGTATTCCTATTGACTAAAAATAAGGAATGCCTAATAATTTGATTGAACAAGGTTGCTGAGATTCATCACATGACTGATTCAGATCTGATCGATGCGCTAGGCGGTCTGACTGCTGTCGCGCATTTACTCAAAATTAAGACGCCTTCGGTATCCGGCTGGAAAAAAGGCATTCCAGAAAATCGGCGTATTCGACTGGCTGTAATTGCCGAGGATCGTGGCATCGCCACACGCAAAGAGCTTTTCCCAGATTGCTATGCCGATATTTGGATCGAGCTTAGGTCTGCGTCTTGCGCGCGCGTGGCATAAGGCGCTCACCATGCCCACCCGCCAATCC
>JBBKWH010000059.1:0-7350 GCA_037968855.1 Moraxellaceae bacterium | reverse complement strand
CAGTAGACGGTTGGTCTCGCCGCTCATGGCAGACACGGCAACCACCACTTGATTACCGTGGTCGTGCCAGCGTTTAACCCGCTGTGCGACGTTTAGAATGCGTTCGGCTGTACCCATTGAGGTGCCGCCGTATTTTTGGACGATCAGTGCCATAGTTGTGCCATATCAAATTGTGCCCAATGAGGGCAACGTTGCGTTCCGTGTAACCGCCCGATCACGTGGAATCGGGCGAGAGAAGTTAACGAGCGATTAGCTCAGTTTTTGCCCAATCCACTCGGGTAGCGCGGCCACCACGCTGGCATACAGCGGGCTCATCGGTGCGCCACCTTGTGCAAGATCTGGCTTACCACCACCTTTACCACCTAGTTGTGCGGCCAGATGGTTAACAATTTCACCGGCTTTGATTTGCTTGGTGTGGCTTGCACCGACCGAGGCTAACAGGCTGATTTTGTCACCATCTGTTGAGGTGAGCACAATGACACTATCGGCCAGACGTGATTTAACACTGTCGAGCAGGTTGCGTAGGGTCTTGCTATCCATGCTATCCATGCTGGCCGTCAACACCGAGACGCCGTTCATATCAACCGCTTGCTCGGCCAGTTCAGCACTTTGTGCGCTGGCGAGCTTTTGGTTGAGGCGGTCGATTTGTTTTTCGAGGTCGCGACTACGCTCAAAAGCATTGTTGACGCGCTCAAACACTTGATCACGGCTGGCTTTGGTCAGGCTGGCAATGAGGCCCAGTTGCTGATCGGCTTGTTGCACATAGCTTAAGGCTTGTAAGCCAGTCACTGCCTCAATCCGGCGAATACCCGCCGCAATACCACCCTCACTGGTGATCTTAAACAAACCAATATCACCCGTACGCGCAACGTGTGTGCCACCACACAGTTCAATCGAGAACTCGTGCTGGTCACGCTTGCTGCCCATGGCCAATACGCGAACCGAGTTGCCGTATTTTTCGCCAAACAAAGCCATCGCACCGCGTACCTTGGCATCATCCATGCTCATTTCTTCGGTGCTAACCGCATGGTTGGCAATGATTTCGGCATTGACCCGTTGTTCGATCTGGCGCATCTGTTCGGCGCTGACTGGCTGATCGTTGCCAAAGTCAAAGCGCAATACCTCGCTGGTGACCAATGAGCCTTTTTGACTGACATGTTCGCCCAGCACTTCACGCAAGGCGGCATGCAGCAAGTGCGTGGCTGAGTGATTGCGCTCAGTGGCACGGCGCACCTCGGCTTGTACCACCGCATCAAGCGCTTGGCCGTTTTGCAAATGACCAACGGTCAACACGCCTTGATGCACAATGGCATTGCCCGATTTTTTGGTGTCTTGCACCTCAAAAATCCCGCTTGGGCCAGTCAGTTTGCCGGTGTCGCCAATCTGTCCGCCGCTTTCGGCATAAAAAGGTGTTTGATCCAACACGATCAAGCCTTCATCGCCTTCATTCAGCATGTCGACTTGTACGCCATCTTTATACAGCGCAACGATGTTGCCTTGACCAGATGTGCCGCTATAGCCATCAAAGCGTGAAGGGGATTCGACTTTAACAATGCTGTTGTAGTCGATGCTAAATTTGCCCGCTTCGCGTGCGCGACGGCGTTGTTCGGCCATCTCGACTTCAAAGCCAGCTTGATCGACGGTTAAACCACGTTCACGGGCAATATCAGCAGTTAAATCAACGGGAAAGCCATAGGTGTCGTATAGCTTAAAGGCAAATGCACCACCGATTACTGTGCCATTTAATACCGCCAGTTCGGCTTCTAGCAAACGTAGCCCTTGATCAAGCGTACGAGCAAATTGCTCTTCTTCTTTTTGTAAGGCAGCTTCGATGACAGCACGACGACTGACTAACTCTGGATAGACATCACCCATCACGTCAATCAGGGGTTGCACCATTTTGTAGAAGAAACTACCGGTTGCACCCAGCTTGTTGCCATGACGTACCGCACGACGAATAATCCGGCGCAACACATAACCACGGCCTTCGTTGCTTGGAATTACGCCATCAGCAATCAAAAACGAGCAAGAGCGCGCATGGTCAGCAATTACCCGTAGTGATGGTTGGCCTTGGTCTTCGATGCCAATGATCTGAGCCGCAGCAGCGAGTAAATGTTGGAACAGATCAATCTCGTAGTTGCTATGCACATGCTGCAACACTGCGCTGATCCGCTCTAGACCCATGCCGGTATCAACACTTGGCGCGGGTAGCGGGTGCAGTTGGCCATCAGCAGTGCGATTAAACTGCATAAAGACGATGTTCCAGATTTCGATATAGCGGTCGCCATCTTCTTCTGGGGTACCCGGCAGTCCACCGGCAATATCGGCCCCGTGGTCATAAAAAATTTCGCTACATGGACCACATGGGCCAGTGTCGCCCATCGCCCAAAAGTTATCCGAGGCGTATTGCGCGCCTTTGTTGTCACCAATCCGAATGATTCGGTCAGCGGTTAAACCAATGTCGTTTTGCCAAAAGGCCACGGCTTCGTCGTCGGTGTGATAGACCGTGACGTAGAGGCGATCTTTAGGCAGAGCCATCCATTCGTTACTGGTCAAAAACTCCCAAGCAAACTTGATTGCATCTTGCTTAAAGTAATCGCCAAACGAGAAGTTACCTAGCATTTCAAAAAACGTATGGTGACGGGCGGTATAGCCGACGTTATCCAGATCGTTATGCTTGCCGCCTGCGCGGACGCATTTTTGGCTTGAGGTGGCGCGGGTATAGTCGCGTTGATCCAGACCCAATAAGCAGTCTTTAAACTGGTTCATCCCTGCGTTGGTAAACAACAGGGTGGGGTCGTTATTGGGAATTAAACTGCTCGACGCGACGCGGCGATGCCCTTTGCTCTCAAAGAAGCGCAAATAAGCTTCACGGATTTCGGCAGCGGACATGACATGGGTCACAAGCGACTCCTTGCAGGCAGGCAATCAACGGAAAAGGCAGCGAGTATAGCAAATCAACACACTGCCTTGCCATCCTGCACCATGCTTTACATGGTCATGTCCTCTGTGATGTTTTTGTTTTGACTCAGTGGGCTGCTTCGACTGGTTTAGTCTACAAACCGTACGGGCACACCGGCTTTGACGTTGCCCATCAGCTCTCGCGCATCCCAGTTGGTCAGACGTACACAACCATGCGAGGCTTGACGACTTATGCTTTCTGGATCAGGCGAACCGTGGATGCCGTAGCCATCTTTAGACAAACCCATCCAGACATTACCCACCGGATTGTTGGGGCCGGGTGGCAAAATATACGTGCCATTGCCAAACGACCATGTGTAGTTGGGATCAGGCACCACTACCGCGATGGTATGCGAGCCTGACGGCGATGGCGTATCACTACTACCAATGGTGGCAGGATAGGCGGCGATTAATTGATTGTTGGCATCGTAGGCGTAGACCATCTCATCCGACTTGCTGGCTTCAATATGATCGACGGTCATTTGTGCTGGACTGCCCACATCCACCACGGTGATGGTATCGCCTGCGGCAAAGCTGCTATTGGGATTTAAGGCGCGCAAATAATTCATGTGCATGTGAAATTTTTCACCCAGCATTTCAACGATTGACTCATAGGCCATCGACGACATTTTGGCTTTATCCGCAACGTCGCTTGGCGTGGTCAAAAACGGCCCATTGGCATCGTCGCTGCTAATGGTGTATTGCATCAAAATCGGTGCATTGGCAACCGACTGTAAGGCTTGCCAGACTTGCGCATCCATCTTGCCATCCACTGATAGCCCTTTCATTTTTTCAAAGGCACGAATCGCTTTGCGGGTATTTGAGCCGATTTTGCCGTCAATTGGGCCTGCATTGGCGTTGCTACGATCTAGTAAGGTTTGAATCTTGGTGGTCAGATTGCGGTCAGCCGATAAGTCGCTGCCTTGTTGCCAGATGGCCGTATTGACAGATGAGTTGGGGTTAACTTGACCAGCAGGGCTGGCCGATGCAGTCATGGGATATTTTTGTGGCGGTGTTTGTGCATATGTGGTCAGGCTAATGGGTAAGATCGCCAGCAGGCTTAAAGTCAAAAAACGCATCGTGAGAATTCCAAAATGTGCCAAGGTTGACAGATAAATCATCATGTCCCGATCAGAAGTGTTTGTTTGCAGTGAATCTGTAGGACTTGCAGTGCGCTAAAGCAAAAAAACACGCTAGAATGTTGTATTTGTAGCATTGGATCGCAAACGTGGAATTGCTCACCATTGATGAAGACACCCTGACCGAAGCGGTCGAACATTTAAGTACGATTCGCGACTTCATTCGTTTTGTGGTGACGTCTCTACGCTCGTCAGAAGTACACCTTGGCCAAGGCACCGAAGATCATTTTGCCGAAGCCACCGCGCTAGTCATGCAAAGCTTGTCGCTAGACTGGACCGCAGATGATCAAATTCTAGAAAGCCGGTTATTGCCATCCGAAAAGCAACGCATTATTCAGTTGCTTGCCCAGCGTATTAATGGCCGTGTACCTTTGGGCTATTTGCTCAATTTGGCTTACTTCTGTGGTCAGCCTTACTATGTTGATGAGCGGGTGTTGATTCCACGTTCACCAATTGGCGAGTTAATTGATAATCGCTTTGCGCCCTATTTGACCGATGGCGGCTTGCCTGATCCTAAAGGCGGCGTCAATCGCTTACCGCATAATGATCATCCAATCATGCCAGAGCGTATTTTGGATCTGTGTACCGGATCGGGCTGTATTGCCATTGCCTTGGCACATGTGTTCCATGACGCGGTGATTGATGCAGTCGATTTGTCACGCGATGCATTGGCTGTGGCCTCAATCAACGTGTCGCATCATTTAAAAGAAGACCAAGTCTCGCTAATCGAATCCAACCTGTTTGAACGTCTACCAGCGCAAAAACAATACGATTTGATCGTCAGTAACCCACCGTATGTGGATTCGGCGGATATGGCTGATTTGCCAGAAGAGTTTCGTCATGAGCCAGAAATGGCCTTGGCTGCTGGTCAAGATGGTTTGGATTTGGTCCGGCAAATTTTGCTCAAGTCCGTCGATTATCTGAGCGAAAACGGGTTGCTGGTGGTCGAAGTCGGCAATAGCGAATGGGCTTTACGTCAAAGCATGCCGCGTGTACCGTTTCATTGGTTGCAGTTTAGCCATGGCGGAACCGGTATATTTGCGCTGACCGCTGCCGAATGCCGTTTGTACCATGAAGAGTTTAAGCGCGCGATTGTGGAGGCATAACCATGGCTGGTAATAGTATTGGACAACTGTTTCGTGTGACCACCTGTGGTGAGTCGCATGGCGCGGGTCTGATGGCCATTGTTGATGGTGTGCCGCCGAATATGGCCTTGTGTGCCGAAGATTTGCAGTTGGATTTGGATCGGCGTAAACCGGGTACATCCAGCTTTGCTACCCAGCGCAAAGAAGAGGATCTGGTCGAGATTATCTCTGGTGTGTTTGAAGGCAAAACCACCGGTACACCGATTGGCTTATTGATTCGCAACACCGATCAAAAGTCCAAGGATTACGGCAATATTGCCCAGACCTTTCGACCCGGTCATGCCGATTACACCTACACCATGAAGTACGGCTTCCGCGATTATCGTGGTGGTGGCCGTTCGAGCGCGCGTGAAACGGCCATGCGTGTGGCGGCGGGTGCGATTGCCAAAAAATTCCTCAAAGAGCGTTTTGGCGTGTCGGTTCGTGGTCATGTGACCCAGATTGGCACAGAACACGCCAATGCCCTTGATTGGGACTTGGTTAATCAAAACCCGTTTTTCTGTGGTGATGCTGACGCGATTCCACGCTTTGAAACCTTGGTGACCGAGTTGCGTCGTCAAGGCACAAGCTGCGGCGCACGCTTAGAAATTTTGGCCGAAGGTGTGCCAGTCGGTTGGGGCGAGCCAGTCTTTGATCGACTAGATGCCGATATTGCCCATGCCATGATGAGCATCAATGCGGTCAAAGGCGTCGAGGTGGGTGATGGTTTTGCCGTTGCTGGCCAATTTGGTCATTTGTCCCGTGATGAGTTGACCCCAGACGGGTTTGCGGCCAATCACTCCGGTGGCGTGTTGGGTGGTATTTCTAGTGGTCAAACCATTCGGGTGGCGATTGCACTCAAGCCAACCGCCAGTATTACCACCGCAGGTCGGAGTATTGATCTGAACGGTCAACCAACCGAAATGCTGACCAAAGGTCGCCATGATCCGTGTGTTGGTGTGCGGGCAACACCGATTGCTGAGGCGATGCTGGCGATTGTGTTGATGGATCATATGATGCGTCATCGGGCGCAAAATGCTGATGTGGTACAGCCGCTCACCGCTATTTAAATCACAGAAATGTAACGGTGATCGTGAAATAAAGGCGCACATGGGTGGCGCCTTTATTTTTGCCTTGGTTCAGTGACCAAGATGATCTAGAAAGTGGAAACAACCATGCTGTTTTTGAGTCGAGAGATGTGATGAATCAAGCCGTGATCCCAACCTCTCGTTTATCAGGTTTTTATTTTTTTTACTTTGCGGTGATCGGCGCATTTATGCCGTATTGGAGCTTGTATTTAGAGCATCAAGGTTTTAGCAAAGCGGATATTGGCTTGTTGGCCTCGGTCACGGTGGTCACACGGATTGTTGCGCCGAGCATTTGGGGCTGGTTGGCGGATCGCTCTGGCTTGCGGATGCGTTGGGTGCGTTTGGGTACGGTTGCGCAATTGGTGGCATGGACAGCCATTTTATTGTTGCCCAGTACATTAGGTTATCTGGCCCTGATTTTATTGGTATTTAGCTTTTTTCAAAATGCGATTTTAGCCCAGTTTGAGGCCGTGACGCTGTTTTGGCTTGGCCAGCAGCGCGAGCGCTATGGCGTGGTGCGTTTGTGGGGGTCGATTGGCTTTATTGTTGCGGTTTTTGGGTTGGGTTGGTGGTTTGATCTGACCTCGGTCGCGCAATTGCCGATCATTATGATTGGCTTGGCCAGTTTGGCAGTCATCAATGCGTATCTGATCCAAGAGCCACCACGACAACAGCACGGCATGCTTGAGCAAGTGGCATCGATTCGGCATGTGTTACTGCGGCCACGGGTGATGTTGTTCTTTGCCTTAGAATTTTTGCTTTTGCTGTCACATGCGCCGTTTTATAGTTTTTATTCTAACTATATGCAGGCGGCAGGTTATAGCACTGACATGATCGGCTTGCTCTGGGCGGTTGGCGTGTTGGCCGAAGTGCTGATGTTTACCCAGACCCAGCGCATTTTGGCTCGTTATCCCGAGCGTGGTTTGATCTTGTGTTGCTTGGGGTTGACAGTGTTGCGCTGGGCATTGGTGGCCATGTTTGCCGATCTACTGTGGGTGCAATTGCTGGCGCAATCTTGTCATGCTTTTAGTTTTGCCT
>JBBKWH010000058.1:0-3965 GCA_037968855.1 Moraxellaceae bacterium | reverse complement strand
TTTTAGTCAATCTGATGTCTGGCTTAGTGGCCTATGCGTTAAGTCCCAACAAGCCCAAATTGTCACTGTCAAAGGTGCAGGCTTTGCAGGTGAGTGCTTGAAAAAGCAGGTGGGCTTATATCCCGAACTCAGGTTAGGTATGATTAGACCTTGGCGGCGATTCGTTTCAGTTGCTAAACAACACGTGATGCTTAACGCCGCGTCGCCAAAAACCGTCCAATACGTGTAATCGCTTCTTTAAGCTCACTTTCGGCAGGCAAAAACACCACACGAAAATGATCTGGTGCATCCCAGTTAAAGCCCGTGCCTTGTACCAACAGCACTTTTTCTGCCTTGAGCAAATCCATCATAAAGGCTTCGTCGTCTTCAATGGGGTAGACCTTGGGGTCAAGACGGGGGAAGCAATACAGTGCGCCTTCAGGTTTAACGCAAGACACACCTTCAATCTCGTTGAGCATTTCCCACGCCACATTGCGCTGTTGGTACAAGCGGCCATTCGGTCGGATCAACTCGTTGATGCTTTGGTAGCCACCCAGAGCAGTTTGAATGGCGTATTGCGCTTGCACGTTGGCACACAGACGCATTGAAGCCAGCATGTCCAAGCCTTCGATATAGTCTGCTGCTTTGGCTTTGTCGCCAGAGACCAACATCCAACCGGAGCGAAAACCGGCGATGCGATACGACTTGGATAGGCCATTAAAGGTAATACACAGCAAGTCCGGTGCAAGCGTGGCCATTGAGACGTGTTCAACGCCGTCATAAATAATTTTGTCGTAAATTTCGTCGGCAAAAATAATCAGATCGTGCTTACGGGCCAAGGCCACGATCTGCTCAAGAATCTGGCGTGGATACACTGAGCCGGTCGGATTATTCGGATTAATCACCACAATGCCACGGGTATGCGCGGTGATTTTACTTTCCATATCGGCAATATCGGGATACCACGAGTCGTTTTCGTCACAGCGATAATGCACCGCGTGGCCGCCAGACAGATTGACCGCAGCAGTCCAGAGCGGATAGTCCGGCATTGGAATCAGCATTTCGTCGCCGTTATTCAGCAAGGCTTGCATCGCCATCACGATCAGCTCAGACACGCCGTTGCCGATATAGACATCATTGACGTCAATGGCGGAGATCAGCCCTTTTTGTTGGTAATACTGCAAC
Source organism: Moraxellaceae bacterium (assembly GCA_037968855.1). GTDB lineage: Bacteria > Pseudomonadota > Gammaproteobacteria > Pseudomonadales > Moraxellaceae > JBBKWH01. The sequence continues at coordinate 2,801 of JBBKWH010000058.1, read as the reverse complement.
ACCGCTTTACGGGCCGGAAAAATCCCTTTGGAGTCGCAGTAGCCAATTGCGTTAGGAAGGTTTTTAGCCACATCATTGAGAATTTCTAACGGGGCTTCAAAACCAAACGGGGCAGGGTTGCCGACGTTGAGCTTAATAATGCGATGGCCTTGATCTTCCATCGCGTTGGCCGCTTTGAGCAATGGGCCGCGAATGTCATAGCAGACATTTTGAAGCTTGTCAGATTTGCTAATGGTGCGGCGGGGATTGCTCTGCGGCATGATGGTTCCTGATGATCGATTAGATGAGGTGGGAGTGGATGAGATAGACGAGGCAGTAGCCGTCGCCGATGTTTGTTGTTTGGGTTGCTGGCCCGCGTCGTCACCATTGAGTAAATAGCTTTCTGTGGTCTGTAACACCTGTGCCAGACGCGGTAGCTTGGCAATCACGATGCCATTTTCGCCACGTTCCCAATTGGAGATCGCGCCACGTGAGACTTTTTCGCCCGTAGCGGTCATGGCTTGCGCTACGTCTTCAGCAGACATGCTCAGCGCCTTACGTAACTGTTGCAAGCGCTTGCCTCGCGCAATATGCACAGATTTATCAAGGGATGACATGGGGATTTCGCTTTTTGCAAGTTTTACTGACGGTATGATACGAGGTTTTATGCTTAATGAAACCCGCGATCATTCAATAGATTTGTAAATTGAAAGTATAACTTTCAATTTTATGTCTGACAGGCTGATTTAGCCTGTAACTTTTGACCAATCTTGACTCGTGTATCTACCACGAAGGCTTCTGTTGTGGTTTATGTATTGTGCGCTAGAGTCTACGCGGGAGTTATGGCATGTTCGGTCATCTGCTTGATCAGGTCACAATCTGTCAGCCCATTTTAATGGTTTGCCATTGACGATCTTGATCATTGCACCCATATCTCTAGCACGCGATAGATGCGAATTGAGGATTTAACATGCCAACCGTCGAAAAGTCAGATTTAGAATGGAAACGTGAGCTTAGCCCAGATGAGTATCGCATCACGCGCGAAAAAGGCACTGAGCCTGCCTTTACTGGTGTGTATTGGGATTGCCACGCTGAAGGGATTTACCGTTGCAAGTGCTGCAATGAAGCACTGTTTGAGTCAAATGATAAATATGACTCAGGATCTGGCTGGCCGAGCTTTACGCGTCCGGCAGATGAGCAGATGATTGATGAGCATCGGGATAGTAGTTTTGGTATGGTGCGTACCGAAGTGACCTGTCACAATTGCGGCGCACATTTGGGTCATGTCTTTCCGGATGGTCCAACCCCAACAGGGTTGCGCTATTGTATTAACTCGGCGTCTTTGTCGTTAGATTCTGACGGTCAGCCGCTAAAGGAGAATAATCTACCATGAGTAGTGTCTATGATTTTTCGGCCGAAAAACTAGAAGGTGGCGAGCAATCGCTGTCTGACTACAGCGGCAAAGTTTTGTTGATCGTGAACACTGCCAGCAAGTGCGGTTTTACCCCGCAGTTTGATGGTCTAGAGCAAATTTACGAGCAATACAAAGACCAAGGTTTTGTGGTGTTGGGCTTTCCTTGTAATCAATTTGCCAGCCAAGATCCGGCCAGCAATAGCGAGATTGGTGAGTTCTGCCAGCGTAACTATGGCGTGACTTTTCCGATGTTTGCCAAGATTGATGTCAATGGAGGCGATGCCCATCCGTTGTACAAATATCTGAGCAAAGAGGCCAAAGGCATCTTGGGGACAGAAGCGATCAAATGGAATTTTACTAAGTTTTTGGTCGGGCGTGACGGTCAGGTGATTGATCGCTTTGCCACAGCGACCAAACCACAAGATCTCAAAAAAGATATCGAAAAAGCACTAAAAGCTTAAATCGATGGCTTTTGCCAAAAAAAGCCACGTCATGTGGCTTTTTTGGTTTTTGTACCATGTGCAATGGCTTGGATTAGGGGGCTGGATTGGGGTGTTGCACATGTACCGCTTGAATCTGTGCCAAAATTTCAGGCCCAAGCTGGACGTGACGCGAGGCGATATTTTCTTCAAGCTGTTCTAGTGTGGTTGCGCCAATAATGGTACTAGTGACAAAGAACTGTTGCCGAATAAACGCCAAGGCCATCTGGGTCAGGCTTAAACCGTGTTGTTCGGCAATTTGGGCATATTGCTCGGTTGCTGCCAAGGATTGTGAGCTGTTATAGCGCGAAAAACGGCTAAATAAAGTCAAACGTGCGTTTGCAGGATGACTGTCACCCAAATACTTACCTGTTAAGCGGCCAAAGGCCAATGGCGAGTAGGCCAGCAATCCGGCTTGTTCGCGGTGAGCAATTTCAGCCAGACCGATTTCAAAGGTGCGATTGAGCAGATTGTAGGGGTTTTGGATGCTGGCCACGCGTGGCAGGCCCAGATGCTCGGCAAGACCTAAGCAACGCATCAAACCCCACGGTGTTTCGTTGGAAAGCCCGATTGCACGAATTCGACCACGTTTAATTTCATCGGCGAGTGCTGATAAGGTTTCTTCAAAATCAGTCAGGTCACGCTCGTCTTGTGCGGCCATTTCGGCATCAAAGGCCAGTTTGCCAAAGTAATTGCTTTGACGTTCTGGCCAATGCAACTGATACAAGTCAATACAATCAGTGCCGAGCCGTTTAAGCGAGCTATCAAGTGCTTGTCGAATATTGTGGGCAATAAAGCGTGTATTGCCCTCACGCAAATGACCACCCATTTGGCTAGGGCCGGCAATTTTGGTTGCCAATACAATGTCATTACGTCGTCCGGTTCGGCGTAACCATTGACCAATAATTTGCTCGGTTGCGCCTTGGGTT
>JBBKWH010000057.1:0-15593 GCA_037968855.1 Moraxellaceae bacterium | reverse complement strand
CGACGAGTCTCAATTCTGCCGTGATCTTTGTTCACTTCCTCGACGACATGCTGAGGATGCTGCTGTGCTTGGGTGGTAAGCCACAAGGCGACATCCTCGTATAGGGTCTTATGATTTTGCTTTAAGGCCAGCACATAGTCAGCCTGCGCATCAATAAATACAGTAGATTGCAGCGGATGCAACTTGTTTTTAGTGTCGATTCTAGGGTCGGTTAAGTTGCCAAAATAGTCTATTGGGTTATTGAGGTTAGGCATGATGATGCTAGGTCGAAAAAACGACTCATTTAATACTTATTGGGGCAATTGGCAAGGGGATTTATAGTGCGTTTGCCCTGATCATCCTATGCTGTTGGTGGTGATTACCAATAACGAGGCATTACTTGGCCGAGTATTGCATGGTATCCGACTTATCGTGCAGCGGATGATTGAAATTGATCAGCACTATGGTGCTTCAGTCTAATTGCCCTGATATGAGCATGTGAATAAAACCACATCAAAACGTAGCAAACGATCTTAGCCAACTTGATCTGTTGGTTAAGATTGTAAGCGGGCTTTGATAAGTAATCATGCAATCCTGCCATTGAGTAGCTTTGCAAAACATAGAGCATCAGATCATGTATGCATGATTACTTTCGATTTGGTACTTACGTGTCACGTGATGAGGGGCTGTTGACTATCTGTCTAAAAAGAACAATCAAGTCATCTTATGACGCTTTGAGCATAACGTTAAAGCACCTTAAACCATTCTAATCAATCTTTTGATGATCTTACTGTGCTGTCTAGTACGCGTAGATTGTGCGGTTTGCGCTTTTTAACCATGGGTGTCTTTTTGGTGAATGCCATGAGTCCAATGATCAGAAGAATCAAGCAGCACGATGCAAATACAATCAGGTGAAAGTCCATAGAAAGACGTCCTTTGTTGCCTTGGCAACTCACAATGGTGGCGAGAAATCGCCAATCAAGGGATTCATCATAGCAAATTGTGAGGCTAGTACTGATTGAGTCATTGATGAGCCGTTGACGGCAATCCAAACGCAGGTTGGCAGATCGGCTAGAATGCGGGATGTGTTTTTTGAAGCCATAGCATGATGCCGAGTTCTGATCTAAGTGATGCCGAGTTATTGCGTTATAGCCGCCAAATTTTGCTACAAGGCTGGGATTTAGACGCACAATATCGACTCAAAGCAGCACGAGTGTTGTTGATTGGTATGGGCGGGTTGGGTTGTCCCTCGGCCCAATTGCTGGCACGGGCTGGTGTGGGTTATCTGCGTATTGTCGATTTTGATACGGTGGATGAGAGCAATCTACAGCGGCAACTGTTGTTTAGCGCCGATGATATTGGCCAGCCTAAAGTGGTTGCGGCAAAAAATAGCCTAGGCAAAATTAGCCCGTGGCTAGACGTTGATGCGCATACCTGCCAAGTTGATGCACAGTCTTTGCCCACTTTATTACAAGACATTGATCTGGTTTTAGATGGGTCGGATAATTTTGCCACCCGTGATGCGATTAATGCCGCATGTGTGGCTGCGCGTGTGCCGTTGTTGTCGGCGGCAGCCATTGGTTTTGAAGGGCAGATGACCTTTATTGCACCGGATGGCCCGTGCTATCGCTGTTTGTTTCCTGATGCACCAGACGATGCCCGTCGTTGTGCCGATACGGGGGTGTTGGCAACCACCACGGGCTGTATGGGCGCGATGCAGGCACATCATGCGTTGCTTTATCTGGGGCTTGAGCAGGCACCGTTGGCGGGCCGTCTGTTATTATGGGATGGCTTAAGCTTTAGCCAGCGACAGATTCGTTATGGCCGTGATCCCTTATGTGCGGTTTGTGCGAGTGCAGCGGTGGATGAACACTAAAGTGTTTGGTGTGTACGCTATGCTATGGCTGTTTTTGGCGCAGGTTTGTGCCTGACGGTATTTTGTATGTCATTATTTTTTGCGTCGGAGGATCTCCATGTCTCGCAATAGTCCTGTTTTAAATGGTCTGCGCAGTTTGGCCCGTATTGGTCAGACTGCTGGGGTGTTGGCTTTGGCAGGGTTGCGCTATAGCAAGGATGCTCCGCCAACGCCGCAGTTACTGCGCGAAACTTTTGAGCAATTGGGTGCGACCTATATCAAGCTGGGTCAGTTTATTGCCAGTTCGCCATCGTTGTTTCCGCGTGAATATGTCGAAGAATTTCAGCAGTGTTTGGATCAGACCCCACCATTACCGTTTAGCTATATTCAGCAAACCATGGCTGAGGCGTTTGATCGACCTTTAGATCAGATTTTTGCCTCAATTGAGCCTGAGCCGTTGGCCTCGGCATCAATTGCACAGGTGCATGCAGCGACGTTGATCACCGGTGAAGATGTGGTGGTTAAGGTACAAAAGCCCAATGTCGAGACCATTTTGCATACCGATTTGGGCTTTGTACATGCAGCCACACGCTTGTTAGAGCTGGCTTTGCCTAAGGTGAAGTTTGCTGCGCTGTCGGGTATTGTCGATGAGATCCGCACGCGGATGGTGCGTGAAGTGGACTTTGTCGAAGAGGCGCAAAATATTGCCGATTTTCAGCAGTTTTTGACCTTTAGTGGCAACACGCAGGTGATTGCACCAAAGGTTTACCCACAAGCATCCACCCGTACGGTACTGACCATGCAGCGTCTATACGGCGTGCCAATGACCGATATTGACGTGATGCGCCAACATACGGCTGATCCAGCGCAAGTGTTGATTACCACCATGAACACATGGTTTGCCAGTTTGATGATGTGTAAGAGTTTCCATGCCGATCTGCATGCAGGCAACCTGATGCTGCTGACCGATGGCCGGATTGGTTTTATTGATTTTGGCATCGTTGGTCAGCTAAAGCCTGAAGTATGGGGCGCATGCATTGCCTTTATGGAAGCGCTACAACATACCAATTATGCGGTCATGGCCAGCAATATGGTCAAAATGGGCATGACTCACGGTGTAGTTGATGAAGTGCGTTTGGCTGAAGACTTGGAAAAAATGTTTACCGTGTTGCTGACCGCTGATCCGCAAGCGGTACTATCGGGTGAAGCGAGCGATCTGAATGCATTAATGATTGAGATGGTCGGTGTGGGTGAGCGGCATGGCATTCACTTCCCGCGCGATTTTGCTTTGTTGATGAAGCAGATGTTGTATTTTGACCGCTTTATGCGTGTGCTGACCCCGCATATGGATTTGTTTGGTGATGCGCGCTTGCAGTTGCTCAATGATGCCGAGCCAGTCTCTAAACTGATTCACTAATCATTGTGTTGTGAGTTGAAAAAGCGGCTTTGGTCGCTTTTTTGTTTTTGAATGGTTGCGTGGGGCTGTAGCCTACACAAAAACTCATGTCATATTACCCAAACCAATCATCATCGGTCATGCCAAACTTATGACTTAGACTGGCGAAATCCCCGTTCTTTACCCTGCATCAAGTCCGCAATGTTTTGCCGATGTCGCCAAAGGATCAATAATCCCATCAAGGATAGTGCAGGCAATAAATCAATCTGCCAAAAATAAGCAAAGATTGGTACAAGTACAACAAAGGTGATCAAGCTGGCCAGCGATGAGACTCTGGTTAACGCAAAAACAATCGCCCAACTGAGCAACGCGCCAACACATAAGCGCCAATCCAAACCCAGCAACACGCCAAAGGCTGTCGCCACACCTTTACCACCCGCAAAGCCAAAAAATACCGGATAGATGTGACCCAGTAAGGCAAATACGCCAATCAACCCCACCATCCAGAGTGGTAAGCCCATGCCATAGGCCAACAGAATCGGCGGTACACCTTTGAGGGCATCACCCAAAAAAGTCAGCAAGGCAGGCAGTTTGCCGCCCAAGCGCATCACATTGGTTGCACCCGGATTGCTAGAGCCTGTGCTACGGGGATCGGCCAAACCAAATAATCGACAGACAAAAATAGCCGTACAGACTGAGCCTAGCAAATAAGCAGCGAGGGCAATCAGACCAAACCATAGCCAATCTGTGATTGCGAGCGTCATTATTGGTGTCATCAAAATATCCAATTTGGTCAATCGATGGGTAAAACCTTGCCAATGCTGGCATTGCTGCGCCACACTTGCAAGCCGTTGCAGTCGCTTGCTTGTGGCGCGGTTGGATACGATTGGCTGATCTTGCTTGTAGAGGGATACATCGCTGGTGGATAAAGTACTGATTGAAGGGCTCAAAGCCAATGCAGTGATCGGCGTGTTTGACTGGGAGCGGCAGATTCGCCAGCCCTTGGTGCTCGATCTTCAGTTGTCGGTGGATCTGCGTCCTGCGGCGGCGAGTGATGCACTAGACGATGCGGTCAATTATAAAAGCGTCACAGATCGAGTGCGTGAAGAGATTGAGCAGCTACAACCCAATTTGATTGAGACCTTAGCCGAGCATTTGGCCGCGATGATTTTGGCTGAATTTGCCAGTGTGCAGGTGGTGGCGCTTACGGTGCGTAAGCCGTTGGCATTGGTGGGTGTACAGGCGGTTGCTGTGTCGATTGAGCGGAGTCGTGATGATCTACGCCATCGCACTGGGCAGTAATTTTCAGCAAGCTGAGGCCATGGCCCAAGCTCAGGCGGCATTGGAGCGGCTGGGGCAGTGTGTGTATTCGCCTATGTATCAATTGCCGGATCGTCTTGGTGTTGGGCCGTTGTATTGGAATATCGCACTGTTGCTAAAGACACCGCAGTGGACACCGGATGATCTGGCTGGGCAGTTGCAGCAGATTGAGCAAGACTGTGGCCGTGTTCGTCCGTCTAAGCAGGTGCGTATGGATGTGGACCTGATTGCATGGGGGCAGACGCTGGTCGAGCTACAGGCTGATCCACGCCGTATGCCGCTGCCGCTGGATGTGACCTTGCCGATGCAAGAGATTTGGCCAGCCTGTCCGATGTGATCAGACGATCCAATTGGATCAACTTGACGGTTTGCTTAGCTGACTTGGTAGTGCATCCGTGCAACACCGCCGTTTAAACGTTGCACATCTAACAAATTAAAATCCGGTAAGTCCGGTGCATCAAAAAACGACTGCCCTTGCCCTTGCGCAAACGGTAGCATATGAATGACTAATTCATCAATCACGCCTAAGGCTAATGCGCCAATCACAAGACGATGCCCACCCATCAGCCAGACACGACTAACCTGTTGTTGATTTAAACGTTGCAGCAGTTGATCAAGCGGGTCATGGCAAACTTTTAAAAAAGAACTGTTTAGGATTAAGCCTTCACGACTGGTTAATACATGGGCTTGATGGTCTAAGTAGGGCCATTCACTGTGTTCGATGATCGCCTCGTAGGTGGAGCGTCCCAAAATAAGCGCATCACTACGCGCCAACATATATTGGCTGCATTGCTCAATGTCTAAGCGTTGCCATTGTTCGGCAGTATGCTCAAGTGTGGGGTCGGCCACATAGCCATCTAAGGTGATGAGGGCGTGCAAACAGACTTGAGGCCGACCACTAGGGATTGGCAGCGTATGCGATATAGACGAGTACATGATCACCCTCCTTGTTTGAGTTGACGGGGCAACTCGTGCTGTCAACGATGTCGAATGTTTGCGCCTAAATCGACGGCTGCTGAGATCGAATAGTCTTAGATCGAGTAGCTGGCACGGGTCATCACTTTGGAGACCACAGTCATTAATCCTCGAACGGGTGCAGGCAATTCTTTGCCACCAGCAGCAAGGGCTTGTTCGCGGTGGTGTAGCTCATCTTGGTTCATTTGTTCTAAGATGCCACGGCTACGCGCATCGGTTTCGGGCAGGCTGGCCAGATGAGATTGTAAGTGTGCACTGACTTGACGCTCGGTTTCGGCGACAAAGCCTAGACTATAATCATCACCCGCCAGTCCAGCGGCTGCGCCTAGACCAAAGGACAGGCCATACCACAGCGGATTAAGCAAGCTGGTGTGGCTGTCGAGTTCGCTTAAACGCATTTCGCACCATGCCAGATGGTCTTGTTCTTCACGGGCGGCTTGTTTCATCTCTTGCTTGACGTGTGGCAGCTTGGCCGTTAACGCTTGGCCGTGATACAGCGCTTGGGCGCAGACTTCGCCACTATGGTTAACGCGCATCAGTCCAGCCACATGCCGTGCATCGCTCACGTTTAAGTGACTCAGTTGATCTGCGGCAGGCATCGGACGTTCGGCCTGTGTGGTATGGGGCACTAAGCTGCGTAGGGCTTGGTCAAACCCTGCAATGATGTGATCAGACAATCGAAGTTGGCGCATAGCAGTCTTTATCTCAATCAAGTGGGCTGTTGTAGGCCGCAGCAACAACAGGATGAAAAACTCATCAGCCGATGGGCCGTATGGTTGTTGGATCATGGGATTATCTTAAGCATACGCCCAACAATGACGCTGTCTAGCCAGTTTTTGCATTCAATCATTGAATGATCAAGATCGACCACTGGTCAATGATAGGTCATTGACCAGTACTGATCTCAAGCAGCGGTTCCAAATAGCAGCAAGCAGCCGAAAGTAGCGATGATTATCTGTTATCGCGGTTTGCTGTGATCTATGGCATAGGCCCTATACTTCATCCAACGAGTGCTTTAGGGTTTTGGTAATCACCAGCATGCAAACGGCAATGTTAAGTAAGGCGGTCAGCACAAATAAAGCGGGCAGGGAGATTTTAAACACGCTTAAGGCCAAGATTGCCACAATGCCAGAGGCAACCATAAACACCGCGTTTAAGATATTGTTGGCAGCAATAATCCGTGCGCGGGACTGCTCTGGCGCATGGGCCTGCATATAGGCATATAGCGGAACAATATAAAACCCACCAAACAAGCCAATTCCCGCTAGATCCGCAAATACTCGCCAGTAGCTGGCATCAGCAATCAACTGGGTAAGGGTATATAAATCTTTGCCAACGGCATGGTCGGCCAAGGCATTTAAGGCAAAGTATAAATCCAAACCAAAGGCAGTTAAGCCAATCATGCCGACTGGCAATAGGGCCAAGCTGACTTTGTTTTTGAGTAATTTGCGACACATCAATGAGCCAGTCGCCACACCAACCGAGAATAGCGTCAGCAGCAAAATGACCACCGATTCATCACCATGCAAAATTTTGAGCGTAAATTCTGGGATCTGGGTGAGAAAGGTTGCCCCGTAGAACCAAAACCACGAAATCCCCACAATGGCATAAAACACCGCGCGTAAGTGCCATGCATCACGCATGGTGGTGATGCTGGTACGCCAGACATTCCAGTCGATCTTTAAAGTCGGATTCAGCGATGGTGTCACTGGAATTTGTCTAGATGTTAGCCAGCCTAAGATAGCAATGCTCATCACGGTGACACTGGTCCAAATCAGATGATGTTCACCTGTTGCAGCAATCACCGCACCACCCAACATCATGCCAGTCAAAATAGCCATTGATGTGCCGGTTTGAAACAAAGCATTTCCGCCGACTAGCTCTTGGTCGCTGAGCACTTGGGGAAGATATGCATACTTGATTGGACCAAAAAATGTCGAGTGAGTGCCCATCAAAAATAGCGCAATAAACAGGAGCTTATACCAATGAAAAATAAACGCAGCAGAGGCTAACATCATGATGACAATTTCTAGCACTTTGATCCGGCGTGATAGCCAGTCTTTATCGTATTTATCTGCCAGTTGCCCTGCGGCTGCCGAAAACAAAAAATACGGCAAAATAAACAGCATAGCGGCCAAATTGTTGATCAGGCTAATCGACATATCAAGCTGTGTAGCCGCTTGATAGGTGAGCAGCAACACCATGGCTTGTTTAAAGACATTGTCGTTAAATGCCCCCAAGAATTGGGTAAGAAACATCGGCAAAAAACGACGGGTCTTGAGCAGGGCAAACTGACTGGCCATAAGGGGAGTCCAAAATAAAAAATGCCGCAACAAAAAAGAAGCACACGAGATGCTGTATGTGGGTCGCGCTCACCATAACCAGACAGGCCAAGAGTGGCAAGCAGATCATTGAATGCGTATGATTTGCACATATTAAGCGGTTTTTTAAATTGTGGGTCTGGTGCTGACCGACCGTTCTTGGCCAAAGGTGTAGTAAATGACCCAACTGAATTGTCGTAGGCATGTGCCCAATACTCAGCTCATGCCGCCACGACGTGCGTGGCGTATTTTGCCGCTGTGTACTGCGATGTACCAAAGCGCTGCGCTTAGTGTCAGTGTACTGAGTGTGGGCATGATTGGTTTGACCTTGTCCAGTGCCAGCTATGCACTTGACGCCGATCTTAAGCCAAACTCTTCGACAACGGTTGATGCTGCGACAGTATCGACAGCAAATGAGTCGATAAGCGACCCCACGTTAGATGCCGCTGCGGATCAATTTCAGTCGATATCAATGCCAACCCCGACAGCGTCAAGTGCATCTAAGGGCGAAAGTAATGGCAAGGTATCGTCATCTTTAGCGCAAGATAATGCAAAAAAACCAAATATTTTTCAGCGAGTTTGGCGACGTTTTCGTCCAAATCAGGAGGGTGGTGACTTTTTGGAAGCGCCAACCGTATCGGTCAATGTGTCGGGTGCACCAGACGAGCTGGCCGATAACATACGGGCTTATTTGCGCCGTGTGACTGTGGCTGAGCTTGAAGACTTTAGAACGGCTTTGCCGCGGTTACGGAGCTTGTCACGCGATGCCGCGCATGCGGTTGGCTACTATGAGGCCACCTTTCGATTTTCGGCCTCTGATGACAACGAGCAAGTGTTTGTCAGTGTTGAGCCTAACGCGCCTGTCACCGTCAGCAAGCAAAGCATTGTGATTAGCGGCGATGGGCATGATAACCCTGCCTTTGATCCCATCTTGAAAAAACCAGATTTGGCTGTGGGTGATCGATTGGATCACTCGCTGTATGAAAAAACCAAAGGCCGGATTGTTAGTGTGGCCAGTGATCAAGGCTATTTTGATGCTGGCTGGCAGACCAAAGATGTGCAGGTGATTCTGCCCGATAATGTGGCTGAAATTGACCTGAATTACGGTACCGGCCCACGTTATAAGTTTGGCGCGATTCGTTTTGAGAGCGTCGGCGATGATCCGACCTTGCCAGTTAAACCTGAATTATTAGAGCAGCTATTACCCTTTAAAGAGGGTGATTATTACGATGCAGGTGACGTTGCTAGATTGTCACGACGGTTGCTAGACACACGCTGGTTTAACGGGATTCAAGTGGATACCGTGACGCCTGAGCCGATTGCTGCGGAGTCAGATAATAGTCTAGGGATGAATCAGGCGATTGATGCAGCGGCAGCAGTGGATGCTCAGCGACCAATGACCTCAAGTGACATGGGTAATCCCGCTCAAGTTGAAGCCACTTTGGTCACGCCAACTGCCATTACTGGTGGTGCAGGACTGTCAGACGAGCAGCAAAGCGGCAACTTGGCCGATAATTTGCAGCGTAGTGAACAGCGGATGCAGCAGGCCAGACAAGAGCGGGTGATTCCAGTCAATATTACCCTTGATGCACGTAAACCCAATAGTGCTGAAGCCGGTATTGGTTATGGCACGGATACGGGGGTTCGCTTGCGGACTCAGTATCGTCGGGCCTTACTCAATGACAAGGGGCATAACATTGATGCCAATATGGAGCTGTCACAAATTCGGCAGGCGATTGATGCCCGTTACAACATGCCGTATAAGCACCCGCTCAATGATACTTTAAGTTTTTTTGGGGGGTATGAGCGTGAGTTACGTGACCAAAGCGACAGCAATCTTGATCTAGATACACAGGCCATTACCTTTGGGGTTGAGCGCTCGATTCGACCGAGTGCCGATGGTTGGCAGCGCACTATGTCGCTACGTTATCGTGTTGATCAGCTCAAAAATAACTTTGACGGTACAGATGTGGCCGACCTGCCAGCACCGTTTAATGTACAAGGGGTCAGTACCACGCAGCAGGCCCTACTAGCCGGTTATGCCTTCAACAAAGTGAAAACCTATGGCGGTTTAGATCCGTCACGCGGTTTGCGGCAGTATTACCAAATCGAAGTGGGTAGCGAGGCGTTGTTGACCGATGTTGATATGGCCATTTTACGGGCCGGTTGGCGTGCTATTGAGAGTTTTGGTCTGACCGATCAGCATCGTTTTGTGGGACGCTTAGATATTGGACACATTGTCACCAAAGATTTTGATCGTGTGCCGTATAACCTGCGTTTTTTTGCCGGTGGTGATCAAAGTATTCGTGGTTATGACTACAAGAGCCTCTCGACCAAAGAAGACGGTTATTTGATTGGTGGTGAGAATCTAGGTGTTGCTTCTGTTGAATATAGCTATCGCTTTTTACCCAAATGGCGCGGCGCTGTGTTTGTCGATGGCGGTAATGCTTTTGATCAACAGTTTAATGATCCGATTAAAGTGGGTGCAGGGGTTGGGGTGCGTTGGAGTTCGCCGATTGGTCCGATTCGTTTGGATGTGGCGGCAGGGGTGTCAGAAGCCAGTGTGCCGATTCGTTTACACTTTTTTATTGGTCCACCGTTGTAATCCTTAAGCTGTGGACCTGTTACTACAGTGGCCACGTTGTCATAAAGCACTGTGTTTAGGTCAACGTGTTAGCTGACCTGATCAACTGGAGATGAGTCGCCTAATGAGCGAGAACCAGACGGACCTACCGTCCAATGCTCCACAGCAAGCACCGAATGAATCGGCGGTGGATACCATGCCTGCATCGGATGAGCGCGCGACCACATCTGGAGCGATGCAGCTACCTCCACCAAAAACCAAGCGTCGTTGGTGGCTATGGGTATTGACCCTTATCGTGTTGCTGCTGGTCTCTGCGGTCTTGGTATTATATTACTGGTCTGGAACCAATGCCGGTACGCAGCGTATTTTGGGCTGGATTGCTGGTCAACAAAAGTTGGTCAGTTATCGCTATAGCGGCGGGAATCTACGCGATGGTGTGATCTTAGATAACGTCAAAGTCCGCACCAAAGCCGTGGATGTGACGGTGGCGCATGCTGTGGTGCATATTGGCTGGCGTGCATTATTGCAGCGCGAAGTCCACTTTAGTCAGGCATCGTTGCATCATCTTTATGTGATGCAAAAAAATCCACCAACCGGAAAGCCCTTTGATTTTAAGCCCATTAACTTACCTGTCACGCTACGTTTTGATGATGCCTTTGTGCATGATTTACAAATTCTTCAGCCAACGGTAAACCCGATTGTTTTTCCAGAGGTCCATTTGCAAGATGCCGTTTGGGCCGGTGATGAGCTGTCATTAAAAAACTCTAGCCTTAAGCACAGTGCAGTACAGGCACAAAATATTGATGGTGAGATCAAGTTTAATGGCTTGTATCCGCTGACCGTCAGTGGGCAAGTGATTGTGCCGGCACTGGCCAATATGGGCCTCACTCCGATCACAGTCAATGGCACAGGGACGCTCGACACCCTCAATGCAACGGCAGTGGTGCAGTGGCCGGATAAAGCCGTCGCAAAGGCAGTGGTTCATCCGGTGCGTAAAGGATCGCCGTACCAAGGAACCTTGGATTGGAAGAACTTTAACTGGCCCTTTGCACAGACATTGCAATTACATTCAAATGACGGTCATGCTGATGTACAAGGGACAGCGGGTGGCCTGTCAGCAGTCATTAAGACTGATTTAAGTGGAAAAAATATTCCACGAGGTCAATATCAAGCACGTGCATCTACCGACTTTAAAGGCTTGGATATCCAGCAATTAAATGGTGATGTGCTTGATGGTCAGGTCCTGCTAGATGGCAGGCTAGATTGGGCTGGGGGGGTGCGCTGGAAGTTGCATGGCCAAACCCAAGATCTAGTCTTAAAGCCTGTATTACCTGCTGCGGCGCTGGCTTACTTGCCTTCCAAATTTAATGCCAACTTGACCAGTGTGGGTCAATTGGGATCGACGCGCTCGCAAGTGGGCGTAGTGGTGCGACAGCCGAATCGTGAAACATGGGTGGCGGGTGTTGGTCAGGCGGGTAGCTTGGGTCAAGCTGGCATCCCAATGGTGGTCGATGCACGTTGGCAAAACTTAAGCCGTACCATTGCTGGTATTGGCCCTATTGATAGCCGTCAAGGTCAGGCGATGATTCGTCGGACTACCGACAAAACCGGCATTGAGCTAAAAACTACACTGGTCGATGCCGGTGCAAAGGCGATGGTGCCTGCCGGTGTGTATCAGGCACGGGTGGGATTGGCTGGCCAAGCGGTGCAAGTGCCAGAGCTGATTTATCAAGGGATTGCTGGTCGTTTAAATGGTTCGGCACAAGTGACACTGCCTAAGGCACAAGGCAAAAAGACAGCGGTACAACAGCCTTTGCGTTGGCAAGCGGCCATCAATACTAGAGGTTTTAATCCCAGCAAGATTGTTGCAGCCGTTCCATTAACAACGGTGACCGGACAGGTCGTCGCATCGGGGGAATCAACCTCAGCCAAGCAAACGATTGCGATTAAAACCGTTGATCTGAGCGCACAGATGGCTGCCGATGGTAAAACCAAACCAAGGCCGATTCAGCTCAAAGGCCAAGGTCAGATTGCCTTGTTGATGAATCAAGGCAAAACCAGTGGCCTAAAATCATTTGGTGCTGTGTTTGACGGAGCCTTAAAAACACCAGATGTGCCCAACGGTACGTTGGCGCTTAAGGTCAATGGTACGCCGAGCTTAATCAATATCGAACGCTTTGCCCATGATGGTGCTGCGGGCCAAATCAATGCCCAAGGTCAAGTGAGCTTGGCGCAAGGGCCAGCGTGGACCCTAAGTGGTAAAATGAATCACTTTAATCCTGGTTTTTTTGTGGCCGGTTGGGCTGGTGATTTGACCGGTCAGCTACAAACCAGTGGTCATTGGCAAGCACAAGCCCGCGATGTGTCGATTCGACAGTTGGATATTCAAGGCACGCTACGGCAGCAGCCGATCAGCGCAACTGGCCAGTTAGAGTTGGTTTTGCCTAAACCAAATGGCAAGTCAGTTGCGAGCTTTATTCCAAAGCAGTTTGAGGCCAAAGCACTCAAGCTGGACTGGGCGGGCAATAGCTTGGTGGCCGATGGCAATGCTCAGCGGTTAGAGGCAAAGATTAACGCGCCAGCCTTGCAAAATATTCATCCAAGTTTGCGCGGCAAAATTACTGGTCTGGCAACACTAACCGGCCAATTAGACCGGCCTGATATGACGCTCAGTTTGGATGTGAGTCAGTTGGTTGCTGGCCAGATTAAGATTGATAGCGCAACGGTACGTGGTGATGTGCCACAGCTTGGTCAAGCGCCAAGTACGCTGACCATTCATGCGGATCAGGTGATTCAAGGCACGCGCAAGATTGATAATGTGGATGTTAGCTTAAACGGGACACAACAAGCTCATGTGCTAGATGCCAGTGCCGCGATCAATAAAACCCTGTTGTCATTGCGCTTGGCAGGTGGCTTGCGCGATGGCATGAACTGGATTGGCCAACTGCAAAATGGTCAAATTAAAAGCAAAGTGCTGACATTGGCGCAGCAGCAACCGGCTGAGCTAACGTGGACCAACAGTACTCAGCAAATCAATTTGGCGGCGCATTGCTGGAATGCCGACCGTGACAGTCATCTGTGTTTGACAGAGCCGCTATTGGCCAGTGCAAAACAAGGCAATCTGGCGGTGACGCTGCAAAAACTGGATATGCAGTCATTCCGTGCCTTTATGCCCGATGGTTTGGTCTGGTCTGGTTTACTCAATGGCCAAGCCAAAGCTGGTTGGCAGGCAGGGCAGCAACCTACCTTAGATGCGCAGATTTATACCGAAAACGGCAACCTTGGTCTGACCGCAGATGATCCACAAGACCCACCGCTCACCTTGCCGTATGATCGCTTAAGCCTGATTGCGCAAACCCAAGCCGATGGGATGAAAATCCGTTTTGATGCCAAAACACCCGGTATTGGTACCGGCTATGTGGATGCGATTGTTGACCCCCAAGCCACACCGATGACCGTTAATGGTGCGCTAGTACTAGATAACGTTGAGATGAGTATTTTTCAGCCATTCTTTGCCGGTATGCGCACCTTACAAGGGACGGCCTCACTGGCTGGTGGTATGAGTGGGCCATTAACAGGGCCACAGTTCTATGGCGAGTTTCGCTTAAAAAACGGTCGTGTGGCGATGGCCGACTTGCCTGTCAATCTGGACAAAATCCAGCTGCATTCAAGTATCCGTGGCACACAAGCGACCTTGGACGGTGAGTTCTATAGTGGTGATGGTCGTGCCACCTTAGATGGTAAGGCGGTCTGGGCAGGTGAGCCACGGATTAATCTGAACCTTAGCGGCAATGAGCTGTTGATTCGTAAGCCGCCGTTGTTAACAGCACGCCTATCACCAAAATTGGATATGGTCGTGCTGCCGACTCGCCGTCAAGTCAGTATTGATGGTCGAGTGGATATCCCGAGTGCTTTGATTACACCGGCACCTACCGATGATGATGCCGTTGCGGTGTCGTCGGATGTACGGGTGATTGATCGTCGCTTAGCGCTAGAAAATCCTGTGTTAAAAGCAGTGAAGCCATGGCGGATTGATGCAGACATTGATGTGCTCTTGGGTAATGCTGTGTATTTCCGTGGCTTTGGTGCCAATGCTCCGTTGGGTGGCCAGCTCAATATTCGTCAGCGTGGCACTGAAGGGCTATCGGCTAGTGGTGAGATTGCCGTGCAACGCTCGGTACAAGTCGAAGCGTTTGGTCAAAACTTATTGCTTAAGCGTGGCGCAGCGCGTTTTAACGGCAGTTTAACCCAGCCTATTTTGGACATCGAAGCGACCAAGAGTATTAGTGGTCGAACCGTTGGCGTGCGCGTAGGTGGTCGTTTGTCGAGGCCGGGTATTGCCATCTTTAATGATGCCGGTCTGACTGAACAAGAAGCACTCAATGCCTTACTGACAGGCCGGATCAGTGCCAATAACACCGTGACCAATACCGCTGGCTTTAAGAGTGAAGTGAATAATACCGTTGCCGCAGCAGGCTTAAGCCTAGGCTTAAGTGGCTCACGCAACTTTACCAACCAGATTGGCCGTGGTTTTGGCTTGTCTGGCTTGACGGTGGATGCCGAAGGGGTTGGTGATGATACGCAGGTCAACGTCACGGGGTATATCTCACCGGATCTGTACTTGCGTTATGGTGTCGGCGTGTTTACTCCGGTGAATAAACTCACGCTGCGTTATCAG
The DNA here is from genome assembly GCA_037968855.1 of Moraxellaceae bacterium. GTDB lineage: Bacteria > Pseudomonadota > Gammaproteobacteria > Pseudomonadales > Moraxellaceae > JBBKWH01. Next base: position 485 of record JBBKWH010000057.1, on the reverse strand, counting down.
GTCAACCGTCGCTTATATGTAGAAGCCAGCTCATCCTTAGAGAAGGCGGTTGATATGTTCTACAACTGGCGGTTCTAGTTCTACTGATGTAGCTAGATTGTATTTTCCTTTTAATACATAGTCTTGATTGATTCAGGGCTATGCTTTTTTTGTAGATTTTTGGCTTTGTGGCGTATATGTAGACAGCTGATCGCTGTCTACATATACTAAATTCGGTAATGTACAAACTTGACGTGTTTTCTGTAGAACGAACCCACTTTAGGCTTTTGATTTTTTGCGATGATTATTAAAACCATTACTCATAGCTGTACTCGCTGTGGCTCAGTCAATATTCGCAAAAATGGTCACAACAAAAGTGGCAATGCCCAATTCAAGTGCAATGATTGTGGCCGATCAAGCGTACTCAAGCCTAAGGTCAAATATTCAGAAGAGCGCAAAGAACACATCATCAAAACCTATCTTGAGCGTGGAAGTCTGCGGGGAAT
>JBBKWH010000056.1:0-23808 GCA_037968855.1 Moraxellaceae bacterium | reverse complement strand
GGTTACGCCAGCAATTGTGGCCACAATTGCTGGCGTAACCACACCCGATCAAAGCGCAGATCCGCATTGGCAGGGTCATCGATATAATCCAGTTCAAGCACCGTAGCCAACGCAGTAATCTGCTGCCGTGTTGCCGCCAGCCAAGGGCGAAAACGGCGCATGCCCTGCCACTCATCCTGCTCACGCATACTGGCCAAGCCTTGCACACCACTACCAGACATCAAGCGCATCAATACCGTCTCGGCCTGATCTTGCTGATGTTGTCCCAACACTAGCACCTCGTGGGGCAAGACCTCAGCCTGCAAGGTGGCATAACGCGCACGACGTGCCTCTGCCTCAAGATTACCCTGACCAACCTGTACAGCCCGCACCACACAAGGAATCTGCAATTGCAGACAAACACGCTGCACATGCTGAGCCCAGCGTGCAGCATCGGCATGCAAACCATGGTTGACATGCACCACCCGCACACATGCTGGCCGCAAAAACGACAATGCCGCCGCCAGTGTCAGAGAATCTCTTCCCCCACTACAGGCGACGACAAAGGATTGATCTGCATCAAATCGATGCAAAGACTGATTTAATTGCTGGACAAGAGCGTGCTGCCAAAAGCCATCATGCGTTGGTAACGGGCTTCGCATCGCTCGGCAGGCTCCATGTCAATCAACTCATCAAGTAAGGTAGACAAGGTCTGTTGCAGCGCCGCCATCACTTGATTTGGCTGAACATGCGCGCCCTCGCCCTCATCGACCACTGCTTCGACCAAGCCTAATGCATGCAAACGATCCGCTGTCATGGCCATTGCTTCACTGGCTTGCTCTGCTTTTTCGTTGGTTTTCCACAAAATCGCCGCGCAGCCTTCTGGCGAAATCACCGAATAAATACTGTTAGACAGCATCACTACTTTATCCGCCACACCAATCGCCAACGCACCACCAGAGCCACCTTCACCAATCACCGTTGCAATGATCGGTACGTTTAGACTCGACAGCTCAGCCAAATTGCGTGCAATCGCTTCGGCCTGCCCACGCTCCTCCGCACCCACACCAGGGTACGCACCAGGTGTATCAATAAAGGTCATCACTGGCAACCCAAATCGCTCGGCCATCTGACACAGACGTAACGCCTTGCGATAGCCTTCTGGATTGGGCATACCAAAATTATGCTGAATCCGCTCGCGCGTGCTGCGGCCTTTATGTTGACCAATCACCATGACAGGACGGCCATTAAAACGCGCCAAGCCACCCATCAGCGCACCGTCATCACCATACAAACGATCGCCATGCAGCGGGTCAAACTCGCTAAACAAGCCACTAACATAATCCAAAAACAAAGGTCGCTCTGGATGACGGGCAATCTTGACTGTCTCCCATGCACTGCGCTGCTGAGGCTCTTGAACGGCAGACGTGATCATACAGCCTCCTCCTGCAAATGCAGATCCAGTGTCACACCCCAATGTCGAAACTGCACAATTTCTTCTTGCAAATCAGCCACTAGCAATGGCCAATCTTGCACTGACGCCAATAACGCTACCTGCCACACATTTGGTGTTGGCACGCTCAAGCGCAACGGCGGCAAGGCTTGGTCACTACGGCCATGGTGCAACAACACTGCCAAGCGCAACAACAAACACAAATCGCGCAAGCGTGGACCACCCGCCCGCATCACCTGTGCCTGAGCGTCATCACGCAGCTTGCGACGGTGTAAACCAACCAACAGCGACAACCGCCCCTGATCAACCTGAGAAAACCCTGGCACATCCGAATGTTGTAACAAATACGCCCCATGGCGATGATACCCACCATGGCTAATGGCCAAGCCAATCTCATGCAAATAAGCCGCACGACGCAACAAATCGCCATCTTCATCGTCCAAGCTGAGCACCGCATGCACCTGCTCAAACAACTGGCGAGCCGTCAGCGCCACACGCTCACCTTGACGCAGATCCACGTGGTAACGCGCCATCATGGCTTGCACACTACGATCGCGCACATCCTCATGCCGAAAACGCCCCAACAGGTCATACATCACGCCTTCACGCAATGCCCCGTCGGAGTAATTCATTTCATCAATTTTTAAGGTATCAAACACCGCCATCAAAATGGCCAAGCCCGCAGGCAACACGCCCTTACGATCCTCGCGCAATCCCTCAAAGCCAATTTCATCGACATGCTTATAACGCAACACTTGCTCTTTGAGTCGATTCAACCCTTTGCGGGTCAATCGCTCTTGATCATCGCTCCAACCTTGGCTGACCAGAATCTGCCGTGCAGCTTTAATCGTGCCGCTTGACCCGACCACATTATCCCAGCCTGTCTCGCGATAAGTTGCCGCAATGGCCATCACCTCTTTGGCAGCAGCAGCCATCGCCCGTTCAAAGCGTCGCTGATTGATCTGACCATCCCCAAAAAATGCTTGGGTATACGCCACACAGCCCATCTGCAATGACTCAGTATGGATCGGTTCAAACGCCTCACCAATAATAAACTCAGTCGAGCCACCGCCAATATCCACCACCAAACGCCGACCCTGATCGGCCATGGTTTGCGACACACCCAAATAAATTAAACGGGCTTCTTCACGGCCAGCAATAATCTCGATCGGTTTAGGCAAAATCTGCATCGCCCGATCAATAAACTCAGCCGAATTCTCTGCTTGGCGCAAAGCATTGGTTGCCACAATCCGTAACCGCGATGGAGGAACCGTATCTAACCGCGCCACAAAACGCGTTAAACAATCTAATCCCCGCTGAATTGCGGTTTCACTTAAAACATTGTTTTCATCCAAACCGGCCGCCAACTGCACCTTCTCGGACATTGATGCCACTTTGCGAACTTCGCCATGATCTAAACGAGCAATGGCCAAATGGAAACTATTCGATCCCATATCAATCGCAGCAAGCAACTCTTCTTCAGGCAAAAAATCAGACATGCAGCTCCACCCCGCAATGCTATGCCAGCACAGGGTAAAGCACGTATTCATCAAATAAAAGTTAAACTCGCATTTTGCTGACCACCATCGCGATTCACCGCAACATGCAACACACACCATCTTTAAATCGACATTTCCGATACACAGCATCGCAAAGCATTGTTTGACAGCACGCACTATAGAACCGAAAATCAATGATCTTGACCCATCTGATCTGTCGATCAGGCTTTGGAGAGTTTCATGTCTGACATCATCAACACCACCGACGACGCCTTTGCCGCCGATGTACTACAAGCCGACGTTCCTGTGCTGGTCGATTTTTGGGCCGGTTGGTGTGCGCCATGTAAAGCCATTGCCCCAGTCCTTGAAGACTTGGCACGCGAATACGACGGTAAGATCAAAATCGTCAAAGTCGACGTCACCACCTGCGAACAAATCGCCGTGCAATACAATATCCGTAACATTCCGGCGTTGATTATCTTTAAAGATGGTCAACCTGCCGCTCAGCAAGTCGGCGCAGCGCCTCGCTCCAAACTTGCTGCGTTTATCGACCAAAACATCTAATTGGCCGATAAAGCGTCTGTTCATCGCTTCGATTTAAGCTATAAATCGAAGCATGAACTTGCATGCACACGATCGCTGATTGACAAGCCAGATTTAGGCGCTTATATTTTACGATCAGAAAACAAGCTTTTCTCTTATATCGACCACATGCCGCTCGGCCAGCTGGTTCGATGAGACCTCTTTAGGTCTACCTGCATCCTGATCTACATTTTGCCTTTTTAAACAGTCACAGATTTAGTTCTGGCTGCATCCGACAGCATCTTTGGTTTTGTATCACCAGACTGTTTTGTCATCCTCTTTTTTTGTACCCCTGAATGCTTTGAAACCGTCTATGAACCTGACTGAACTCAAGAAAAAACCGATTGGCGAGCTCGTCAAGATTGCCGAACATATGGGCCTCGAAAGCATGGCCCGTAATCGCAAACAAGACGTGATCTTCGCGATTTTAAAAACCCATGCCCGCAACGGCGAAGAAATTTACGGAGACGGTGTCCTTGAGATCCTCTCCGATGGTTTTGGCTTTTTGCGCTCCTCTGAAGGCTCTTATCTGGCCGGCCCTGACGATATCTATGTCAGCCCTAGCCAGATTCGTCGCTTTAACCTGCGCACTGGCGACACCATCAACGGCACCATTCGCCCGCCCAAAGAAGGCGAACGATATTTTGCCTTGCTCAAAGTCAACAACATCAATTACGACACGCCCGAAAGCGCCCGTAACAAGATTTTGTTCGAAAACCTGACCCCACTGTTCCCGACCCAACGCATGGTGATGGAACTGGGCAATGGCACCACCGAAGACTTAACCGGTCGTGTGGTCGACTTGATTGCCCCGATTGGTAAAGGCCAGCGCTCGATTATCGTCGCACCGCCCAAAGCCGGTAAAACCATGCTGTTGCAAACCCTTGCGCAGTCAATTACTCGCAACAATCCAGACTCTTACTTGATCGTTCTGCTGATTGACGAACGCCCAGAAGAAGTCACCGAAATGCAGCGTACCGTACGCGGCGAAGTGGTTGCCTCAACCTTTGATGAGCCGCCTGCACGTCACGTGCAAGTGGCCGAAATGGTGATCGAAAAAGCCAAACGCCTCGTCGAACACAAAAAAGACGTGGTCATTTTGCTCGACTCAATTACCCGTCTGGCCCGTGCCTACAACACCGTTGTGCCAAGCTCAGGCAAAGTGCTAACCGGTGGTGTGGATGCACACGCCCTAGAACGTCCTAAGCGTTTCTTTGGTGCTGCACGCAACATCGAAGAAGGCGGCAGCCTGACCATTATTGCCACCGCGTTGATCGATACGGGCAGCAAAATGGACGAAGTGATCTTTGAAGAATTCAAAGGAACCGGCAATCAAGAGATTAACTTGGAACGCCGTATCGCCGAAAAACGCGTCTTCCCTGCGATCAACATCAAAAAATCTGGTACACGTCGCGAAGAGCGCCTGATGGACGAAGACTCGCTGCGTAAAGTCTGGATTCTACGCAAGTTACTGCATCCAATGGATGAACTACAAGCGCTAGAATTCCTGCTTGATCGTATGAAAGACTCCAAAACCAATGACGACTTCTTTGATCAAATGAAACGTAAAGCGGCCAACTGATCTCCATCAGTCTAGCCAATTGACCAAAAACCGGAGCATGATTGCTCCGGTTTTTTTATTCGCTTTCAACCCGCTGACCCATGGCGCTTTTTTATGTCCAAAACCCTACATGCCGATGCAGTACTAATCATTGTCACCTTACTGGCAGCAGCGGGCTGGTTGTTTTCGCATCAAGCATTGGCAGGGATCGCACCGCTTTGGTTTGTGTCCATCCGTTTTTCGCTAGCTGCCTTGATCTTGGCACTGTGGGCATGGCCTGTACTGCGCCAATTGTCTTGGACACAGTTACGAGGCTGCTTGTGGGTTGGCATCTGGTTTGCCATAGGCATGGTGTTGTGGATTTTTGGTCTCTCATCGACCCAGCACTTGGGTGAAGGGGCTTTTATTACCAGCCTAGGTGTGGTGCTCGTGCCAATTGTTGGGCGCATTGCCTTTGGCGAGCGACCAAACGTGTGGGTCTGGTCAGCCGCGATGATTGCTCTTGTCGGCCTGATCTGTTTGATGGCGCAGCATGGACTACACCTAGCGTCGAGTCAGTTGTGGTTTATGGGCGCTGCGCTATTGTTTGCCGTTTACTTTCAGCTCAACAGCCAAATGGCTACCCGTGTGCCAGTGATTGCCCTGACCAGCATTGCCCTCGCTGTTGTGGGATTAACGACGACCCTATTGGCTGCTGTGTTAGAACCTTTGCCCACCACACTATCGCCACTAACGGCCGGATGGATCTTGGCCAGTGTCATCATTGCCACCTGTTTACGCTTTGCGCTACAGACTCATGCCCAACAGATGAGTTCTGCCAGTCATGCCGCCTTGCTTATGACACTTGAACCACTCTGGACTACCTTGCTGGGGCTATTTTTTTTGCAGCAAACTCTGTCGACGTTGCAGATGATCGGTTGTGGTTTTATTTTTTTGGCGCTGCTGGTTGGCCGTATTCCTACGCGAGCACTCATTCGCCCCTAAACAATACGGCTACTCATCGGAATTACCAATCATTTTTGAACCTTAGATCCTGTAAGCAAATGCCGATAAAATAAAAATAGATTCAACACAAAAAAAGACCAGTTTTAAGAAATTTAATAAAAAATTACAAACACTTAAGCAATCATATACCCTCAAAAACCATTCAAAACCATCCTGAAGCAAAAAATAGATTAGCCCATTGGATCACAATATTTTGTCGATACGTCAAAAAACAAAATGTTCACTGCTTCACAGTGCACAGTTGCTGATCAAACACATTCTACTTATAGGTGGCGAGGTTAACGTCAGAATTCTTCTTTGTAGCCATCTGGCAGCAGACGTCGACTCCATTGATACACTCCCATGCTCTAAGGATCAGAATCATGAAAAAAGCACTGATCGGCGCCTTGCTCGCCGCGACCGCAGCCACCACCACCGTTCAAGCAAGCTTTGTTGAAACCCCGAAAAACGGGAATGGTTACACCAAAACCAAATACCCAATCATGCTGGTTCACGGCTTCTTGGACTTTCAAAAACTCGATTTTGACATTGCAGCTGTTGATTACTTCTACGGTATTCCAGCTGCACTGGCAGATGCAGGTGCGGATGTTCATGTTGCCAATATGTCTGCGTTTATTTGAGGGACAAGCCAATGGCAATGATCCGCAAAAACTACACAGCCTGCTGAGTTCAGTAATGCAACTCCGCCGCCAATACTTTACCCAGCCAGAAGCCAATGCACTGTTTAGACGTGAAGAAACCTTTAATCAATACACCATCAAACAAATGCAGATTCACAATAACCCTAACCTGAGCAGCACGCAAAAAGCAGCTCAGTTGGCAACCTTGCTCAATACCCTACCAGCAGATCTGGCAGAAAATATTCGCACCTCATCGCAATATGCCAACTTGCAACAACTGACCCAAGACATGAAGTCCAGCAATGCCAGTACAGCAGAGATTCAAGCCATGCATACCCAACTGGTGGGTTCGGCTGCGGCATAACGTTTGGGCAAACTCGATACAGGATACAGAACGTGCAGCATGGCGTGGTCGCGTGGACAGTTATCTGGCCAATCGGCAGAACCTAATCAACAGTCTACCGGCGGGTGACGATCGCACCCGAGCCATTGTGTCACTACAGCGTCGGAACGCACCCGCGCAACAGCATACGAGGCCATGTATGATCGTGGTGAGCCATTGCCTAACTAGCGGATTAACCTTTTAGTCAGCACAATCAACTAAGCCATAATTCAATTTGGTTAGCCCTAAATGGGCTGACCAAAGGTATCGCAGTTGGATAGTTTACCACCCTCAAAGCCCGCCTTAAACCAGCGAACACGTTGCGCACTTGTGCCATGGGTAAAGCTTTCTGGTACCACATAACCTTGGGAGCGCTGTTGCAAACGGTCGTCACCAATCTGTGTGGCAGCATTTAAGGCCTCATCCAAATCGCCTTGCTGCAAAAACTGCACACGCTGCTGATTACGATTGGCCCAAATCCCCGCAAAGCAATCTGCTTGTAACTCTTGGCGCACCGATAAAGCATTGGATTTTGCCTCGCTACTTTGCCTGCGAGCCTGATCCACTTGGCTGGCAATGCCGAGCAGATTTTGCACATGATGACCAACTTCATGGGCAATCACATATGCTTGTGCAAAGTCACCAGCCGCATTGGCTGCCGCACTGCCACTGCCTGCTTGCTCACCCACAATGCCTAACTGCTGGCGCATATCCTCAAAAAAGCTCATATCTAAATACAGCTTTTGGTCAGCAGGACAATAAAATGGGCCCGTCGCTGCACTGGCCGACCCACAAGCTGATTGCACACCGCCACTAAACAGCGTTAATGTTGGCTCTTGATAGCGCTGGCCTTGCTCGGCAAAAATCTGTTGCCACACATCCTCGTTATCGGCGAGAACAACCGCCACAAACTCTCGATCTTGTTGACTTTGCGCAGTCTCTTGCACGGGTTGCGCGGGGCCTGATGATTGAACTTGCTGACCAATTTGCATGGTTGTTCTTGGGTCAATCCCAAATACACCCCACAAGACCAACGCCAGCACCATAGTGCCCAAACCACCTTTGACGGCCAGCCCACCACCGGATCCTCCACGGCCACGCAAATCCTCGATGTTGTTGCTTTGCCTACGATTGCGCCATTGCATGATCGGTTGCTCCCATTAATTGTCTTTTGTAGCATCTCATGCCATTTGTCTGGATTAAAACGGGTTTTACGCTATTACGTGTGATCTTCTATAGTGATTCATGGTCTCATTTGTCACGACATTGAGATGTCGATTCGGGCGGATCGTCCAATGTCATGTTTTTCTCTCGCTACCATTTATCCCTTAGGTCGTCTTTAGTGACTATTTTGAGTACGTTTACTGCACGTCAACGACGTGACTATCAACTGTTGCATGCAGCCATCATGCTGTTGCGCCTACTTGTTGCAGGGGCGCTGAGTAGTCCTTTATGGGCCAGCCCTACACTCGTCTTATCGTTTTTGATTGATACGCCCATTCCTTATATTGCGGCAAGCTATGCAGGCTTGGCCAGCCTAACGGCTCTTCTGCTCATTTGGCAGGGATCAAAACCACAGCAAGGCAGGTGGAGTGCAGGTTTAGATGTTTTGATGGCGGCGGCTTTACTGTGGTGGATACCCAATCAAGCATGGACAGGATTATCTATTCCCATTGCACTGTTTTTTATTGCTTTTTGTGGCTGGTCAAGCTTTGCTGTCTTTATATCGGCTTGTGGATTGGTCGGGGTTGCAACAGCATGTGCAGCCATCAATGGCATTTTATCAGACACAACCTTTATTCCTCTTGCTCATGGCTCAGCCATCTTGGCGAGTGTATTTGCCTTGATGATTCCTATCTATGGGCGTCTATGTTTACCCGCCGAGACCATCACCACCGACATCGACACCCACACGGGTCTAGGCACCATCAAAATGCTGGGTGATGGATTACGATTTTTGTTGCCACTGCACCAGCGCAATCAAGCTCCCCTCAGCTTGATGATGATTCAGTTAGCCGATGGCCACACTGCACGCCAGACCCAGCATGTTGCCGTCCTTGATTATGTCAAAAATCGTATTCGCCAAAGTGACCTACTCACTCAATACAATCGGCACCAGTTTGTTCTATTACTCTGCGATACGAATGATGCAGGCTCTACGTTGTTGGCACAGGATATTCAGCAGTTTAATCAATCCTTGGTCGACACCCATCATGCCGATTTACAAATTGCCATTTGCCGACTGCCACTTGAGCAGTTTGCATTGACACCGGCCCTCGAAAAACTGGCTCTTGGTGTCCAACAAGCCGACAAACATAGTGCTGGCCGTATTGTTTTTGTGTCAGTAGAATGACTATCTGGATATGTTTCAAACAGTTAAGACTTAGGATATATTTTGTGCACATAGTAGTTTTTTCTTAAAAGCAATGATACGATGGCCACGCCATTTAGTCTGGTCCTTCGGCTGCCGCGCCTGCTTCATAAAGGCAAGGATAGCAAAAGTGTACGGATTAACCCTTGGTTTTTTTAAAACCCTCTATTTTGTGAGAGTGAAGCCATGCAACTCAAAAAAATCGCTATCGCTGCTGCTATCGCTGCCAGCTTGGCATTCGTAGGCTGCCAGAAGCACGAAGCTGAACAAGCTCAAGACGCTGCTGCAAATGCTCAAGACGCTGCTGCTCAAGCTGCTAGCGCTGCGACCGATGCTGCTGCTGCTGCTGACGCTGCTGCTGCTACTGACGCAACTGGTGTTGTTGCTGACGCAACCAACACTGCTGCTGACGCTGCTACCGACGCTGCTAATAGCGCCGTTGCTGCTGCTGACGCTGCTACCGACGCTGCTGCTAGCGCCGTTGATGCTGCTGCTCCAGTTGACGCTGCTGCTGCTGCCGATACTGCTGCTGCTCCAGCACAATAATTTAAAGCGACTTATGGTCGCGATAAATTAGAAAAAAGAGGCTTCGGCCTCTTTTTTTATGCCTATTTGTTTCAACAAACGGTCATAAAAAAAACCCATAGACCTTGGCTATGGGTTTTTTGATTCTAATCACCGCAGTGATTACTCATCGCTACCATCTTGACGCTCAAGTTCGACACGTTGCCGAAACTTTTGCCCTGCACGGAAGGTAACCACACGGCGCGCGCTAATTGGAATTTCCTCGCCTGTCTTGGGGTTTCGACCCGGACGCTGGCGCTTATCACGCAGTTCAAAGTTACCAAACCCTGAAAGTTTGACTTGTTCACCGGCCACCAAAGCTTGCCTAATCTCATCAAAAAACAGCTCGACAAGTTGTTTGGCTTCACGGCGATTTAAACCGGTTTTTTCACTTAAGTGGTCTGCCATCTCGGCTTTGGTCAGTGCTGTCATGATGCCCTCAATATTGCGTCATAGTTCTGGGCCAATGCATCGATGATGCGCTGCATCCCATCTTTAATCTCAGCATCTTCTAACGTACGTTCTGGGTGTTGCCACAGCACGGCAAAAGCCAACGAACGCTTGCCAGATTCGATACCCTGTCCTGCATATACATCAAACAACCAGTTTCCAATGAGCAACTCACCGGCTACATGTTGAATGGTTGCCTGTATCTGATCTAGGGCAATGGTATCACTGATCAAAATCGCAATATCGCGCCGTACACTAGGAAAGCGTGATAATTGTGTAAAATTCGATACATACGGCAACATCAATGCATCCATATCCAATTCGGCAACAAAGGTCTCGTTCAGATCTAGTTGCTTTTCAAGTGCAGGATGTAAACGCCCCAAATAACCAATGCTTTGACCAGCAACCATCAACTCAGCACTTTGACCTGGATGCAACCATACGCGGGTAGAACGTTGCAGGATTGCCGAGACCTGTCCAGCATCCAAAATGGCCTGAACCTCAGCACGCAGATCATAAAAATCCATAGACGCTTCTTTGCCATGCCATTGTTCTGGCAAGTGGCTACCTGTCGCGATCATAGCCAGTGTTGCAATCTGTTGCAGTCCTTGAATCGCGCCATCAGCCGCAGGTACAAAGCGCAAGCCCGTTTCAAACAAACGTACACGCGGTTGCTGACGGTTAATATTGTGCTGAACTGAAGGAATCAATGAGGACAGCAAGGTGGTGCGCATGGCGGCCAACTCGCTAGAAATGGGATTGGCCAGCATCAATGGCTTAACCGCAGGATTTAACTGCTGCTCTAACTTTGCATCGCTAAAGCTAAAGCTTATCGCTTCTTGATAGCCCAGCGTCACCAAGGTTTGACGCAATGCTTGCACGCTTAAACGATCTTGCTGAGGGTGTAGCACCAGATCCAAGGTCGGTAAAGTAAACGGGATATTGTCATAACCATGGATCCGCGCGACTTCTTCGATCAAGTCAGGCGCAATACTCAGGTCAAAGCGATAACTTGGCGCTATCACTTGCCACAGATCCGGCGAGCCTTCGACCGTACAACCCAGACGAGTCAAGGTATCGACCACAAACTCAGCAGCCACATCAAAGCCTAACAAGCGACGGGTTTGACCTAGCGTGAGCGCAATGGCTAGACGCGTTGGCAAGGAATCTGCACGCTCAACCAAGGTTACAGGCCCTGCTTGCCCACCGGCCAATTCAAGGATCAATGCCGACGCACGTTCAAGTGCCAACAATGGCAACTCAAAATCTACCCCACGCTCAAAACGCAGAGAGGCATCGGTATGTAGGCCATAACGACGCGCACGACCCGCCAAGGCCAACGGCGCAAAAAAAGCACTTTCTAAAAAGATATCGCGGGTGCTATCGCTGACACTACTGGCTAAACCACCCATCACACCGGCCATGGCGACTGGACCATTGGCATCACAGATCAATAAGGTATCTTGATCAGTGCTGATGCTTTGCTCATTCAGCAACGCAATGCTGTCACCCGTAGAGACCCGCACCGACAACGGGCCAGTCAGTTTGGCCAGATCAAAGGCATGTAACGGTTGACCCAACTCCAGCAACACATAGTTGGTAATATCTACCAGCAGACTATGCAGCCGAATACCCGAACGGCTTAAGGCATCAGACATCCATGTGGGCGTTGCGGCTTGCGGGTTAATCCCACGAATGACCCGACCGGCATAACGTGGGCAACCATCGCTATGCAACTCAACCGCTAACTGATCAGCAATGGTGACGGCAACCGGCTCAATCTGCGGCGTCTTGACTGGCAGGCCATTGATCACACCCAGTTCACGGGCCAGACCACGCACGCTAAAGCAATCGCCACGATTAGGCGTAATGCCAAGCTCAATGATGCGATCATCTAATGACAGATAATCACGGATATTTTGTCCAATCGGTGCATCACTCGGCAAAATCAACAGGCCATCAACACTGTCTTCAAGGTCGATTTCTGATGCACCACACAACATGCCGTTGGACTCAACCCCGCGCAGCTTGCCTTTTTTAATTTTAAAGTCTTTAGGCAATACCGCACCAACTGTCGCAACGGGCACACGGACACCGACGGCCACATTGGGCGCACCACAGACGATTTGTAGCGGTTCTGCGGCACCAACATTGACCGTGGTGACACGCAAGCGATCGGCATCGGGATGCTGCTCAACTGTCAACACCTCACCAATCACGACCCCACTAAAAGGCATTGCAACAGGCGATGAATCATCAACTTCTAAGCCAGCCATGGTCAGTTGATGCGCCAATGCATCACTATCGACCGCTGGATTGACCCACGCACGCAGCCATTGTTCACTAATTTTCATTACACATTCCTATCCATCAATCAGGGTACAGCGGCTTAGGCGAACTGCTGCAAAAAGCGCACGTCGTTTTGGAAGAACAAGCGAAGGTCGTTCACGTCATAACGCAACATCGCAAAACGCTCTACCCCCAAGCCAAAGGCAAAACCCTTGTATTCATTTGGATCAATGCCACAACTGCTCAAAACATTCGGATGCACCATGCCGCAGCCGAGTACCTCAAGCCAGCGGCCACGCTCATCCATAATGTCCACTTCGGCAGATGGCTCGGTAAATGGAAAGTATGATGGACGAAAGCGCACCGTCAGTTCTTTTTCAAAAAACACATTTAAGAACTGCACGATCAAGCCTTTAAGCTCAGCAAAACTGGCGTCTTTAGCAATCACCAAGCCTTCGACCTGATGAAACATTGGTGAGTGGGTTTGGTCTGAATCACAGCGATAGACGCGACCGGGGCAAATGATCCGGATTGGCAAATCTTGGCTTTCCATGGTGCGAATTTGCACCGAGCTGGTATGGGTGCGTAGCAAATGATGGGCATCAAAATAGAAGGTATCGTGCATCGCCCGTGCAGGATGATGACTTGGAATATTCAGTGCCTCAAAGTTGTGATAATCATCTTCAACTTCTGGCCCACGCTCGACATTAAAACCGGCACGGGTAAAAAATCCGCTAATCCGTTCCATTACCTGCGTAACCGGATGAACACTGCCAATCGCCTGACCACGCGCTGGCAAGCTAATATCAATGGTCTCGGCTGACAACTGCGCATTTAAGGCGGCTTGTTGCAACTCGGTTTGGCGAGCGTTTAATGCACCGTTGATCGCTTCGCGTACCTGATGCAATGCGGCACCTTGGGTTTTGCGAGCATCGGGATCAAGCTTGCCCATGCTTTTGGAAAACTCGACCAATTGGCTTTTTTTGCCAGTAAACTGCACTCGAACCTGATCAAGCGCGGCAAGGTCATCGGCGGCGGCAATCGCGGCCAATGCATCGGAAGTCAGGACATCAAGCGACATGGGTCTATTTCTCTTGGGGGTCGGCCAACCATCGGGTCGGGATTCATGACACGAGGTCGCAAATTCTAGCGTAAATTCAGGCTTAAGCGTTACTGTTGCTCGGCGTTTGACTAGCGCTTGAGCGATACATTGATGGCGATGATGCCATAGCCAGTTGCTCACGAACGGCCATTAACGCAAAACCAAGCAAATTCAGCCCTAGCCACGCCTCAGGTTGTCTGGCGCGCGAATCATCCGCAGCCAAGCCAATCCCCCAAATACGATCATTGGGCGCAGCCTCGACCAACACATGACCAGCCGTCGCCAGCAAAAAATCCTGTAACTGCGGATGCTGCGAAAACTTGACCAGATTGCCCTCAACCACCAGCTCAAAACGCTGCTGTTGCCAAACCTTTTCATCAAAGTGATCAATTTTTCGGCCAAAAGCTTTGGCAATCGCTGGATCGGGATGGGCCAAGATTTGCGCCTCCCAAATCGGATCAAACAAACGTGCTTTGGCCACCATCATCCAATGCTCAGCGGTCGCATAGCGCACACCATCCATCACAAAAGGCGCGTCATACCATTGGCTTAAACAGCTTTTACTGATGGGCTGCCCCACACGATGCTGATGCCCCCAAAACAACAGATAAGATAAGGATTCTGTTTGGGCTTGTAATTGTAAGTCTGTTAACCATTGTCGGTCAGACATGTTGCTCTCCTTGCGATCAAACCCATACAAATTAACCTTACTTCTATCAGATTTATGAAAACGCAACGATAGACTTGCTACAATTTTCAACATAAGGCCAGACAGCAAATATCGGCTTTAAACAACCAACTCTTTTTTAAAATGGAACAACTCATGACCTCTCTCGCGCGATGGCTACTCATCAGCAGTATGACCCTCACCACTCTTCCTCTGGTTTATGCAAGCGAGGACTTACCGACGCCAGCAAGTCAAGCCGACACTGCCAATCACAGCCCAAACAATGATGCACTCGCCCAAAACGAAATGCGTAATGCAGGCATGGAAATCAACCGAACCAAAGTCATTGGCCCTGCCACGGCTGACCTGCTGAGTAAAGCACAGCTTACAGTGCCTGCGGGCTACTTGTTTGTACCTGCGCTGGCGGCACGTCAATATTTAGAAGCCATGGGTAATCCAGAAGACAATAGTGTTGAAGGACTACTGATTCCCCAAGATGAAAATCAAGATTGGCTGATGGTGATTAGTTACAACAACGAAGGCCATATTGATGACGAAGAAGCCAAAGATTGGGATGCTGACGGTATGCTCAGCAGCATTAAATCTGGTGTCGAACACAGCAATGAAGCCCGTACATCACGTGGCTTTCCGGCCTTAGAAGTCTCCGGCTGGATCGAAAAACCTACCTATGATGCAGCGCAACAACGCTTGATTTGGTCGCTGGCCGCACATGATCAAGGCACACCAAGTGGCCCGCAAGATTTGGTCAACTACAACACCTATGCGTTGGGTCGAGAAGGTTATTTTTCGATGAACATGATCACGGATCAACGCACGGTCGAATCGCTAAAACCCACAGCCAAAACCTTGCTTGGCCAACTACATTATGTCGATGGACAACGCTATAGCGACTTTAATCCAGACACTGACCAAATGGCTGCTTACGGCATTGCAGCCTTAGTCGGCGGTGGTCTTGCAGCCAAAAAACTAGGGCTGATGGCGATTATTGCGGCGTTCTTTGCCAAGTTTTTTAAAGTTATTGTGATTGCGTTGATCGCTGGTGGCGCAGGTATTCGCAAGTTCTTTGGCGGTAAATCCTAAATTTTTCTCATTAAACCTCATTGCATCACACAAACAACCATCATCTGGTGGTTGTTTGGAGTCAGGCGACATCACGCCGTCTATGTGGTTGTGCGGTTTATTTGCAGTCGGTATTGGCTTGCTGCTGCACCTTGGTTGCGGTGGCGTCACGCTGGCTATCGTCCACATATTGGCGCTGGCCTTTTTCATCGAGATGATAAATCGGACGACCAGAATTCACCACGCCTTGCTGTTGCTTGGCTTGTGCGCAACGACGTTGTTGCTCAAGTGCTTTGAGATGGTCTTGCTGGGCTTTGTGGGCTGCTTCGGTTTTTTGTTGTTGCGATTTATCAAGCGCTGCGACCTGAGATCTTAACTGGCCCATGGTGTCTTGAGGGGGCGTTGTTGTTGCACTTGGCTTGGCATGCTTCATGGTCGAGGATTGTGCATCGACTGGACAGACAAAAGACTGAAAACTGACCGATCCATTGGCCTGTGTGCATTTATACACAGCGGCCGAGGCCATCGGTGACAATAAGAGTAGTAATACGCCTAACCCAACATCCTGTGTTTTCATCGCAATCATCCGTCCGTGTTGATTGATTGTTTATTGCTTGCCGCTAGATCAGATATACCATTTTTTTGCCAACGACTGCGCATAAAAAAAACCACCTTGCGGTGGTTTTTTTATGTTGCTTGGCGCTTACGCAGCCAATGCAGCCTTGGCTTTTTCGGCCAGTGCAGCAAATGCAACCGAATCATGCATGGCGATGTTAGCCAATACACGACGGTCGAGTGCAACTTGTGCTTTTTTCAGACCGTTGATCATACGGCTGTATGACAAACCATTCTGACGCGCACCCGCGTTGATACGTGCAATCCACAATGCGCGGAATTGACGTTTTTTCTGACGACGGTCACGGTATGCATATTGACCGGCTTTCATGACCGCTTGGACGGCTACACGGTAAACACGTGAACGTGCACCATAGTAACCCTTTGCACGGGCCATAACTTTTTTGTGACGACGGTGTG
This sequence comes from Moraxellaceae bacterium, assembly GCA_037968855.1. Taxonomy (GTDB): domain Bacteria; phylum Pseudomonadota; class Gammaproteobacteria; order Pseudomonadales; family Moraxellaceae; genus JBBKWH01. Next base: position 7,169 of record JBBKWH010000056.1, on the reverse strand, counting down.
CTACAACACCACGCTTAACTCGAGCCATTTAGTCTCTCCTTACAGATACGGCAACATGCGACGGACGGCGGCCTGATCGCAGTGGGCAACCATGGTCAATGGACGCAATTGACGAATCCGCTTGGCAGATTTCTTGGTCAGAATGTGGCGTTTGTACGCCTGTTTGCGTTTGATGCCGTTAGCGGTTTTTTTAAACCGTTTCGCAGCGCCACGCTTCGACTTCATCTTAACTTTCATGGCAACCTCTTTGTACACCCGTTCGGCGGCATTTGCCCCATTGCAAACGGCCTGCGGGTAAGGGGCGATCATTGTAAGAGCGATCTGGCCAAAAAGGAAGCGTTATCTAATCGCAATCTTATCCAAATGTCGCTCCAAACTTAATGATCTCCCTTTTATCTACACTCATCACGCCGTTCGATTGGTAAACGCGTGTTTATAGATATCTTGCTTGATACAAGCACCTTTCATCCGCCGAAACAAATACGGCGACAAGTTCGGATGATGCTGCATGACCCAAATGGCAAACTCTTTTTGGCTATCCTTCGGCGCATGCTGTAAAGCGGCATCAACCTCGGCTTGAATCTGGCTATGGGTTTGCTCTATCTCGGCCAACCAACCATGCACATCAGCCAAAAATTCGTCAGGCGTTTCGGCCAACAGTTGCGGTACTGCTTGTTTGCTCACCGCATTTAGCGTGGCATTAAAGGTGACGGCTCGCCCTAGCAACTCTAGATAGCGTTTGCCTTTAAATTTAAAACGCTGACCATCTGCAAATTCAACCACATAGCCTTCGTCTAGACCATGTAACTGCTGAAGATTAGTTAAAATCTCATCAACTGAATCAAAGGTATAGATTTTGGGCAAGCTAAACCCATATTGCGCGGCCAGTTGCTTAAGCTGATCAAGATTTGCATAGTCGCCATTATAACGATTACGCGCGCCAATCAACACCAAGTCTTCACGAGGGCCATAGTTGGTGATGATTCTGTTTTTGGGATAAATAATTTCAAACAGCAGCGTATATGATGCTGGTAATCCATCCAGTGAATAACGCTTTAAAAAATCTGTAGCCCAGATTGCCTGCTCACTTTTGACCGAGTTACGGGTGGCAATACGATACTCACCCGCTACGCGATACAAAATGCCGAGTGAGCCATCCATTTTTTCGGTGGCACACACCATCGGCGCGCTGGTGGTTGCGTGACCTTTTTGACCCCAATTAAAAAATTTGTCAAATGCACGCGCTAGTACCTCACCCGTATGCCGATGGATGATCAAGCCACGACTCATTCGTTCAAAGGCATTCCAGCGATGACGGCTTTCTGCTGCATCGGTGTAATTAAACACCAGTAGATCGTCACTCTGGTTGACATTCACATCACCATACTGCTGCCAATCTTGCTCGCCTTGTTGTACTAAGGCTTGTAAGTCTTCAATAGATTGAATGTCTTGTTGTTTGTCCATTCAGGTTCTCCTTTTTTTAGGTATAAAAAAATCCCTACATCGCAACGACATAGGGATTTTCGTTGCAACAACAGATTACTTTTTCTTCGGACCGATCAACATACCCATCTGGCGGCCTTCCATTTTTGGAGACTGCTCGACGATACCGATTTCCGCCACATCGATTTCGATCTTTTGCAATTGCTTCAGACCGATTTCTTGGTGTGCCATCTCACGACCACGGAAACGCAGGGTGATCTTGACCTTGTCGCCTTCTTCTAAGAAGCGAGTAATCGCGCGAAGCTTGACTTGATAGTCGGCTTCTTCGGTACCCGGCCGAATCTTGATCTCTTTGACCTGAACTTGATGCTGCTTTTTACGCGCATCTTTTTGCTTTTGTTTGATATCAAACAAATGCTTGTTGTAGTCCATGATCTTACAGACCGGCGGCTCGGCGTTGGCCACGATTTCGACCAGATCAAGCTCGACAGCTTCTGCGGCTTCAATGGCATCGCTTAAGGACACAATGCCTTTTTGCTCGCCATCTTGATCGACCAATCGCACTTCACGTGCGACGATCTCTTCATTAATCGCGGGACGGTTGCTCTTGGCTGCCTGCGGGTTACGGTTTTGTTTGATCGCTCTTCTCCACGATATGCCGGCCACGTTCGGCGACGGCGGATTGAACCAGTTCGACAAACGCGTCGATGCTCATGGTTCCCAAATTTTTGCCTGCACGCGTCCGGACGTTGACGGTGCCTTCTTCGACCTCACGGTCGCCCAGCACCAACATGTACGGAATACGCTCTAGTGTACGTTCGCGAATTTTAAAACCGATTTTCTCGTTTCTCAAGTCACTAATCGCACGCAACCCAAGCTGATTCAGCCGTTTGACCACGGCTTGGCAGGCATCGGCTTGGGTATCGGTAATATTCATCACACAGGCTTGTATGGGGGCAAGCCATGGCGGCATCAAGCCGGCATAGTGTTCAATGAGGATGCCGATAAAACGTTCAAAGCTCCCCAGAATAGCACGATGCAGCATGACTGGGTGATCGCGCTGGTTATCTTCGGTGACAAACGAGGCATCTAGGCGCATAGGCATGTTGAAATCGCACTGAATGGTGCCGCACTGCCAGACCCGACCTAAACAGTCTTTCAACGAGAATTCGATCTTTGGCCCGTAGAATGCACCCTCACCCGGTTGAAGCTCCCACTGTAGACCGGCTTCATCAAGCGCATCGGCCAGTGATTTTTCGGCCAAGTCCCACAGCGCATCGTCGCCTACTCGTTTTTCGGGACGGGTGGACAGCTTCATTTGCACATCGTCAAAGCCAAAGTCTTTGTAGACCGCCAAGGTCAGGGCAATAAAATCCGCCACTTCTTGGCCGATTTGATCTTTGGTACAGAAGATATGCGCGTCATCTTGGGTAAAGCCGCGCACGCGCATGATGCCGTGTAGCGAGCCTGATGGTTCGTTACGGTGACACGAGCCAAACTCGGCCAGACGCAATGGCAGGTCACGATAGGACTTTAAGCCCTGATTAAACACTTGCACGTGACATGGGCAGTTCATCGGTTTGACCGCGTAATTGCGGTTTTCCGAGTGAGTGGTAAACATGTTGTCGGCGTAGTTGGCCGCATGTCCTGATTTTTCCCACAGCACCAGATCGACCACTTGCGGGGTTTTGATCTCTTGGTAGCCGTTGTCTTGCTGCACCTTGCGCATGTATTGCTCAAGTACTTGGTAGATGGTCCAGCCGTTAGGATGCCAGAACACCATGCCCGGCGCTTCTTCTTGCATGTGGAACAAGTCTAAAGCTTTACCAATTTTGCGGTGGTCGCGTTTTTCGGCTTCTTCGATGCGTGGAATATAGGCAGCCAGTTGCTTTTTGTCCGCCCAAGCAGTGCCATATACGCGCTGGAGTTGCTCGTTTTTGGCATCACCGCGCCAGTAGGCACCAGACAGTTTGGTTAATTTAAAGGCTTTTAAAAACCGTGTATTCGGCACGTGTGGGCCACGACACATGTCGAGATAGTCTTGATGATAGTACAGGCCCATTTGGGTTTCGTTGGGCATGTCGTCGATCAAGCGGAGCTTGTAGGTTTCGCCACGGGTGGTAAATTCTTTGATGACCTCATCACGTGGGGTCATTTTTTTGACCACCTCGTATTCGGTGTCGATCAGGTCTTTCATGCGGGCTTCAATCGCCGCAACGTCGTCTAGCGTAAAGGGCTTTGGACTAAAGATGTCGTAATAGAAACCTTCGTCAATCACCGGCCCGATGACCATTTTGACCTCAGGATACAGCTGCTTGACGGCATGGCCGATCAAGTGCGCGCAAGAGTGGCGGATAATCTCGACGCCTTCTTGATCCTTGGGGGTAATGATTTGCAGGGTCGCATCGTCATGGATCAGGTCGCTGGCATCCATCAATTGACCGTTGACACGGCCTGCGATGGTGACTTTGGCTAGACCCGCGCCAATGCTTTGCGCCACGTCCATAATCGAGACGGGATGATCAAACTGTTTTTGGTCGCCCGAAGGCAAGGTAATAACTGGCATAAAGACAGATCCTTAAGGAGTGATGACCTGTACTAATGGTCATATCACCGCGAGATGAGCACAAACGAATTCTAGGAATCGACAACAGATGTGCAGTAAGTACAACGTATTACAGCGCCCGATACAAAAGGGCAACCGCAATGAAGCTGCACACTTTAACAGCTTGCTTAGGCACTGTCATGTCGCCCAGCACGCATCCCACGCTCACTCATCCAAAAGTTCAATCCCATTGATGGTGATGCTTTGGCATACTCCGTATCAGACTCAACCTTCTCCTTTGATTGACTGCTTGGAAGCACCATAACAATGACATCTGCCCCTCATACACCCAACGCTCATCCTTATGATGATTTGCCGCGCACGCCAGCCAATTATGTACCGCTCAGTCCTTTAAGTTTTTTGCCACGCGCTGCCAAAGTCTATCCTCAGCAAACTGCCACCATTCATGGTGAGCGACAGATCACGTGGCATGAGACCTATCAGCGTTGCCGCCGCTTTGCCTCGCAATTGGCCGCGCACGGCATTGGTCGTAACGACACCGTGTCGGTATTGCTGCCCAATGTTCCCGCCATGATCGAGGCGCACTTTGCCGTACCGATGGTCGGGGCAGTACTCAACGCCATGAACACCCGCCTCGATGCTGCCACGCTGGCCTTTATGCTCGGTCATGCCGATAGCAAAGTGCTGTTGGTTGATCCCGAATTTGCAGCACTGGCCCAGCAAGTGATTGCCTTACTGGATCCGATTCAGCGTGAGCAGTTATTGGTGATTGATGTTGCCGATGCCGAGTGGGCTGGCGAGGTCCAAACGATTGGCCAGCACGACTACGAGGCATGGTTGGCCGCTGGTGATGCCGATTTTGTCTGGCATCTACCGACGGACGAATGGCAAGCGATCAGCCTGAACTACACCTCTGGCACGACCGGCAACCCCAAAGGAGTGGTCTATCATCATCGCGGGGCGTATCTTAATGCGGTGAGTAATCTAGTGGCTTGGGGCATGTCGCCACGTCCAGTCTATCTGTGGACGCTGCCACTATTTCACTGCAATGGTTGGTGCTTTGCGTGGAGTATGGCGGCGCATGGCGGCACGTGTGTCTGTTTGCGCAAGGTTGATCCTGTGCTGATCTTTGCGCTGATTGCTCGACATCGGGTCGGTTATTTATGCGGCGCACCGATTGTACATGCCATGCTGATCAACACCCCTGCCGAGCAACGGCCTGTGATTGACCATCGGGTCGAAGCGATGATTGCCGGTGCAGCACCGCCAGCGGCAATTATTGAAGGCATGGCACGCTTGGGCTTTGGCATTACCCATACCTATGGCCTGACCGAAACCTATGGCCCATCGGCACTCTGTGCCACTCAGCCGGAATGGGACGAACTAGACATAGCGGCTCAAGCCGAACGACATGGCCGTCAAGGGGTGCAATATCCGCTGCAAGAAGACCTGCAAGTGTTGGATAGTCAAACGCTCGCCCCTGTCCCCGCCGATGGACAAACCATGGGTGAAATTATGTTTCGCGGCAATATCGTGATGAAAGGCTATCTGAAAAATCCACAAGCCACCGCAGACGCCTTTGCTGGGGGCTGGTTTCACTCGGGTGATCTGGCGGTGTGTGAGCCAGACGGTTATGCCAAGATCAAAGACCGTGCCAAAGACATCATCATTTCTGGCGGCGAAAACATCTCGTCGCTGGAAGTCGAAGAAGCCTTGTATCGTCACCCTGCGGTGATGGCCGCCGCCGTGGTTGCCCAAGCCGATCAACGTTGGGGCGAAGTGCCCTGCGCGTTTGTCGAACTCAAGCAAGGCGCAACACTGAGCGCCGACGCGCTACTGGAGCACTGTCGCCTGCATCTGGCGCGCTTTAAAGTGCCCAAGCAGATCGTGTTTGGCGAAATCCCCAAAACATCGACTGGTAAGTTACAAAAATTTGTGTTGCGTGAACGGCTAAAAAGCACAGATCCAACGCCATAAAATATCGATATAAATCAAACCACCTGATCTAAATTTATTGGTCAGGTGGTTTTTTTATGCCCAACAGGCTGATTATTTTTTCATCTTTTTAACGCGATCACTTGACACATGAGAACAATTATCAATAATATTAGCTATCCCATTTGTGAATCACTCATCGGACTTATCTATGTACGTTTGCCTGTGTCGTGCAGTAACAGATCACCAGATTCGCCAAGCCGTTGAAAATGGCGTGGATAATTTTCGCGAACTCCGCGATGCCTTGGATGTGGGCACTTGCTGTGGCCGTTGCGTCCCCGATGCGCGCGTATTGATTGATGAGACATTGGCCCAAATTGCGGCACGGATTTCTGTTGCCGCTTAATGCTTTGCTGTAAGAATCGCTTTGACCACGCACGCTATGGTCACCTCCAGACTCGCACCTGCACGCTGCGAGTTTTTTTTGTCTGGATTCAGGCGATTCATCATCCATAGTCAAGATGATTGTGATTCTCGTTTTAAATCGCCGTTCTACAAATCATTGGCTTTTTATCCAACCTTGTCATTAGACTAGTTGCCAAATGACTGACCTTACCTTTTGTTCTGGAGATCTGCCATGAAAGGCGACGCACAGGTGATTGCTCACCTCAACAAAGTTTTGCTCAACGAATTGACTGCGATCAATCAATACTTTTTGCATGCCAAAATGCTGAAAAGCTGGGGTATTAGCAAACTAGCCGACCATGAATATCATGAATCCATCGACGAAATGAAACATGCTGATAAGTTGATCGACCGCATCTTGTTTTTGGAAGGTCTGCCGAACTTGCAACAACTGGGTAAGCTATATGTGGGCGAAAACGTCCAAGAAATCCTTGCCTGTGATTTGCGCATGGAACACAACGCCCACCCAGACCTAAAGGACGCCATCGCCCATTGCGAAAATGTGCGTGACTATGTGTCGCGTGATTTATTTGCTGAGATTCTCGACAGCGAAGAAGAACACATTGACTGGCTAGACACCCAGCTTGAACTGATCGAAAAAATTGGCATTCAGAACTACACGCAATCTCAGCTTTAATCGGCTAAACGATTGCAAACAAAACCGGCCATGTGCCGGTTTTTTTGTGGCTGTGCATCAATACAAACCGGATGCAAAGACACCGATAACAGCATCGATAATGCGCAGACAAAAAAAAGCCCG
>JBBKWH010000055.1:0-4268 GCA_037968855.1 Moraxellaceae bacterium | reverse complement strand
ATCCACAAGATCCAACCGCATCCGGCAAGCACACCCACAAAATCATCAAGCTCAAAGACGGCCTTGACTCAGATATCGCCAAAAAAATTAACAAGGCCATTAAAGACAGCGGTATCAAGGTGCAGTCTTCAATTCAAGGCGACAAAATTCGGATTACTGACAAAAAGCGTGACGCCCTACAGCAAGTCATGGCTTTTTTGAAAGAACAGCAATTTGGTGTGCCATTGCAATTCAACAACTTCAAAGACTAATGGTCTTTTTGCCCTGTTAAGGAACACACAATGAGCAAGTCCAACCGCATCATGAAAATCGTGAACGCCACCGCACGCTTGCCAGAAGGCATCCGCGCCACCCTGCTCTCGGCTGCATTTGGCAAAGTTGTGCCAATGGTCGGTACTGCTGGCGTCCGTTACGACGTGGTCAGTCCAGAACAAGTGGTCTGCACCATCAAAAACCGTCGCAACATGCAAAACCATATCGGCAGCTTACATGCCGTTGCCATGGCATTGCTGGCCGAAACAGCGACTGGTTTTGTGGTCGGCGTAAACCTGCCAGACGACAAAATGCCGCTGATCAAATCGCTGAAAATGGACTATAAAAAACTAGCCAAAGGCGACATGAAAGCCGTCGCCACCTTGACCGATGCCCAGCGTCAACAGATCATCAACGAGCCTAAAGGCGAAGTGTTGGTATCTGTGGTCATTACCGATGCATCGGGCAACAGCCCAGTAGAAGCCGAAATGCTCTGGGCTTGGGTATCCAAAAAACGTAGCTAATCGCTTACGCCATCATCAATGACTGGCAACAGACATTGATGATGGATCAGGCACAAAAAAGCGGGCTTAGCCCGCTTTTTTGGTTCAACAATTGCGCCACTCAGTTGCTTTAACCTTTAAGCGGTGTACTCGACGAGTCACCCGCACGCGTCACCCGATGCGCCCGACGTGCGCTTGGATGGGTTAATCCTTTGTCCTCTAGCATACAATGATGTGCCACCACACGATTGCGGCCCTCACTCTTGGCAAGGTACAAGGCCTCATCGGCCTGACGGAGTAAGTCATCGACTTTGACCTCAGGACCACTGAGCAAACACGACACGCCAAAGCTACCGGTCAACACCACACGCTCACCCATATCATTGAGCACTTCAAGCTGACTCATGGTGCGGCGGCAACGCTCGGCCACACTTTTGGCGGTATGACAGGTAACCCCGTTTAACACCACCAAAAACTCCTCACCACCAAAACGCGCAATCATGTCATCGGTACGCAAGCTTTGCTTGAGCGACAATGCCGCAGCCTTCAGCGCCCGATCACCAATCAAGTGACCATGCTGATCATTGATCAATTTAAAATGATCTAAATCCAACAGAATCACCGAAATCGGATGTCGTGCCGGATCTTGCAACATCTCAGTTAAGCGCTCATGCACCGTGCCACGGTTTAACAACTGAGTTAGCGCATCGGTCTGACTCATGTGCTGAATCCGAGCCTCACGCAAGCGCCACTGCATCAAAAACTGTTGCGACACCGCCAAAATAATGACCAAAAATGGAATAACAAAATACACTTGGCTCCAAAAGTAGAAAATGCCAAATTCAGGGTACTTAGAGATGGAGATATCTTGAAATAACGGCGCATAAGGCACATAACCCGCTACCGATGCATAGGTTAAGCCACCCAAAAACACTGCACCACTGCCCACAGCCATCAACACAACACGCGCAGGCAGCATCAAAATCCCGATCATTGGCGCGCCAGCAAGCACAACGCCCAAAGACATCGCGAGCAATCCACTGGCAAAACCAGAATACAGCATTGCAATCAAAAAGATCGCCACAGCGCCAATGCTTAACGGCATTTGCAGTCGTTCATTTTTGCTATTTTTAACACATAAAAACAGCCATCCAGTACCGATCACTATAAAGCCAGAAAGTATCCAAGTGACTTGCCATGCAAAATCGACTTGAACAAAGTGCTGGTTGACCGAATCATGAATATTGTACAGCGCCCATGCAATATAACTGAGTAACTGAAACAGCATAATGCACATCAAAAGGGCAGATGCTTCGCTATATTTTAGCGCAAGAAGATTTCGCATAGTGCGATCCGTATTGTGATATTCAAGTTGGTTCCGGCGAGCAACGTCTCCTTTGATAGGATAGGTCATGTCAGCGCCTCCCAAAGCATACTCATTACGCGCCCTTCATGCTGCATTGTTGTGACTATTTCGGACAAAAAATGAACGTTCATATCTAAATTGCCGCACGTTGTGACGCATCATACATCCCCGTCGATAGCGGTGTTACGGCAAGGCAGACCCGATTCCGTCCATTCATTTTGGCTTGATACAACGCATCATCTGCTTGTTGTAGCAAGATATTCATCTGCCGATCAGCCATACTTAGGCGCTCAGTGCCTGCCACCCCAAAACTTGCTGTCAACTTAATCTGATGTCCTGTCGGCGACCAAATCTGTAAGTCTTCAATGCTTTTTCGACAGCGCTCGGCCAGCATTTGTGCTGTTTTTAAGTCTGCATCACGAAAGATCATGATGAACTCCTCGCCACCAAAACGTGCCACCATGTCGTCTGGTCGAAAGCACGCCTTTAAGGTACTACTCACCAAACGTAGCGCATCGTCGCCAGTTAAATGGCCAAATCGAGTATTCACCTGCTGAAAATGATCCAAATCGAGTAAAGCAATACTCACCGTCGTGTCCGGCACTTTGAGTAAAAATGTTAAATAATCGTGAGCCGCGCGATGATTGCTTAAGCCTGTCAAACTATCGGTCTCACTCATGTGCCGTACATGCGCCTCACGCGTGCGCCACTGCCGCAAAAACTGGTGCATCACCCAGATAATCACCACCAGAAATGGAATCACAAAGTAGACCTGAGTCCAAAAATAAAACGTGCTATATCCAGTCGACTCGCCAATTAATTGCTGTTTAAAAATAGGCGCATAAGCTAAATAACCAGCAATCGTTGCATAGCCAATCACTGCCAATACTGCGCCAGACATGGCTGTTGCCGTTAAGATAATTCGAGGAGGTAATATCAAAATGCCAATTAATGGTGCAGCAGCCAACACTACGCCTGCAGTCATCGACATCAAGCCGTTAAAATATGCTGCAATGACCATGACCACGGCATACAAGCTCACCGATCCGGTGGCCAAGCCCAAGAACCACTGGGTTTTTGCCCTAAACTTTAAGCACACTGCCATCCAGATCAAGCCCAAAGCAATCACAATGCTATAGGTCCAACAAACCTGTTTGATCACATTGACTTGAATATAGGCGTAGACATCGGGATTGAGCAGACACCAACCCGTCCAGCTAATAAAGCACAACAGCTGAAAAATCATCATCGCCATTAAGACGGCTGACGTTTCGCTGTATTTTAAATCTAAGAGATTACGCATCGATTGGGCGATTCCCTCGCTAAACACACGCCTGATGAGCGTTCTTGCATTTCATCGCAACTATCGCAACGCGTGACGATGAAAGGCTTCTTGCCCCTTAATGGGTATAGACACGTCCTCGTATCTACGCTTAAGGCTAGAGCCGTGTCCTACTGATGTGCAAGCAATACTGTATACAAGCGCACAATTATCGGACCGATAAAAAATGAACGGTTGGTCATTATACGTTTATGTGATTAACCAAGTACGGCCAAGCCATTAGCCTATCGACCTGACCCAACTGATAATTTGCGACGCTTGCATCGCACCCGCTTGACGAGCAATTTCTTTGCCGTTTTCAAACAAAATCATAGTCGGAATACTGCGAATACCAAACTGCGCACTGATCTGTTGCGCTTGCTCTGTATTCACCTTCACAAATCGCACTTGCGGCAACTGTCCTGCCGCTTGAGCAAACTGTGGTGCCATGGCTTTACACGGCCCACACCACTCGGCCCAAAAATCCACCACCACCCGTTGCTCAGTCCCTTGCAGATAACGCATCAACCCTTGGTCACCTAATGCCACTGGCAATGTGGGCAGCAGCAGCGACTGACAACGTCCACAGGTCGGCTGTTCGCCAAGCCGATCATCAGGCACACGGTTTTTGGTCAAACACTGGGGACATACCACCAACATCGCGACACTCCTTGTAATGTGTAGATTGTGATGCACAGGTTGTGATTGGCGGTGTTTTTGACACATCGCCATCGGCCTTTAGCTCAATTGCGCCTTCAAAAAAGCGAGCTGTGTCCGCACGTTTTCTTGAAACCATGCACCACGGTAAGGATCAAAGTGACCCATT
>JBBKWH010000054.1:0-24607 GCA_037968855.1 Moraxellaceae bacterium | reverse complement strand
AACAAGAGCAGTACCAGTTTGCTGATTGCTGATACAGGCGGTGGCAAATACATTGGATTGCGCAATATTGACTTCTTGTTGCAAACCGCTGGTACTATTCAAATGAATGGTAGCTCTATTAATGTGGTATTGCCTAAAGCCTTGCTGGCATTCTCCGCGGAAGTTGCTGCGGGTCGGTTAATGGACGGAACACGCAACTTTAGCTCCAACTCAGCCGTAACCAATAACTCAAAAGTCGATGTGCTATTTGGTTTGCGTGGTCGCTTAAACGCCAGCAACGTCACTGTTGATTTAACCCCTGATACAGGTGGCGGTGGTTTGGGCTTGAAGCTAGATCTTAATTTGGCGCGTGTTGCAGGCGACAACTTGTATGGCACGAGTGGTGTGGTATCTGGTGCACGTACTCGTGGAGCAGGTAGCTTTTTGCAAATTATTGAGCCAAGTGATGGATCAGTGCTGGGCTTAGAAAATATTAGTGGTCGTTTGACACTCTATGGTGCAGATGCCGTCACCAAGCCTAACTTCTCGATTGATCTAACAGATGATACTGCGATTTTTGAAGGTAAGATTCTGATCAATGGTACACGTGATTCGGCTGGTACACGGACATGGGGCGGGTTAGCCACAGATCTACGTGTTGGCAATATTAACTTCTATCCAAGTGTGGGTGGAACTGTGAATATGGATGCACCACAACGTTTGGGTGAGTTGGCAATGCCCGGTGGTGAGATTTATGCCAAGTTGACGTTAAAGCCTAACTGATCAATAGGTTCAACCGTTGGTCGCCGATGCTATACAGCTTGACTGATAGCGCAACCGAACGGGATTGAAGCAACCAAGATTAACCTCAAGTATAGGATCTGGACTTGAGTAATTTTAAACATCTTAGGATGATGACTGGACCAATGGATATGGAGATTTTTTGATGAACCGTTCTGCATTTTTGGTATTGGCTGGCATGGTTGTCATCTCTCCATCGGCCTGGTCTATGGAGGCTTTGACTGATCAACAGATGTCTGATCACTCTGGACAGGCTTTGTTAAATTTAAGTTATGTTGCTCCTTCTGGTGCAGCTAACTCTCCAACAGATTTCGGTTTTTATAAACTTGGTATTGAGGGCGTTTTAAACCTAAACGCCAATGTTAAATCCTTAAAGCTTGGTTGCGGTGGAGATAACGGTGCAGCTGGGTGTGATATTGATTTAACCAATGTGTCTTTTGGTTGCGTAACTAATAGCACTGGTTCATGTATTCCTGTTTCTGGAAGTATTGGAGGTGTCAGTAGCACAGCGACTCGCACAGGCTTAAAAGATTTTGTTTTAACAAATCCTTTTTTGCAAATAGCGATTAAAAGTCCAACGACTGCATCTACTCGTGAATTTGTTGGGGTTAGGCTTGGTGCAGATAACTCAAGTGGCCCATTAAGCTTCGGTAATATTAGTAGTTTCAGTGGCTACTTAACGGCTGCCGCCAATCTAACGATTACGGGTGATACAAACGTGGCTGTAACCTGTCGCTATCCAACCTCATGTGTTGCGGCAGGTGCTGATACGACAGGTATTAGGAGTAATGGTGCGAGTAGCTGGGGTGCGCCGCAAACAGGTAATTTTTTTACTGGTGTGAGGGGGGGGCAAGGAACACCTAGTGGAGGATATTTAAATCTCGGCGATGATATGATTTTGAATTTGGGCTTGGCAAAAATTCGTTATCAAGAAGCTTTGGTGGGTTACCAGACTGTTTCTAGAACTGGACTAGGTATTGAGCTGTTTGGCAATCGGCAGACGCAAGCATTTATCAGTGGTGTTAATTTTGGCGGTATTGTTAATAGTATTATTTATGGTAATGCCGATGGTAGTACAACGGTCGGTGCTAGTCCTTTACAGTTAGTTGACTCTGATGCGGGTGTCTTGGTTGGTGCGCTGGGTCCAACGCTCTTGCCATTATTGCGTGGTGGTATTGCAGATACCATTAAGCGTCAAATGGCTCAAGGGTTTCGACTTTATAGCGCTGACGCAACAATTAACCAGTCGATTATTGATGGTAAAGCAGATGCAGATATTAACACAGATTTGAATAACTATATTCTTCCATATAATGCATCTAACTTGCATCAAACAGATGTAAATTCCTCTTCTTTTGGTTTATCCTTCCAAAAGCAGTCTGTTCAATATCCAGGTTATGCCAAAGCAATGTCTAGAGGTTTTGCATTGTACTTGCCTGATGCCTTTACTCTTGATATCAACAATCCACTATCAACACGTTATGACACTTCTGGTAATGTGACATCTCAAGGTATTTTGGGTAATATCACTCAAACATCAGCAGCCCGTGATGGTAACATCGTTGGGTTGAATCCAGCATATAATAACTGCTACGGTACGCTAACCTTCTGCTAAGATTATATGCCCAAAAAAGCCTGCGATTTGCAGGCTTTTTTATTGTCGAAGCGGTCTCAAAATTGAGGTGCAACTGTTTTTTTAATAGAATAATATCTTCAGCATAGAGCTTCTCTTTGAGAGGTAGTGCTATCTGAGTAAGCGGGCTTTGATAAGTAATCATGCAATCCTGTCATTGAGCAGCTTTACAAAACATAGAGCGTCAGATCATGTATACATGATTACTTTCTACTCAGCACTTACCTTTATGACTTCTCTAGTCTTATGCTGCGACAGCAGTTACTTGTTTAGATGATACTTGGCAATTAAGATATTCTTATTTTGATTAAAAAATAGATTTCCGTATGTCTGAAATTTAATAATTTTATTTCAGTATTGTGATGTGTATCACAAAAAAATATTACTTTATAAGATATAAATGAATGATAGTTCCTTAATGAAGAGTTGTTCTTTGTTGAAGGTGCTGGTTCATTACATCGTCGCGTGCTCGACGGTAACAATAGATGTGGTTTTGGGTTAGGAGCTATTATGATTTACAGAGGACTGTACATTTTTCTGATATTGATGTTCAATATTCATGCGAATGCTGCAATTAAGCCTATGTCTGACGAGCAGCTTTCGGCTACTCGTGGTCAAGCACTGCTTAATTTGACTTACAACGCACCATCTGGTACTGCGAACTCCGTAACAGATTTTGGATTTTATAAATTAGGCGTCGAGGGTGTATTAAACCTGAATGCTAATATTAAATCATTAAAATTAGGTTGTGATGGACCTAATGGTACTGGAGCATGCGATATTGATGGTACCAATGTATCATTTGGTTGCGTGACCAATAGTTCCAACGTATGTATTCCAGTAACAGGTACAAATACTAATACAGGTGTTAGTAGCAGTGCGACTCGTACAGGTATGCGTGATTTTACACTGACTAACCCGTTTCTTCAGATTGCTGTTAAAAACCCTACAACGGCTGCTACACGCGAGTTTGTAGGCGTTCGATTAGGTGCGGAAAATTCATCTGGCCCGATTAGTTTTGGAAATTTGGCTAGTTTTAGTGGTTATTTGACGGGTACTGTGAATCTTGAGCTGCAAGCGCAAGGACCTGTTAGTCGAACCGATGCGACACCACGAGACCCTAGAAACCCAAGTTCGGTAGCGGTAACATGCGGTAATTTAACCGCTCCTTGTTTAAATGGGATAACAGGGCGGAATGGTGGTGTGAATTTTAAAGCGCTAAATGGTGATACGTATAACGGCAAGACCTTTGATACGATTAATGGATTGTCTTTGGGTCTAGACGACCAATGTGCTGCTTCACTAATTGGATGCTTGGCTTATTTTGATCAGCTTGCGGTAGCTTTTGATGCGGTTAATCGTACAGGAAATCCGCTGGTTGTTGCTGGTACTCGTAAAACGCAGGCTTCCATTTCTAATCTTAATTTGGGTAATGCAACAAACACAGTTAATGGCGTAGCACAAGATGGTGCAATTTTAGCAATTGTGAATAGTCTTGATGTAACTGAAACAAGTAACGCCTTTGGTGCAGGTCTTATTAATGGACTATTGCCGCTTTTGCGGACAAGTGTTGGAAATAAAATTTTATCTCAGTTTGCCACGGGTCTGAATACTACCACTGCTTCTTTGAATGATAATAGTTATATTATGCCTTATAACTTAAGTAACTTTCATGAGGCAGAAGTCAACTCGAATTTGTTCGGTTTGTCTTTTCAAAAACAATCTGTGCAGTATCCTGGGTACACTCAGTCGGTAGGAAAAGGATGGGCGCTGTATTTGCCTGATGCGATTACTTTAAATATTAGTAATCCTACAGCACAATTTGCTTCAAATATTACAAATGGTCAGGCAGCAGCAGGAAATATTATTCCGTTACAACCTGCAAACGTCAACTGCTACGGTACTTTAACCTTCTGCTAAGGTTGTATGACCAAAAAAGCCTGCAATATGCAGGCTTTTTTATTGCATGATTCATTATTACTGACTGCGAAACACACGCTGTTTATCGCGGTTCCAGTCTCGGTCTTTTTCGGTGGCGCGTTTGTCGTGCAGTTGCTTGCCTTTTACCAATGCGATTTCACACTTTACATGTGAGCCTTTCCAGTAAGTAGCCAAAGGTACGCAGGTGTAGCCTTTTTGGTTCATTGCGGCCATTAACTTTTCGATTTGGCGTTTAGACAGTAATAGCTTACGGGTGCGCGTGGCTTCTGGATCAACGTGGGTTGAGGCAGACAGGAGCGGTGTAATCTGGCTATTAAACAAAAAGGCTTCGCCTTTTCTGAACGTCACATAAGATTCGGTAATGGTCATACGGCCAGAGCGAATGGCTTTGACTTCCCAGCCTTGCAGCACGAGTCCGGCTTCAATCTTTTCTTCGATGAAGTACTCATGGCGGGCTTTGCGGTTTTGGGCGATGGTGCCGCCCGACGATTTTTTGTCTGTACTCATATCAATTCGGTCCTCACATGTGCTTATTTTGCCGTAAGTTGCGCTGTTTGACTGCAACATTTGGTTATCAGTGCTGACATTGCCCGAAATGGAAGTGGATTTTGCTAAGATGTGTTCACATTCAGGCTTCATTGAGTAGAGCTCATGACCCGTGTTATTTATCCTGGTACATTTGATCCGATCACTAACGGTCATACTGACTTGGTGGTGCGTGCATCACGAATGTTTGGTGAGGTGGTGGTGGCGATTGCGGCAGGTCATCACAAGAGTCCGGTGTTTAGCTTGGATGAGCGTGTGGCTTTGGCCCGTGAGACCTTGGGGCATTTACCCAATGTTGAGGTGATTGGCTTTAGTGGCTTATTGGTCAATTTGTTTCGTGATCAGCATGCGACGGCGGTTTTGCGTGGTCTGCGTGCGGTATCGGACTTTGAGTATGAGTTTCAGTTGGCCAATATGAATCGGCAGTTGGATGCGGAGTTTGAGACGGTATTTTTGACCCCATCTGAGCATTTGTCGTTTATTTCATCGACGCTAGTGCGAGAGATTGCACGGCTTAAAGGCGATGTGACCAAGTTCGTGCCCGTTTGTGTGGCTCAGGCTTTTGCTGATAAACATGCGCAAGGTGGTTGGTAGTGAGCGTGAGCACGCTGTGAGGGTCGCTTGTCGATGGCACTGATTATTACTGATGAATGCATCAACTGTGATGTCTGCGAGCCGGTATGCCCCAACGATGCCATTAGTATGGGGCCGCTGATCTACGAGATTCATCCTGATCTGTGTACCGAGTGCGTGGGGCATTTTGATGTGCCGCAATGTGCGCTGTTTTGTCCGGTGGATGATTGCATTCCGCATGATCCGGCGCATATCGAAAGTCAGTCGCAATTGTTACAAAAGTATCGGCGGCTGATTGAGTTGAAAAATACTTAAGCGTAGTGCGTCTGGTTTTGTTACCATGCGCGCGCAAAGTGGGCTGGACGGTCGCCGCTGTAGAGGTCTTCGTGACTGACGCAGGGGAGGAAAGTCCGGGCTTCGCAGGGCAAGGTGCCAGTTAACGGCTGGGCGGTGTGAGCCGACGGAAAGTGCAGCAGAGAGTAGACCGCCGAACGGCCCTTTGGGGTGCGTGGTAAGGGTGAAACGGTGCGGTAAGAGCGCACCACGAGTCTGGTAACAGACCGGTACGGTAAACCCCACCTGAAGCAAGACCAAATAGGCATCCATGGCGTGGCCCGCGTCGGATGCGGGTAGGTTGCTTGAGCGCGTCGGTGACGGCGCGCCTAGAGGAATGATCGTCTTAGACAGAACCCGGCTTATAGGCCCACTTTGCACCTTTTTTTGTGGTTGTTGGATGTGTTTGGTTCGGTTGCTGTTTTTTTGTGCAGTCAGAGGCTTGACGACAAAATTCTGGATCGGCATAATGCGTGCTCAGTTTTTGGCTATGTAGCTCAGCTGGTTAGAGCACCTGATTCATAATCAGGGGGTCACAGGTTCAAGTCCCGTCATAGCCACCATATTGTTGTTTACGGTGATCCACCGTAGCCCTAAAAGCCCCACACCATATAGGTTTGGGGCTTTTTTGTTGTCTATGGTAGGCCACCGTGAACCATGGCAAACCGTGCATAAGTGGTATAAGAATTGGTATAACCGAGTTATACCAGTTGCGAGTTATACCACCATGACAGAAGAAGCCCCCATTACACGCAAACCGCTAACACACACCAGACAGATCGACACCGCTAAACCAGAAAAAAAGACTTACGGCCTAAATGCTGGGGAAGGGCTATTTTTGGAGGTCTTGACCACCGGTGCAAAGCGATGGCGATACAGCTACAGCTTTGCTGGCAAGCGCGGCCTGTTGTCTGTCGGTACATATTCGGCTGTTGGTCTAGCCGATGCCAAAGCCAAACACGACGAATACAACCGGTTACTGGCACAAGGCATTAGCCCCAGCGATCAGCGCAAACAAGAAAAGCAAGACGCCAAACAAAGTGATCAACTTCGCCTATATTGGTCGTCAATGGTTAGGCGACCAAGAAGGGGCAGTGAAGCCCTACACCCACACCCGTAACCGTCGTATGTTAGAAAACGACCTGATCCCCTCGCTTGGTCATAAGCCGATGCGTAGCATTAAATCGTCCGACGTTTTGGCAGTGGGCAAGCAGGTGGAAAGCCGAGGGGCGTTAGAAGTGGCGCGGCGGGTGATCCGGTTAGCTGGGGCTTAACGGTTTATGGCCGAACAGATTGTTATTGGTTTAATGATGATGTGGATTCATTCGTCGAGCGATTATGATCAAGTGCATCTGCGATCAGTCGAATGGTTTCTGGTGCTTGAAAGAACGGCTGAATCTGGCTACGTAGCAGGCCATCCAGATCACCACTTTGCTCTAGTGCAGACAAGACTGGTGGTGCAAAGCGGACGATTTCGCCAATCATGTGCTGACGGGTGATGCCAACTTCATCAATAAGCTCGATTAAGCTGTATTCGCCATAGATGTCAAAAAACGTATCGACACCGGTCAAGATTAGATTTTGAATAAAATCATGTGTCCGTAGACGACGCCAGTCTTCATACACCAATACAAAAAAATCTTCGATATCAATTGGACTAAGATTTTCGGCCAGATAGTCCAGCTTGAGTTCGAGGATGGCGTACCAGATTTGATTGAGTAGATCGCGTAGCTCGACGTCGTCTAAGGCAATAATGATGCTGCCATTATGCTGAATACGAGCCGCCAGTTGTTCGACGACCCACTCGCTCAGTTGGTCTTCTTGTTGAGCAAGACGCTGAAAAATTTTGGCAAAGCGTTTGGGTTGATTGGCATGTTGATCAACACGTTCGGTAAGTTGTTTGAGCCAATGTGGAAACTGTTGTTGCAGCATTAGACTTAACACTTGCACCAAAATACGGCCAATGGTGTCACTTTGAATCAGTTGTTGCGCCAGTTGTTGCCGCAAGGGGGCGAGTTCAATGATTTTTTCAATCCATTGATCCATGGATTGGGTGGTCACCAGTTGGCCGAGTGCTGGTGCATTATGTTGTAGGTGTTGATGCAACTGTCGCGCAATTGCGCCAATCAGCTCTAATACACCACCACCAAGATTTAGCTCGAAGGCGTAGGTTTTGACCACGCCTCGAATCGAGTCACAGCTCACCACATCTTGCAGACAAAAATGCTCGGCACGGGCCAAGATGTCGTCCATGGCTTGGGTCATGGTCTGAATAGATTGCTCGCCAGTCAATCGCTCACGCACGTAGCGGATTTGTGCATCTAGCAGTTGCTGCGCAAGGATGTGAGCGTTGGTTGGCGGCAATGAGGTCATGATCCGAGGGTCCATCCATTGACTAGCGGGTAGCGGCGTTCACGGCCAAAGGCACGGCTGCTGATGCGTGGGCCGGGTGCGGCTTGGCGACGTTTATATTCGCTACGATCTACCAGCGTGAGTACCCGTTTGACCGTATCGGCATCAAAGCCTTTGGCAACCAGCATATCCAGACTCATGTCTTGTTCGATATAGCCATACAAGATCGCATCAAGCACATCATACGGTGGCAGTGAGTCTTGATCGGTTTGATCAGGACGTAGCTCTGCTGAGGGTGGCCGAGTAATCACACGCTCTGGAATGACGGGTGTTTTTTCCAGTGAGTTGCGATAGCGGCATAAGGCAAAGACTTGGGTTTTGTACACGTCTTTGAGTACGTCGTAGCCACCGGCCATGTCGCCGTAGAGTGTGGCATAGCCGACGGCCATTTCGGATTTGTTGCCCGTGGTGAGCACCATGTGGCCAAACTTATTGGACAGTGCCATCAGCAGCATGCCGCGTGCGCGCGCTTGTAGGTTTTCTTCGGTTGAGTCTGCCGGACGTTTGCCAAAGTACGGGGCAAGGGTTTTTTGGAAGCTATGAACGATGTCGTGAATTTCGCTGATATGGAAGGCGACATTTAAACGACGGGCTTGTGCTTCTGCATCTTCGATACTGATGGTCGCGGTATAGCGATACGGCATCATCACGGCGTTAACGCGTTCAGCACCGAGTGCATCAACGGCAATGGCGAGTGACAAGGCAGAGTCAATCCCACCAGACAGACCCAAGACCACACCAGGAAAGCCAGAGTGATTGACATAGTCACGCAGCGCGACCACGAGGGCTTGATAGGTTTCGGCTTCAGCAGACAGGGTAGTGCTAAGTGGCTGTGCTTCAAACTGATGTTGGTCGTTGATCTTGACCAGTGTCAGTTGTTCTTGAAAGCGCGGCGCATCGACACAGATTTCGCCGTCGGCATTGATGGCCAGTGTGCCGCCGTCAAACACGAGGTCGTCTTGTGCGCCAACGGTATTGATATAAGCAATTGGCATTTGGTGATCGCGTGCACGTTGTTGCAGTAAGGCATGGCGCTGTTGGTGCTTGCCCACTTCAAATGGTGAGGCGTTGATCACGATGGTCAGGTCTGCGCCATTGTCGCGTAAGGCCCGAATCGGGGCTTCTTGCCAGACGTCTTCGCAGATCAGCAGGCCAATTTTTCGACCCGCAAAGTCAAACATGACTTGGTTGCGACCGGCTTCAAAGTAACGACGCTCATCAAAGACGCTGTGATTTGGTAGGCACTGCTTGTGATAAAAACCACGTTGTTGGCCACCAGTAATCACTGCGGCGGAGTTAAAGCAGCGCTGATGATCGGCATGGGGGTAGCCCACAATAATCACAATGCCTTCAACCGCTTTGAGCAAGGCCATGGCCTCATTCACGCGTGTTTGTAGGCTTGGTCTGAGCAGCAGGTCTTCTGGCGGATAGCCAGTGAGTGCAAGTTCGGGAAAGACGACGATCTGAGCGCCTTGATCACGGGCTTTTTCGGCAAGTTTGACCATGCGACGGGCATTGCCCATCAAGTCTCCAACCCGAAAAGCCGACTGGGCAAGCGCAAGCGTTAAATCACTCATGAATATCCGAATTCCGTTGTAACACCATCAGGGGTGGACAGTAACACTGCGACGCACTATATAGCAGGGAGTACAAATTGGACAGGCCAGTGCTTGTTTTTAAGAGGATAACCCCGATGTTCAAGCTGTTGGTGATTACTGTCATCGTACTTTATCTCATGCGTTTTTTTTGGCAGCTCATGTACCCACGAATGCCAAAACCACCTCAAGCGTTAGAGATGAAGGCTTGTGAGTATTGCGGCGTGTTACTGCGTGAAGATCGTGGCCGTGTACAGCGCGGTCGATTTTTTTGCACGGCAGATCATGCCAAGCGCTATTTTGTGTAATGTACCCGTCTAGCCTAGCCGTTTTATTGGCCCGACTGCAAGCAGTAAGGCCGCTGAGTGTGCAAGAACGACATCTGGCACAGAGCGTTTTTGCTGAGCATTTATCACTTGATTCTATTCGGATTTGTGCCTCTGGATGGATTTGGCGTGGTTATGCGATGAGTCCTAATGGTCATGTGTATTTTCATCCAGATGATTACTGCATCGATTTTGCCCAGCAGTCTTTGAGTCGTCAGGCGTGGTTGATGCATGAGCTGACCCATGTGTGGCAAGTGCAGCAGGGTATTAAGGTGGTCAGACAGGCGATTTTTGATCGTCGCTATGATTATGTACTTGAGTCTGGCCGTGCGTTTTTAAGCTATGGCGTCGAGCAGCAGGCGCAGATGTTAAAGGATTAATTTTTGTGGCGGGCCTGTGGTCAGTCTTGTGATGCGTTAGCGCGCTGTTTGCCTTTTTTAAAATAGCGTTGGTTGGTGTTGATTGCGATGTGTTTGCTGGAGGCCGCGTGCGTAATCGACAGTTGAGCAAAAAAAGACCGCCGAAGCGGTCTTTTTTGGGGTCACGAATTAACGCTTTTCGACAGGCGTAAAGTCGCGTTGTGTCGAGCCAGTATATAACTGACGTGGACGACCGATTTTGTATGGTGCGCTGTGCATTTCTAACCAATGGCTGATCCAACCGACCGTACGTGCCAAGGCAAAAATCACCGTGAACATGCTGGTTGGGATGCCGATGGCTTTGAGGATAATGCCAGAGTAGAAGTCGACGTTTGGATATAGGTTGCGCTTAATGAAGTATTCGTCATTCAAGGCAATCCGTTCGAGTTCCATCGCGAGAGCGAGTTGTGGATCTTCGATGCCCAACGCAGCCAGCACTTCGTCACAAGTCTCTTTCATGACTTTGGCGCGTGGGTCAAAGTTTTTGTAGACACGGTGACCAAAGCCCATCAATTTGACTTCTTTGGTTTTGACTTTTTCCATGAAGTCCGCAACGTTTTCAACGCTGCCGATTTCGTCGAGCATTTTGAGCACGGCTTCGTTTGCGCCACCGTGTGCTGGTCCCCAAAGGGCCGCGATACCAGCAGCGATACACGCATACGGGTTTGCACCAGTCGAACCAGCCATACGGACGGTTGAGGTTGAGGCGTTTTGTTCGTGGTCAGCATGCAAGGTAAAGATACGATCCATGGCTTTGGCCAGAATCGGATTGACTTTGTAGTCCACGTCTGCCGGAACTGCAAACATCATGTACAGGAAGTTTTCGGCGTAGCCCAAGTCATTGCGTGGGTACATGAACGGTTGACCCGCGCTGTACTTGTAGCACATGGCTGCAATGGTTGGGATCTTGGCGATCAAGCGAATCGCGGTGATTTCACGATGCTTAGGATCGTTAACATCGAGGCTGTCGTGATAGAACGCTGACAAAGCACCGACAACGCCACACATGATGGCCATTGGGTGAGCGTCACGACGGAAGCCTTCAAAGAATTTACGCAGTTGGTCATGTACCATGGTGTGGTTGGTGACTAGTGCGTCAAATTCGGTTTTTTGTTCGGCAGTTGGCAACTCGCCGTTGAGCAACAGGTAGCAGACTTCGAGGTAGTCGGCTTGCTGGGCAAGTTGGTCAATCGGATAGCCACGATGTAGCAATACGCCTTTTTCACCGTCGATGAAGGTGATTTTGGATTCACAAGCTGCCGTGGACATAAAGCCAGGGTCAAATGTGAATTGGCCTTGTGCCAAAATATCTTTGACGTCGATAACGTCCGGACCTAGCGTGCCGCTATAGATGGGTAGGTCAATCTGTTTGTCGTTGAGCGTAAGAACGGCTTTCTTGCCAGTCGTGCCAGACATTAAAACTCTCCTGAATAGGGAACATCACGGCCGAGACGCCAGAGCTGGGAATGATTATTCCTGCGCTTTGGTCGGGAATGGCCGATTTAAAAACGCTATTAGCTTAGTTTGAACCGCGACGATGTCAATCAAAAAACGCCGAAACGCGACCTTTTGCAAGGTGTCTAAAGACTAGCACAGCTTATGCCAAAGCCAGAATAATGGTCATTTTAAATCGTGATGGTACTTTGATCCAAAAAAATGTTGATACAAAATGCGCCGAAATTGTGCAACCCCTGTGTGGTTTGTATTTGTTGCTTAAGCTCACTATACTTTCACGTCGTTTCATGCAGGCGCTAGCTTGTAAATTTCTTTGCTGTCGTGCCAGCTTTCCTTCCGATATTCGACCCAAGTATGGGTCCTGCTACAGGATGCCCGCTGTGAAAAGCAACAGACCTGTCAATTTGTCCATGGGCCAAGTGCTCAGCGTAAACTTGCGCTCCCCCGTGGCCATTGCATCGATTCTACACCGCGTGTCTGGAATCATTATTTTTTTGCTGATCCCTGTGCTGCTTTGGCTGCTACAAGGATCGCTGGCGTCACCAGAGTCATTTGCTCACGTTCATGACGTGGTCTTTGGCAATGTGTTGGTGCGCTTTGTCGTATGGGTCTTTATGGCCGGACTGATCTATCACTTTTTTGCTGGGATTAAGCATTTGCTTGCAGATGTTGGCGTAGCAGAAGAGTTAAATAGCGGTCGTGCGGCGGCAACATTCACGTTGATCTTATCTGCGATCAGCATTCTTGCGGCCTTCGTCTGGGTGATGTTCTGATGAAAAGTGCAACCGGTTTGACTGGTTCAGGCTCGCGTGACTGGGCCGTCCAGCGTATTTCCGCCATTGTTCTGGCTGCATACACCGTGGTGGTGTTGGGTTGGATCATTTTAAACCCTGCCTTTGGTTATGAGCAGTGGTTTGGCTTCATGATGAAAACCCCAATGAAAATCTTCAGCCTGTTGGCGGTTGCTTCATTGGCAGGCCATGCGTGGGTAGGACTGTGGACTGTGTTGACTGACTATGTCACCACGCGTCAGATGGGTCCATCTGCAAATGCACTGCGTTTGGTGTTGCAAGCTGCAATGATTATTGCGGTTTTTGTCTTCACGGTCTGGGGTATCCAGATTTTCTGGGGCTGATTAGGAAAACATCATGGCAGTTATGTCTAAAGACGACATGAGCAACATTAAGACCTTGAACTTTGACGCCGTGATTGTTGGCGGTGGTGGTTCAGGCATGCGTGCCTCTCTCCAGTTGGCACGTGCGGGTCTTAAAGTTGCTGTGTTGACCAAAGTATTCCCAACGCGCTCACATACAGTGGCCGCTCAGGGTGGTATCGGCGCGTCGCTTGGTAACATGAGCGAAGACAATTGGCACTATCACTTTTACGACACCATCAAAGGGTCGGACTGGTTAGGTGACCAAGACGCGATTGAGTTCATGTGCCGCGAAGCGCCAAAAATGGTGTATGAGCTTGAGCATATGGGTATGCCGTTTGACCGTAATGCCGATGGCACGATCTATCAGCGTCCATTTGGTGGTCACACTGCAAACTATGGCGAAAAAGCCGTTCAACGTGCATGTGCAGCTGCTGACCGCACGGGTCATGCGTTGCTGCATACCCTGTACCAGAAAAATCTGGAAATGGGCACGCAGTTTTTTGTGGAATGGATCGCGCTTGATCTAATCCGCGATGAAGACGGCGATGTGCTCGGTGTCACTGCAATCGATCAAGAAACGGGTACGGTTGGGGTGTTTCAAGCCAAAGCGACTTTGTTTGCGACCGGTGGTGCAGGCCGTATTTACCAAGCATCAACCAACGCCTTTATTAACACGGGTGATGGTTTGGGCATGGCTGCTCGTGCGGGTATTCCATTGCAAGATATGGAGTTTTGGCAGTTCCACCCGACTGGCGTTGCCGGTGCGGGCGTGTTGCTGACCGAAGGTTGCCGTGGTGAAGGCGGTGTCTTGCGTAACTGTGACGGCGAGCCGTTCATGGAGCGCTATGCCCCAACTTTGAAAGACTTGGCACCGCGTGACTTTGTATCGCGTTCGATGGACCAAGAGATCAAAGAAGGCCGTGGTTGTGGCCCAAACAAAGACTATGTCGTGTTGGATCTGACCCACTTGGGTGCAGACACCATCATGAAGCGTCTGCCGTCGGTATTCGAGATTGGCAAGAAATTTGCCAACGTCGATTGCACCAAAGAGCCGATTCCGGTTGTGCCAACCATCCACTACCAAATGGGCGGGATTCCGACCAACATTCATGGTCAAGTGGTTGTGCCAAAAGGCGATAATCAAACCAGCGTAGTCAAAGGCTTGTATGCCATTGGCGAATGCTCTTGCGTGAGTGTGCACGGTGCAAACCGTTTGGGCACCAACTCGCTGCTCGACTTGATCGTTTTTGGTAAAGCAGCTGGTGATCACATTACCGAGATGGTGCGTACCTCAACCAGCGACTACAAGCCATTGCCTCTGCATGTGCTTGATCGCAGTATGGGTCGGATCAACAAGCTGCAACAGTCGACTCAAGGCGAAAATGCACAAGATGTTGCGGACGAAATCCGTAATGTCATGCAAAAACATGCGGGTGTATTCCGTACACAAGCAATCCTTGATGAAGGTGTGCGTCAGATTCTGGCACTCGAAGTAAAGGTCAAAAACATCCACTTAACCGACAAGTCGCAAGTGTTTAACACTGCACGTGTCGAAGCGTTGGAAGTTGAAAACCTGTTTGAAGCGGCGAAAGCCACCATCATTTCGGCGGCTGCCCGTACCGAATGCCGTGGTGCGCATACCATCGTTGATTACGAGCGTCCAGAAAACGACCCAGAGCATCCAAATGGCCGTAACGACCGTGACTGGATGAAGCATACGTTGTGGTACTCCAGCGACAACCGTCTCGAATACAAGCCAGTGCGCATGAAGCCACTGACTGTCGAGTCTGTTCCGCCGAAGACCCGTACTTTCTAAGGTGTGGAGAGCAAAATGAGCCGTGGAAGCCGCACAGTCGAAATCTATCGCTATGATCCTGATAAGGACAAAGCGCCGTACATGCAGACCTACACCATCAACCTTGCTGATGAAGATCGCATGTTGTTGGATGTGTTGATCAAGCTGAAGAAACAAGACGAGTCGTTGACGTTTCGCCGTTCGTGCCGCGAAGGTATTTGCGGATCAGATGGTATGAACATCAACGGCAAAAACGGTTTGGCTTGCTTGCAGAACTTAAATGATCTGCCAGCCAAAATCGTCTTGCGTCCGTTGCCTGGCTTGCCAGTCATTCGTGACTTGGTGGTCGACATGAACCAGTTCTACACCCAGTACGAAAAAGTCCGTCCGTTTCTGATCAACGATCAGCCAGCGCCACCGACCGAACGCCTGCAAGCGCCAGAAGACCGTGAAAAGCTAGATGGCCTGTACGAGTGCATCTTGTGTGCATGTTGTTCGACTTCTTGCCCATCGTTCTGGTGGAACCCTGACAAGTTTTTGGGTCCATCGGCACTGTTGCAAGCGTATCGCTTTATTGCTGATACCCGTGACACAGACCGCGCTGAGCGTTTGGCTAGTTTAGATGATCCGTTTAGCCTGTTCCGTTGCCGTGGCATCATGAACTGCGTTTCGGTTTGTCCAAAAGGTCTCAACCCAACCAAAGCGATTGGCCATATCCGTAACTTGATCTTGGATCAAGCCGGTTAAGTCCATGCCTTTGGCTGACTGATCGATGCAAAAAAAGCCACCGTCTTGGTGGCTTTTTTGTGCCTGCTCGTATCAAGTTTTTTTGGCCAATGTGCTGATCTGTTGGCGTATGGTGGTGAGCAGCGGTAAGAAAATGTGCAATTTTCATCATGATTCAGACCAAGGTCGACTTTTATTGTGTCGCAAAACCAGCTACAACGGATCAGTCGGCTTTTTTGTGGTTCTTGATTGGTGCGTTCTAGCAGAATGGTGCTTGTGTTTGGTGCGTTGATGTTCTGTAGTGGCGCATCAATGACGAAGATGTGTTTTGCGTATGATCAATTTGGTTGATGCGACAAACAAGCCATGTTTCTTTGATCGACGAGATAAAGGTCGATGCTCATCTTTGGATCAGTTGGGTTGAAGTTGTGCATGATGTGAGCAAAAAAAGCTCATTTTTATTTTTTTTGCGCAAAAGAGGTGCGTAGGCATAGCAATTGCTAAGCAATGCGCAGCAATCTGGATGACATATTTTTTTACTTAATGATCGCTATTGAGCAAAAAAATCAGGCGCATGGTCTGTAGCGTGATAGCATTTTGACCCATCAAGTGCGATGTCGTGACTGATCTGCCCAGAACAGATCAAAAGTCCAATTCGCCAATCAACGTTGTGATGTCGTTGCGTTGATTAGCCAATTCGATTTGCAAAAATGCCCGCATGCGTGCGGGTACGGTGTAGAAACGTGATGCGTGGGTTTGGGTGAGCATGGCAAGAAAGCACGATTCTTGTCTGCCCAGATCAGCCCCGTGTCTCTTTTCTGTCAGGCCGAGACGACCAGAGACGGATATCTCCGTAGATGCTGGTTGGTCTAGCCGTATATGTCCCTTTTTGGGCAGCAGGTGGTCATGCACCCCGTGACGCCTGTGGGAGTAAGCACGCCTTATCCGGCAGCTTGCATTTTTGCGATTTGAAGACGAGCAGACTCATGCATGAGGTAGATGTGCAGCAGGACACTGAACTGTCCGCAGAAAACGCTGCCTATATCGAGCAACTCTACGAACACTATCTAACCGCACCGGATTCGGTGGGGGCAGAGTGGTCGCAGTATTTTGACCAATATCCTAAAGGCGATCAGCCGCACAGCAATGTCCGCGAGCAGTTTTTACTGTTGGCGCGTAACAGCACGCGTGTGCAGCCCATGCCGCAAAGCTCGGTATCGACTGAGCATGAGCGCCGTCAAGTGGGTGTGCTACAGCTGATTGCAGCGTATCGCAACCGCGGTCATCAAAAGGCCAAGCTTGATCCGCTAGGTCTGGCCCCGCGTGAGCATGTGCCTGATTTGGATATGGCGGCGCACGGTTTGTCTAAGTCAGACCTTGATACCGTATTCCAGACCGGTAACTTGTCGATTGGTAAGTCTGAAGCCACGCTAGGCGAGATGATCGGTGCGATGGAGGCGATTTATTGTGCGTCCATTGGTGCTGAATATATGCACATCGTCGATACCAAAGAAAAGCGCTGGATTCAGCAACGTTTAGAAGGTGCACGCGGTATTCCTGCATTCTCTAAAGAGATTCGTCTGGGACTGCTTGAGCGTTTAACCGCGGCTGAAGGTCTCGAAAAATTTCTGGGCAATAAGTATGTTGGTGCCAAGCGCTTTGGCCTAGAGGGTGGCGAAAGCTTTATCCCGATGGTCAACGAGATGATTCAGCGTGCGGGCGACAATGGCACACGCGAAGTCGTCATCGGCATGGCCCACCGTGGCCGTCTGAACTTGTTGGTCAATATTCTGGGTAAAAATCCAGCCGACTTGTTCAACGAATTTGAAGGCAAGACCTTTAATAAAAAAGGCTCTGGTGATGTGAAGTATCACCAAGGCTTCTCGTCTAATGTGATGACACCGGGTGGCGAAGTGCATTTGGCGCTGGCGTTTAACCCGTCGCATCTTGAGATCGTCAGTCCCGTGGTTGAAGGCTCGGTGCGCGCCCGTCAGATTCGTCGTCAGGATGACGGCCAGCAAGTGCTGCCGATCATTGTGCATGGCGATGCCGCTTTTGCCGGTCAAGGTGTGGTGATGGAAACCTTCCAGATGTCGCAAACACGCGGCTATACCACTGGCGGTACCATGCATATCATCATCAACAACCAAGTGGGCTTTACTACCAGCCGCCGCGAAGATGCGCGCTCGACTGAGTATTGCACTGACGTGGCCAAGATGGTGCAGTGTCCGATTTTTCACGTCAATGGTGATGACCCCGAAGCGGTGTTGTTCATTACTCAAGTGGCGCTTGATTATCGGATGCAGTTCAAAAAAGACATCGTGATTGATCTGTTTTGTTATCGCCGCCGTGGCCATAACGAAGCCGATGAGCCATCGGCCACTCAGCCAATGATGTATCAAGTGATCAGCAAATTGCCGACCACGCGTACGTTTTATGCTGACAAACTGGTGTCTAATCAATTCTTAACCCGTGGCGATGCAGATGCCATGGTTGAGGAGTATCGCGACGCGCTCGAAAAAGGCGAGCATGTGGCCAACTCGTTGGTCATGCAGCCCAATAACACCATGCATGTGGATTGGAAGCCTTACTTGGGTCATGAGTTGGTCGATGATTGGGCCACGGGTGTGCCTGAAGACAAACTCAAGGCGCTGGCACAACGTTTGGCCACCTTCCCTGATGGCTTTGTGCTGCAACGCCAAGTCCAAAAAGTCATTGATGATCGCCTAAAAATGCAAACCGGCGAGATGTCGCTCAACTGGGGGGCGGCTGAGGTCTTGGCTTATGCCACCTTGCTGGATGATGGCTATCTGGTGCGTTTGACCGGTCAGGATGTTGGGCGTGGCACGTTCTCGCATCGCCATGCTGAGTTGTATAACCAAGCTGATGGCAGTATGTATGTACCGCTGGCCCATCTTAGCCCTGATCAGCCGCGTTTTGCGATTTATGACTCGTTGCTGTCAGAAGAAGCCGTGTTGGCCTTTGAATATGGCTATGCCACCACCATTCCACACAGTTTGATCATTTGGGAAGCGCAGTTTGGCGATTTCGTCAACGGCGCACAGGTGGTCATTGATCAGTTTATCTGCTCGGGTGAAACCAAGTGGGAGCGGGTCTGTGGTCTGACTTTACTATTGCCGCATGGCTTTGAAGGTCAAGGGCCAGAGCACTCTTCAGCACGTTTAGAGCGTTTCTTGCAGTTATGTGCCGAAGCCAATATGCAAGTGTGTACGCCGACTACGCCAGCACAGATTTTCCATCTGATGCGTCGCCAAGCGGTTCGTCCACTGCGTAAGCCACTGATCATCATGTCACCAAAAAGCTTGCTGCGTCATAAGCTGGCGGTGTCTGAGATGTCGGACTTGGTGGATGGTCGCTTCCAAACGGTGATTGCCGAAATGGATGAGATGGACGCCAATGCAATTAACCGTGTGGTGTTGTGTGGTGGCAAGGTCTACTACGACTTGCTGGAAAAACGCCGTGAGCTTGGCTTAAACAATGTGGCATTGGTACGGGTAGAGCAGTTGTATCCTTACCCAGAAGCGCGCATTCAAGAAGAGCTGGCGCGTTACCCCAACACCAAGCATGTGGTCTGGTGCCAAGAAGAGCCACAGAACCAAGGTGCGTGGAGCTTTATTGCCCCCTTACTTTATCCAGTTGCCTATGCAGTGCATGCCGGTGTGCCAGTGACCTATGCCGGTCGTCCGGCTGCTGCTGCGCCTGCGTGTGGTTCCACTTATTTGCATGCTCGTCAGCAAGCGGCCTTGATCGCTTCTGCACTGGGTATTCCAACCGAACAGCAAGGAGATGCCTGATATGGCAACCGAAATTAAAGCACCGGTGTTTCCGGAATCCGTCGCCGATGGCACGGTTGCAACATGGCACAAAAAAGTCGGCGAGCCAGTCAGCCGTGATGACGTACTGGTCGATATCGAAACCGATAAAGTGGTTTTAGAAGTCTTGGCACCTGCTGATGGCACATTGGTTAGCATTGCATGTGCAGAAGGCGAAACGGTTCTCTCTGATCAAGTCTTGGCACAGTTTGAAGCCGGTGCTGCGACTGGCACAGCAGAAACCAGCCAATCTGAAAGCACTCAAGCTGGCCCAGCCGCGATTGTGGCCCGTCCGGCCGGCCATGCTGATGCGACCGACACTGATCAGTCACCAGCTGTGCGCAAAGCGGTTGCCGAAAATAACCTTGATGCTGCCAGTATTGATGGTACCGGTCGTGGCGGTCGTGTGACCAAAGAAGATGTGCAAAACCATCTAGCTGCACCAAAACCTGCACCTGCTGCTGCACCAACGCCTGCGCAAAGCACTGCCTTGTCGCAAGCGGTGGGTGAGCGGGTCGAAAAACGCGTGCCGATGACTCGTTTGCGTCAGCGTGTGGCCGAGCGTCTGTTGTCTGCTGCCCAAGACACCGCCATGTTGACCACCTTTAACGAAGTCAACATGAAGCCCATCATGGACATGCGTAAAGACTACCAAGCACGTTTTGAAAAACGTCATGGTGTGCGTCTGGGCTTTATGTCGTTCTTTGTGAAGGCTGCGACCGAAGCGCTGAAACGCTTCCCTGCCGTGAATGCCTCGCTGCAAGGCACCGACATTGTCTATCACGGTTACTACGATATCGGCGTTGCGGTGTCGTCTGAGCGTGGGTTGGTCGTGCCGGTATTGCGTGACACAGATCGCATGAATTTGGCCGAAGTCGAAAAGAACATCATTGATTACGGCAAAAAAGCCCGTGACGGTAAGCTCGGTATTGAAGACATGACCGGCGGCACGTTTACCATCAGTAATGGCGGCGTGTTTGGCTCGTTGCTGTCGACACCGATCTTAAATCCGCCACAAACAGCGATTTTGGGCATGCACAAAATCCAAGATCGTCCGATGGCGGTTGATGGTCAAGTGGTGATTTTGCCGATGATGTATTTGGCCTTGTCATATGACAACCGTCTGATTGATGGCAAAGAAGCCGTGAGCTTCCTTGTGACCATCAAAGAGTTGGTCGAAGATCCAGCCTTGCTGTTGCTCGATTTGTAATACGGGTTGCGCTCCTATTCTTGGGAGTGTTACGGCCATGCAGTGTCAGCACGTCCTTGCACTGCATCGCCAAGCCGTCCTGCATCCAAGGCAGAAGGCTTTTTTTGATTCAGGACAAAAGGAGGATGTTTCCGTATGTCCCAGCAATTTGATCTTGTGGTAATCGGTGGTGGGCCGGGTGGCTATGAAGCGGCAATTCGTGCTGCACAGTTGGGCATGAAGGTCGCTTGTATCGAAAAGCGTCTGCATAAAGGCAAGCCATCGCTGGGTGGTACGTGCTTAAACGTGGGTTGCATTCCATCCAAAGCCTTGTTGGATTCGTCGCATCGCTACGAAGCCACCCAGCATGATTTGGCTGTGCATGGCATTAGCACAGGCGATGTCACGATTGATATTGCCCAGATGCAAGTGCGCAAAGACAAAGTCGTTGATGGTTTAACCTCTGGCGTTGCGGCACTGCTAAAAGGCAATGGTATTGTCTGGCTGCAAGGCTCAGGCAAGCTAAAAGCCAACAAAGTGGTCGAATTTACCCCGCTTGATGGTTCGGCTGCCGAAGATATTCAGGCCACCAATGTGATCTTGGCGTCTGGTTCGGTGCCGATCAATATCCCAGTCGCACCTGTGGATGAAGATCGTATTGTCGACTCAACTGGCGCACTTGAGTTTGCCGAAGTACCCAAGCGTTTGGGTGTGATCGGTGGCGGTGTGATTGGCCTAGAGCTTGGTTCGGTCTGGCGTCGTTTGGGCAGTGAAGTGGTGGTCTTTGAGGCGATGGATGCATTCTTGCCATCGATTGACAAAGGACTGGCCAAAGAAACCCAAAAATTGCTGAAAAAGCAGGGTTTGGATATTCAGCTTGGGGCCAAAGTGACGGGTACTGAACTGACTGCCGATGCGGTCAACGTCAGCTACAACCAAGGCGGCGAAGACAAAACGGCTAGCTTTGATCGTTTGATCGTGTGTGTTGGTCGTAAGCCATACGCAGAAGGACTGCTTGCGGATGATGCTGGCATTAAGCTGACCGAACGTGGTTTTGTTGAGGTCAATGATTACTGCCTGACCTCGCTTGAGGGTGTCTATGCGATTGGCGATTTGGTTCGTGGTCCAATGCTGGCGCATAAAGCGATGGAAGAAGGTGTGATGGCGGTTGAACGCATGAACGGCCATGCCGCGCAAGTGAACTACAACACCATCATTGGTGTGATCTATACCGCGCCAGAAGTGGCATGGGTGGGTCTGTCCGAAGAACAAGCCAAAGAACAAGGCCATGAGGTCAAAACCGGTCAATTTGCCTTTGCGGTCAATGGCCGTGCGCTTGCTGCTAACGAAACTGCTGGTTTTGTCAAATTCGTGGCTGATGCCAAAACTGACCGACTGCTGGGTATGCATGTGATTGGCTCAGGGGCCGGTGACATCGTGCATCAAGGCATGATCGGCATGGAGTTTGTGGCCAGCATGGAAGATTTTCAACTGATGACCTTTGCCCACCCGACCTTGTCGGAAGTGGTGCACGAAGCCGCGCTTGCAGTGGATGGACGTGCGATTCACGCCATTCAACGCAAACGCAAATAACACAAGAGCCGTTGGGTGATCCCCAGCGGTTTTTTTAAACACGCACATTGGGCATTTACAAGGAAACCCCATGAATCTGCATGAATATCAAGGCAAGCAATTGTTTGCCAAATACGGCCTCCCAGTCACCACCGGTATTGTTGCCAGCACGCCTGCTGAAGCACGCGCAGCAGCGGAACAAATCGAAGGCGGCGTTTACGTGGTCAAGGCTCAAGTGCATGCAGGCGGTCGCGGTAAAGCAGGCGGCGTGAAGCTGGTCAAAACCTTAGACGACGTCGAACAGTTTGCCAAAAACATGCTGGGTACCAATTTGGTGACCTTCCAAACTGACGCCAAAGGCCAACCCGTCAACAAAATTTTGGTTGATGTGCCGGTTGATATTGCCCGCGAATTGTACTTGGGTGCAGTGGTTGATCGTGCAACCCGTCGCGTGGTCTTTATGGCCTCTACTGAAGGCGGTGTGAACATTGAAGATGTGGCACACGAGACCCCAGAAAAAATTCTGAAAATTAGCATTGACCCACTGATTGGCGCACAAGCCTTTCAAGCGCGTAATGTCGCTGGTGAGTTGGGCTTAAATGCCAAGCAAACCCGTCAGTTTGCGGATATCTTCCAAAAACTTGCCAAAATGTTTGTTGAAGAAGACTTGGCCCTGCTGGAAATTAACCCGCTGGTTGTCAAAGCAGATGGCGACTTGTTCTGCCTAGATGCCAAAGTGGTATTGGACTCCAACGCGCTGTATCGTCACCCAGATCTTAAAGCGATGGATGATCCGACCCAGATTGACGACCGTGAGCGTCAAGCAGCGGATTGGGAACTCAACTACGTTGCACTAGAAGGCAACATTGGCTGTATGGTCAATGGCGCAGGCTTGGCCATGGCCACCATGGATATCATCAAGTTAAAAGGCGGCCAGCCAGCGAACTTCTTGGATGTGGGCGGCGGTGCAACCAAAGAGCGCGTGACCGAGGCATTCAAAATCATTTTGTCTGACTCGGCAGTTGAAGCGGTATTGGTCAATATTTTTGGCGGTATCGTTCGCTGTGACATGATCGCTGAAGGTATCATTGCGGCAGTTAAAGACGTTGGCGTTAAAGTGCCGGTCGTGGTGCGTTTGGAAGGCAACAACGCCGAACTAGGCGCGCAAAAACTGCGTGAATCTGGTTTGAACCTCACGCCTGCTGCCTCGTTAAACGAAGCAGGCGAGTTGGTTGTAAAAGTTGCTGCTGACGCCAAGAACACCTAAGGAGAAGATGATGAGCGTATTAATCGACAAAAACACCAAAGTCATCTGCCAAGGTATTACTGGTAGCCAAGGCACATTGCACACCCAGCAAGCCATCGAGTACGGCACGCAAATGGTCGGTGGTGTGACACCGGGTAAAGGCGGCACGGAGCATTTGGGTCTGCCGGTCTTTGATACCGTTAAAGAAGCGGTCGAAAAAACTGGTGCAACGGCATCAGTGATCTATGTGCCTGCATCGCTGTGTAAAGACGCGATCTTAGAAGCGGTCGATGCCGGTATCGAACTGGTGGTGTGTATCACCGAAGGCGTACCAACACTGGATATGCTGTTTGTAAAAGAGTACATCTTGCGCAAAGGCGATGTGCGTATGATCGGGCCAAACTGCCCTGGTATCATCACGCCGGGTGCATGCAAAATCGGCATTATGCCCGGTAGCATTCACTTGCCGGGTAAAGTCGGTATTGTGTCGCGTTCGGGTACGTTGACCTATGAAGCGGTCAAGCAAACCACTGATCTAGGCTTTGGCCAATCGACTTGTATCGGTATTGGTGGTGACCCGATTCCGGGTATGACCTTTATTGATGCCTTGACCTTGTTCCAAGCAGACCCACAGACCGAAGCGATCATTATGGTTGGCGAGATCGGTGGTTCGGCAGAAGAAGAAGCCGCCGAGTACATTAAAGCGCACGTCACAAAGCCGGTGGTGTCGTACATTGCTGGTGTGACTGCACCTGCGGGTAAGCGTATGGGCCATGCTGGTGCGATTATCTCTGGTGGTAAAGGCACGGCAGACGAGAAGTTT
This sequence comes from Moraxellaceae bacterium, assembly GCA_037968855.1. Lineage (GTDB taxonomy): Bacteria > Pseudomonadota > Gammaproteobacteria > Pseudomonadales > Moraxellaceae > JBBKWH01. The sequence goes on along the minus strand of JBBKWH010000054.1, from coordinate 254 downwards.
GCTGCATTGCAAGCGGCTGGTGTTAAGACGGTTGATAACCCTGCCATGCTGGGTCATGCGCTCGGTGAGTTGACTGGCTGGACCAAGTAAGCGTGGATTGACTGTTTGATCAGTTAGCCCTAAAAACGGATGCTTTGGCATCCGTTTTTTTATGTCGTAAAGGTGCCGTTGAGTGGCTGATATCAAATCGCTTGCAATGGGTTTTTATAAAACAGATAACGTTGATGAATATGCTTTCACGATCATAGTAGTAT
>JBBKWH010000053.1:0-5668 GCA_037968855.1 Moraxellaceae bacterium | reverse complement strand
ACCGCTTCGATCTCGGCAAGACCTGTATCTGCACTGATTGGCTTGGCCTGTTCGCGAACCATTTTTAGACCGTTATAGTCCTTGGGGTTATGGCTGGCGGTGACCATGATGCCGCCACCCATACCGGATTGCGCTGCGGCAAAATAGATCAGCTCGGTGCCACACATGCCGATATTGTCGACTTGAGCACCTTCTGCCTGTAAACCGGCAATGATGGCATCTCGTAGCGAGGGGCTTGAGAGTCGAATATCGTAACCTACGGCAATACGACCTTGCGGACGGATGACGCGCATATAGGCTCGGCCAATTAGATAAGCCATGTGTGCATTGAGTTGGTCCGGAATCCGTCCCCGAACGTCATAAGCTTTAAAGGCGGGAAGGTGGGTAATTTGGCTCATTGCATCCGTGCTCCTAAATGATTTGTCCGCGTCCAATAGCAAAATAGTCAAATCCTGACTCTGCCATATAGCTCGGGTTATATAGATTGCGGCCATCAAAAATAACAGGCTTGCCGAGGTTTTTCTTTAACCAGACAAAGTCTGGATTACCAAACTCATCCCATGCGGTGACAATAACCAAGGCATCTGCACCTGCAGCCGCATCCATCGCTGAAGTACAGACTTCCAAAAAAGGTTGATGTTGATATTCATTGGCGAGGTTTTGGCTGGCCATAGGGTCGTAGACCGATGTCCGTGCGCCTTGCGCCCACAATGCTTTAAGCAAAGGATGAATCACAGAGTTTTCGACGCTAGCCGTGCCGGGTTTAAAGGCAGCGCCCCAAATGGCAATACGTCGTCCAGTCATTTGTCCTTCAAAATAGCGCCATAACTTACGGAACAACAGTTCTCGCTGGGATTCGTTGATGCGAATGACAGCATCAATCAGGCCATGCGTATCTAGTTCTTGGCGAATGGTTTGAGAGTAGTGAAGCAACTCGTCAGAAAAATTAGGCCCACCAAAACCGCAGCCTGGTTCAAGGTAATCTCGGCCAATTCGAGGATCCGCACCAATACCATTTCGAATTGGCTCGATATCGACATTGAGCCGTTCGGCAAGAGAGGCCATTTCATTGATAAAAGACAGACGAGTGGCCAATAGTGCATTTACGCCCATCCGAATCAACTCGGCAGTTGCATGATTGACACGCATGACATGAGTATGATGACGAATAAATGGCCGAAATAGCTCAAGTGCAAGCGCTGTACAGTCTTCAAGACCACTACTGACCAATAGCCATGGATGAGAAAAATCAGCCAGTGCCGAGCCCTCACGGGTAAATTGCGGCATACCCACCACATGCAACCGATGAGGGATACCTAATGCATTGGTCGTTCGGTCGCAGTCAATTTGGAGTTGATCCAGACTGCCAACCGGATATGGACTGAGTACCAGCAAATGCCGATCTGCCGCCGCATGCTGCAAAATATCACTGACCAAAGGTTGCATGTCGGTATAGCGACCGGCCATGGCTGCAATATGAATATCGCAGTCAGGTAGATCGTCTGGGCCACATAAGGCAAGGCGCAATGCTTCTTGCTGATCGTTCACCAGTTCACGTAAGCCCGGCTCTCGCAGTGGAGGAAGCTCGTCACCACCATGAACAGCACGTCTGAGAATCACTTGATTGCCTGTCTCTGCTAGACGTGCGGCGCTGACCCATGCGTGGAGGGTCTCACCGTGTACACATACGTTCATGTTCCGCATCCTTGACGGGTTGGTTTTTTTGGATTTCTTTTAGCAGTTGTTGTGTGGACGCGTCCATGTCATCTGCTGCTTGGCCTTGTAAGACGCCAAGCATGCCGTCAGCAATTTTTTTGCCAAGCTCGACACCCCATTGGTCAAAGGGATTAATGTCCCAGATCACCGACATCACAAAGACTTTGTGCTCATATAGTGCCAGTAGTGCACCTAAACTAAACGGATCGAGTTCATCTAACAAAATCGTGCTGGATGCTTGGTTGCCGCGATAACGTTTAAAGCCTGGTGTGCTTTCGTCCACGTCAATCACTGCGTCGCCTAGCATTAATACCCGAGACTGAGCCAAGCAGTTGGCCAGCCCTAGCTGATGTTGGCGTTGTAGTTCGATGTTTTCTTCACGATAGACGCCAGACTGATAACGTTTAATCGGGGCAATAAAGTCACAAGATACCGACTGCGTGCCTTGATGCAGCAGTTGATAAAATGCATGTTGAGCGTTGGGACCAATTTCACCCCATAGGACTGGACAGGTATTGTAGTCAATGGCATGGCCTAGCTTGTCGACCGACTTGCCGTTGCTTTCCATTTCTAACTGGGATAAATAAGACGGCAAAAATTTTAAGCGACCATCATAAGGCAGCACAGAGTGGGCATGGGTATCCATAAAACTGGCATTCCACACACCGGTTAAGCCTAACAGTACTGGCAGATTTTTGTCTAAAGGTGTGTTTTTAAAATGCTGGTCCATAAAGTGAGCACCGGCCAGCATGGTTTCAAATTGCCGCATGCCAATTTGCAACGCAATGGGTAAGCCAATCGCTGACCACATCGAAAAGCGCCCGCCGACCCAATCCCAAAAATCAATCTGATTGGCCAAAGGGATGCCCCAGTCGGTCATTTTGGATGACGAGGCAGAAATACCAATAAAATGGTGCGCTAGAATCCGCTCATGTTTACCACGGCGCATCATCCAATGTAAGGCCGTATTGGCATTGGATAAGGTGTCTAGGGTTGTAAAGGACTTGGACGACAAAATAAATAATGTGGTCTCAGGGTTAAGCTTTGGCAATAAGGCCGAGAGCTGTGAGCCATCAATAGAACTGACAAAGTGAATATGCAGTGCTGCGGCATTGGCGCTGGCATACTCGTCTAAAGCATAAGCAGCCATAAATGGGCCAAGATCAGAGCCACCAACCCCGATATTCACCACATCGGTAATGGCGCGGCCCGACATCCCTCGCCATTGCCTTGAGTGAATACGACTGACAATTTGGCGCATTTTGCGCAGGCTTTGGTGAATGATCGGAACGATATTTTGGCCGTTCAGCTCAAGGGTTTGACTGGCGGGCAAACGTAATGCGGTATGCAGTGCAGGACGACCTTCGGTGTTATTGAGCGGTTGACCGCTCATCATGTCTTCAATGGCTTGCTGCATACCACAGACTTGTGCCAACTGAATTAAGCCATTAAAAACGGGAGGATCAATTTTTTGTTTGACCAGATCTAGATGAATCGGACCGGCGCGAAAAGATAGGGATTGGGCTCGCTCATGATCATCAGTGAATTCGCGGAGATGCCGCTGCTTCATTGCTTTGGCTCTGCCTTCCAGATAGCACCATTCGGTGAGTTCGCTACGAGAGCTCCATCTGTTCATGTTCTCTTCCTGAAAGTGTTTTACTGCTTTGTGTGCATTTGCTGCTTTTGTGGATGAGTCTTACTCACGTTGTACGCTGATAACGTACTGATTTTATAATGAGTAGCGAGTCTCAACAGCAATGTCAGACCCTTCCTAAGGTGTGTTCATTGCTGGTTTAAACTGTTGCATAAAACAGGCACTTTGAACAGTGTTATTTAAACGCTTTTCACATTGACAATGGGGGTCTATCAGTGTTTTTCTGAAACATTCATACACAACAACATGAATACCCCAGCGAAGGGGAGCAATGAATCAAAACATTTAATCAATGGGGGCGCAAGGATGCCAAGCAATATGGATGCAATCTCTGTATTTGAGTCATTATCTACGCCACTGTGTCTGTACAGTGGAGGTCACTGATGATTTCTAGTCCTGTCTTACAACAACAATTGCGACGTTTGTTTTCTAAGCATGATGCCACGCCGGATCAGTTTTGGTCGATGCTGCAAACCATGGCGGCACAAGAAAATCTGCCTGATGAAGTGCGCCAACTGATTAATGCAACGCCAGGGTTTTTGCATCAGGTGGATGAGCAGTATCAACAATACTCTCGCCAACTTGAGCTGTCTCGTCGCAGCTTAGAGCTCAGCATGATGGAGCTTGGTATTGCCAATGACGAGCTACGCATCCAGTTCGAAACACGACAACAAGCGATTGATCAGCTCAACCAAATGGCCGTAGAGCTGTCCCAAGAGGCTGGCCTAGAGCCACCGAGTGACAACGATAGTACCTTGGTGTCGGTGACACGACTATTACAGCAATTGGTTCAGTCACGGCAGCAAATCAGCGAAGATTTATTGCTGTCTGAGCAGCGGTTTCAGTTGGCGGTGAGTAGTGCGGGTGTAGGTTTGTGGGATTGGAATCTAGAAACCGACCACATGTATTTTAGTGAAGAATGGTGTGCCATGTTGGGCTACGAGCAGTCTGAGCTTGAGCCTAGCTTTGCCTCTTGGAATAGTTTGATTCATCCAGAAGATTTTTCGCGCTGTGGGCAAGTTTTGCGTGCCAATATTAAAGGGGCAATCCCCTTATATGATGTTGAAATGCGCATGCGACATAAAAACGGCCACTATCTGTGGATGGCCACACGTGGTCGAATCATGCGCCGACGTGGCGATGGGACGGCGACCCGTGGTGTCGGTACCATGATGGATATTAGCGCCCGTAAAGAATACGAAGAAGGCATGACGCTCGCTAAAGAAGCTGCTGAAGCGGCCAATCAAGCCAAAAGTGATTTTTTGGCCAATATGAGCCACGAAATTCGTACGCCCATGAATGGCATCTTGGGGATGACCAAATTATGTTTGGATACGCCGCTTGCGACAGAGCAGCGTGAGTATCTAGAGATGGTGTCATCATCGGCAAATTCGTTGATGACCGTGATTAATGATATTTTGGATTTTTCAAAAATTGAAGCAGGTAAATTGCTGATTGATCCAATCGATTTTGATTTGACCAAATTGATTGATGAAACATTAAGGCCCTTATCTTTTCGGGCGCAAGAAAAGCAACTGGAGTTGATTTGCGATATTAATCCACGCGTGCCAAACCATGTGGTCGGTGATCCTGTGCGTATTCGACAGGTGTTATTAAATCTGCTGGGAAATGCGATCAAGTTTACTGAGCAAGGCGAGGTCATGTTGTACGTCAACGTGGTCGATGCGTTTAGTGATCCATGTCAGATCCAGTTTGAGGTGCGAGATACAGGTATTGGTATTCCACCAGAGATGCTATATCGCATTTTTGAGTCGTTCTCTCAAGGTGATGGTTCCATTACCCGTCGGTATGGCGGAACGGGTTTGGGTCTAACGATCTCGACGCGTTTGGTTCAGATGATGAGCGGTGAGCCGTTGACGGTGAGTAGTGAAGTCGGTGTGGGCAGTATTTTTAGTTTTAGTCTGCCAATGCCACGCGGCAAGATGATCGAGGCCACGCCAGCAACACCAGATTGTTTGCGTGATATGCCGGTACTCGCAGTCGATGACAATGTGACCAATCGCCGTTTATTGCACGAGATGCTGCATGGTTTTGGCATGAAGCCGTTGGTGGTACACGATGGACGGTCTGCGATGATGCATTTGTTGGATAGTGTGCTGGATAATCGTCCGGTGCCCTTGGTCCTGCTAGATGCACAGATGCCAGATGTGGATGGCTTTTTACTGGCCGAAAACATCCTAAAAGGCAATATGGGTAAACCCAAAATTATTATGATTAGTTCGTTGGCTGATCGTGTCAATCGAGAGACTTTAGATCGGATTGGCATCAATGGCTACT
>JBBKWH010000052.1:0-25181 GCA_037968855.1 Moraxellaceae bacterium | reverse complement strand
GCATTTATAGACTCACTAGACTTAATCATTAGCCGATTGACTTCATATTTTTCATTCATATCCCGCACCCCTAAAAAACGCTTTTGAATATAACCAATAAACTCTTTGACAAAATTTTGAACGCGAATGTTTTGGATATAGCCCAAACAAGCCTCTAGCCAAGGGATAAGATCCGCATAACTTAAAATCGTGATTTTTTCATCGGCTAGCCAGCTCTCTAGCTTATCTTTGTCAACGCTATCGCCACTAGGATCGGAACCATCATATTTCAAATACACCAAGTGAAATAGACTGTGCCCTCTTTTTTCTAACTCTTCATAATAATCAGCCATCTGTTTTTTTTGATCACTGGCAAACGGCTTGTTTTCAATACATAAACCAATATCATGATGATCATTTTTGATGGTCAGATAAATATCCATACGCCGTGGCGTACCATCTTCAGAAGAAGCTTTGGTTTGCACTTCTGTGTTCACTTGAATTTTTTGATTGAAGCTATTACTCAGATCGATAGAGCTAGACCAATCACAGACCAATAGCTTAAGAAAACCTTTTAAAAACAAATCACCTTGAGCATGAGATTTTGATGGGTCTAGCAAATCAGCCAAAATCCGGCTAAGCATTAACTCATTGGTTTGAATATAATTAAAAGCATTAAAATCTGGTGCAACCTGTGCCGCATACATTTTTCGGCTGGCTTCGATACGCTGTGTGACTGAAATCACATCTTGCAGTAGTTTTTCTAAATGTTCCATTTAATCATCTCAGAGCTATGTTAGCCCTGAGATGCTATCGCTCAAGTAATCGCCTTACAAGTCAAACCTGCCGCGAGCATAACTCTTGGCGTTCGCTAGGCTGGAAGCAGCGCTTCCAGAAAGCCCAAATTACAGCGTTCAGGTTGATCCCAAACGCTTATTTTTAACTGCCGCGAGCGTAGCTCTTGGCGTAAATCTGGCAAGACGCAATGCGTCTTGAAAGCCCAGATTTACTCCCATTCAATCGTCGCTGGTGGCTTGCTGCTCACGTCATACGTTACCCGCGCCACATCTTTGATTTCATTCATGATGCGATTGCTGACGGTTTCAATCAGATCGTAGGGTAAGTGGGCAAAGCGCGCGGTCATAAAGTCCACAGTTTCGACCGCACGCAGCGCGATGACCCACGCATAACGACGGCCATCACCCACCACACCGACCGATTTAATCGGCTGGAAGACCGCAAAGGCTTGCGCGGTTTTGGCGTACCAGCCGCTACGATTCAGTTCTTCCATAAAGATCGCATCAGCACGGCGCAAAATGTCGGCGTATTCTTTTTTCACTTCGCCCAAAATCCGCACGCCCAAACCCGGTCCAGGGAATGGATGACGATAGATCATGCTATGCGGCAAGCCCAAGGTCGTACCCAGTTTGCGTACTTCGTCTTTAAACAAATCACGCAACGGCTCGACCAATTCAAAGGCCAAATCTTTGGGCAAGCCACCGACGTTGTGGTGCGACTTAATGTTGTGCGCTTTGCCGTGTTTGCTACCGGCAGACTCGATCACGTCTGGGTAGATGGTGCCTTGGGCCAAGAACTTCACGCCGTCTAACTTGCGTGCTTCTTCGGCAAACACGGCAATAAACTCGCGGCCAATAATTTTGCGTTTGGCTTCTGGGTCAGATTCACCGGCCAATGCGCCCAAAAAGCGGCTTTCGGCATCGGCACGAATCACCCGAATGCCCATGTTTTCGGCAAACATTTGCATCACTTGATCGCCTTCATGCAGGCGTAACAAGCCGTTATCAACAAATACACAGGTCAACTGATCGCCAATCGCCCGATGCAGCAAAGCCGCCACCACCGACGAATCCACACCGCCAGACAAACCCAACAGCACTTTTTCGCTGCCAATTTGCTGGCGTAGTTGTTCGATACGCAGGTCAATAATGTTTTCGGGGTTCCAGTCATTGGCGCAGCCACAAATCACATGTACAAAACGACCAATCAGCGCTTCGCCTTGCACGGTATGGGTGACTTCTGGGTGGAACTGAATGCCATAGAACTGACGCGCTTCGTCGCTCATGGCGGCAATCGGGCAGCTTGGTGTGCTGGCGCTGATCTTAAAGCTGTCTGGAATACGGGTGACTTTATCGCCGTGGCTCATCCAGACATTCAGCTTGCTTGGGCTGTCTTCAATGCCATCAAACAAGCGGTCAGTTTCTACAATATCAATTTGGGCATAGCCAAATTCATGTACGTCACCGGCCTCAACTTTGCCGCCCAATTGCTCGGACATGGTCTGCATACCGTAGCAAATCCCCAGCACCGGCACGCCTAAATCAAACACCAATTGCGGTGCGCGTGGGCTGCCTTCAAGATGCACACTTTCTGGCCCACCAGACAAAATAATACCCTTGGGGTTAAAGGCGTGAATCGCGGCCTCATCCATGTCATAGGCGTACATTTCGCAGTACACCCCAGCTTCACGCACGCGACGGGCGATCAGTTGGCTATATTGCGAGCCGAAGTCGAGAATCAAAATACGATCTTGGGTAATGCTAGGCGTGGTCATGGCGGTCCAGACAGGCAGGCGAAAAGGATAGCGGCATATTCTAGCAGTTTTTGTCCGGATGATTTTATCTGCTGATCAATCGAGCATCGTGTCGACTCACCGCTCATCGTCAGCAACCCAAGCTTCTGCCCATTCCTCACATAAACTTCACGATGCCGAATTGAACTTAGACCCAAAACCTTTTAACGTGCTGCACACGCGATGCGGCTTGCTCTTTTTTTGAGGATAAAATCAACATGAGTCAATGGATCATGAGTCAACAGTACAGACTGGCCTGCGTCATGCTGGTTGCCGCGCTGGGCCTCAGCGCTTGCGGTGGTGATAGCAGCGAAGTTCAGGTCAATGTCGGCACGCCCGTGGCAACCGGCGATGTGGTCGCGCTGACTGATTTTGGCCTACTGATCTCGTTTGACCGTGCGCATCCCGATCCCGCCAACACCCCTAGCGATTTGATCTCGGCCAAAGCAATCAGTGGTTTTGCCGGTAGCGACAAGTTACTTGCCATTGACTATCGTCCTAGCGATAGCAAACTGTATGGCATTAGTCAAAAAGGCTCGATCTATCTGGCCGATCCCTCCACTGGTTCGGTGACATTTTTGCGCTCGTTGCAAGCAGACCCAAGTGATCTCACTGAGCCGTATAAAGGTTTATTTAGTGGCGATATTCAAAAACTCTCGATGGACTTTGACCCACAAAGTGGCCGCTTACGTGTTAGTGGCATTGATGGCCAAAACCTAAGCATTGATGTTGATACCGGCTACACCATCACAGACCCCATCATCAACCTTGATGCCAAGCTCAGCAGTACGGCCTATGACATCAATAATGGCATCAGCACGCTATACGGTCTGGACTTAGAAAAGAACACCTTGGTTGAAGTCGATCCATCCAATAGCACCTTAGTGGGCAGCGCATTGCTAGGCATTGAGGTGGGTGGCACAAGCGGCTTTGATATCGATACCAACACCCACACTGGCTACGCCATGATGAGCAACAGCGACGGTATTGGTTTTTATAAAATCAATCTGGCGACCATTGGCACGCAGACCATCGCAACCACTCGACTAGGCCAACTCTCCAAAAACACAGCAACCGCTATTTATAGCGTGGCGCTCAAACCTAGCACGCCATAACGACAAGATAAACGTCAGTGCTGAATCACGATCATTCCGCAACGTGGTGGTTCAGCGCTTGATTTGTTGGCTGGTTTTGTAATCAATCTTCAAGTCAATCGTACTGCACTTACAAAACGCAACATCCAAAACCCACCCCATACATGGGTGTTTTTTTCAGCAAGATCAGGCGTATCTATCACTCGATTGTTTAACACTTTGCCACTATAGCCCCTCATCATTTACAGCAGTTAAACGGCCAATCCAGCTTGTGTCTTTATTTTGTATATCATCAACTTACAAACAACCATCAAACATCACAATTGATTACAGTCACTGCAAACCAAATCGCGTTTCTTTGTAGGACATTTTTTAATCCAAGACTCGAGGGATACGATGAACATGCCATTCAAACAACCATTCAAGGCCCGTGCCCTGACCACCGCAATGATGCTTGCCAGCGCGCTCACACTCAGCGCCTGTAACGACTCCAACGATGATAACGATAACGTCGTTACCGTGATGACCGGCGACACCATTGCACTAACTGATATGGGTCATGTGATCTCATTTGATCGCGCCACACCAAGCACCTTAAAATCCAACGTCATGGTTACTGGCCTCAAAGCGAACGACGTGATTATTGGCATGGACTACCGTCCTGCCGATGGCAAACTATATGCAGTCGGTAGTCTGAATAATCTATATACCCTCGATCCAGCAACTGGCGTCGCCACCTTTAAAGTGGCTTTGACCGCCAACAGCACTGACGACACCGCGCCTTTTGTTAGCATCACAGGCAATACCGCGCTAATGTCGGTCGACTTTAACCCTGCCGCCGACAAGCTACGGGTGATGAGCAGCGAAGGCATGAATCTACGCATTGATGTCGATAGCGGTGCGACCATTACCGACGGCAATATCAATGGCGATGCAACTGCCAAAGTGACCGCAGCGGCCTATAGCAACAGTTACGCAGGCACGGTCAGCACCCGACTATATGACATCGACACCGCCAACGACTTGCTCTATGTGCAAAATGCCAATGCAGGCACGTTGGATCTGACACAAATGAGTCCGCTTGGCGTTAATGCCAGCGATAGCTCAGGCTTTGATATTGATGGCATGACCAACCAAGGCTATGCCCTGCTCAAAGTTGGCAGCGCAACCCAACTGTATAAAATCGACCTGACCACAGTTGGCTCTACCGAATCAGCAGCCAGTCTGGTTGGTAGCCTGCCTACCAGCGTTACTGGTATTCGTGGTCTTGCGCTAAAACCCAGTGCCGACAGCAGCACCATGATTTATGGCCTCACCGCCAATAACCAATTGATTGGCTTTAAAGACAACATGCCAAACAGCACCACCACCATGGCCATTACCGGCTTGATGAGTGGCGAAATGCTGGTCGGTATCGACTATCGCTTACGCACCATGACGGATAAATCCGGCATGCTGTATGCGCTATCGAACATGGCCAACCTGTACACCATCGACCCAATGACCGGCGTCGCCAGTAATAAAGTTGCCTTAAGTGCCAATCCTAGCGACAACACCGATGGCAATGCAGCGTATAGCGGCTTAATGGGCACTCACTTTGCTGTCGACTTTAACCCGACTGCCGACAAGCTACGGGTGGTCAGCGATATGGGTCAAAACTTACGGATTGATGTCGATACTGGCGCAACCATTACCGATATTGACCTCAACGGCGTCGCTGGTGCAAAAGTCAGTGCCGCTGCCTATATCAACAGCTTTAATGGCCGCCAAGCCATTGGCACAGCCCTGTATGACATCGATGGCAGCACCAGCAACCTATTGCAACAAATCAGCCCGAACGGCGGTACGCTGGCGGTAATTGGCGCGCTTGGGGTCATGGCAGGTATGGATGATGGTATGGACATTGTTGGCATCGACAATCGCTTGGCCTTGGCCAGTATTGCCAGCAGCACTGGCCCATCGACCTTGTATCGCATCAACTTAACCAGCGGTACCGCAACCCCTGCGGTTCGGGTCAATGGGATGGCAGACGCTAGCGCCTCTATGATCGGCAGCAGTACCGGCCCTGCGTTAATTGATCTGGCCATTAAGCAGTAATCAAGTCCACCGATTAGCCACAAAAAAAAGCCTCGCACATCGCGGGGCTTTTTTGTTTGAGGTTTTTGAATCGGTCGATGTGATTACTGCGCTGGCGTACTTCGGGCAGGTAATGTGCAACCCTTAAACGAGGCTGCTTGTGCCACTGCATCTTGCTGTCCAAGCAACTGCGCATACTCAGTGCGTGGACTATTGGATGACTGGCCCATATTGACCGAGATACTCGGAAAAATGCCACCACCCCGACCAAACCAACCACCCACGCCTAGCCCCACACCAACTGACCGACGCGACGGCACTTCTACCCCATTTTTGAGGTAAGTCCCGATCCGTAGGTACTCAGCACGCAACTGTTGACAGTCCAACGACTGGTATTGAGCAGGCGACACATACATCGGCTTGACTGGCTGGCTGGCACAGGCCACCAAGCCCAGTGCTGCAACGCCGATCAATAAGCCTTGTAAAACATGCATCGACCTCTCCTTTCGTGGTGAGTCATTATCAAAAATCCCGCCACAATCATCCGCAGGATGTTAAGCGCGTTTGTTCATCTCATCAAACAGCGCCACATAGGCTTGCGTCAACTTGTGATCAGCATCCAAATGAATCAGCGGTTGATTTTTTTGATGAGACTCTTTCATCACTACCGATGGCGGCAACATGCTGTTAAATACTGGCAATCCTTCATCTCTTAGCCCTTGAACCACTTGTTGTGGCAAGGTCGCCCGCGCTTGGTATTGGTTGACCACAATGCCTTCTACCTGCAAGGACGGGTTATGGTCGCTACGGGTTTCGACCACATTTTCCAGCAAGGTTTGCAACGCACGATGTGAGAACACATCGCAGTCAAACGGGATCACCACTCGATCAGCCGCAATCAACGCCGACAGGGTAAAAAAATTAAATGCTGGGGGCGTATCAATAAACACCTGATCAAAGCGTTTTTCTAATTCTTTTAAGGCATCGCGTAGCTTAAAAATCTTATGTTTGCTTTGTAGCGCATGCTCCATCGCACCCAAAGTTGGGCTGGCCGGAATCACCGACAAGCGCTCATGACCAGTGGGATGAATATAAGCATCCAAACCCGCATCTTTGCTTTTTAGCAACGAGCCAAGTGCCGACCCAATCAAGCCTTTGCTTTGGCCTGCATTCAGCAAGTCGTCAAAGTAACCACCAATATTTGGCTCTAGCACTGGCTGGCCATTGCCATGGGTGGCTTTCTCGCCCAGCAAATACTGGCTAGAGTTACACTGCGGATCAAGGTCAATCACCAAGGTCCGATAACCGCGTGATGCACTAATGGCAGCCAAGTTCACAGCGATGCTGGACTTGCCGACGCCGCCTTTTTGGTTAAATACGACACGACGTAGCATGCAAGCCACTCCTTAAAAAAAATGAACCAAACACTTATGGGCTTGGTGTCGCAGCAATCTGGCTGATCGCCGGATCAGTTGCAGGTGCTTTGGTCACCAATACACCACCGGGTTTGGCAATAATCAGCCAAACAATAGCGACATAAGCAATAGAGGCGACAAACACACCGCTTTTGAGCTGCGCACGGGTCGCGGTGGCTTTAAAGGCTTTGGTCGACGCGGATAATGCCACGGCAAACAACACCAGCTTGGCAATGATCCAGTGCGGATACACATTCGGCAACTGCACCAGCAACCACAAACCGCACAATACCAACACGGTATAACCCGCATGCAAAGCGATCTTAAAAAACTTCTCTTTGCTGGCTGTTAAGCGGCCATTGGGCGAGCGTAACCCCATAAAAGCACGCGTCGCAAACAACAATAGGGTCAACACCCCAAAACTCATATGAATGATTTTAATCAACATGTCAGTACGGTCTCGTTCATCTCTGGTTTGATTTGCCGCCTCATCGCTATGCGTGGTTTATACGTCGATTAACCATGCGCACAATCGGGGCTATCGGGTGATGCACCTTGCCACTCGTCTGGTGCATACGCATGGATGGCCAACGCATGAATCCGCTCTGGGGCAAGCAAGTCGCCCGCTAAGGCATAGATTTTTTGATGCCTTTGCACCGCACGCACGCCAACAAAGGCATCGCTGACCACAGTCACTTTAAAGTGGCTTTCTTTGCCTTCAAAGTAGCCGCCGTGACCGCTAGACTCATTAACAATCTGCAAGACCTGTGGCGATAACGCCGCCAAACGAGATTCAAGTTGTGCCTGTAAGCGCATGGATGCGGATCTTCCCAATCAAAAAAACAGCCAAAAATCATCAATCACGCCGTCAAGTGTAAGGCATCAGTGCAAGGACACCAATGCCAAAACAGCGCCAAAACCGCATGCTCAATACGCAAGGCACCTGACTATGATTTTTTGGCTTGTTGATATAGCGGCATCACCCGTGGCAATAAGTTACGAATTTGGCTAATTCGATCCACAGTAGATGGGTGAGTGCTAAGAAACTTTGGTGGCTCGCCGCTGCTGGCCTGTTGCATTTTTTGCCACAGGGTCACTGCTGCTTGTGGGTTGTAACCCGCACGCGCCATCAACTCTAAGCCTAGCGTATCGGCTTCTGACTCTTGGGTACGGTTATGCGGCAGATCTAGGCCCAACTGCGTGGCCATGCCCACGGCTTGTGCCTGACCTTGCGACAGACCAGCAACCGATGCCAACAAGCCCAATCCAGTCTGCTGTGCCGCCTGACGCGACAGACGCTCACGCGCATGTTCGCGCAGGGCATGGGCAATCTCGTGGCCCATAATTGCGGCGATTTCGTCATCCGTTAAATTGAGACGATTAACGATGCCGGTATAGAACATTACTTTGCCACCGGGTGAGGCATAAGCGTTTAGCTCATTACTGGTGATGGTATGCACTTCCCAGTTCCAGCTCCGTGCATCTGAGCGAAACTGCGAGACGTGTGGAATCAGTCGATTGGCAATCCGTTTGAGTCGCGCCAGCATGGCTGCATCACGATCTAATACACCAGCTGCACGCGCCTTGGCCAGATCCTCTTGATAGCTCTGGGCTGCCATGGCATTGACTTGCTCCGTCGACACCAACAACAACTGATTGCGATCAACGCCAGTCGCGCCACCTTGGGTGGTACTACTACAGCCACCCAGCGCCAAGGCACTTCCCATGAGCACGGCACAAGCACTGCGCTTGCTCAATACAGCAGACGATAAAATGGTGGACATCAAACATGCTCCTCAAAAAGTCACTTCACAATCGGGCAGCGCGCACGCCAGCCATAGATTGCAAATCGTGATTGATATTTTTTCAATAAAAACATGCTAATGATCATGAGGGGTTTCGATCTAGGATGTTTTTGTAGGCAATCGAGTAGATGTCATGCAATGGCGTTCGCGTTTTTGTGTACATTCGCACTGATTTTTAGTTGACAGCCCAAAAAATTTCGCTAGAATGTCACTCCACAAAGCGGGAATAGCTCAGTTGGTAGAGCACGACCTTGCCAAGGTCGGGGTCGCGAGTTCGAGACTCGTAACCCGCTCCAAATTCTCATTTGATTATGCTCAAGCAAAATCAAATGAATCGCAAAAAAGCCGGACATTTGTTCCGGCTTTTTTGTATTTGTCTGGTTTCCATCGAACTTTGCTGGTCTGTGGCTTGTCTTTGGGCCGCTGGTTTCTTAACATCGCGGTCTGACTGCTTACGGATCTGATCATTCGGCGCAGCAGAAATCATTGCTTGCGCAGGAGTGTAGACGCATGACCCAGAACGGAACAAAAATCATTCAAGGCTCCTTGGTCGCGATTGTCACACCCATGTTCGAAGACGGCACTTTAGATTGGGCCGCATTAGATCAACTGGTTGATTGGCACATTGCTCAAGGCACCCACGGCTTAGTTGCCGTTGGCACAACAGGCGAATCCGCCACCCTCGATGTCAATGAACACGCCCAAGTGATTGAGCGCGTGATCGCACGCACCGCTGGGCGGATTCCAGTCATTGCAGGCACAGGCGCCAACTCAACGCGCGAAGCGATTGAGCTAACCGAAACCGCCCGTCGCTTAGGCGCGGATGCCGCACTATTGGTCACGCCGTATTACAACAAACCAACCCAAGAAGGTCTGTATCGCCACTATCGCGCAGTTGCCGAAGCCGTTGACCTGCCACAAATGCTGTATAACGTGCCCGGTCGTACCGGTGTCGACATGCATAATGACACCGTGGTGCGCCTTGCGGGTATCGACAACATTGCCTCAATCAAAGATGCAACCGGTGATCTCAATCGCGGCCATGACTTGATTCAACGTCTGGCAGGTCGTCTGGATGTGTTCTCTGGTGATGATCCCACCGCATGGCAACTGATGCTGCTGGGTGCGCGTGGTAATGTCTCGGTCACCGCCAACGTCGCCCCTGCGATCATGAGCCAAATCTGTATGGCCGCCATGAACGGCGACAGCGCCAAAGCCGAAAGCCTCAACGAGCAAATTGAAATGCTGCATCGTGATTTGTTCTGCGAATCCAATCCGATTCCGGTCAAATGGGCCTTGGCCGATATGGGCATGATCAAAACCGGCATCCGCTTGCCGTTAACAGTACTGGCAGACAATTGCCAAACTGTGGTCCATCAAGCGCTGCTCGACTCTGGTATGCTCAAGGGCTGATCCTGTAGGGTCGGCACTGCGGTCTGATATTACGGTCTGATTTGAGGATTCACCATGCGCTATCGCTCCGGCCTAACCTTGGCCATTGCTCTCTTGATGCTCAGCGGTTGTAGCCGTTTTGCGATAGACAACAGCTCGCTGGACTACCAAAAAGCACGCACGCTTGCGCCATTAAAGTTGCCTGTGGATCAACAAACTCGCGCGTTTGTGCCAATTTATCCAACGCCGCCGGTGAAACCCAGCGTAGATGGTGGCCCGATTGTCAGCAATGCCAAAGGCAACCGCTTTGTCATGCCTGCGCCTAAGCCGCTTGATGTCGCTGCCATTAAACGTCAGCAAGCCGTTGATACCGGCAAGCCTGCTGCACCCGATCTGGTGATTGATGGTAATGGCTATCCAGTGCTAAAAATTGAAGGCAATGCCGAGCGTATCTGGGATCTGCTCAACAAAGCCATTGATGACAGCAAGATCAACACCGTTGATCGCAACTACACCCTTGCTCGCGTGGACATTACCATGCAAGACAAACCCCTCATGCTGAGGCTCAGCCGTAACGGCAACGCCACCACAGTAACCGTGCAAGACGCCAAAGACGCTCTTGCTGACAAAGCCATTGCCACCGATCTGCTGAACCAGATTATCCAGCATTGGCCCTCCTGATATCGGATCGATGATCACCATGCAAAAGAACGCCCTGCTCTACACTGGCAAAGCCAAATCCGTCTACGAAACCGACGATGCCGATCGTCTGATCTTGGTCTTTCGCGATGACACCTCAGCGTTTGATGGCAAAAAAGTAGAACAATTGGCGCGCAAAGGTCGCGTTAATAATCGCTTTAACGCCTTTATCATGCAAAAACTGGCCGATGCTGGTGTGCCGACTCACTTTGAACGCCTGCTGACCCCAGACGAAGTGTTGGTCAAACGCCTGAACATGATTCCGGTCGAGTGCGTGATTCGCAACTATGCCGCCGGTAGCCTATGCCGCCGTGTCGGTGTTGAAGAAGGCACTGCACTGACTCCGCCAACCTTTGAACTGTTTTACAAAGACGACGCACTTGGCGATCCAATGGTCAACGAGTCATTGTCGGTCACCTTAGGCTGGGCCACGGCCGAGCAACTGGCCAGCATGAAAGAGCTGACCTACAAGGTGAACGACATCCTCAAAACCTTGTTTGATGACGCTGGCATGATGCTGGTGGACTTTAAACTTGAGTTTGGGGTGTTTCATGACCAGATTGTGTTGGGCGATGAATTCTCGCCAGATGGCTGCCGTCTATGGGACAAACAAACCAAGAAGAAACTCGACAAAGACCGTTTCCGCCAAGGCTTGGGTGATGTGATCGAAGCCTACGAAGAAGTGTCCAATCGTCTGGGTGTGGATTTAAGCGGGATCTAAATCCCCCTGATCAGTCAGCCACATGCAGGCTGATAAAAAACAGCGGAAACACTTGTCACATGGGGGTTCTGTCGATAGAATCCCCCGTCACGGAGAGGTGGCAGAGTGGTTGAATGTACCGGACTCGAAATTCGGCGTAGGGTTCTGCCCTACCGAGGGTTCGAATCCCTCCCTCTCCGCCATATACAAAAAACGCCCTAATTACACGATTGGGGCGTTTTTTTATGCGGCTTCTACTCACAAGATTCTGGTTTATCCCCCCCCGCAAAAACCGCCCCAACTCCCGCACAAACGCTACCGGCTGATCCAACATCGGTGCATGACCTGCTCGCGCAATCACCACATGCTGCGCATTCGGCAACATCTGAGCCAAACGGCGCTGGCCCTCTAGCGCATACAAGCGTGACTCGGCCCCACTCATCACCGTCACAGGCACGTCCATATGGGGCAAGGTATCCCTAAAATCGTAACGCTGCTCTAGATAACCCCGCATGCCATCAATCAACGCCTGCCAGCCTGTCACCGGAATCATGTTTTGCATCAATTGCGGCCAGCGAACCAATGGCCAAAACATCGCCCGCTGTAACGGGGTATGCACCGCCTGCGCCATAAACTGACCCATCACCTGATACATCTGCTGCTGCAATGCAGTGGGCACACGATCAAAGCGTAAGTGCAAATGCGGTGTGGCCTGCTCAACCAAACGCCGAAACTGCGTCAATACCTCAACTTGCTGAGCACCAAACACGCCATACGGCCAATCCTCGCTGTGATAAAACACCGGCGACTGGTCAATATGCAAATAACGCAATACACCATCAAAACCGCCAGCACGATGCAAGTACAAACTGGTCATCGCACCCATCGAAATGCCAGCCAACAAGACCTGATCCAGTCCAAGCTGCTGCCGCATGGCTTGTACGTCTGCCACATAATCGGCCATAAAATCTGGCTGCGAAAACCGTACCCGCGTGGCTTTGCCAAAGCCGCGTAGAAACGGTAAATAAAACTGATACCGACCGATAAAGGGCAAAATAAACGGCAGCCAAATCCGCGCATCCATGCCAAACCCATGCAGCATGATCACCGGCTGCCCACGACCAATCACCAAAACGGGCATTTGCTGGCCGTCGTGGAGTTGAATGTGCTTGGTTTGGGTCAACGATGATTGCATCCATGCAAATCCTGCCATTGCCTACTCTCCCCACCGCTGTGCCTGTAGCTTGGCTGTCTCTTGCTCACGTTTATTATCTGCCGCTTGGTACAAAGTTGTGCCTTTTAGCTCTGGTGGCAAATATTCCTGCGCGACAAAGTGATTGGGAAAATCATGTGCATATTGATAGCCTGTGCCATAGCCTTGCTCTTTCATCAATGGGGTTGGTGCATTGCGTAGATGAATTGGCACCGGCAAATGGGCGGTTTTTTCGGCCAGCGCCAACGCCGCATTGATGGCCTGATAGGTGCTATTACTCTTGGCACTGGTGGCCAAATACACGGCGGTATGGCCCAAAATAATTCGACACTCTGGATAACCAATCGCCTGCACCGAGCGAAAGCATTCTCCAGCCAATAACAAGGCATTCGGGTTGGCGTTGCCAATATCTTCACTGGCCAAAATCAACATGCGACGGGCAATAAAGACCGGATCTTCGCCGCCTTTAATCATCCGTGCCATCCAATACAAGGCCGCATCGGGATCACTGCCGCGCATCGATTTAATAAATGCCGAAACAATGTCGTAATGCTGATCGCCAGATTTGTCATAACGGACAATATTCTGTTGTGCGCTCTGCAAAATCAGATCATTGGTGATGTTAATCGGCGCATCTGGATCTTGGGTGGCTATCGCCAACTCAAACAAGTTCAGCAATTTACGCGCATCACCACCGGACAATTGAATCAGCGCATCGACTTCATGCACTTTGATCTCGCGTTGGCTCAGTTCGCTATCAAGACGCATGGCGCGTTTTAGGACGGCGATCAGTTCCTCACGGCTTAATGGCGCAAGCGTATAGACCTGACAGCGTGACAGCAGGGCGTTATTGACCTCAAACGAGGGGTTTTCAGTGGTTGCGCCAATCAAGGTGATGCGGCCTTTTTCCACTGCGGCCAATAGCGCATCTTGCTGGCCTTTATTAAAGCGATGAATCTCGTCAATAAACACCACAGGCGGCATCAACTCGCCGCTTTGACTGATCAAGTCGCGGATTTCTTTCACCCCTGCACTGATCGCCGACAGACTAATAAACGGCCGATCCACCGCCTCGGCCAGCAATAACGCCAAGGTGGTTTTGCCCACGCCTGCTGGCCCCCAAAAAATCATTGAGGGCAGATTGCCTTGATCGACCATTTGCTTGAGCGGCCCTTGCTCACCCAAGAGATGAGTCTGGCCAATCACATCCGATAAACGATGCGGGCGGATACGTTCGGGCAAGGGAATGGACGGAGTCATTGCACCAATCTGTGTGTCAAAGATGTCCCGATGGTACGGGGTTTAGTCTGTTTTGGGCAGGGGGTGATCACGCACTGTGACAAATCCTGTCGCACAACAAAAAGCAAGCGATCAAGCGCAAATAAAAACCATATTTTTTGTATGGGTATACTTGTCATGGCCTTAAAATCCCCTTAGTGTTCAGTATAGATACGATGAAAAACCCTTCTGGCAGATCGTCTGTCTTTTTATCCCATTATTGGAGCCGCAAGCATGACTATCAAAACCGATTTAGAGCAACTTAAAGCAGACCTAATTGCACAACGTGATGAACTTAAAGTCAAAATGGGCATTGCCAAGGCTGAAATTAAAGAAGAATGGCAATCTGCCGAAGACAAAACCGAGCAGCTTTTTGACTCGCTGAGCAGCATGACCCATGACACCAAAGAAGACGTGATTAAAGGTGCCAAGCAACTGGGCGATGATCTGAAAAAAACCTACGCCTCAATCAAATCGCGTGTGCTGTAAGGCAGCCATACAGCACGATCAGACATCCCCCGAAAACAATCTTTGGGGGATGTTTAGCAATGCCATTGGATTGTTGATCGCGTGGATCAGGGTTGACGCTTGTCTGCATGGATCAGGGCAATAGACCCAGCCAGAACAACCCAATCGGCTACTCGTCATTGAGCAACACAAAGCGCTCAAAAAACCCTTACTTTTTTTATGGTTTTACTTGTCATCGCCGTGCAATGCGCCTACTGTTGACTATAGATGCGATTAAAAAATATATCGACAGATCCTCTGTCGTATTATCCCATCGTTGGAGTAAGCGCATGAATATTAAAGCCGATCTAGAGCAAATCAAAGCTGACTTGACCACTCAACGTGATGAAATGAAAGTCAAAGTTGGCCTTGCCAAACTTGATATCAAACAAGAGTGGCAAGCGGCTGAAGACAAAACCGAACAACTGTTTGAGTCAATTCACAACATGACTCAAGACACCAAAGAAGAACTGGTCAAAAGCACCAAGCAGTTGGGTGATGAACTGAAAAAAACCTACGCATCGATTAAAGCTCGTTTGATGTAAGTCTGGTCAATCCGTTGTAAAACCTGCGTTAGGCTACGGCTTAGCGCACCCACCGCACCACATAATCTTCGACATCATCTTCTGCAATATCCGTTTCGGGAATACAACGTCCTGCGGCAGACTTGCGTGCTTCGCGCACGCTTTTGGCATTACCCGTGATCAAGGGATGCCAGCGTGGTAGTTTTTGGCCGTTGTCTAAACGCTTATAAGCGCACGATGGTGGCAGCCAATGCAATTGGCCGACCATATTGGGCGTCAGTTGCACGCAGTCTGGCACATGCTGCTTGCGGTTAGCATAGTCGGTACAACGCGCGGTTTTGCAGTCCAGCAACTTGCAAGCCAGCTTGGTGTACGCCACCTCGTGGGTATCTTCATCTTCAAGCTTGACCAAGCAGCACAAGCCACAGCCATCACACACCGCCTCCCACTCAGCAAGGGTCAATTGATCCAGCGAGTAATGTTCCCAAAAGCGTTCGCGCAATGGCTGATTGACAGGTTTATCCGACACGGCATTTATCCAACTGTTTAACAAACAAGAGTCAGTGCCTAGGATACCGAAAGCGGTGCAAGCGCGTCGAACCATTCTGCAAACACAGACCGCTGCTCATCGCTCATATGCAGACCACATTTGCTGCGTCGCCACAACACATCGTCGGCTTGCCACGCCCACTCGTGTTCACGCAGATAGCGCGCTTCGCAGGCATACAATCCCGCGCCAAAGTGTTGACCCAGTTGATCCATCTGGGTGGCATCGCCTAAGACTGTTGGGGTGAGCGTGCCATGACGACGAGCCAATTGTGTTAGCCAGTCGGTGTCCAAATCAGGATATTGCGATAGCAACACCGCCAACCAGTCGTCAAAGCCATTCCAACCCAACGGAATATCACCACCAGGTAACACTTCGGTATGTGTCCATGCAGGCTTGGTGGCCGTTGGTGCAAAAGGTAAAAGCTTTTCTAGCGCATGTTCGGCCAGCTTGCGATAGGTAGTGAGCTTACCGCCCAAGACCGTCAGCAACGGCGCGTGGCCATGTGCATGGTCGACTTTAAGCTCGTAGTCACGCGTGACCGCCGCCGCATTGTCAGTGCCGTCATCCATTAACGGTCGCACACCGCTATAACGCCAGATCACATCAGCAGGCGTCACGGGTGTCTCTAGATACGCATTGACCGCCTCGCACAGATAATCGACCTCTGCATCGGTCATCTGCGGCTTGGCGTTGGGATCATCCAGCGGGGTGTCGGTAGTGCCGATCAAGGTATAGTCATGCTCATACGGCAGCATAAAAATCACCCGACGGTCGGTGTGTTGCAGAATATACGCCTGCTCTCCTTCATAACGACGTGACACCACCATATGCGAGCCTTGCACCAAGCGCAGGCGATCTTTGCTGGCGGGTTTATCCGTTGCTTGCACGTCGCTACTGGTCTCAAGGTGTTGCTGTACCGCTTGCACCCACGGACCGCTGGCATTGACCAGCATTTTGGCATGCACCTGTGTCGGTACTTGGTTAGGATTGGGGTGGTCGCCACTCGCGGCGAGCTCTATATGCCAATGGTCCTCATGCCGTTTGGCATGTACAAAGCGGGTTCTGGGTAATAAGGTTGCGCCATGCAAGCGTGCCGAACGTGCATTTAAAATCACCAGACGGGCATCATCCACCCATGCATCCGAATAGCTAAAGCCATTGGTATATTGCGGCTTTAAGGGCTGGCCCAATGGACTATTGGTGAGGGTGACGCCTTTGGATTTGGCCAAAGAGATACGACCGCCCAAACGGTCATACAAAAACAAGCCAGTACGGATCATCCAACGCGGACGCAAGGCAGGCACATGCGGCATGATAAAAGTCATTGGCCATGCAATATGCGGTGCAATTGCAAGCAAGCGCTCACGCTCAGCCAACGCCTCGCTGACCAAACGAAATTCGTAATGCTCTAGATAACGCAAACCACCATGAATCAGCTTGCTGGATGCACTCGATGTTGCGCCAGCAAAGTCACCCTGCTCGACCAGCATGACTGACAGACCACGGCCCGCTGCATCGCGTGCGATGCCCACCCCATTAATGCCACCACCAATGACCAATAAATCGACCTGAACGGCAGTTTGCGTTGTTGTTGCTGGTTGCATTGCCTGTTTTTCTCCCATGGCTACTACATCTATGTTGCGTCTGCTTCGTTACAGACTGTGCGCTTCGTTCGCTTCATGTAGCAACTTGATCCGACCAACACCCCATAAAGCAGATAAATATCGGAGACATGAGCAAGCCTAAGCCTTGTCTCATCAGGCTTTATACACAGGGAATATTGATTCAGGCTTAAAATCGAATATGTAAATGAAAATCACACGCTATAAACAAAGGCTCTATCAGCATCAACAAAAGGTGCACAGCGGTTTTTTTTAAATCGATTACATTGAAGTTGTCCCGTACAGCTCACCTATGCCGTGAGCCGACAACCTTTTTAATCTTGGAGAATCATCATGTTTCGTTGGGCTATTATTTTTGCCGTAGTGGCACTGGTTGCAAGTCTGTTAGGTTTTGGCGGCGTTGCCGGTCTATCTGCTGACTTTGCATGGATTTTCTTGGTTGTTGCAGTGATCTTGGCGATTGTTGCTTTTGTCAGCCGTGGTCGACTTGCATAATATCTGACCCTCTTCATTTATTTAAAGAACCTGCTCAATTGAGTGGGTTTTTTATTTTAATGTCTATATTTATTTTGACTCAACCACCTTAAATAAATCCCTAGTGCAGTCTATTTTTAACTTAGTTTTATTCAATCATCCAAACCTTCCGATCTGATACAACTATCAGACCACACCACGCTATAGGCAGCCAACAGCCGTCTTGGCCACTCAATACGCCAATCCCATCACAGCCTTAATCTTGGCTTAAGGTAACACTAGCGACGATCCCGTACGCTGCTTATCTATTGCAACACCTATGCTTAAACGGAGCTATCCGGTGCCTTTATCGTCCGATGATCAAGAACGTTTGCCACGATCCATCAGCGCCCGCTGGCCGTTGTTGGTACGTCTGTTCCATTGGACGTCGGCGCTCCTGCTGCTGACCACATGGGCGCTGATCTGGCTACACGAAAACACCAGTGACGACACCGATCAACTGCTCGACTGGCATAAAGCCTATGGTGTGCTGTTCTTAATGTGGATTATTGGCCGGATTGTGAGCCGAGTCAGCACCCGCAAATCTGCACCGCCTGCGGCTACTGGCCCTGTTTGGCAACAACGGCTTGCGCATAGCACCCATGGATTGCTGTATCTATTGATGTTGGCCATGCCGATCACCGGTATTTTGATGGTGCAACTGGGTGGTCATCCGGTCAATATTTTGGGTTGGTTTGATCTGCCTACGGTCATTGATGCTGATCGCCACCTCAAAAAAATTGTGCATGAACTACACACGGAGCTAGTCTGGACCAGCTTGTGGGTATTAACGCTATTGCATATTGTTGCGGCGCTTTACCATCAATTAATCATGAAGGACAAATTGATCAATCGGATGAAATAAACCATCTTCTGCATTTTATGATTGGCTGTTTAAATACCAGCGGATAGCCCATATCTACTGGTATTTTTCAATATAAAAAACAATGTGAACCACATAACAAATTATAATTTTTTCCATCTAAAACCTGCCAAAAACCATATACAAAATACAAAAAAAGCGTATAAATGCAGCATATTCTACCAAAGGGAATTCACCATGATAAAACCCCTCATGATGCGTGTGGCATCTGTTGCATTATTGGGCTTAGGTTTAGGCTGGCAAATGACGGCGCAAGCGGTACCAAGCTATTCTCGTCAAACTGGCGATGCCTGTACGGCCTGTCACGTCGGTGCATTTGGCCCACAACTGACGCCACATGGTATTGCTTTTAAATTAAATGGTTATGCCGATAGCAATGGCAGCAAGAGCTTGCCACTCTCCGGCATGTTGACCGCGACATTTACCAATACCCGTAAAGATCAAGCAGAGCCTGCCGAGCACTACGATCCCAACAACAACGTCACGTTTCAAGAATTTTCGGCATTTATTGCGGGTAAGTTGACCGACCATATCGGTACATTTACGCAGATTACTTATAATGCTGTCGAGCGCACCACGGCGCTGGATCATTTAGATGTGCGTTATGCCAAAGAAGCACAGGTGATGGGCAGCGATAAACCAGCGATAAACCAGCGATTGTGGGTTTATCTTTAAATACCACCCCAACCCTACAAGACCCGTTTAATACCTTACCCGCCTTTAGTTTTCCGTATATTGGTTCTGAGCTGGCATCTGGCCCAGATGCAGAAACCTTACTGCAAACGGGTTTAGATGGTCGTTTATATGGTTTAACCGCCTATACCTTGATGCCAAACGGTATTTATTTGGAAGCTGGCGCGTATCGCGATCAAGCCAAAAAACTGCTAGATAACATCGAAAACATTGAACCAGAAGTCAAAACCAATGGCTTTAGCCCCTATGGCCGTCTGGCGTATTACAAACAAAACCGCGCAGCCAACTACTCAGTGGGTGTGGTGGCGATGCAAAGTTATGTGCGTCCGATTGATGCTGGTAACAGCCGTTATGATCGCCTGACCGATGTGGGCGTTGACGCGCAATATCAGTATTTGGGTAATCGCAAAAACATCTGGACCGCCGCTGGTAGCTATATTCATGAAAATCAAAAACGTGAAGCAGCATTTGCAGCCGGTGAAGCGTTTAACAACCTTGGCCATCTCAACAGCATGAACATCAATGGCTCATATACCTATGACCAAAGCTACGGTTTAAGCCTCGGTGCATTTGCCAGCAATGGTTCAGAAGATGCGTTGGTTTATGTGGACAACCGTGTGCATAAGCCCAACTCGCAAGGCTATACCGTTGAAGCGGCTTGGACGCCGTTTGGTAAAGAAGCCTCGTGGATGGCACCGTGGGCCAATGTGCGCCTTGGTCTGCAATATACGGGCTATACCAAATTTAACGGCGCGAAGGACAATTACGATAATTCCGGCACAAATGCCAAGGATAATGACACGCTCCTTGGTTACCTTTGGACATCATGGTAATGAATCATTTTGGTCTGATGGCTGTGATGTTGTCGCGCCGGATCGCAGTGCTGATGTTGACCAGTAGTGCATTGTTGGCCTCGCATAGCATGGCTGCTGATCTGGCGTCGGGTGCCGATGTGTTTGCAACCGATTGCGCCGATTGTCATAGCATGACAGCGGGCGTCAATAAAAAAGGCCCGTCGCTGTTCGGTATCATGAATAAACCGGCGGCCTCGGTCGCGGGTTTTGCCAAATACTCGGATGCCTTAAAAGCCTCCAAAGTCGTTTGGACCAATGCCAATCTGGCGTCGTATGTCAAAAACCCACGTACCTTTGTGGTCGGTGGTCGGATGAAATATGACGGCTTGGACGATGCAGCACTGCAACAAGATTTGATTGCGTTTTTAAACAGCAAAAAATAATCGCTTGCCATAGATCTGATCTTTACAACGCCTTGATCCTCTCGATGGTCAAGGCGTTTTTGTTGGTACAACACGCTTTTTCAACAGTTGCTCTACAGTTTTACCGCCAAACAAAACAGCCAATTGCTGGTGCACCGCCTATGGACTGGGCCACACTGCAAGCCTTGCTTTGGCAACCTGATCTTTTGATCACCTGACATGGAGTACTTCTGATGAGCGGAATCACCACCCAAACCTTGACCTATACTGCTGCCGATGGCGCAACACTGGTAAGCCACTTGGCCCTACCCGCCGATACCAGTCGTCCGGTCGCTGCTGTGATCGTTGCACCCGAATGGTGGGGCGTGACTGACTACCCGAACCGCCGTGCTGAAGAACTGGCCGCACTGGGCTATGCCGCACTGGCGATTGATGTGTATGGCGACGGCAAAACCACCACCGATGCCAGCCAAGCCAACGACTGGATGATGCACATGTTGCAACATCCAGACATGCTGATGCAGCGCGCCCGTGCTGGGCTTGAGCAACTGGTTGGTCTTGAGCAAGTCGATGCGACGCGTCTGGCGGCGATTGGCTATTGCTTTGGTGGCAAGATTGCGCTGGATATGGCACGCGAAGGCATGCCACTCAAAGCCATTGCGACCTTTCATGGTGAACTCTCGCCTAAGCAACCGGCTGATCCAGAGACCTTTCAGGCCGATGTGCTGATTGAACATGGTGGCGACGACAGCATGGTCAGTATGGACAAACTCGAAGCCTTCCGCCAAGAGATGGACAAGGCCAACATTCGTTATACCGTGCATGTGCATGACGGTGCCAAACACGGCTTTACCAACCCTGCCGCCGATCAACGCGCCAAAGACAATGGCGTAGACCTTGGCTACAACGCCCAAGCTGAGCAGGCATCATGGCAAAATCTAGTGGATTTTCTGGCCAAAAAATTGGGGTAACAAAGCTGGGCTAATATCGACTCAATAGACTGATGTGATCAAAAAGGGAGCCATTCATCGCTCCCTTTTTTTGCATCTAGCCTGCCCCCACATCCCAGATAGATTTTTTGGATTGCCCTTGCTATGGAATTGATATGAATGAGTTTGCAACGCGCCTGCTGGACTGGTTTGATCAACATGGTCGGCACGATTTGCCGTGGCAAGTCAGTGATGATCCATACAAAGTCTGGGTGTCCGAAGTGATGTTGCAGCAGACACAGGTCAAAACAGTGTTGCAGTATTTTGATCGGTTTATCCAGCGTTTTCCGACTGTTGAGGCTCTAGGCCAAGCGCATTGGGATGACGTTGCGCCATATTGGGCGGGGCTTGGCTATTACGCACGCGCGCGCAATTTGCACAAGGCCGCTGGCGTGGTCGCGGCGCAAGGGCATTTTCCGCAGACGTTGATGGAATGGCAGGCATTGTCTGGCATTGGCCCCTCGACTGCTGGTGCATTGATGTCTTTGGGCCTGCGGCAGTACGGCGTGATTATGGATGGCAACGTCAAACGCGTCTTAACCCGCTGGCGGGCGATTGAAGGCGATAGCGCCAAACCGGTAGTGATCAAGCAACTGTGGCAACTGGCCGAACAACTGACCCCTACCGCACGTAACGCCGACTATACCCAAGCGATTATGGATCTGGGCGCGACGGTCTGCACCAGCAAAAAACCATTGTGTCTGTATTGCCCGATGCAGTCCGACTGCCAAGCGTTTGCCCAAGGTCGCGTCTTAGACTTTCCGCAAAAAAGCGCCAAAAAAGCCACGCCAACCCGTCAAGCCAATGTTTTAATCTTAGCCGATCACCATCAGCAGCCAACAACTTGGCTCTGGCAACAACGCCCCAGCGAAGGATTATGGGGCGGTTTGTGGAGTTTGCCGATCATTGAAAATCCATCGATCTGGCAACAACTGACTCAACGCTATGCCAGCCAGATGCAGCAAGGTGCGTGGGTGCGGCATAGCTTTACTCACTTTACGTGGGAGCTTCAGGCGGTGCATCTGGCGATGGATAGCAGTCAGGCCGAAGCCTTGTTGATGGAACTGAATGCCGATCAAGCGGTGTTACGTTGGATCACCACAGAAGAGGCCAGCAGCGTTGGTATTCCACAAGCGATGCAAAAACTGATTCAAGCCAGCAGCATCACGCCTTAATCTGACATTCCCCAATCGGCGCTTGATCCGTTAAGCTCAAGGCAGCACTGACGCTTTTGGCTTGATTTGAAGGAATGGACCGATGCTGACCTCATCATTGCGACACAGCGCCACACTGACTCTCACGGCCTGCGCCCTACTAACCTTGGCTGGTTGTCAAACCATGTCGCCGACTGAATGCAAAATTGCCAACTGGCAGCAGATGGGCCAGCAAGATGGCAGCGCTGGACGTAGCGAACAAATTGCACAACGTGTGGATAGCTGTAGTGAGCAAAACGTCGCGGTTGCGACCAATGCGGTTAGCCAATACCGCCAAGGCTATCAACAAGGTCTTAAATACTACTGTACCCCTGCACAAGTGTTAGATGCAGCTTTAACTGGCAGCAGCAATATCAGTATTTGTCCATTGGCCACGCAAGCTGCGCTCAAACCTGCCGCCCGCTTAGGCAGCCGTGTACACGAGACCCGCGAAGCGGTTGAACGTCTGGATCATGAGCAACAAAAAATCGAGCGTGAATTGGCCCAAAAAGACACCTCAGATGCCCGACGGATTGAGATTCGTCGACGCCTGCGTGAGCTTGATGACGAGCTACTGACCGCCCGCATGAAGCGGCAACGTGCCGAGTTAGAACTCAACGCCTACCATAGCCGCTATGGTGGTACGCCATAACAGACCTTGCCCATGCCTAACAGAATCGACCACATCCGACACTTGCGCTCACGCCTACAACCAATCGGCTATGTACTGGTGGTATTGCTGCTATCGGCCTGCGCACCCACTGATCCGCAGCAACGGCCCTCGGTATGGCAACAACCACTGGCTTATTGGCAACTGGGCCGTGAGCCATTACCCGCTCAACTGCCAGTGCCCGTACAAGGCATTCGACCGGCTCAACTGGGTGATACGTGGGGTGCAGCGCGTAGTGGTGGCCGTCAGCACCAAGGCATCGATATTTTTGCCAAAAAAGGTACGCCGGTATTGGCCAATACCCATGGGGTGATTTTAAGCGTCGGCCAAAACAGCTTGGGCGGTCAAGTGGTGTGGCTACTGGGGCCAGACATGACCCGTCATTACTATGCACACCTCAGCGAATACGGCAGTTATCAGGCCGGTGATTGGGTCATTGCAGGCGACATTTTGGGCTATGTGGGCAATACGGGTAATGCCCGCACCACCCCGCCGCATTTGCATTACGGCATTTATCGCAACGGACAAGGCGCGATCAATCCTTACCCGCTACTGACCAGCAGATCAGCCACATCCCGTTAATGGATCAACACAGGAACGTGAACCCATGCCCATCACTCATCATTTTAGATCAATGGTATTGCCCCTCTTGCTGGGCACGGCTCTGCTGACTGGCTGCGCCTCCAACCCCAAGTTAGGCAGCATGCAACCGAGCAAAGCCGATACCGCATGGCTGGCCAATCAGTCGCTGGATCGTCATTTGCCAATTCCGGTCAAAGGTGTGGCTACACGCGAACTGCGCGATACATGGGGCGCAGCACGTAGCAATGGCCGTCGACATGAAGGCATTGATATTTTTGCCAAAAAAGGCACCACAGTTCGCTCAAGCACCGATGGCATTATCCAGCGTATTCGTACAGGCGGCGCAGGTGGCAAGGCGGTCTGGGTGCTAGGCCCAGACCTAAGCCGCCATTACTATGCCCATTTGGATGATTTTGGCCGTATTTCGATTGGCCAGCGCATCGATCAAGGCGATAAAATTGGCGAAGTCGGTAATACTGGCAACGCCAAAGGTGGCCGCCCACATTTGCACTACGGGATTTATTTGCGCAATGGGCAAGCCACCAACCCCTACCCTTATTTGGCCGATTAGGCCCAACGGAAGATGCAGTTATGACGGTTGCTTTAACCATGGATCAATGGATTGCCTTTGCCGAATCGGGCAATCAACAACGCTTAAACGATGCCAACGGCAAACCGCTACACGGTTGGGTGATGGAAATCAGCGACGATGCGCTATTGTTTAGCAGTGGCGATGGCGAACGTGGTGTCGAACTCTGGCTGCCATTAAGTGAAATTGATCCAAAATCATTGGCCTACTTTGATAGTCAGCAACGCTGTTGGGTGGATTTTTGTCCTGACACGACCCAGTAATGCGTCAGCCGACTCAGTCGTCATCTGTAAGCCACTGACAATAATAATCAACCGCACAGGACGCGATGCCATGACCACAACGACAACCACCGAGCACGCACCGATTCGCTGTGGCTGGTGCAGCACTGATCCGCTGTATCAGCACT